>JAGNZZ010000016.1 GCA_017984135.1 Chitinophagales bacterium | reverse complement strand
CGTTCAGTTTTGAAAAATAGGGCGGTGCGTTTTGTGAAATATAATTTTTACTTTGCAAATATACGTTTTATGCTTTTTGTAGCCTTATGCTACTTACTTACTTGAACGTAGGCACAGCCTACGCTCAGCTGGAGCGAATTAATTATGCAAGAGTTTTTGTATTGCTTAAAATAATATCAATGTTTTGTTTCAATACACTAATTATTTCTTCGGCTTCTTCAATACTTACGTTTTTAGATTCTATGATATATTCTGGATCTTCAATTAATAATTTAATCGAACCATCTTTCTTTTCTGCTAAAAAAAATGTTTCATTATATGAACATTGAAATGTGCCAGTATTTATGAATTTTTTCATTTTTATATTTTAAACGATTCGATTAGAAAGTCAATATTGTTCTCTGCTATTTCAATTGCTTTTCTTACATCATTAATTTTCATTTTTCTAATTTCACGAATTTTAATAATATTGTCAATAATATCTATAATTATTTCACCATCTTGATAAAAGATATGATAATGAACAGGAAAATGATCATTGCTATAATAGCAAAATCGAAAACCTTTATATCTTTAAACTGTTGGCATATTTTACAAAGTCGTCTTAATATTCAATTCTTTCATTTGTTTTTCATCAATCGTACTTGGTGAATCTAACATCACATCGCGTCCACTATTATTTTTTGGGAATGCAATAAAATCGCGTATGGTTTCCACACTGTTTAATACAGCACAAAGTCTATCAAAACCAAAAGCTAAGCCACCGTGTGGCGGCGCACCATATTCAAATGCATTCATCAGAAATCCAAATTGTTTTTGTGCTTCTTCATCCGTAAAACCTAAGCGTTTAAACATTTCTGCTTGTAAAGCTTTGTCAAAAATACGAATAGAACCACCGCCAACTTCTACACCATTAATCGCTAAATCATAAGCATCTGCACGCACACGCGCAGGCTCGGTATATAAATATTCGATGTCTTCTTTTTTAGGTGAAGTAAATGGATGATGCATCGCAAACCAGCGATTATCTTCTTCAATAAATTCTAACAAAGGAAAATCTAACACCCACAAAGGTTTGAATACATCTTTTTGTCGTAAGCCTAAACGATTGCCCATTTCCAAACGCAATTCATTCATTTGCTTGCGCACTTTATCGGTATTGCCACACAATACCAACAATAAATCGCCTTGTTTCATGTTGGCTGCTTCTGCCCATTTTTTTAATTCGTCTTCGTTGTAAAATTTATCTACAGAAGATTTTAAAGTGCCATCTTCATTATAGCGTAAATAAATTAATCCTGTTGCACCAATTTGTGGTCGTTTTATAAAATCCGTTAATTCATCCAATTGTTTGCGTGTGTAAGAAGCCGCATTTTCTGCATTAATTCCTATCACTAATTCAGCATTATCAAACACGCCAAAGCCTTTTCCTTTTACCATTTCGTTCATTTCTACAAACTGCATTCCGAAACGAATATCCGGCTTATCGCTGCCGTATAGTTTCATTGCTTCATCGTATTGCATTCGTGGAAAATCTGCTAACTCAATGCCTTTAACTGTTTTGAAAACGTGCTTGATTAATCCTTCAAACATCTTCAAAATATCTTCTTGCTCTACAAATGCCATTTCGCAGTCGATTTGAGTAAATTCCGGTTGCCTGTCGGCACGCAAATCTTCATCTCTAAAACATCTTGTGATTTGATAATATTTATCAAAGCCAGAAACCATCAACAATTGCTTAAAAGTTTGTGGTGATTGTGGCAAAGCATAAAATTGTCCAGGATTCATCCTACTTGGCACCACAAAATCTCTTGCACCTTCCGGTGTAGATTTGATTAAAAATGGTGTTTCAATATCCAAGAAACCATTGGCATTTAAGTAACTTCGCACTTCGTGCCCAACTTTATGTCGGAAAATAATTTTCTCTTGTACTTCGCTTCTACGCAAGTCGAGATAGCGATATTGCATACGCAAATCATCGCCGCCATCGGTTTCGTTTTCTATGGTAAATGGTGGTGTTTTAGATTCGGATAAAATGCGAAAATCTGCAACAATAATTTCTATGTCACCTGTTGGATTTTTTGGATTTTTGTTGGAACGTTCTACTACTTTTCCTTCAACTTGGATTACAAATTCTCTACCTAAACGCTTAGCTCTATCGAACAATAGATTGTTGGTTTCATTATTAAAAACAACCTGTGTGATGCCATATCTATCTCGAATATCGACAAATAATAATTCGCCAAAATTCCGAGTAGTTTGCACCCAACCGGCAAGTTGGACTTTCGTGTTTACATCGCTAATGCTCAATGCTCCGCAGGTATGACTTCTGTACATTTTTTAGTATTAAGTAGTAAGTAATAAGTGTCATTCCCTTGTAAAAGGGAATCTCATAATGCTTATATAAGATTCCCACTTTTGTGGGAATGATAGTTTACAAAAATACGAAGATAAATATTAAATGGAAGTTAATGTTGATTGTTGAAAGTTATTTATACTTACTCACAATCGCATCATAATTTTCAGAAAAATCTTTATAAACATTGGTAATACCATCGCGCAAACTAATAGTATGCTTCCAGCCTAAGTTATGCAGTTTTGTTACATCTGTTAGCTTTCGTGGTGTGCCATCAGGTTTTGAAGTATCGTGTATAATAGTGCCTTCGTAACCAACAATATCTTTGATTAATAAAGCTAAATCTTTAATAGTAATTTCTTCGCCGCTACCACAGTTCACAAATTCTTCGCCATCGTAGTTTTGCATTAAGAAAAACAAGGCACTTGCCAAGTCGTCGGCATGTAAAAATTCCCGGAATGGCGAACCTGTTCCCCACATTACCACTTCTGGAACATTATTAATTTTTGCTTCGTGAAATTTTCGGATTAATGCCGGCAATACATGAGAATTATTTAAGTTGTAATTGTCGTTTGGTCCATATAAATTGGTTGGCATAGCAGAAATAAAATTGCATCCGTATTGTCGTTTGTACGATTCGCATAATTTTATTCCGGCAATTTTTGCAATGGCATAAGGTTCATTGGTTTCTTCCAAAAAACCACTTAACAAATAAGATTCGTTCAAAGGTTGTGGTGCCATTTTTGGATAAATACAAGTGCTGCCTAAGAATAGTAATTTTTTTACTTTATGTACAAATGCTGCGTGAATGGTATTGCATTCTATCATTAAATTTTCATACAAGAAATCAGCACGATACACATTATTGGCATGAATGCCACCTACTTTTGCTGCTGCCACAAAAACATAATCCGGTTTGTTTATTTCAAACCACGCATTTACATCCGCTTGATTAATTAAATTTAATTCTTTAGAAGTTGCAGTAAGAATATTTGTATATCCTTCTGCTTTTAATTTACGAACAATTGCAGAGCCTACCATTCCGTTGTGTCCGGCTACATATATTTTTGCGTGTTTTTCCATTTCTAATAAAATTAACTATCAAATAAGTCTTCAATTTCAGTTTTTAATTTAGGTAGATGATTTATCACTATGCTCCAAATGGTAATATAATCTACACCATCATAAGCATGCGCAATTCTATTTCTTACTGCTATGATTTGATGTGTATTATTTAGGTTTATTTTAGAATCAAATTTTTGTAGGTTTCTAACCGCTTCGCCTATTATTTCCAATTCACGTTCAACCGCTCTTCTTATTATTTTATTCGAGTAAAAAAAATCAAATGTGCTATTGTCTTTTATATATTCGTTAATAGAATGAATTGAGGTTAAAATATCACTTAATAATTTCTCCTCTTCAAGCAACATAAATAATTTGTTGATTTTTTTGAATAGCTTTTAAGAAATATGGATTTTCAATAAATCGTTTAGTAACTAAATCAATATTTTTATTAAGTAATGATTTTAAACTATTTTCAAAAGAAAAATAATTAGAAGCGTAATCGTTTAGGTTAATATCCTCTTTGAATTCAATAACAACGTCAACATCACTATTTTCATTAAAATCATCTTTGGTAACAGACCCAAATACAGACATTTCTTTAACGTGATGCTGTTTACAGATATGTTGTATAGCTTTGATATTGTCTGTTATAATAGTTTGCATACGACTTATTCGTGGTAATTGAAAATTTTATGTCCGCCTTCTAATAAATATTTATCGCGTTCAAAAAGTTTTATATCGTGTTCCATCATGTCTTTTACTAAAGAAGCTAAGTCATGTTTGGGCATCCAACCTAATTTCGTATTAGATTTTGTTGGGTCTCCAATTAATAAATCCACTTCTGTTGGTCTGAAATAACGAGGATCGATGGCAACAACTTCTGTGCCTACTTCAACCTGGTACGCCGGATTTGTACAAGAAACTATATAGCCTTTTTCATCAACGCCGGTTCCTTTAAACTCTATTTCAATGCCTACTTCTTTAAAGGACATACGCACAAATTCACGAACTTCGGTTGTTTTTCCAGTGGCGATTACGTAATCTTCCGGTTCCGGTTGTTGCAATATTAAATACATCGCTTCCACATAATCTTTCGCGTGTCCCCAATCGCGTTTTGCGTTTAAGTTACCCAAGTACAATTTATCTTGCAAGCCTAATGCAATTTTAGAAACCGCACGTGTAATTTTTCTAGTCACGAAAGTTTCTCCACGCAATGGTGATTCATGGTTGAACAAAATACCATTACAAGCATAAATACCATACGCTTCACGATAATTGACTGTAATCCAATAGCCGTACATTTTTGCTACGGCATACGGCGAACGCGGATAAAATGGTGTTTTTTCTGATTGTGGTATTTCTTGTACTTTTCCATACAATTCAGAAGTAGAAGCTTGATACAATTTAGTTTTGTTTTCTAATTTTAAGATACGAATGGCTTCTAATAGGCGCAAAGAACCTACGGCATCCACATTGGCAGTATATTCTGGTGTATCAAAAGATACTTTTACGTGCGACATCGCTCCTAAATTATAAATTTCATCGGGTTGTACTTGCTGAATGATGCGAATTAAATTGGTAGAATCCGACAAATCTCCGTAATGCATAATAAAATTTCTATTATCAATATGCGGATCTTGATACAGATGGTCAATTCTATCTGTATTAAATAATGAACTTCTACGTTTGATACCATGCACTTCATACCCTTTACTCAATAAAAGTTCTGCTAAGTATGCGCCATCTTGACCTGTAATACCTGTAATAATTGCTTTTTTCATATTATATCTATCTAAAAAATAAAGAACTAGCGAAATTACACTTTTTTTTCATTTTTATGACTAAAATAATCTGCAATATTTACTTTTTAAAAGTAAATAACTCCATTAGATATTTCTATTTTTGGAAATCGAAATTTCGATATCGAAATTCAAAAAAAATGAAATTCAAAATTGCCATATTTATTTCCGGTTCCGGCAGCAATGCACGAAGTATTTGCACTTATTTTTCTGAACACAATGCTATTGAAGTGGGATTAATTTTAAGCAATAAGGAAAATTCAGGCGCAAAATCCATCAGTGAAGAATTTGATATTCCTTATATTATTTTTAATAAGGAACAGTTTTATAACAGCAACGATGTTATAAATTTATTAAAAGCAAATCAAATTGACTTTATTGTGTTAGCCGGTTTTTTATGGTTAATTCCAGAATATCTGTTAGCGAATTATCCTAATATGATAATCAATATTCATCCAGCATTATTGCCCAAGTATGGTGGAAAAGGCATGCATGGCTTGCATGTGCATACTGTAGTTTGGGAAAACAAAGAAACAGAAAGTGGCATTACCATTCATCTATGCAATAAAGAATACGACAAAGGTAAAATACTTTTTCAAGCCACTACAAAAATAAATGCTGATGATATGCCAACCGATATTGCAAACAAAGTATTGGCATTAGAACATCAGCATTATCCTAAAATTATTGAACAGTATCTGCTCGAAAATTAAACAGTTGCCTCTTCTACGCTGGCATCCGGTGCATTGTTTTTTACACTTTCAATGCCATTATCTCTCGATGCTGTAGTCTCATACAATTCACTAGATCCAATTATTTGTCCATTGCCAGCTTTTAAATTAAAAAATGGTTTGCCATTTTTTGATTCTTTTTTTTCAAAACGTGCATCGTTGCCGGCATTGGATTTAACGGAAGCGATTCCATTTTCACAGGCTTGTTTAGTGGTATAAGCTTCGCTTTTTAATATACTTTGACCATTTCCTGCTAATAAATTAAAATAAAATTGTCCGTCTTTTTGAGTTTTAATTACAAATTTTCCCATGTTATTATTATTTTGATTATAGAATTACTACTAAGATATAATAAATTTAGATTACGTTGCAAATTGAAATGTGAAATTATCCAAAATCGCCGGTATTCACATCTTTTACACTGCCAAATCCGATGACATCATCGGCAGTATCTTCATCATGAATTTCAGAAGCACGTTTAATTGTTTTATTTCCATATTTTCCTTTAATTTGATAAACTGTTTTACGGAGTTTGTCTTTTTTGATATGAGAATTATCAAAAATATTCAACTGTACATTTTCCTGCTGTATAAACTGCTGCACCACTACACCCATGCGTACCACCTGAGCATTAATCACTGTTGTTTGCAATTTATTTTTTTGGGCAAACACGTTCATTCTATCTACTAAAATATGATACAATTCCATACCATCTTGTAAAGGTTGTTCTGTATGAAAATGATCTTCATAGGAAGCTTCATAATTTTCATATTGAATAAAAAATTGTACTTGTTTACAGTACAAATGTTTCTTCATCATTCGTTTTTCCAAGGTCATACATAACATCACCATGATATCATGTAAATTTTGTACTTCTTTGCGTTGTTCTTTAGAAATCATTCGCATGGCAGACATATTTTTATACTCAACTGTTGTGTGCATATCTACTTCTTGAAAATGCAAACGATGATACCAATGCAACCCAATGATGCTACGACAAGCAGCTCTCAGTTTATCTGGTGTTGAGTGACGTAAATCGAAAGGTGTATAAATGCCGGCTTTATTCAATCGCTCTTTCATGCCTTTGGCAATACCGGGCAAATCTGTCAATTCTAATTTCTTTAAAACTTCATCAATATTTTCAGGATTTATGATAGTTAACCCATCCGGTTTTTGAATATCTGAAGCTAATTTTGCCAAAAACGCATTGGGTGCAATTCCAATAGAACATCTTAAATAATCACCTACTTCCTCTATAATATCCTTCTTGATTTGTTTGGCTACTTCTACTACATCGGGATAAATATTTTTATACGAAGTTAAATCTACAACAGCCTCATCAATGCTCCTAGGAATGACATCTTCCGAGTAGCGTTTTAAAATTTTCATGATGCGTGCATGAAATGTTCTGTATTTATCCGGGTTGGTTTCTAGTGGCACTAAATCTGGACAAATTTTCATGGCTTCATTCAATCGAATACCTAATTTAATGCCTCTTTTTTTAGCTTCAATTGATGGTGCAATGACACAACCATATTTTCCGGTATACACACACACTGCGACAGGTCTTCCACGCAACCAATAATTGGTTTGCTGTTCGCAGCTGGCAAAAAAACTATTCATGTCTATAAATAAAACACGTGCTTCAAGTTGCGTATGTAATGAGTTTTGATTCACTGGAAGAAATGAAATTAAATGTAGTGCATTCTTTAAAAAAATGAGATTAAATTTTATGGTAGAGCCTATAAATTTATTCACACACATTAAACGTAATAAAATAGTCTTACTAAAAAATTTATCTTTGCCTTTATGCACGAATTATCCGAACTGAATGAAGTACAATTAAACGCTGTAACCACCATGAATGGTCCAGTTATGATTATCGCCGGTCCAGGTTCCGGCAAAACACGTGTACTTACCTTTCGAATTGCCTATTTGATTCACAATCAAGTAGATGCATTTAGAATAATGGCATTAACGTTTACCAATAAAGCCTCCACAGAAATGCGTGAACGAATTGGGCATATTGTGGGTCATGAAGCACGGAACCTCTACATGGGTACCTTTCACTCTGTTTTTGCACGTATTTTAAGAGCGGAAGCACATCGATTGGGTTATCCAAATAATTTTACCATTTACGATCCGGATGATTGTAAAAGTTTGATAAAATCAATTGTTAAAGAAGAAGGTTTAAACGATAAGTTATATAAGGCATCCAATATTTTCTATAGAATTTCATCTGCAAAAAATGCTTTAATGGATGCCAAAAAATACGCAGAGAATATTGACTTTGTTTCGGATGATGAAAGCAGTGGTCGACCAAAAATAAAAGAAATTTTTGCAAAATATCAAGATAGATGTTTCAAAGCCGGTGCGATGGATTTTGATGATTTATTGCTTAAAATGCATGAACTTTTATCTAAGTTTCCCGATGTATTGCATAAACTTCAAAGTAGATTTCAATATTTTATGATTGATGAGTTTCAAGACACCAATGATGCACAATATCAAATTGTAAAACTATTAGCGGCTCGAGAAGAAAATATTTGTGTAGTGGGCGATGATGCTCAAAGTATTTATGCTTTTCGAGGAGCAACTATCGAAAATATTTTGCATTTTGAACGAGATTATCCCGACTTAAAAGTTTTTCGGTTAGAACAAAATTATCGTTCGACAGAACATATAGTAAGCGCTGCCAATCAAGTCATTAAACAAAATCAATCGCAATTAGCAAAAGAAATTTGGACAGACAATAAAGGTGGCGACAAAATAAAAGTTTTTAAAACTGCCAGCGATTCCGACGAAGCCCGAATCGTTGCCGATGCCATATTTGACCAAAAAATGCGCCAGCATTTAACCCATTCCGAATTCGCTATTTTATACAGAACCAATGCTCAATCTCGTTCCTTTGAGGAAGCATTACGTCGCTTAAATATTCCATATAAAATTTATGGTGGTTTATCGTTTTACCAACGAAAAGAAATTAAAGATTTTATTGCGTACTTGCGTGTAGTTGTGAATCCAAATGATGAAGAAGCCTTAAAACGAATTATAAATTATCCGGTTCGAGGAATTGGCAACACGAGTATTGACAGGCTACTGGTTGCTGCAAACGAGCACGATTTACCATTATGGCACGTTGTAGAAAAACCTGAAATTATTCCTGACATGCAAGGCCGTTCCAAACAAGCCATTCGCGATTTTAGCATGATGATTAAGAGTTTCAGAGTGTTGCTAAAATCAAAAAATGCGTACGAAATAACTGAACATATTGGCAAACAAACCGGCATCATTCACGAATTGTATAAAGATAAAACAGTGGAAGGTATTTCGAGGTATGAAAACGTACAAGAACTACTAAATGGTATTAAAGAATATTCCGTTGCCGAAAAACAAGAATATGAAGAAGACGAAGTAAAACCGGAGAATGACTTAGCAGCTTACTTGCAACAAATTTCTTTATTGACAGATATAGACGATAAAAAAGATGATACACGCGAAAAAGTAAAACTAATGACCATACATGCAGCAAAAGGGCTGGAATTTACTAGTGTGTTTGTAGTTGGATTGGAAGAAAATTTATTTCCATCCATCATGTCTTTAAATACGAGAGATGAACTCGAAGAAGAACGGCGACTTTTTTATGTTGCCATCACTAGAGCAAAACGACTTTTAACCTTGACGTATGCATTAACTCGATATAAATTTGGACAATTACAATATGGCGATCAAAGTCGATTTATTGAAGAAATTAATGAAGAACACATTACCTTTTTCGGACAAAAAGAAAAAACAGCACCAACAGCACAAAAATCAATTTTTGAGGATGACAGTAAAAGCAAATGGTATTTAAGCAAACAATACCAACGCAACAGCCAACCTGAACCTGCAAAATCTGAAATTCCAAAACATTTAACCAAAATAAACACCGCAAAAAGGACCACTTCAACTATTTCTTCCGACTTACAAACATTAGAAGCCGGCATGCAAGTATTACACGAAAAATTTAATGAAGGAAAAGTGATAAGTGTGGAAGGAAGTGGCGAAAATAAAATTGCCAATATTTTTTTTGAAGGTGTGGGCAATAAAAAGATTATGCTCCGATTTGCTAAACTACAAATTTTAGAATAAACACTTCTCCTTTTTTAAAGAGAATATTCTGCTCACTTACTAATTTACCTGAATAAATATGTATTTTTGAACGGTGAAAAAGAGTATCATTTCCATTTTATTGGCAAATATTGTAGGCATAACTTTTGCACAAATCTCCATTACCCAACCCAATCCAAAACTTTTTTTTGATGCTAAATTTATAACACTAGAAAATCCAAAACCACAAAAACCAGATTCTCTAATTGAAAATTTCCATCGTTACAATACCACAGAAAAAGAATTTGTTCCTTATCTCAATCTAGGAAATTATGGAACCGCATCCTATGCATTAATGTTCACACAGCAAAATCCAATAGGATTTAAACATGGATTTAATACGTTTGATGTATATTTTATAAAACCTGAAAAAGTAAAATATTTTAACACAAAAACACCTTATACACAATTAGATTTTGTATTTGGCGGCAAGGAAGAAATAGTAGGCGGTGCAGAATTCGCCATCAACATTAAACCTAATGTAAACGTTGGTTTTAATTTTCATCGCAATAGTTTTAAAGGAAAAAGCACACATCAAAAATCAATACATAATTTATTTTCTGTACAAAGTTCGTTCAGTAGCAAAAACAAACGCTACGAATTAAAAACTTCATTTATTTATAATGGAATAAAAAATGAAGAAAATGGTGGTTGGGCTCAAGATGATGCATTCACTAATTCATTTTACAAAAAAAATAAAAACTTTATTCCAGTTTATTTAGAGGATGCCATGAATAGATACAACGAAAGAAATATCAACGTACATCAACAAATAAATTTAGGCAAAAAAAGTAATGTGCAGATTAATGATTCTACGAAAAGAAATATTGTACAACAACCCAAATATGCCATTGCACACGATCTTGAGTTTTCACATTGGAAATTTATTTACAAAGACTATGAAAAAGATTCTGCTTTTTATAATAGCCTAATCTTTGATAACGATTCAACACACGATGCAACCAAAACTTGGAAAATTTCAAATGCGATTTATTTCAAAAATATACAAAACGATTCCTTGCCTAAAAAGCTATTGTTTGCCGTTGGCTTACAATATGATTTCGTCAAATACAAACAACGATATACAAATGAAAATTTTAACGATTTAAAACTCAAAGCAAAAATTTACAATCAAATTGATTCTTCCTTTTTTGGATATAGCTTAAATGCAATTGTTGATATTGCTCCAAAATATATAGGCGATTTTGAGGTTGATTTTTTAGGAAAATTAAATTTCAAAAAAACTATCTCTATGGGCATTTCAGGCAACGTATCATTAGCAGCGCCAAGCAGAAAACAAACATCTTATTTAGGTAATCATTATGCCTATTTCAATCAATTTAAAAAAACATTTCAACTTAAATCACAAGTAGATTTTACTTGGAAAAAACAATTGTTTTTTGTTACCATTCAAAATTATTTTATACAAAATTACATTTACAGCGATACCAATTCTTTGCCTCAACAATACCGCAAACCACTCAACATTTTGGTGGCTAAAGTTCGTAAAGATTTTAACACCAAACATATTTATTCTGGAACAGAATTATACGTACAATGGATTTCCAACACCAATATTATTCGACTTCCAGTATTTGCCATGAAACAAACTTTATACTACAAAGGTGGTTGGATTTCGGGAAAATTAAATGCGCAACTCGGATTTGATTTAATGTACAATACCAACTTTAATGGCAATGCCTACAATCCATCATTAGCTGAATTTTACCATCAAAATAAGGAGAAATTAAAGTTTTATCCCATCCTAGATTTATTTTTTAGATTACAAGTCAAGTTTACTAATATTTTCTTTCGGGTGGAGCATGTGAACCAAGGAATGTTTAAGCAAAAAGGAATTTATACAGCACCTAATTATGGTTATTTAGATAGAACATTTCGTGTGGGTGTGCTTTGGCAATTTTATGATTAATCGTTTCTTTTTATAAAAAATTGAACTTAGAAAATGAAAAAAATTTTATTCTTAACGCCAACCTTGCCTTATCCACCTGTTAGTGGTGGCGTTATTAAATCAAATAAAGTGATTCATTTTCTTACATCTAAGTATGAAGTTGCAATAGCTTGTTTTTTAAAAAATGAAGACAAAAAGTATGTTCAAGAATTTCAAAAGATAGTTTCGATTGAAAACTTTATAACAGAAGAATTAGAGATTAATCGAAATATTAAAAACCTAATTCTATCAAATCTACAAGGTATTCCGCTTAATTTATATCGCAACAAGTCGGTTTCATTTAAAGCAAAAATTGATGCTTGTATTCTTCAATACGATACCATTTTTTGCGATCATTATGTGATGTTCCAATACATTCCGGAAACCTATAAAGGGAAAATTATATTACACCAACATAATTGTGAATATTTGATTTGGCAACGCTATGCTGCTATTGAAAAAAATCTTTTGAAAAAATTTGCGTTGCTCAATCAAGCACATCGAATTAAAAATTATGAACAAGCAATCTGCCATCGCTCCGATATTATTCTGGCAGCACCCAACGATACGGATGAGTTAGTACGAATTGGTGCTAGCAGAAATAAGTTTTTAGAAACCTATCATTTAGGTGATGATGCATTACTAAATGAACCTGATCTACAAATCGATAATGCTGAAAATAATTTATTATACATCGGCACACTCAGTTGGGAAGCCAATATAGATGGTTTAATTTGGTTCTGCCAAGAAGTTTGGCCACTTGTAAAAAATAAACATCCGGAAACTAAATTAAGTATTGTAGGCAAACATCCGGATACACGATTGCAAAATTTGGCAGCAAAAGATAGTAAAATTATTTTAACAGGATTTATAGAAAATCTAGAACCATATTTTCAGAAAAACAAAGTATTTATTACGCCATTGCGTTTTGGAAGTGGCATAAAAGTAAAAGTAATCAATGCGTTGTATCGTGGTATTCCTTGTGTTACGACCTCCATTGGCACGGAAGGATTAAAAGCAAAAGATGGCGAACACCTTTTTTGTAAAGATGATGCACAGGCATTTTCTGATGCGATTATTTGTCTATTTTCTGATAATGAAAAATGGAAAACAATGAGCCTAAATGCTCGTGAACTTGCCCGTCAACATTACACTTGGGAAGCTGTATTAGAAAATATTAGAATTGCGGTGGAGCAATAATTTATTCTTTATAATTTAGGATAAAATCGGCACGCATAAATAATGTTTTATCGGCACCGGCAAATTCATTATTTACATCAAATCGGCCTCGAATAGTATTAGTACTTATATCATTTGATTCGATCACAATTGTACCATGCGTCATAAGATAAGATCTGAAAACACCATTGATTTTTATACGAGCCAAAAACAAAGCAGATGTAATTCCTGGTGGTGTAGTTTCTACATAATACGTTCCAGGTTCGGAGCTTAATGTACCAAAATATAAAAGCACATTAGTAGCTGTTAAATTATCGGCACCAACTATAATCAAACTGTCATCTTTAATCGTATTGAACGTAGAATCAGTAATAATTTTTGTATTAAACGCAGTATCACCAGTAACTATTAACGTAAAACTACCCAAGCTTGCAGTGGTATCTACTGGAATACGACCAAATGGATCAGGAATAATTTTATTACCTACGCTACACGATGTAATTATTGCGGCACAGCTACATAAAAAAGCAAGTAAATAATTTGTCTTAAATCTCATGTTTACTTTGTAAAGATAACAGATTTTCTGAAACCGATGATATTTAATATTTTTAAGAAAGTAATGTACATAAAATGTTTACTTTTGTACTATAATCATGTCAGTTTCCGTACAACATTTATCGAAATATTATAACACTCAAAAGGCAGTTGACGATATTTCATTTGTAGTAAAAAAAGGAGAAATACTTGGCTTTTTAGGCCCAAATGGTGCCGGAAAATCCACCACAATGAAAATGCTGACATGCTATTTGCCACCAAGTTCGGGCAGTGCAAACCTTTGCGGTTTTGATATTTTAAAAGAGCCATTAGCCGTAAAACAGAAAATTGGCTATTTGCCCGAAAACAATCCTTTATATTACGATATGTATGTAAAGGAATTTTTAGAGTTTGCCTTACGAATAAGTCAACCTCATTTAAAATCAAAAAGTGGCTCTATTATTAAAGAAACGATAGATTTAGTAGGATTAAATGTGGAACAACACAAAAAAATTGGCCAACTTTCAAAAGGCTACAAACAACGTGTTGGTATTGCGCAAGCTTTAATTCACCAACCTGAAGTATTGATTTTAGATGAGCCTACTTCTGGTTTAGATCCGAACCAATTAGCCGACATTCGACAGTTGATTCGCAATTTAGGCAAAGAACGAACCATCATATTTTCGACACACATCATGCAAGAAGTACAAGCAGTATGCGACAAAGTGGTGATTATAAACAAAGGAAAAATCGTAGCCAATGATACGGCAGATAATTTACAAAACAGGCTGAAAAATGAAGTGTGTATTGAAGTAGAATTTGAAAATGAAATAGAGGAAGAAGAATTAAAAATTATTCAACAATTGCATGCTATTGAGAAAATCAGCAATAACAATTTCATGCTTCGAGGCAATAACAGTAAACAATTGCGTAAAGAAATTTTTGAATTTGCGGTTCATAAAAAAAATTCTCTTTTAACCTTAAAAGAAGAAACACAAAGTTTAGAAGATGTATTTCATCAACTTACACAATCATCATAAAAAAGAAACCAACAAAAAAAATGTATAAATGAATGCTATTTTAAAAAAAGAAATCCACTTATTTTTTTCATCGCTGATTGCGTATGTAAGCATGGGTGTTTTTTTTATTGCATTGGCATTAAACTTATTTATTTTTGATGGCAATATTTTAGATAGCAACTATGCTACTTTAGATACCTTTTTCACACTTGCCCCTTGGATTTTAATTTTTCTCATTCCAGCAATTACCATGCGTTCATTTGCCGACGAAAAGCAACGTGGCACTTTAGAATTTTTAACTACGAAACCAATTACGGACTTACAAATTGTATTGGGAAAATATTTTGCAGCATTGTTATTATGGACATTTACCTTTCTACCTACATTCATTTATTTTTTGGCAATTAGAAAATTAAGTTTGGAAGATGCACCGATTGATAGTGGTGCAACGTATGGCAGCTATATCGGTTTGTATTTTTTAGGAGCTGTTTTTGTTGCCATCGGCATATTCTCATCAGCCATCACAAACAATCAAATTGTCGCCTTTTTAGTAGGTGTTTTTTTGTGTTATTTAATGTACGATGCATTTTATAGATTGAGTTTATTACCAATATTTCAAGGGCAATTGGATTATTTTATTCAATCCATCGGACTCAATGCGCATTATGATTCTATAAGTCGTGGCGTGGTTGATACTCGAGATATTGTTTATTTTATAAGTGTGATTGCTTTATTTTTAATCGGAACAAGAACTGCTATTGAAAGCAGAAAATGGTAACATGAAAAAGCATTATCTCATAGCATCACTAAAAGCATTAGCCATAAGTTTATTGGCTGTAATTTTTATAAATTTAATTTCTAATTTTTTCTATCACCGTTTTGATTTAACTGAAGAAAAAAGATACAGTTTAACATCAGCCACCAAAAAAGTATTAAACGGATTAGAAGAGAATATAGACATTGAAGTATATTTAACCGGAAAAGATTTGCCTGCCGGCATTCGCATTTTACAAAATGAGACACGCGAATTATTACAAGAATTTCGCACCAATTCTAAAGGAAAAGTCACCTTTCATTTCTATGATATTAATGACATTAAAGATCAAAAACAACGAGAAAATTTTCAACTTGAATTAGTAAAGAAGGGATTAAAACCTACCAATTTAGAAGTAAAATCAAACGATGGATTTACAGAAAAATTAGTATTTCCGGGAGCAATATTAAAAGTGAATGGCCGAGAAATTCCGGTGCAAATTTTAGAAAATCAATTTTCTGTTGGAGCGCAAGGTTCACTCAATAATTCCTTGAATTTTTTAGAATATAAGTTCATCAACAGCATTTATAAAATAACCAAAGAACATCCTGCAAAAATTGCCTTTTTACAAGGACATGGTGAGTTGGGCATAGAACAATTGCAAGAGTTTTTGAAAGCTTTAAATGAACAAAATTTTTTATTGGATAAAGTAGATTTAAGGCAAGATAGATTATTAAAAAACAATATTGACATTTTAATTATTGCCAAGCCACAAACAGCCTTTAATGAAAATGAAAAATTTTTAATTGATCAATTTATTATGCAAGGCGGAAAAACGATGTGGTTGTTGGATAATATTATATGTGATTTAGATAGTTTTAAATTAGCACCTAGTATTATGGCAATTCCTCGCGATTTGAACGTGGATGACTTACTGTTTAGGTATGGTGTGCGTATCAATCATAATTTGGCGATGGATTTGTATTGCAATCAAATTCCAATTATTGAAAGTGTTGGTGGCAATCCACAGCCTAAATTATTTCCATGGGTTTTTTATCCAATTGCGGTTAATAAAAAAAATCATCCTATAGTAAAAAATTTAGATCCCGTTGCCTTCAAGTTTGCAAGTTCAATTGATACATTGGCAAATCCAAATATGCGTAAAACAATTTTATTAAGCACATCCACCTATTCGAGATTGCAACCAACACCATTTCAGCTATTTTTAGAAGGTGCCAAACAGAAACCCAATCCTTATTTATTTAATTTAAAAGATATTCCGTTGTCGGTTTTATTGGAAGGCAACTTTCAATCCTTATATAAAAATCAATTTACAGAAGATTATCAAAAATTATTAGCCGAACAGCAAGTTCAATTTCAGCCAAAAAGCAAAAGCAATAAAATGATTGTGGTATCAGACGGCGATGTGGCGGCCAATGATTTAGATGCACAACAAGTACCATTGGCATTGGGTTACGACAAATATACACGTCAGCTATTTGCCAATAAAGATTTTTTATTAAATAGTGTAGAATATTTAATCGATGATAATAATTTGATAGATGCGCGCAATCGCGAAATAAAAATGCGTTTATTAGACAAAGCCAAAGTACTAGAAAGCAAAGGGTTTTGGCAACTAATTACGTTCGGTTTTCCATTGCTTTTAATTTCTATTTTTGGAATTATTTATTCTATTTGGCGAAAAAAGAAATATGCACACTAAATAAAATTTGAAATAAAAAAAAGGTCAGCAATTGTGCTGACCTTTTTTTATAATTTGAAAGGTTATGCTAATTCTTCATCTGAAACTACAACAGCACTATCGTCCACACCAGATATAATTCGACCACAATGTTCGCAAGTGGTAATCATTTTTTTCGTTCTGATTTCTGATTGAGTTTGAGGCGGAATAAATCCAAAGCAACCACCACAAGCATCGCGGCTAACTTGAACAACAGCTAATCCGTTTTTGTAAGATTGGCGGATACGTTTAAATGCCAACAAATATCTTTCTTCAACATCCACTTCCATTCCAGTAGCTTTTACTGTCAAATCTGCTTCTTCTTTTTCAGTATCTTTAATAATGTTTTGTAATTCATTTTTCTTGATATCTAAATCTTTCTCTTTGCTGTCTAATCGTTTTTGAATTTCTGCAAATTGTTTTTGATGATTTTCAATAGTGAAATTTGCATCTTTTATTTTTTTCTCTGCCAATTGAATTTCTAATTTCTGTAATTCAATTTCTTTGTTTAAAGCATCAAACTCACGATTATTTTTTACGTTGTGTAATTGTTTATCGTATTTAGTAATTAATGCTTGTGCTTCTTTCATCAATACTTTTCTATGCTCAATTTCTTCTTGTGCATCATCAATTTCAGCTTGAACCTTTGAAATGCGTTTTTTAGTACCGATAATTTCGTCTTCTAAATCCGCCACTTCTATAGGTAACTCACCTTTTAAAATATGAATCTCATCTATTTTAGAATAAATAGCTTGTAATTCATCTAATTGTTCTAATTTATCTGCGATGGTGGTTAATTCTTTCTTACGTGCCATTATATGTAATTTATTGGATTCGTGTTAATTGTCGAAATTTGAACCGCAAAAGTAGGAAATTTATCCGATATTATTTTGTTAAATAATTGTGCTGTAAATTGTTCACTTTCAAAATGGCCAATATCTGCGATAAGTATCTGATTATCAGCATCAAAGAATTGATGGTATTTAAAATCAGCTGTGATAAAAATATCAGCTTGCTGGTCTTTTGCATCCGCAAGTAGAAAACTGCCGGCACCACCACACACTGCCACCTTTTTAATTTTTTTCTTTAACAAGGCTGTATGGCGAATACATTTGGTTTTCATTTTATGCTTTAAAAAGGTCAAAAATTCTTTTTCAGCCATTGGCTTTTCCAATTCACCAATCATACCAGAACCCACTTCTTGATAAGCATTATCTAAGGTAATTATTTCATACGCTACTTCTTCGTATGGATGATTAGCTTTTAATGTTTTTACTATTTTAGATGCCAAATAAGCAGGAAAAATAACTTCCACTTTTTGTTCTAATTCTGCGCTTCTTTTATTTATTTCTCCTAAATATGGAGTTGATTTTTCATTTCCTTTAAATGTACCTAATCCTTCTGTGCTAAAACTACACTCACTGTAATTACTGATGTTTCCTGCACCAGCCTGAAATAATGCATTTAATAAGTTATCTCTATTTTTAGCCGGCACATAGGTATAAAGTTTTTTTAGAAGATGGGTTTTAGGCGACAATATTTTGGTGTTTTTTAATCCTATTTTGTCAGCAATAATTTTATTTACGCCCAATTGTACATTATCTAAATTGGTATGACAAGCATAAATAGAAATATCCTGTTTAATTGCTTTTATTACCACTCGTTCAATGTAGTTTTTTCCAGTTATTTTCTTTAACCCTGAAAAAATGATAGGATGATGTGCCACAATTAAATTACATTTTTTGGCTATGGCTTCATCTAACACTGCTTCCACCGCATCCAAACATACTAAAACGCCTGTGCAATTATTAGTTTTATTTCCTACCAATAATCCAGCATTATCATAACTTTCTTGATAGGATAATGGTGCAAAATTTTCTATTATTTCAATTATTTCTGCTATTTTCATTTTCAAATATTATTCCAATTTTATACACATAAAGATAGTGTACAAAATAATTAAATTACTGAAAAATTGATTCCTATCTATAAAATACTCAGCTATCCCATTTCCATTATATATGGAAGCATTATTGGGTTTAGAAATTGGTTGTATAAAACACAATTTATTGGCTCCACTAGTTTTTCCATTCCAATTATTTCCATCGGAAATTTAAATGTAGGTGGCAGTGGAAAAACACCGTTTGTTGAACTACTTATCGAACTTTTACATCCTCAATACAAGTTGGGCGTTTTGAGTCGTGGATACAAACGAAAAACAAGTGGCTTTTTGATGGTTCAGCAACAACATACTGCAAGTATTGTAGGTGATGAGCCACTCATGGTAAAATTAAAATATCCATCTACCATAGTGGCTGTTGGGGAAGAACGTGTTATGGCAATTCCTAGATTGATGCAGTTGGCACCACAAACGCAACTCATTTTATTAGACGATGCATTTCAGCACCAAAGTGTTCGTCCTGATATCAATATTTTATTAACCACATTCGACAAGCCATTTTTTGAGGATTCTATTTTACCATTAGGCACTTTGCGTGAACATATAAGTGGCAAAAAACGAGCGAATATTATAATAGTATCAAAATGTCCTGAACAATTTTCCATGGACGCTCAAAACGAATTCATTCGAAAGATTCAACCACATGCTCAACAACGTGTTTTTTTTACAACACAAATATATGGTGCTGCCTATCATTTATTTTTAATGAATGAAAAAGTACCATTACATAAAAGCGAAGAGTATCTTTTGGTAACAGGTATTGCAAAAGCAAGCTATCTAAAGGAATATATTTTATCTCAAGTCCATAATATTATACATTATGAGTATGACGATCATCATCCATTCGAAATACAAGAACTTGAAAGTATGCATCAGAATTATCCTTATTTAAAAACGTGGTTGACTACTGAAAAAGATGCCGTTCGTTTAGCTCCTTTTCGGGATTGGTTTGCACAACAACAGATTGCTATTTATTGCATTCCAGTTCAAACACAGTTCATAGGCAACACTGCAAACATTTTTGAAAAAACAATAAAAGGCTATTTAGATTTTTATTATCAAGATGAAATTAAAAATGAAAATGAACAAATTCAAAGTGATACAAACAAACCAAACGATGATTGAAACTATCCAACACTATCTATAGATAGTGGCATCACCTTCTCAACTATTTTTTTAGATTTTTTGTTGATTGGAATTGAAAATAAAACATAAGCCAATGCTATAGCTAACCCAAATTCAAATAAAATTAAAAATAGATTTCCCCAACTTTGCAAAAAATAGATAATAACAATAAATACTATATTTACGGTTAACAACACATACGTAGCGTGAATATGAGACATGCCTAAGTCTATTAAACGATGATGGATATGACTTCTATCGGCTTGAAAAGGTGATTTTTTTGCCAATAATCGCATCGTAAACACTCGCAATGTGTCAAATATTGGGATTATTAATACAGCAATTGCCATTGCTGGAGCAGCTGTAATTGTAATATCCATACTATTTCCACTTCTTAAAACAATTTCATTTTGCTCAATGAATTGAATAGCTAAAACGGAGGCTAAAAGTCCAATACACAAGCTTCCGGAATCGCCCATAAAAATTTTTGCTGGTGTATAATTGTATTTTAAAAATGCTAAAATGGAGCCACTCATAGCAGTAGCCAAAATGGCATAATCGTAAAACCCATACACAAAAAACCAAGATCCAAATGCAACTGCCATTAATATGCCAATACTTCCAGATAACAAATTAATACCATCTATTAAATTAAATGCATTGATAATAAAAATAATAGTTACAATAGAAAACACGTAGCTAAAAGGATCGGAAATATATGAAATTCCGAACAATCCATACATGCTGGTCAAACGTATATCGCCTAAAATCACAATAATGCTGGCAGCAAAAATTTGTCCTATAAATTTCTTATTCGCCACTAATTCTACAATATCATCTTTCGCACCCAACATGAACATAAAACACAAAGCCGCTAATATATAGCGCATGCCATTTGCCGGATGAAATTTTGCAAACAAGCATAAACTAATCATAAATCCACCAAAAATTCCAATTCCTCCTAATGTAGGAATAACTTCATGGTGTGATTTTCTTTCGTTGGGTGAGTCGAATAGATGTTTAATCTTTGCCACTTTTATTATGGAAGGAATAAACATATAAGTAAGCACAAAGGAAGTCAATAAAGCAGAAGCCAGTTTTATAATATCACTATGCATAAATCTATATTCAAAGTTAATAACTATTCTTTAAAAAACGTTAATTTCTGCATAATATTTCGATAATTCTGACATATTGCGAATTTACTTCATGTATGGAAAAAACCTCCACCGCACGTTTTCTGGCTTGCTTACCCATTTTTTGTTTTTGAAGAGGAGAAACTTGTATAAAATTTTCCATTTTTGATTTTAAGTCTGCTGTATTTGCAACTTCACACAGCCAACCGGTTTCACCATCTATTATTGCATCCTTACAACCTGGCGCATTCGTGGTTATGCAAGGTTTTGCCATTGCCATGCTTTCCAAAATCACACGTGGCATTCCTTCACGATATGAAGGCAATACAACACAATCGGCTTCACAAATAAATGGTCGTGTATCTTTAGTAAATCCTTTGTAAACAATGGTTTCATTTTGAATCCATGCGTTTAATTCGTGTCGTTTTATGGCAGTTGGATTATTAAAATCAATATCACCGAGCAGTTGAAACTCTACTTGTGGATGCTGTTTTTTGATTTGCTGAGCGGCTTGTACATACTCATAAATACCTTTATCTTTTAACAATCTACCAATCATTAAAAAACGTGTAGTACTCAAGTCGTCTTCCATTTTAGGAGAACAAAAATCAGGATAAAATTTATCGGTATCGATTCCGGAACCTGGCACCAATTCTACTTTATTTTTCTCTACTATATGCTGATTTATAAAAAGTGTAGCATCATCTTTATTTTGAAATAAAATTTTATGTGCATACGAAAAAGCCCATTTATATAATCGATGTGCCACATTGCTTGCTATATTTTTGTTTAAAAAAGTATAGCCTAAACCCGTAACAGTGCATACGGATTTAATGCCATTCCATTTCGCAGCTAGCGTGCCATATATATTCGGTTTTATAGTGTATTGCAGTACAATATCTAATTTATTTTGACGATATTTTTTACGAAATTCATTCCATAATTTTAAATCATGAAAAGGATTGGTTCCTTTGCGTGCAAGTTGTGTAATTTCTACAAACTCGATATTGTGTTGAAGCAATAGCTCTACATATTCATCTTTAGGTGCAATGGCAATTACACGATGTCCTTCCTGTTTTAATGCCTCAATTAAACTTAATCTGAAATTATAAATATTAAAAGCGGTGTTCGCTACAATTCCTATATTTAATGGCTTAGGCATAAATTTTAATCTTGTTTAATAGCATTTAGCACACAATTATTCCATGTATTTTCTCCAAAAATTTTGAAACACCATTAAAGCCCATATTTGTGCATGTACATCACCTGGATTTGCTGAAAATAATTGTTGTTTGATGGATCGAATTACATCAACATTAAAAACACCTTGCTGTTGTATGTACTCATCGCTTAGATAATCATTTAAAATTTGATTTTTCAAATCTGTTCTAAACCATTGAAGCAACGGCACTTCAAATCCTTTTTTAGGTCTATTGTAAAGTTCATTGGGCAATATTTGTTTAAATGCATCTTGTACGATTTTCTTTTTCATGTTTGCATTTATTTTGCTAGAAACCGGCAATGTGAAAGCATATTCAACGATTCGATAGTCTAAAAAAGGAACACGTACTTCTAAAGAATTGCACATACTCATTCTATCGACTTTTGTAAGCATATCATACGGCAAAACCATATTCACATCCGCCAACAAATTATCATTTAAAGTGCCATCATATTGAACAGATGCCATAAATTGTTGACGTGTTTCAATCAATTCCATCATGGAAGCATCGCATTTATGATTCAATAATTTCTCTACAAAATTAAAATCATTGATACAGCACCAACGCCACCATCGTTCCGCATTTGACAAATTCATACCTGATGCAAAACGTTCTAACTGTCTTATTTTATTGCCATATTTTCCATTTCTGGATTTAGGCAACGTATTCCAAAGTGGTTGCAATAAGTGTATCACATTTGCTTTCCAACCACCATTTCTCGATTGCCATTCACCATAATGTTTATTGTATCCGGCAAACAATTCATCGCCTGCATCGCCGGAAAGTGCCACTTTCACGTATTTACTGGTATGTTTGGAAAGTATATTTACCAACAATGCGGATGAATCAGCAAAAGGTTCATCGCTATAATCTAAGAGTTCGTGTAAACTTTGAAATAAGTCTTCATTTTTTAATTTAAAAACAGTGTGGTTGGTTTTAAAATGCTTCGCTACCAAATTAGCATAAGGTGTTTCATCAAAGAATTCATTTCCTTCAAAACCAATTGAAAATGTATTTAAATTTTTGGTATGGCGCGATGCCATTGCCGTTATCACGGATGAATCTATTCCTCCACTTAAAAATGCGCCTAATGGCACATCGGCAATTAAACGCAAGCGAACAGAATCATCCATTAGCTCTACTAGTTTTTTCTTTTGTTC
The DNA here is from genome assembly GCA_017984135.1 of Chitinophagales bacterium. GTDB lineage: Bacteria > Bacteroidota > Bacteroidia > Chitinophagales > JADIYW01 > JADJSS01. Next base: position 28,761 of record JAGNZZ010000016.1, on the reverse strand, counting down.
GTCGTAGCTTAGCTGATTTTGCTCGGCATTTAATGCATTGTATGGAATGGTGTACCATTTCTTAATTATGTTCCGATAGCTATCGGAATCAGATTTATGAATTAAAATTTGATGACCAGGTTCTAAGCGTTGTATATTTTTGAAAATGGAATTTTTTCCAGGAATGTAATTGAGTTGAAAATACAAACTAACTGCGCTCCAGTTTATTTCTTTTTTTACAGGAAATTGTAAGATGGATTTTAATTCGGAACCGAAGAAAAAATAATCTTCATCAGTATAATAGTATAATGGTTTGATGCCAAATCTATCACAAGCAATAAATAAATTATCTTCTTGTTTATCGTGAATGGCAAATGCGAAAAAGCCATTGAGTTTATGTAAAAATGTTTCGCCAAAATGAATGTAGGCATACAACAACACTTCGGTATCAGAGTGTGTTTTGAACTGCACACCAAGTTGCAACAATTCTTCTTTTACAATTTGATAGTTGAAAATCTCGCCGTTGAAGATGATTGAATATCTTTCGGTACTATCGTAAATCGGTTGATTCGCTGCTGTTGACGTATCAATAATTGATAGACGTGCGTGTACTAAAGATGCTTTGCCAATGGTAACAAAATTCTGATTATCAGGACCGCGTTTATTTAAAGAGGTAGCTGTATTTTGCAACCATTGTTGTTCAACAATTTTATTTTTAAAACTATACGCGCCTGCAATTCCACACATTTTGATGTACGATTTTAGAATGACAATGTACGATTTTAGAATGAGAAGATAAAATGTTTCGTGAGACACGAACCATGACTGAGGAATGTTTCGTGAGACGCAAACCATGGCTAAAATGTTTCGTGAGACGCAAACCATGACTGAAGTGAGACACGAACCATGTCTGAAAATCACCCATTTTGTCAAATACATCTTTATTCCTTCCAAGAACATGTGTATAATCAAAAGCAGCTAAACCCTCTGCGGATTGGTGATTTTGAGGTTGGATAATAATCAAAGCCGAGATATTTTTAATAATAGGTCATTCGTTGATATTTTTCTGTTTTAATAGAAGTATCTGAAAGAGAAAAATAGGTTCTTTTAACACTTGTTACATCTGAATATGTATATTGATAGTTATATCTTACAATGATAGTATCATCATCATTTTCAGAAAATTCAGTAATATCGCTTATTAAATTTTTATTTATTGGTGTAATGTAATAATCATCTACATTCAAGAAGTATAAAAGTAAATCATAATTATATCTTGGGAAAATATCCATACAATTTTGAGTGAATAGTTTATTTTTTAAGAGACTATTTGTGTAATTTATTTTCCTATGAGCTTGTCTATTAATTGTATTATATGGTGGACTTATTAACTGTGTTGTAGAATTTATATTGTAACCGATAAAATTTTGATTGGAAAATATAAAATTGGACAATCTGATATTATAAGTTAGAAAATCACCAGCATTATAAGCACTATCAATATTATTTCCAGTGTAATATGTGTAAGCAACTAATCTTTCCGTATTATTAATAGTATCTAGTTCAACTAATGAGGTTATTCGTTTATTGATAGTATTTATTCTGAATTTTTGAATACCTGCACCAAGTGAATAGAAATTAAGAAAATAAACATATGTAATGCCATTGCTTACTTTATTGATGGTAAAAACAGGAAGCATGGTATCCATATTATTAATTTGAATTTTGATTGAAATGTTTTTTAGTTCACCATGTATACTGTCATAATTAAAATAAAATCTGACAGCAGAATCATTAGTGATACTGCTCGTAAAATTTTCATCTTCAAAAGTTTTTAACTTTCCTTTAAGTATATTTTCAGATGTTGGCAATAAATTATCATTACAACAACCCGTTAGCAATAAAATGAAAGTTAATGCTCTACAAAAAAATATTTTTTTCATTTTACATACATTTTAATGCTGACTAAACCAATTTAATATATTCCCTTGTGCTTGTAAATGTTGTGCAACATTATGATTAGCATGACCAAAAGCTGGCGCACCATCTGAACTGAATATTTTAATAATATGTTTAGATGGATGTGTAGTGTAATTTATGTTAATTGGAATATTGTTATTAGTGCTATTATACGTACCTATTAATCCACCAAAATTGGTAAGTTTAGTATTCATATTAAGCATTGCTATTGAATACGGCACTAACCAATCACTATTGCCGTATATTATAAATGTTGGAACAATGCGAGAACTATTTAAAACGAAAGAAGGACTAATTAACTGTAAGTTATTATTAGTTGCAGGATTTGTAATTATACTGCGAGTACAATATTGTGCTGCATGGTACGAGTCATTCACTCTTTTAGTTATATTATGCGCAGGTGCATTTGTAAGCCCTGCATAAGGGCCAGGTGGATTTAAAGGAATTGTTATTGATGTATAAACATCTACAGGAAAACCAAATATATATACTAATGAATAAGATTTTACAATATTTATCCAACAATTAAAACTCTGTGGATTGGTCAGATTCGTAATATTAGTATTAGCAGGATCATTTAGTGCATCTGGGTCGTAAATTGAATATTTTGGAAAATGTACTTTTGTTGGATAAGCAATTGGATCTCCATATTTAAAATCATTTTGCGCTGTTTGTGTAGTTAAACATGGCATTGTTAATTGCTTGTTCTGTATCCATGAAGCAAAATTATTCATATTAGCCGGTCCTGCTACTGATACTACAGATTTTACATATGAAGTATTCGCTTTTGTGTATGCAAATAATAGAGCTAAGTTTGCTCCAGCACTTTCCCCTAATACTTGTATGTTATTTGCATTAATTGGACCTGTTTGCCACAAGCAAGTTGGAAAATTAGTACGCACATGTGTAATGGCTGCATCAATATCATTTACCTGATCTAAAACAGTTACAGGTGATAATAAATCATCTGCATTATTATCTGCACCTGCAACTAATCTATATAAAGGTGCCACTACAACATAACCAGCACTTAATAAATTTTTTACTATATTATTGGTGCTTTCTGTACCTTCATTACAATAGGTAGAGTTGAAACCATTTACTTTGTCAGGATCTGGGCCAGTTATCCATCCACCACCATGTATTAAAACAATTATTTTTGCATTGGAACTTACATTATTCGGTATATATACATAATACATTTGTCTAGGATCATTTCCGTATCGTCCAATAAATTTTATTGGATTTCCCCAAATATCTGTAAAGGGTTGATAAAATCCATACGGATCTTCTGGAATAGTTAGACAAATATCATTACAACAATGGTAATTTGGATATGTTGGGTTTACAACTAATGCCATTTGTTGTTCTTCCGCTTTTGTAGGCTCTCGGTCACCAATTTTTATTGATCTTGTTGCTGGTAAGTAATTACCATTCCTAATAAAATCTCTTACCTCTCTTGTTGGATTATCTACATTCATTAAAAAATCAAAAGTATCAATTCCTCTGTTTATCCTTGAACTGGAAGGTGCGTTTTTTTGTTTTACATTATTAATATTTGTATTTTCAATTTTACTGCACGAAAAGATAGCAAACATATTAATAATGATTAGTAAAATTGCAATTTTTTGATTTTTGATTTTTGATTTTTGATTTTTTCATAAAAAAAAATCAATTAATAGTAAATATAATACTAATTTTTATATTATGCGATGGCAAACTATAAAAATGTACTTAATATTTATTAAAATAGAACCCAATATCTTCTTGTGGTATGATTTCTCGTTGCACTCGAAATGACAGAAGTCTTAACTATTCCTCGAATCTTCGCCCCAATTTAATTTCTCACGTAATGTACTTAAATAGGAGCTTTCCGGCATACGCAACAACTTAAAGGTAAAGGCAGATTTTCGAACAGCTAATTGGCAATTGGTATTCATGCTGATAGAACGAGAATCGATGGAGCATAAAAAAGTATTGGAACGGCATTCTACTTCAAATGACAAAACGGTGTTGTCTGGAATTATAATTGGACGCGCGTTTAAATTATGTGGAGCAACGGGTGTAATCACGAAATTATTGGAACTCGGAAAAACAATTGGACCGCCACAACTTAAAGAATAAGCCGTAGAACCAGTTGGCGTAGCTACTATGAGTCCATCTGCCCAAAAAGAATTTAGAAATTCACCGTTCAAATATACATGTACAACAATCATGGAAGATGAATCTGTTTTATGAATCGTAAATTCATTTAATCCAAAGTTGGCTATTCCAAATCCTTGTTTATTGGATTCTACATTTATTAAAGTTCTATCTTCAATGGTGTACGTATTTTGACGAATTGATTGTACTAATTCTTTAATTTCTTCTTTATGAATATCTGCCAAGAAGCCCAATCGTCCCATATTAATACCTGCTACCGGAATTTCACTATCTTGCACTAAATGCAAGGTGTCTAAGAGTGTTCCATCGCCACCTAATGAAATTAACAGATTTATATTTCGTTTTACATCATCTGCCGTTTTAAATGTTGAAATTTTTTGTTTATCTAATTTATTTTTTATCGACTTATAATAACTTTCGAACATAAAAAAAGAAAAATTAAACTGCGTTAATTGCTGTATTAACTCCAACACGTAAGGTGTATGTTCTTCTTTAAAAACGCGACTATAAATTCCAATATTCATTTTCCATCGATTAACTAAATGAGCTTAAATTGGCTGTGTGAAATGTAAATATACGCCATTCTTTAAATATCTGTTTGCGCTATATTCTATGCGGAATAATTTAGAGTTAAATGTTACAAAGTTCAACCCTATTCCATATCCAAATTGCCATTTATTTTTATATTGATTATTGTTTCCTACAAAGTATTTATCCCACACATATCCGGCATCGAAATAGGCGGTCAAATATAAATTTAAAGGCAAATAGGCTAAGGACGAGTTGAGGATGGCACCCGATTTTCCTTTAAATTTTTTAATTTTATTTAATTGAAAACTAAATACACGGAAGCGCGCTTCATTTTTAAACAACAAAAAATGTTGACCATCTAAAACGTTTAATTCATAGCCACGTACAAGGTTTTCTTCGTAACCCAATGACTTTATATATTGTAAATTATAAGGTTGTTTAAGTGGCCACGAAAATTGCCATTGAATCATAGAAGCAGCGGAGAAACGAGGTTGTTTTTTCCATTGAAAATATTTACAAAATTGAAACCCAACTGTAGTCATTCTGGTTTTCATGAAGCCCAGTCCAAAGTTGGTTAAATGCGCCGACAAATACCAGCCACCTGTTGGATACGATCTGATATTGCGATGATCTGAAACAAAGGTATAACCTACTTTAAAATAATGCTGTTTGTCTGCTGCGTTTAAAAAATAATTAGGATTGGCTCTAATTACAGTATCACTCAGAACGGAATAGCCATATCCGGTGGAGAAATAGTGTGTGGTATGAATGGCATTCCGATAAGAAACTTGAGCAGATGTTTCAATTTTTTGATTTTGCCAAGTATCGCCTAAATACATATATGCTAGTTTGTCATCCACTGTATTATACGCTATACGACGTGTACGAAGCATTGAAAATGAAATAGACATACCTACTTTTTCGTTTCTGATATTAAAATGTGGAATCGAATAGCCTATATCTAAACGTTGTGCAAACCCGAAGCTGATTCCAAGTTGTAAAACATCATTTCTTCCGGTAAAATTTCCCCAATTTAGCATGGCACCATATTGAAGTCGCTTGAAATCATGGTTATAATTTTTCCACCATTCAGAAACGTTTCGGTCAACAAATTTTACAATTGGAATCGGAATTATCATCCATCGTTCATGAACTTGAATATGTATATCTAAACTATCTGATTCCCAATTTTTTATATTTACAGATACTTCATTAAATAAACCTAAATTAAAAATATTTAAACGTTGTTGAAGTAAAATAGAATCCATTTTTACAGCGGAGAACATATCACCTTTCCGAAGTGTCATTTCTCGAAGTATAACATACGGTTTGGTTTTTTTATTTCCATTGATAACTATATTTCTTACAAATAAAGCTGCATTGTTACTTTGTGCGAACGAGCCACTAACACAAACGAGCAATCCTATCAAGAGTAATTTTTTCAATAAAAAAAAGATATTTAAAATGAATTTTTATTTATAATTTACAGGAATACATGTATTAACATTAACCCTAAAACCTGCCCAAACATGCCCACCATAAAACCGGTATAAACTTCTCTCACAGTATGTGCTTGCAAAAACAATCTGGCTGTGGCGATAGCGCCACACAAGAGTACTAGCAACAAGAACACATAACTAAAATCGTGTGGTGAAACAAAAACCAACAATAAGACGGCAGTCAATGCACCGCTAATGCCTACCATGTGTAAACTTAATTTATGAAATACGTTGATAAAAAACGACAGGAATAAAGAAACTAAAGTACCCAACATAAACACGTTCATAATTAATGGATAATTTGTTTTTTTCAATGCCATAAAAGCCCAAACATAAAAAATGATAGTGGCTATCAATGGAATAATCCGATGACTTTTATCGGGCATTTCAAAACTATCAATAAAATCAAGTTTTCGAAGCAACAAGATAGTGATAGCAGGAAACATAAATGTGTTGACCCAAACAATACCAATCACTATTGGTGTGGATATGCCAGCAAACGAAAATGGCATAGCATACAACAATAATAAAACATACCACGTAGGTATGATTAAAGGATGAAAGAGGTAAGAAATTAATTTGGATAGAAACTTAATCACAATATGCTACTATTTATAAATGGTTACAATTCTTTTCTTAAACGTGCGACAGGTATATTTAATTGTTCTCGATATTTTGCTACCGTACGCCGTGCAATGTTATAGCCTTTCTCTTTCAACTGCTCGGTAATATATTCATCGCTTAAAGGCTTAGATTTATTTTCTGCAGCTACTAAATCTTCTAATATTTTTTTTACTTCACGAGTAGATACTTCTTCCCCACTTTCGGTTTGCAATCCTTCGGAGAAGAAATGTTTTAAGGAAAAAACGCCAAATTCTGTTTGGCAATATTTACTATTCGCTACACGAGAAACGGTGGAAATATCCAAGCTGGTTATTTCTGCGATGTCTTTTAAAATCATTGGCCGTAATTTCATCTCATCACCACTTAAAAAATATTCTTTCTGGAACTCTACAATGGCCTCCATGGTTACAAATAAGGTATGTTGACGCTGTTTAATGGCATCGATAAACCATTTAGCAGAATCTATTTTTTGTTTGATAAAAACAACTGCTTCTTTTTGTTTTTTATCTTTCATGGCACCTTTACCGTAGGAAGTGAGCATTTCTTTAAACGAATCGCTGATGCGTAAATCAGGTGCATTTTTGCCATTAAGTAAAACATCTAATTCACCATTATTATTTTCAACAGTAAAGTCAGGAATGATGGTTTGGTGATTTACGGAAGTGGTGTTATCGCTGGAACCACCTGGTTTTGGGTTCAGGTGTAAAATAACGTCTAATGATTTTTTGAGTTGCTCTTCATTAATATTCAAAGCTTTCATCAGTTTATCATAGTGCTTTTTGGTAAATGCTTCAAACTGTGTATTAATAATTTCTAGTGCCACTTTTACGTGTGTATTTTGTTCTTTGCGTTCTAGTTGCACTTGCAAGCACTCTTGTAAATTACGAGCACCTACTCCAGACGGATCAAAACGGTGTATGGTGCGCAGTACTTCTTCAATTTCTTTTACATCAGTTGTTAGATTTTTTTGAAATGCTAAGTCATCCACAATTGCTTCTAAATCTCTACGTAAATATCCATCATCGCCGATGCTACCAATTAGTTGATCGGCAATTTGCCATTCGTGTTCATCTAAATCTAAGAGATTGAGTTGTTCATCTAAAAAATCGTGAAAGGATTTTCCTACAGCATAAGGAGTTGATTTTTTTTCTTCTTTGCCTCTGTATTCATCACCACTATCGCCGTCGTAATCATATTCGTCTTTAGTATATTCTTTCACATCTAAGCTGTCTGCAAAATCATCGTCATTATTATTTTCGTATTCTTCATTTTCATCATCTCGGATTTGTTCGGGTTCCGCTAAATTTTCTTTATCACTGTCAAAATCTGCCATGTTTTCTTCCAATGCAGGATTGATTTCTAATTCTTCTTTAATGCGTTGCTCAAGACTGGCAGTAGGAACTTGTAATAACTTCATTAACTGTATTTGTTGTGGTGACAGTTTTTGAAGCATTTTTTGAGATAAACGTTGATGTAGCATAATTACATTTGCAAATTAAAGTTGAGCAATTTTGTACAAAAATAAGCTACATTCTTCTTAAATACTAACTATTTATGATATAATGGTGGTAAGTTTTTATAATGATAGGTGAGCATGTATATTGTGGGAACTATGCGTTGTCATAATGATGGTATATGAGCACACAAAACATGGCTTTAGAATTGAAATTTCTATGGTTCAATTAAAAATAAAGGTTGGTCGTATTCAACGGCTTGTGCATTGTCCACCATTACTTTAATTACTTTTCCAGAAATTTCACTTTGAATTTCATTAAATAATTTCATGGCTTCAATGATGCATAATACGTCTCCTTTTTTCACTTTATCGCCTACTTTAACAAATGGTTCTTTGCCTTCGCCGGCAGCTCGATAAAATGTGCCAATCATTGGTGCTTTTATAGTTTGGAAATGTGTTAAAACATCTCCTTCATTTTTGGAAGATGGTGAATTGGCAGGAATAAGACTATTGTCTAACGTTGCAATTGGACTTGCCGGTGCAGTGATGACAGATGTTGCTGTTGATGATTTTGCAAAGTCTTTATGTCGGATGGTGATTTTAAAATCGCCGTCTTGCACTTTTAATTCTCCTAAATGATTATCATTTAGAAGTTGAATGAGTTTTTTTATCTGAGCAATATCCATAAATCAAATATAGTGATTTAAGTTGATTATTAAATCGAAATTGAAACATCAGACATAAAAAAATGCTTCAACAAAATGGAAGCATTTTTTTATTCGATTGTATGTTGAATTTTTATTTTACGCGTTCCATGTAAGCACCTGTTTCGGTGTTTACTTTTATTTTATCGCCTACGTTTACAAATAATGGAATCATTACTTTTGCGCCAGTAGAAACTGTACTTGGGCGTAAAGTATTGGTAGCAGTATCGCCTTTTATTCCTGGTTCGGCATAGGTAATTTCTACAACAACGGTTGCTGGCAATTCGCAAATTAATGGCATTTCATCTTCGGCACGAACTGCAATTTTAACTGTCATTCCTTCTTCTAGAAAGTCGGAAGCATTGATGATGTTTTTGGCAACAGTGATTTGCTCATACGTTTCATTGTTCATGAAAGTAAATGCATCGTTTTCAGGATATAAGTATTGGTATTCGCGATATTCTACGCGAACTTCATCTAATTTTGCACCAGCTGGAAATGTGTTTTCTAATACACGACCATTGGTTACACTTTTTAATTTTGTACGCACAAATGCCGCACCTTTGCCTGGTTTAACGTGTAAGAACTCAACTACTTTATAAATATCGGAGTTAAAATTGATACACATTCCATTGCGGATATCTGATGTAGAAGCCATTTATATACTATTTTTAGATAAAAGAATTGAAATGTAAGATTGTTTCTATTATCTCTTACTCTAAAATTATTTTACGTATCCTTCGATTAATACTTTTCCGTTGTAATATAAATCATTACCGGAAACGTATGCTCTGTGGGATAAGTGACTTTCGCCGGTTACTTTGCAAGTAGCCACATTTGCAACTTCCATTTTGTAGTGTGTACGTCTTTTGTCGCGTCTTGTTGTAGATTGTCTGCGCTTAGGATGTGCCATAGTATTTTAATTTAATTTGTCTTTTAATTTATCTAAATCTGCCCAACGTGGGTCGATATTATTTTCTTCATTTTGTTTATCCAACAGTTGAATAATTTCTTGGTCGCAATATTCTGTTTTTCCCGGATTGTCACAAATGCGATGTACCGGAATGGCTACATGAATATAATCGTACAACAACTGAGAAATATCTATATATTGATCATCACGAGCGATATAAATAATTTCTTCGTTATCAGTTTCCGTCAATGTTGCATCAGTTGTAAATTTTGCATATACTATATAAGATGCATGAATACTTAATGGAATTTGCGCTGTACATTTATCACATTCATTCCAAATAGTTCCATCCAAATCTATTTCGATATGGTATGGCTCTTGGCGTTTATCGAATGTAATATTCACTTGAATGGCACATTTTTCAATTTGTGCACCTTCAATGTTGGAAAAGAACTTTTCTGTTAATTCATAAGTAAACTCATGAATTTCCTTTTTCAATCCGGCATGTGGTATATGATATTCCGTTATTGAATCTGACATGCCTTAGTGGTTACGAGATTTAAAAGGATTGCAAAAATACGAATTTTATTTTAGTTTTTGAAAATTATTCACATTCCTTTGATATTTTACAACATATTGATTATCAAACAAATAAAAATAGTTGTGTTTATACTTCTCATTATTTTATTATTAAAAAAAGGATTTTCATCCCAAATAGTGAAAAAAAAGTATTTAAGCAGCTGATTTTCAGTAAATATATTAACCCTTGATTTATTCCAAAAACTTAATTAACTTTAAGTTTAAAATATTTTTTTCATAAAAACCCAATTTCATGAAAACGTACAGTTTAATTTTAATGATATTTTTGTCATTCTTTTCTGGTCATTTATTAGCGCAAAAGTCAATTGCACAATGGCTGCAAATTGCAAAATCTGGTGAAAAAAATTTAACGAATGCCAATTTTATTGGTGCTGATTTGCGTGGAATAAATTTAAAAGGAGCAGATTTAAGTAATGCCCAACTCAATGGAGCGAATTTATCAAATTGTGATTTGACGGATTGTAATTTTTATCAAACGAATTTAAGTGGCGCCAATTTATCTGGTGCCAATTTAACACGTGCCGTATTATTGAGTTCCAATTTACGATATGCTAATTTGAGCAATTCTAATTTAACGCAAGCCTTAATTCAAGAAGCAGATTTACAATTTGCACTTTTGACCAATGCGAATTTGCAATCTTCAAATTTATTATTGGCGAATTTAAAGAATGCCGATTTACAAAATGTAAATTTATCGAATGCCATTTTAGATTATATAGAAACACCAACGCAAGCATCAGAGACAATTTTTGCCAATTCACAACAGAAAAAAACAGAAAAAACAACGGCTTTAATAGCGCCGGAAATGGTGGAAACGGAAGCATTATCTATTGCTTTGGAATTAGTAGAAAAGCAACCTGCTATTTTTATAAAGTTGAACGGTGCTAAAATAAATAAAAACACAAAAGGATTGGATTTTCTTTGGGCAAAAAAAAATGGTGCTGTGATTGTGGCTTCCTATTAGATTAAACAACTTGATACACTGCACTTAGATTTCGTCCTTCGCCATCGTAATCTAAGCCATATCCAATAACAAATAATTCTGGAATGGTAAACCCAACATAATCTATTTTAACTTCTTTTTGAAGATTTTCAGGTTTGTACAAAAACGTAGTTAAGGTAATGGATTTGGGCTGCAAGCCTTCTAAATACGAAATAAAAAAATTCATAGTCAATCCAGAATCAACAATATCTTCTACAACAATTACATCTCTATCTTTTATCATTTCTTCTTTTAATGGAAGTGTGATATTTATTTTTCCGGTGGAAGCCATACCTGTGTATGAATTGAGTTTTACAAATTCAATTTCGCAAGGATGATTGAAGCGTTTTAAAATATCGGAAGCAAACATAAAAGCACCTCTCAAAACCACAATAAAAACGGGATGTTTATCCTTAAACTGGCAAGACAATTCTGCCACAATTTCTTGTATGCGTTTTTGTATTTCTTCTTCGGTGATGTATTTATGAAATAGTTTTCCTTTTATGTGAATGGTTTGCATTTATCCATTTTTTAGATGCATAAAAGGTACAAAATAATTTTGGGAAACAATGTAGTTCAATGCTAAGTTTGTTTTACGAAAATATACTAAGCACTATCGATGCACGATTAGTGTTTGACCTAATTTTATTGAATTGTCGGGCAAATTATTCCATTCTTGTAGCTGAGAAATGGAAATAGAATATCGTTTGCAAATATTATACATTGTATCGCCTTTTACTACTATGTGTAGGCTCTTATTAGATGAGTCCGATAAAACAGTTTCTGCTTTTTGAACAAGCTTTGTGTTATGCATACTTGTTTGAGGTTCATCTTTCAACTCAAACAATGGTGGTTTTTCGAGCAATTTAGTGTCATTTTCCCAACGCAAAACAGTGTTGCTGTCCACAGACAATTTAATGTCTGATTTTAATTCTGGATAAATAGTATCTTTTGCTCTTACTATACTATCTTTTGGTGGAATATTTTTGTTTGATTTTTGTATTTCTACGCTTGTACGCAACACAGGTTTCTCTTTAATTTTACCAGTTAAAACCAGTTGTTGTTTAGGTGCAGGTTCTTCGCCTTTTTGTAGCTTATTTCGTTTTAATAAAGCAGACAAGCGCACGCCTTTTTTTTGAGCAATCGACCACATATTATCGTCTAATTTAACCGTGTACGTTTTGTCTGTTTTATTCGATTTTTTTTTGCGTTGCACAAAAATTACTTGACCATCGCTGAGTGGCGATTCGTCGGAAATGTCATTAAATGCTAACAAATCAGCTTTTTCTATTTTTAATACATTGGAAATAAAATCAAGTGTTTCCCCTTTTTTGGTGTATAGTTTTATTGCTTTAACTCCATTGATATTAAAGAAGTTTTTTTTTACAGAACTTGTAGGAATCGGCAATTCAACTTCTTGATTTTTATTTGATTCAATGGCAGGTGAAGCGACTGAATTGGGTTCGGATTCTACTTCGATAGTTTGTAACGTTTTTTCTTCTTTAGTTTCATTTTTCACCACAGAAGCTGTAGTTGTTGACAAGTAAAATGGTGTTTGTCCTTTATCGAATACCATTAATTGAAAATCTTCAATTGTTTTGATTATTATTTGCGGATACTTAGGATTCGTGGCATATCCGGCTTTTTTCAATCCGAATGCCCAAGCTTTATAATCGTATTTATCTAGTAAAAATAATGGTGCATAATGTGCTCTGTTTTTCAAAAAATCAGAATGGTCTCGATAGGATTCTTCTACATTATTATAGACTCTGAAACATTCATTTGGTGCATCGTCAGTATATTTAAATGTTTTTCCTGTCCATTCCTTTTTGCATTTTATTCCAAAATGGTTATTGGTATTTTGTGCCAAATAACTTTTACCAAATCCACTTTCATGAATGCCTTGTGCCAACGTAATGCTTGCAGGAACACCTGTTCTGTTCATTTCATCTATTGAAATATCTTTATATTGTTTGATGTAATTAATTATTGCAGTGGTATCCAAACGTTGTGCAAGAGAAGATGTGTGTAGGCAAGCAAACAAAAATAATAATAGTAAGTTAGAATAAGTGCGTTTCATGATATGATAGATAGTTAAGTTTTTTTTTATTTTTTTCGAATGAGCATAATACCATCACGTATAGAAATAAGAACGTTTTCTACGCGATTATCTTGTTGTACTTTCTCGTTAAATTCTGCTAATTTTTGTGTGTCTTTATCTTTGTTTTGGTCAATAATTTTTCCGCTCCACAATACATTATCTGCTAAAATAAAACCACCTTTTCGTACCTTATCAAAAACTAAATCATAGTATAAGCCGTAGTTTTGTTTATCCGCATCAATAAATACTAAATCAAAAATTTCGTTTAATTGTTCAATCTCCTCTTTCGCATTTCCAATAATTTGTACAATCTTATTTTCCATGCCGGCTTTTTGTACGTGCGCACGAACAATATTTTCTAATTCTTCATTAATATCAATGGTAAATAGCTTGCCATTTTCTTTTAAACCTTCGGCTAAGCAAATTGCCGAATAGCCGGTAAATGTACCGATTTCAAGAATACAATTAGGTTGCAATGCTTGAGAAAATAGCTTTAAAAATTGGCCTTGAACTTTACCGCTCAGCATACGAGGCATCAAAACATCTGTATTTGTTTTTCTGTTGAGCTGTTGCAATACATCTGTTTCCTCAGAAGTATGTTGCTCAATATATTTTTCTATTTCTTCTGAAACTAAATGCATAAGTATATATAATTATTGATGCATGGGATGATTTATCTTAACTTTTGTTACATCTTTTCAATCTTCAAACCACACAGTATTTTAAATATTTAAACAATTTTGTTAATCGCTTTTGAAGATAAAGTTTATTCCATTTCAATCAACAGCTGATTTTTTTCTACGGCATCTTTTTTATTCACTTTAATATCTTTTATGACGCCCGAACCACTTGCTTTAATAATGTTTTCCATTTTCATGGCTTCTAATACTAACAAGTTATCACCTTTTTGAATGCTTTGTCCATTTTCTACCAAAATATCCAGCACTAAACCTGGCATTGGTGCTTTTACGTTATCCATTTTATCGCTGTCAGCTACAGACATGCCCATCTTGTCCAACAATGCATCTAATTCATTTTGCAAATTTAAATCGTAGATATTGTTATTTACTTTTATAGAAAATCGTTTTGTGGTATAATCCGCATGAATGACTTCTAAATTGTAGGTTTTATGATTTTGAAGAATATGAAATTTATTATCCAATAATTTCACCAAATCTATATCTGTTGGATTTCCATCAATTTTTATTTGTTGATTGTCCAATTCAATTTCATGGGCAAGGTTTTCTTTGTAATAAACTTTATACTTCATTTGATTTTTATTAATTGCTATACGAATTTGAGTTATATGCTAATAATATCTACCTTTGCACGTCAAATCGGTTTTGGTTAAACCCATTTCATTTTCACAACACGATATTAAGAATTTAACTAGGATTGATTTGTTTTACTTTTTCAAACGATGTTAATAAGTTAAAATGCGTAAATACTGCTTACTATTCCTTATTTTATTGATATTCATATCATTAGATGCAAAACCGAGAAAAAAAAGAGGTTCAAAAAAGCTTCCAAAATATTTGGATGAATTAATTGTTACACCGCAAAACTTTATTACATCCTACAAAGATGCTTATACGCAATATTTTGATTTATTGAATACGAAATTAGACATTAAACCTATTTTTAAAGATAAAACATTAGAAGGCAAAGCAGAACTTTTGTTACGTCCTCATTTCTACAATCAAAACACATTAGTTTTGGATGCCAAATACATGAACATCCATTCTGTTTCATTAAAAACACCTAAAAAAAATGAAGCACTGAAATACACATACGACACACTTAAGCTAACCATTAATTTAGACCGAACCTATACCATGTTGGAGCAATTGAGTGTCATTATTAATTATACTGCTACGCCGTATTTACAAGATAGCACACAAATTATAGATGGACGTGGGATGTATTTTATTGATGTGGAAGACAAAAATCCATATAAGCCGATGCATTTATGGACACAAGGAGAAGAAGAATCTGCTTCCTGTTGGTTTCCGACTATAGACGCAACAAACCAAAAAACAAGTCAGGAAATTTTGGTGACAATAGACTCTAATTTAATTTCACTTTCTAATGGTTTGTTAGTGGAAACGCATTATAATGGCGATGGTACCAAAACCGACCATTGGCTACAAAACAAACCTCATGCACCTTATTTGTTTTTCTTATCAGTAGGTGATTTTTATAAACATCAAACAACTTGGCGCGATAAAGAAGTTTCCGCATATACTTTTCCAAAATACAAGGATGGTGTTGCAGAAATTTTTAAAAATTTACCAGAAATGATGGAGTTTTATTCTCAAAAATTGGGTGTTGATTTTCCGTGGGATAAATTGTCGAATATAATGGCTTATGATTATACTGCCGGTGCCATGGAAAATTCATCTGCTATTATTTATTATGATAATTTATTATGCGACAAACGACAACTCATTGATGGCAATTTTGATTGGATTATATCTCATGAATTAGGTCATCAATGGTTTGGTGACTATGTAACGCCTGAATCATGGGCTAATCTTACACTTAGTGAATCCTTTGCTGATTATGCAGAATATATTTGGATGGAATATAAATACGGGAAAGATCTTGCCGAAGCATATCGAATACAAGCCACTCAGAAATATTTAAACAGTTCCAGTTATCGAAATAATCCGATTATTAATTACTATTACGAAACTCCTCATGATTTATTTGATGATATACGATATGAAAAAGGTGGTGCCGTTTTACATTTGTTGAGAAATTATGTAGGCGATGAAGCTTTTTTCACTGCCTTAAATAAATACTTAAAAGAACATCGATTTGGAATTGCCGAATTATCAGATTTACGAAAAGCATTTGAAGCAGTTACTGGAAAAGATTTAAATTGGTTCTTCAATCAATGGTGGTTAGAAAAAGGACATCCCATTTTAGACATTACACATCGATATGATGAAAAAAATAAAACGATAGAACTTACGGTGCACCAAACACAAACATCGAGCGAAGCTCCCATTTTTAGAATACCTACAAAAGTAGATATTTATACTAATGGCAAAATAGAAACGAAAATAATTGACATCAACGACAAAATAAATACCTTTTATTTTCCGGCATCCACCGCACCACAATGGGTAAACTTTGATGCTGACAAAGTATTGATATGTGAAAAAACTGAAGACCTCAGCGATACAGAAAATATATTTAAGTTTTACAACGCGTCAAAAATTAAAGACAAATTAGAAGTGCTCGAAATTTTATCCAATAAGATAAAGGGAAATGAAGCAGTACAAGATGTATTTTACCAAGCATTTCAATTAAAAAATGAATTCTTACGTCAAAACGCCATTGAATTAATCGACATTGAAAAATTTAGCAATAAAGCTAAACTATCCCTTGCATTACAAAATATAGTGAACACCGATACTGCCTCAAAAGTACGCGATAGAGCATTACAAAAATTAGCAAAAATTGAAAAAGAAAAAATTGTATCCATCTGCGAATATATTATTCAAAAAGATTCCTCTTACCGAATGTTGACAACAGCATTAAACTTGCTTAGAACATACCATTTTTCAAAGGCATATCAATACGCAATTCAAAATACACACCTTGAAAACAGGGATGTTATACGAGTAATTTGCAACATCTTTAAAGATACAACTGCTGATAATTTTGAATATTTCCAAAAGGCCATTTGGTTAAATTCACCTTATAATTTTTCATCTAATTTCAGAGCGTTCGAAAAATATTTAGAAAATGCTTCTATCGCTCAAGTAGAAAAAGGTGTTTTATTTCTAAAAGATATTTATCAATACGAAGAAGCCGACTTTAATAAAAATACCGCCAAGCAAGTAGTTAATAATTTATATTATTACTTCTTAGAAAAAGGGAAAAAAGACAAATCTGCAGACATCAAACTGCAGGTGATAAAAAAATACGGAACTAGCAATTGGTAAATTAAAGTTTTTGTATAACAGCAAACTGTTCCATTTGCAAATAGTCAGATTTTGCCAATTGCAATAATATATATTCTGCCTCTTCTTTAGCAATTCCACGTGCAATGGTTACTAATTTATTATTGGTGTCAAATTTTATAACGGTTCTACTTTCATCCACCCAATTCCCATTTCTATTCGCTTTGTAAATTTCCACATCTGTACGGATATTTTGAATTTGAGAAATAGGATAAAAATTTCTGCGATAAAAAAATACCAATGGTTTATCGGTAATGAAATACTCCTTATTAAGTACAATTCGTTCTCTTCCAAAAAACAACCAAATAAAGAAACTGGCACCCATCATTCCAATTGCAAACCAAACAACAATCGCTAAAATCAAACCGGCTTTATACCAAAAAAAACTCAAATACAACGCCACACGAACCAGTGCATACAAACCAGCAATCCATACTAAAGTTGCTAAAATCATCGCAATTAAAACATTTGAATTTTTTCTAAGTGGAATGCGAATTTCCAACATGCTTTTGCTTGTTTTTGTTTTTATTCGACTCTGATATTTCTCTAATACATTCATAATATTGGCACTAAGATAATGTAAAAATTGTTTCCTATATTTGTTGGAATACATAAAACAAATTCTAGCAACTTTTTTATCTCGTTATAAATGAAATTACAATTTCCGGAAGGATTCATCTGGGGTACGTCCACCGCAGCATACCAAATCGAAACAGTATCTGAAAATACTTGGAAAGGTTTAAAATGTTTAGATGGAACCACGTTTGACAAATGTTCTCAACATGATTTGCACCGCGATGAAGACTTGGAATATATTTGCCAAATAGGCAATGCCTATCGAATGAGTCATGATTGGGCAAAATTACAAAAAGCACCATTTGCGCCTTTGGATCCAAAAGAAGTAGAACCCTACTTGCGCTTTATGGAAGAATTAAAAAAAAGAGGCAAACACATTATGCTTGTTTTACATCACTTTACCAATCCATTGTGGTTTGAAAAAGAAGGTGGTTGGGAAAAAGATGGAAATAGAAAAATGTGGTTAGATTTTGTACAAAAAACGGTGGACACTTTCGGGCATTTAGTAGATACTTGGAATACCTTTAATGAGCCAAATGTATATATTGCTAATGGTTGGCTGACAGGTGGATTTCCGCCTTTTAAAAAAGCCAGATTGTGGACTGCACGAAAAGTGCTGAAGGAAATTGGCAAAGCACATGATGAAGCGTATGACATCATCAAAGCAAAATCAGCCGCACCCATTGGTATTTCACATAATACTGTAAAATTTGTAGGAGAAATATTTCCTGGACAGCTCATTGCCAAAATTTTCGATTGGTGGTTTATGGAATATTGTCATAATTATTTTTTAAAAGTAGATTTTCAAGGCTTAAGTTATTACGCACGTATGCCATTTAGGCCATTTCCAGTAGATAATATTTACTCGCCAGGAAAATTAGAAAAATTAGGTCGCCGTGTAGATTTGATGTGGGAATATGAACCAAAAGGTTTTTATGAAATTTTTCATCGATATTGGAAAAAAACTCAAAAGCCGATTATTATCACAGAAAGTGGCGTATGTACACACGATCCAAAATTTAGAATTGAAAGTATTAAAGAATATTTAGGTTGGGTGCATCAGGCACAACAAGATGGCATTCCAATTCAAGGATATTTCCATTGGAGTACGATGGATAACCACGAATGGAATATTGGTCAATACTACCGTTTTGGATTGGTAAGTGTGGATTTTGAAACTGGAAAACGCACCATGACCGAAGCAGGAACCTTCTTAGGTGAAGTAGCCAAAAATAATAGTGTTGAAATTTAATTCCGCTTTTTAAATCCTATTTTTTTAAAATACGTTTACGAATTCTACTTAAAGAAACCGGCGTAACACCAATGTAGGATGCAATATATTGCAAGGGTACACGATTTAATAAATCAGGAGTTTCGTTTATCAAACGCATATAACGTTCTTCTGGTGTATCCAATAAATAGGATGTAATACGTTGTTGTAAATAGGCTAAATAGTATTCCAAAATTAAACGACCTACACGTTCAAATTTTGGACTTTTATCATACAAAGTTTCTAAATCTTTATAATCTATAATAAACAATTCACTTTCTTCAATGGCTTGAATAGTTTGTGTGCAAGGTTGACGTAAGATATTAGACTCAAAACTACCAATTAATCCATTTTCAAATGCCAATAAGCAAGTGATTTCATTGTCATTTTTATCGTAAAAAAAGCGGAAACCACCTTTTAAAATAAAAGCAATTTTGGTATTCAATTGGTTGGATGTAATAAAGTTCTCACCTTTTTTAAATGTTTTCAATGAACCATATTGAATTAATGTTGCCCATTCTTTTGGCGTTAAAAAGGTAATATCATAATGCTTCAAAACACGCTGTGCGGTGGGAATTATTTCCATTAAATCCATAAAGTGAAGTTACAGAATAAAATTATATGTCAGTATTAACAAATTAAGGCTTTAACTATTGAAATTACATCTTTATCCTACTTAATAAGAAGACATTATGAACGAAATAGGTTCGGGTTTTGAAATCGATTGTTTGGAATAGGTGGTGGCAATAAATATTGTCTAAATAAATCTTGTAGAAATAATAAACCAGCATATAGTTCAAATTCATTTGAAATAATAATGCTTGGATGTAAGTATAACAAAACACGCTTCCATTCTTTTTCGTCAAATACATCTGTATAGTCAATTTCGTCTTCGTAACTATATTTATGTATGGTAGCACCGGTGAGCATTAACTGCATTTTTTCTGGATGAAATTCAATGATATAATATAGGCCTTCAATCTCAAAATCTGTAACTAAATAATGTAAAATACTTTTCACACAATCAGATTTCGGATACACGCCACCCATATAAAAAAATGGATAAAACAATGGTTTGTATTCAATTTTAAATTTCTCTAACCAAGTAGCTGCAATGTTCATTTTCTCAGTAAAGAAATCATACACTTTTATTTTTTTATTCCTATTTTCAAAGGACAACCATCGCTTTGTAAACCAATCAAAAAATTGAATTTTTTTTGCCAATCGGAGTTTATAATTAAATTGGGATGGTTCATACGCCACATAACCTGGATAGTAATATTTAAATTGTAAATTTTTAGCGTACTCTATTTCCAGTAACATGGTATAAATTCCAAGACTAAATTTTTCGTATTCCTGATTAAAAATACCTAAAATACTGGCAATACTTTTATGCCCAACATCGAAGAAACTAAATGCAACTAATTGTTCACCATCAAATACATTTATTTCATAGGTATTAAAAATATTGCTGTGATAATTATCAAACATATAACCGGAAAGTGATGGCGATACATGTCCTTTAAATCGAGTACGATGTTTTCTATATAAATTTTCTTTTTCGATGGTGATGCTGAATGGCTGAATGGTGTAAGTAAACCGTTGTTTATTTTTATGCAGCAACTTTTGCAAACTTTTAGAAAACAAATAATCAGATAATTGGAATCGAACGTGTAGCGTATTAAGAATTTCATTATTAAAAAATAAAACACGTGTGCGCATTAAATAATTTCCGGTTCTGAAATATCCAGTTGCCAATAATTTATCTAATTGTTTATAGGAAACAACTTTATCTGGAAAATGATATTCAAATGGAAGTAACATGGTTTTATGTATTGAAATCTAATTTGTATAAAATTAAACATTATCCTTAAATAAAAGTGTGAGAATCAACTTAAAAATCATTGTCTATATCGCCGTAACACATAATATTTATTTATTAATGAAAATACCCAATAGATGAGTATAGAAAAAAGTACAGGCAAGCACCAATATTTTAACAAGAAGTGTGGTGCAACATCTATTTCACTTGCATCGCCAAAAAGTTTAAAATTTGACCAAAAATAAGGTTGTGCACCAATGTTATCTGTTGTTTCCAAATACTTTAACTTTGCTAACCGCAAGGCTTCAGATTTATTTTGACCTGCATTTAAATTGGTATAGAAATTTGCTATTATGGTGGAAGTTGCTTTATCTGGTGCATTCCACTGCGTGGATAATATATTTCTTGCTCCTGCATAATGAAATGCCCAAGCAAAATTACGAACGCCTTCACCTATTTGAGATTTTCCAAAGTTACTTTGGCAAGCAGCCAACGTTACCAGTTGTGTATTTAAATTCAACTTCCAAATTTCATCAATAGATAATTGATTTTTATGTTCAGGAAACAGCACAATTGAAGATTGTAATGGGTGAATTGTATCAATAACTAAATGTGCACCTATGTGTACTATGCCTGCGGAAATAATTGATTTATTTAATTTGCTGAAATTAGGATACATAAAAAAGGCAACATCACTAAACTGCTTCAATGCTGTTTGTTCTTTTTGGGTGTTTAACTCAACAAATGAACTGGATTTATAATTGGGAAAAATGGCCAACACATTTGATTGCTGAATAGTTGACCGATGCAAGAAATAGGTATTGGCGGAAAATGCAAATTGTGAAGTATGATGCTGAATTAAATATTGATTATTGCGTTGTAATACATCAAAATCGAGCAGTGAAATCGACTTAGTGGCAGCTATAACAAGGTTCTTTTGTATCTCATCTGGCAACAATAACTTACTAAGGATGTTGGCTAAGTTGATATTGTATTTTTGTAGGATGATGGATTGTTGGAACGCCACAATCAACGAGTCAATATATTTCAAATTTCCACAGTTCTGGATAGAAATTTTAGATTGTTGGATTACTAAACAATAATAATTTTCATCGTCATTAAAGTATTCTAAAAAAGTAGCATCTGAAACTAGTTGACGTTGAATTTGTGTTGCATTAATGTTATTCTTACCATATTTCAAATAATAAATTTTTGGATATTTTAATTCAATGTGTGTTGTAAATTCTTCAAACAATGTTGAGTAATAAAAAATAGAATCATCTACCGATTTTACATTATTATTCTCCTTTTGTTTCAAGGCATCGAAGTAGTTTAATTTACCAGTTATAAAAGAAGCTTTGTTTTGTTCTGATTCTGGTAAAAGTTCTTGAGATTGGTAATTGATGATTTTTTGACGCAATAAATTAGCCTTATCATTTTCAGCAAAAAAAAGCAATTGATTATAAAAATAGGCATCTCGTTTTGGGTACCAATGTGTCAAAAAATAAATTCCTAACTGATTTAAAACAGACATGCGTTCCGTAAAATACGCTTGGCTACCTGCTGAATAAAGTGTATGTCGTACGAGATTAGCTTGTTCAATAGTTGCTCGTATGTTATTTACTTCTTGCAACACCATTTTTATTGATGGAGGTGAACTCTTATAAAGTTCTTTTTTACATTTTAATAGCTGCATCATGCAAACCCAATTATCATAAACATGTGTTTTTTGTTTGTCTTTATAGGTCATAGTCAATGCATATTCAGCTTTATTTAAAGCCAACTGCAATTGGTTGGACTCTAAATACATATTCGACAAACCCAACATTGCTTGCAACGAATAAATATTTTTTTCGCCATAAAATGAAGAAAAAATCTCGTGTGCTTTAGTAAAATCTTTCAAGGCAGCTGCATACGATTGTTTGGCCAAATTATTCTCACCACTTTGCAAATAAATATCACCTAAATATTCATCATATTTTAATGATTTAGAATTTTCTAACAATACACTTGCTTCGATTAATCTATCCTGAGAAGCTAAAATTTTACTAATCTCTACAACGCTTTGCTTGTAATAACTATGATTGCGACCAAATTTATTTTCTGACAATTTAAGTGCATCTCTAAAATACCTTTCTGCTTTTTGTACATCATCCAATAAGAAATAAATCTTTCCAAGATTTAAAAAGCTATAAATTAAATCAGGATGTTCTGAGCCATAGAGTTGTAATAAAATATTGTATTCTTTAAGCGCATAATGCAAAGCTTTATCGGGATTATCTTCTAAAATATACAAACTAGCCAAAACTCCATACGAATTTGCGGTCATCGGATGTCGTTCACCTGCTTTTGAAATATAAATAAACAAAGCGCGTTGAAAATAAAGTTCTGACATATAGTAATCCGAATTTCTATCTGCTACCAAGCCTAAGTTATAACATACTTGAGCATATAGGCTATGATTGTTTCCTACTGTTTTCGTTAAGAACGATATAGCCGTTTCATACATGATTTTCGCCGAATCTAATTTAGAAACCAAACAATAATAACTACCAATACCATTATATGCTTTAGCCAACTGAATGGTATCAGACGTATTCTTAAGTATGAACCGATAACAAGCAATACTACTATCCGATTGTTGTTGCCGTTGATAAACATCTGCTAAAGAAAGATAAATTTCACTTTGTAAATTTTTATCAAGCGTGATAGTCAATAACTCATTTAGAACTAAAATACAGGATTTATAATTTGCCTTTTCAATTAAATATTTTCCGTAAATGATTTGTAATTTAACATACGCATGTTCATTATTTTTCTGAACAAAAGGTGTGCAATATTTTAAAACTGCATTTAGTGCATCCAATTCACGAAGTTGAAATAAACATTCTGATATCCAATAAATTTTATTTGCCGCTTCAAATTGATTTTTAGTTTTAACTGCAACATTTAGTTCTTGAGTAAATGCCTTTAATGCTGGAACGGTTTGTTCATGAACGGTCAATAATCTACTTGACTGTTCTTTGCCTGCAAATGTGCAAATCGACAATATAGTGAGCAATATGAAAACGGGCTTTTTCAATAAAAAATTCTATCCATATAAATTTAATAACACCATTGCAATAATTTATACATTCAAGTTTTTTATTTTTGAAATATGAAGAAAATCGCAGTTTTGCCTGGAGATGGTATTGGACCAGAAATTATTGAACAGGCCGTAAAAGTTTTAAAAGCAATTGAACAAAAATTTAATCATCAATTTGAATACAACTATGGATTAATTGGCGCAGCAGCCATTGATAAAACTGGCAATCCATATCCTGATGAAACGCATGAATTATGCACCAATAGTGATGCTATTTTATTTGGAGCCATTGGTGATCCAAAATACGACAACAATCCATCGGCGAAAGTACGTCCAGAACAAGGATTGTTAAAAATGCGCAGTAGCTTAGGATTATACGCCAATATCCGTCCAGTAAAAAGTTATGAAGCATTATTAGATGCTTCACCACTAAAAAATGAACGCATAAAAGGTGTTGACTTTGTGGTAGTTCGAGAATTAATTTCAGGTATCTATTTTGGCAAACCACGAGGCAGAAGCGAAGATCAAAACATTGCGTATGACACTTGTGTTTATACACGTGATGAAATTTTGCGTATCACGGAAAAAGCATTTCAATTTGCACAAAGTAGAAAAAAGAAAGTGACACTTTTAGATAAAGCTAATGTATTGGCTACTTCTCGTTTGTGGCGTGAAGTAGTGACTGAATATGCTAAACAGTTTCCGGATATTGAATTAGAATGTAATTTCATAGACAGTGCAGCAATGGAAGTTATCACCAAACCAAGCAAATTCGACGTCATTCTAACGGAAAATCTTTTTGGAGACATCATCAGCGACGAAGCCTCAGTGATTACAGGCAGCTTAGGCATGTTGCCTTCAGCCTCTTTAGGCAATACCATTTCATTATACGAACCTATTCATGGTTCATATCCACAAGCTGCTGGCAAAAATATCGCCAATCCAATGGCTACAATTTTATCCGCAGCATTATTATTAGAATATAGTTTTGGTTTATTGGAAGAAAGCAAAGCCATTACACATGCAGTGGAAAAAGCTATGAATAAAGGTTTTGTTACAGAAGATATTAATAACGGAAAATTATCTACTACACAAGTAGGTGATAAAATTGTTGAGTTTATTTTAGAATGAACATAGTTATTCTCGGTTCAGCACATCCATTGCGTGGTGGTTTAGCAGCGTTCAATGAACGTTTAGCTAAAGAATTCATCATGCAACAAGATACAGTAACCATTGAAACGTTCTCTTTACAATATCCAGAATTTTTATTTCCAGGAACCACGCAATATTCATCGCTGCCAAAACCAAATGACCTTCATATAAACGTTTCTGTAAATTCCATCAATCCATTAAATTGGATTAAAGTTGGCTTAAAAATCAGAAAACAAAAGCCAGATATTTTAATTGTCAAATTCTGGTTGCCCTTTATGGCACCTTGCTTAGGTACTATTTGCAGAATTGTGAAAAGTAATAAACACACCAAAATCATTTCTATTTTAGACAATATCCTGCCACATGAAAAACGAATAGGCGATACTATTTTCACAAACTATTTTGTAAAAAGTGTCGATGCATTTATTGCTATGAGTGATAGTGTTTATAAGGATTTAAGCCTATTTGATAAAACAAAACCACGTTTATTAAATCCGCATCCATTATTCGATAATTATGGGCAAGCAATAGATAAGAAAAATGCTATTGAACAATTAAATTTAAATCCAAATTACAAATACATTCTATTTTTTGGATTAATAAGAGATTACAAAGGATTAGACATTGTGCTTAAAGCAATGGCATTACCTAAAATAAAATCATCTGATATTAAATTGATAGTTGCCGGAGAATATTATTCCAACAAAGAAGAATACGAAAAACTGATACGCGAATTAAACGTACAAGATAAAATTGAATTACATACTCGTTTTATTCCAGACAATGAAGTAGCTACTTATTTTTGTGCTGCTGACTTAGTGGTACAACCATACAAACATGCTACTCAAAGCGGCGTTACTCAAATTTGCTACCATTTTAATAAGCCAATGTTGGTGACGAATGTAGGTGGTTTACCAGAGATCGTACCCAACAACAAAGTTGGCTTAGTGGTAGAACCAAATGAACAAGAAGTGGGCGATGCTATTCTAAAGTTTTATGATGAAAATAAAGAAGCAGTTTTTCTTCAACATATCTTGGAAGAAAAGAAAAAATATTCATGGCAGGTCATGGTTGAAAAAATAAAGAGCCTCATCGCTAAAAAGTAACATAAATAATTCATACATCATAAATCATAAATCTGTAAATTCGTTTCATGATTATTCGTTCGAAAGCTCCTTTGCGTATTGGATTAGCCGGCGGTGGTACTGATGTTTCTCCATATTCCGATATTTATGGTGGTGCCATTTTAAATGCCACATTAAGCTTATATGCTTATGCATCTATAAAACCACGATCTGATGGAAAAATTATATTAAATGCCATTGACAGAAATGAAATCATTGAACTAACAAGTGAAGAATTTTTGTCAATAAATGGCAAATTAGATTTAGCAAAAGGTGTGTACAATCGCATTATTAAAGATTTTATCAAACAGCCTCTTTCCTTTGAATTAAATACCTATGTAGATGCGCCACCAGGTTCGGGTTTAGGTTCCTCTTCTACTTTAGTAGTAGCCATTTTAGGCGCATTTGTGGAATGGCTGAAATTACCATTAGGTGAATACGACATTGCTCATTTAGCCTATTCCATAGAACGCGAAGATTTAAAAATGGCTGGTGGAAAACAAGACCAATATGCAGCTACTTTTGGCGGCGTAAATTATATGGAATTTTATGCTAATGATAAAGTTATTGTCAATCCATTGCGTATTAAATCAAAATATTTACACGAATTGGAACATAATTTAGTGTTGTTTTATACACAAACATCTCGATTGTCTTCTAAAATAATTCAAGAACAAACAGACAATGTGCACGCAAAAAAATCATCCTCTATTGAGGCGATGCACCAACTTAAAGAGCAAAGCATATTAATGAAAGAGGCCATTTTAAAAGGCAACATAGATGATATTGGAAAAATCTTACACGATGGATGGATGCATAAAAGACAAATGGCTGCAGGTATCAGTAATGCATCCATCGATGAAATTTATGAAATGGCTTTACAACATGGTGCAACCGGCGGAAAAATTTCTGGTGCAGGTGGTGGTGGTTTTATGATTTTTTATGCTCCATATATTCATAAATATCATCTGATAAAAAAATTAAGTGAAATGGGCGGTTCTGTCATGAATTATACGTTAACAAATGAAGGCCTAACTACTTGGACAGTTTAATAGAATAGTAAAAAAATCTTTTTATTAAAAGAACTGAAATACAAAAATTCATTCATTTATCTCTTATCGTCGCAAAGTAAAAAAGGCTGTCCTTTTGGGACAACCTTCTCTTTTTGAAATTAAAATACGTTCTATTCTATTTTAATATTTTTTACATAAGCAGCTACTTTCATAAACACATAGTCTTTACTATTTTTAGAAACTGTTTTATACCTCCACGGAATAATTTCTAAATACGCTACTCCATTAGAAGATGTGGTAGTTAGCGGTGCTAGATCTGCAGAATTAATTATAATATTTGTGGCAGTATTTCCATAAGCTTTTATTACCGTTCCGGTGGTGGTAGAGTTTCCAGAGATAATAGCTACATATATAGAATCTGCATTAGATGATGTAATGTTTAATGATAAATTACTTGACTTATTAATCGTTTCTGGCAACGTAGCCAAACCACTAAAACTTGGAAATGCATCTGTATGATTATATGTAAAAGAAGACACAAGAGTAGCACCGCCAACTTCCCAATTGCTTCCACTAGAAAAATTCATGTCTAATCCTGAACTCGTATTCTTTGGATCAAAATTGTTTCTATAATACGCATTATTAGTTGCTTTGGAAAGTGAAAAAGAATTTACAGATACTGTACCTGCATCGTTTAATGACGTTCCAGATGGCGTGTTGTAAAAAACGGCTGTTGCCGTTTCTAGTTCTAAATTGATTGGCGGAATAGGAACGGGTAATTTAATTGGTGAAAATTTTGAAGCATCAAAAGAGAATGCTGTACGCACACTCACCAACGAACCATCATGCACTCCAGGAGCAGAAATTGTAGGAGTAGGTGGAACCGGATTACTATCATCTACTTTGTTAAAAATTTTCTTACATCCACTTAAGAGTATTAAAATAATAAATGGCGAAACAAGAGAAATAATTGACTTTTTCATATTTTACTTTTTTGATTCTAAAAATAAATATCAAAATGTATTACAACAATACGTGATTGGTGGTATTTTTTTTAAAAAAATATCACCAATCTATCTGCTATATATTTCTTTAAAAAAGTAATACTAAAAAAGAATTAATTTGCTTTAGCATGTGCTGCTAAATAATCATAAATATCGGCTTTTTGGATATCCGTAATTTTGGCTTTAGGTGCCATTTTATCCATCCATCC
>JAGNZZ010000067.1 GCA_017984135.1 Chitinophagales bacterium | reverse complement strand
ACACAACAAACTACTAAAAAAATTGAATTACCAATTTGACTTTCAATAAAAGGTTCCCACAACATCACCATTAATAGCATTCCATAAAGTAAAGTAAAGACATAATTTTTGTCTCTTATAAATTGAAATAATGGCAATAATAATAAGATACAAAATAGGGAACCAGTTAGTAAACCAACACCACAAATTGTGTATAAGTATTGATTGTGAATATGCGAATATACTTCTGAATTGAATTGTGGATATTGTTGTTTATATATACTATTCATTTCATCTTTTATATCACCTAATCCTACACCAAACATTTTATTTTTTTGCAGGATTTCTATTCCAATTTTGTCAGATAAAATTCTACGTGAGTCAGAAACCACATTGGCTGTGTCTTGCTTATTTTTATATTGTGCAATACCATAAAATGTATAAGCTATTTTACTTTTTATGGTTGGAATTTTTTGATAAGATATTATAGAACTTAGGATGAGTAGTAAAAATAAACTTATCGTAATCACTATTTTTTTTTGAGTAATTAATAGAATAACACCGTATAAAAAAAGACTGACGTATAATAATAGAATTCCGGTTCTTACAGATAAAATATGCAGGAAATAAATAAACCAAATCAATAGAAAAACATTTATTATTTTTTCTGTTTTTCCATTTTTGTGGATACTATTGTTTAAAACAATTATCGCAGCAAAACAAAGTAAAACTGCAAATGATACATGATGAATTAATGTAGGAATTACTTCACCTCTTGCATATAAATCGGCATAGATTTCACTGTTTTGTAAATATTGATAATAACTCCAACCAGAACTATACAAACAACAAACGATAAAAAAATACTGAATAAAAATTAGTTGCTGTTTTGATAACTTTTGTACACTTACTAAACTAATCGGAATAAATAAATACGGTATTTTATTTTTTATCACTTTTAGATATTCGCCGTGGTTTTCTGAATTAAAAAAGGAAAGCAGATAAATCAATAGTATACCAACTAATGTAACCATGATTAAATTTTTAAAAACTTCTTTAATCTTAGTTTCCGGCTTTTCGCTTAATAAAAAAAGAATCGCAGTGGCAACCAACGAAACACTTTGCAAAAACCTGGAAAAGAAAATTCCGGCTATCCATAGAATAAGAATAGCAGTGAAGGTATTTTTTATTTGAGCAGACGTTAAAATAATACGATGGTTTAATGGAACTAACCCTGCAAATTTACTGTTTATCTATCTAAATTATTGCTACCTTTATGATCGCAGTGTCAACCGACCAGATTACAGATAAAGAACAACTCTTTGAGGACGAACTTTTGCCGCACGCAGATGCCTTGTATAACTTTGCCTATCATTTAACGTATAATGAAGAAGACGCCAATGATTTGGTTCAGGAAACGTTTATGAAGGCTTTCAGATTCATCAATTCTTTTGATTCGGGAACTAATGCCAAGGCCTGGTTGTTTAAAATATTGAAGAATGGATTCATCAACGAGTATCGACGTAAGAAAAAGGAGCCAAGTAAAGTTGATTACGAAGATATAATTGCCTATCAGGATGCAGATGAAGAAAACGGAGGCGTTGCTTTCGATTTAAGAGAAGATATTTTTGATGGAATGATGGGTGATGAAATCACTGTTGCACTCAATAGATTGCCAATAGATTTCAAAACAGTTATCCTTTTATGTGATATAGAAGGATTTACATATGAAGAAATTGCTAAAATTATTGACATACCCATAGGAACGGTTCGTTCCAGACTGCATAGAGCACGAAACATGCTCAAAGAAAGTTTAAAAGAATATGCAGAAAAAATGGGTTATAAAAAAAGTGAATAGTATGAGTCATATTAGGCCACCGCACAATTGCAACGAACTGATGAAAGATATTTCTCTTATGTTAGATGGAGAATTAGATCGTCATTCAGAAAACATGCTCAGAGAAGAAATTGAGAAATGTGAAACGTGTAAACATTATTTCAATAATCACGCAGCATACAAAAAGAATGTATCTCAAAAAGTAACCAGAATGTGTTGTGGTGAAAATTTTAAAGATACATTGCGCTCAAAAATCAGAGGATTATAACACCTATCTTCTTCTTCCTCTACCAATACCAATTCTTACAGAAAATGCTATTTCATAATAGGAAAAATCTGTTCCTACTTTTTCACTTTTATTGCCTACCGGAAAATCTGCATGAAAAGTAGGTTTGTAGTCTAATGCCAGTATTAACGGTATTTTTAGCCGTTGTGATGTATAATCAAAACCAATTATTGGAGAAATTCCTAAAGCGAAATATAATTGCTTACTGATTGAATTTTTCTTCCCAAATCCGATACCTGGACCTGCACCCAGATATGCTGAAAAATTACTTCTTCCCAACATCCAGTGTTTTTCATACAAACCCTGAATATGAATGCCTGGTCTGTTTAAAATCAACCCATGATATCCATATCGCAATAGAAATTCCATGGCATGTCCGTTTTGACTATCAAAAAAATAAACACCGGTTATTCCAATACCATATCCAAATCTACCGCCAACTGCACCGGTATATTCCTGAGCTTTTACAGAAGAAAATGTTAGCATCATTGCAATAAAAGATACAATGACAACGAGGTGTTGTTTTTTGAGCATAACTAAATATAGTATTATTCTTCTACAACGTCTGTAGTCAGCCAAAAATTGTTTCTTCCTTCACCAATAATGATAGAAATAATTTGCTGTTGTATAAGTTCTAACATACCAAGGAAAATAAAGACGGCATGAATTTTACTTTCACAAGTTGTAAAGATTTCAGCAAAGGATGCTTTTGTTTTGCTGGTTATAAAGGCTGTTAATTTATCTTTTTCCGTTTCAATGGAGAATTTAAACGGATCTACTGTATGTACTACTTTTTCATTTTTTGTTTTATACTTATCCATCGTACGCTGATAAGCTTTCAACAACTTAAATAAAGTGATGGTTTCCAGTTCTGCTTCTTCTGCTAATAATTTTACCAGACTTTCTACTTCTTTTTTCTGATTTCCACGTGAATAGCGTAAAGCACGATTACCTTCAAAATCTTTCAGTACTTCCACAATTTCTTTAAACCGTTTGTAGTCTAAAAGCGCTTGTACCAATTCTTCTCTCGGGTCAATTTCGTTTCCTTGCTCATCCACTTCTTTTCTCGGAAGCAACATTTTTGCTTTAATGCGCATGAGCGTTGCAGCTACCAAAATAAACTCACTGGCCACTTCGATATTTAATCGTTCCATATGTTGGATATAATCCAAAAAATCATTTGTAATTTTATGGATTGGAATATCGTTAATACTTAATTCATCACGTTCAATGAAAAACAGCAATAAATCGAATGGTCCTTCAAATTGAGGCAGATGTATGAGAAATGGCGCTGACATTATTATTGTAAAAATACAAATACTGCTAAACATATCAGCTTGATAGTTATCTACACACCAAAAGTTACTAACAGAATAAAATACACTGCAGATTTTGTATTCAGCCAGTATTTTGGTATGCAATATGTGTTTACTGAAAACCCTGATATTTCTATAGTTTCGGATAATCTGTATCTCAATTATTCAAAAAATAGACTAGCTAACTTCTACAATATTTTTCAGGATGATTTATTACTGGAAAACGACATTCGGCTACAAAAGATTTTTGTTTCACGTGAAGCTGCAATGCCGGTCTTTTTTCAGACGACAGAAAATTTTGATATGAGGTTTGATATCTTTTCCTGTATCTTTTTTTTGTTATCGAGATACGAAGAATATTTACCACACGATAAAGATATACATGGTAGATATAAATCGAGCAACTCCATACTTG
>JAGNZZ010000046.1 GCA_017984135.1 Chitinophagales bacterium | reverse complement strand
CACTCGGACACGTCTCCAATAAAAAATATAATTAAATATAAAAAAGAACTATTGTTTTAAACTCATGATACAGTTTCCCATATACACACTTTCTCCAAAGGAGTCTTTTAGACCAGGCGTGCTCCTTATTCGTAGAAGTCCTTCGGACAACCACTCGGACACGTCTCCTTTATTGTTAGTAATATGTAGCAAGTATAATGTAATTAAAAATATCAACTCTTTCTTTTTACATTACACATCACACTACTATATTTTTCTTTTCAAATTTTTCCAGTCAGCACACCACGAGAAATAACAATACGTTGTACTTCTGAGGTGCCTTCATAGATTTGCGTAATTTTTGCATCGCGCATTAAACGCTCTACATGGTATTCTTTTACATAACCATATCCGCCATGCACTTGAACGGCTTCAGTAGTTACACGCATGGCCACTTCTGATGCAAATAATTTAGCCGTTGCCGATGCAATAGCATAATCCTGATGGTTATCTTTTAACCAGGCTGCTTTATATACTAATAATCGAGCGGCTTCAATTTGCGTTGCCATGTCTGCTAGCTTAAATTGTATGATTTGATGATTAGCGATTTCAGTGCCAAATGCTTTTCGTACTTTTGCATATTCAACAGCTAGCTCATACGCACCAGCAGCAATACCTAAGGCTTGAGCAGCAATACCAATTCTTCCGCCTTCTAATGTTTTCATCGCAAATTTGAATCCAAAACCATCCTCTCCAATTCTGTTTTCTTTTGGTACTTTCACATCTGTAAATAAAAGGGAATGTGTATCTGAAGCACGAATACCTAACTTGTCTTCTTTTGCGCCGATTTCAAAACCAGGCATTCCTTTTTCTACAATTAATACATTAATTCCTCGGTGTCCTTTCTCTGCATGTGTTTGTGCAATTACTAAATAAGTATCTGCTTTTCCACCATTGGTAATCCAATTTTTAGTGCCATTTAATAAATAATAATCTCCTTTGTCTTCTGCAGTTGTTTTTTGAGATGTAGCATCACTTCCTGCTTCTGGTTCGCTCAATGCAAATGCGCCTAACTTTTCTCCTTTTGCTAATGGAACTAAATATTTTTGTTTTTGCTCTTCGGTTCCATACGCTTCTAAACCCCAGCAAACTAACGAATTATTTACAGACATGGCCACTGAACAAGATGCATCTAATTTAGAAATTTCTTCCATGGCAATGCAATAAGAAAGTGCATCCATACCACCACCGCCATATTTGGTATCCACCATCATGCCCATAAAACCAAGTTCACCCATTTGTTTTAAGAATTCAGTTGGATGAATCATGTCGCGGTCGCGTTCAATAACACCTGGCTTTAGTACATTTTGTGTGAAATTACGTGCCATTTCACGTATTTGTTGATGCTCTTCCGTTAATTGAAAATCCATTACTTTTATATTTTGTTCCGATTATTTGGAATGCAAAAGTACAATTTTTAGTTGAAAATTATCATTTTAGAATAGATACATTTTTATTACTTATTCCGTTCGATTTGTATTGTGGTAGAAAATCCCACCAATAAAGGGACAATAATTACTTTTTTTACTAAATGACTACCAATCACATTTTCTGAAGAATAATCACCACCTTTCACTAAAATAGTTGGTTTTAGTTTTTCTATAAGTAGTAGTGGCGTTTCTTCTGAAAAGGAAATAACAAAATCCACAAAGGGTAAATCAGCCACTTTTTTTATCCTTTTTTCTAGGGATTCAATAGGTCGAGTTTCGCCTTTTAATTTTTTTACGGAGGTATCTGAATTAATAGCAACAATTAAGATGTCACCTGTGTTTTTTGCTTCTTGTAATAGATGAACATGTCCTTTGTGTAATAAATCAAAACATCCATTGGTAAATACAATTGTTTTGTTTCTTCTATCCAATTGATTGATTAGGTGGTCAATATTTTCGATAATCTTATGTTGGTACATTGTTCAAAGAAGAGTCTTCTTTTTTATTGATTAAATTTAATAATACCAATGCGCCCATTCCACCTATTAATACTCCTAAAGTTTGGATGCTCCACGCTATCATGCCAATGGCTAGTGCAATGTTAGGTGATATATTGAATCCGATTAAAATTGTTTGAATTACAATAGGGAAAATGCCAATGCCTCCAGGCGTTAATACAACAGCTAAAGAGCCAAAAAACAAACAAACCAATGCAGAAACCATTGGAAGATGGCTGGTTTCGGGCAGTGCTTTGTAGTTGATGTAAAACATAATCAAATACATTAACCACATTACAAAAGTGAGTGTGAAAAATTGTGCTTTTTCTTGAATATGTCGAACAGAGAAAACAGAATCCAATAAGCTTTTAACCTTAGAAATGATGAATGTTTTTAGTTGTTCAATTCCATTTTTTTGTATGTAATATATACTGAAACCAAGCAACCCAACGATTAATAAAACCGGTACTGCGTATTTTAATATGATCGTTAATGTGCCACCTTGAATTCCGGCAGTCAATTTTTCAAATTCAGCATAAATAGCATTGAAATTATCTTTCCCTAAAAATAGAATAATAGAAACAAATACAATTCCCAAGCAAATTACATCAAATAAACGTTCGGTTACCATGGTGCCTAGCGATTTTTCGACAGGTACATTTTCATATTCTGCTAGAATCGTGCATCGTGTTACTTCACCTAATCGTGGTACAAAAAGATTGAAAAAGTACATGATTAATACGGCAAAAAAGGTATTCCAATATCCAGGTGTATAGCCTAATGGTCTGAGCATTAAAATCCAGCGTTGTGTTCGAAAGAAATTGGCTAATAATCCAATAATTGGAGCTAAAATTACCCAAAAATAATTAGCTCTTTTAAATGCTTCAAGGGTTTCGGATTTGTCGGTAGCAGACATGCTATTCCAAAACCAAATAATTAAGCCAATGCCTAATCCTAATGAAATTAAAATTTTAAGGAAAGTCTTTAAGTTCTTCATTGAAACGAAGATAAGACTATTGTTTCACTTGTTGGTTGCTTTCATTTACATAAATGGCAACTGGTGTATGATTTTTGGCTTCTTCAAGCGTCATCATGCCGTAAGCAATTACAATAATTTTGTCGCCTAATTGTACTTTGCGTGCCGCCGGACCGTTTAAGCAAATTTGACCTGAACCACGTTCGCCTTTTATTACGTATGTTTCAAAACGTTCACCATTGTTAATGTTTACAATTTGAACTTTCTCATTTGGTAATATACCAGAAGCATCTAATAAGTCTTCATCAATGGTAATGCTTCCCATGTAATTCAAGTTGGCTTCTGTTACCACTACTCGATGTAGCTTTGCTCTAAAAACGTGTACGAACATAGTTAAAAATTCAAATGCAAAGTTAGTTATTATATTGAATTGTCAAATTACGGCAGGATTAAATTCATGTAGATGCAATATGAGGTCATTTTTTTAGTATCATTGTACAATTACATTGTCAATTAATCGAATTTCACCCACATTCGCAGCAATTAAAATTGTGATGGGAAGGTTTGGTATGTATTTTTTTATAGGTTTTAAGTTCGCTCCATTTACAACCGTTAAATAATCAACTTTTATTAATTCATCTTGTTGTAATAATTTGATTTGATCTTCAATTAAGCTAGGAATGGTTTGTGTTTTAATCTCATTTTTTAGGTGAAAAATAGCTTGAGAAAGTTTTGTTGCTGCAATTCTTTCTGTTGGTGAAAGTCGCATGTTTCGGCTGCTCATAGCCAAGCCATCTATTTCGCGTAAGGTTGGGCAAATTTCTATTTTTAATGGTAATTGGTAGTGTTCTACCAATCGACTCAAAACCATGTATTGCTGGTAATCTTTTTGTCCGAGAAATAATACATCAGGTTGAACTATATCCAACAATCTTTTGACCACTTGTAATACACCTTCAAAATGTCCAGATCGGTGCGATGCGTCTAACGTTTTTCCAATAAATCCCAATGAAACGCCCGTTTTTTCAAGAGTACCATTTGGGTAAATTTCTTCAACTGTAGGCACAAAAGCCACATCGCAACCCACATGTAAGAGCATTTCTAAATCTTTGTCAATTTGCAACGGATATTTGTCATAATCCTTTTTGTCATTGAATTGCGTTGGATTTACAAAGACGCTACAAACAGTAATATCTGTTTTAGATTTTGATGCCTGAATTAAGGATAAATGTCCTTCGTGTAAAGCACCCATAGTAGGCACAAAACCCACTTTTTTTTGATGTTGCATGTTCACTTCTAATAAGTGTTTCTGCAATTCATGAACAGTTTGAAATACTTTCATAGTGTGTAAATGAAACAAAATTAATTAAAAATCCTTTTAAATATTTAAAATCGTGTGCGCGGGAAACGTAATATTTGACATTGTAAATGTAAATATTACTTAAATTATTGACGCAAAGCAATGGAATACCTATATATACCACTTAAAATTCGTACCTTTGCCACTTATTTAAACCTAAAAATAGAATTATATTCGATAAGCAGCGTATGGAGAAAAAACGATTACTTTATGTTACCCAAGAAATGGATCCGTATTTGGTACTTACTGAAGCAGGTAACATTGTAAAAAAATTAGCACCTTATATTAACGATAATGGATTAGAAGTACGTGTATTGATGCCAAGATTTGGAATTATCAATGAACGTCGAAATAGGCTACATGAAGTAGTGCGTTTGTCGGGTATAAACATCATCATCAACAATGATGATTATCCATTGATTATCAAAGTAGCCTCATTGCCTGGTGCTCGAATTCAAGTGTATTTTTTAGATAATGAAGAGTTTTTTAAACGAAAAACCGTGTTTAATGATGATGATGAAAAATTCTTTGATGACAATGCAGAACGGATGGTTTTCTTTTGTAAAGCTACTCTAGAAACGGTGAAAAAATTTGGTTGGCATCCTAATATTATTCATTGTCATGGATGGATGACTAGCTTAATTCCTGTTTATTTAAAAACACAATATGCTAAAGATCCAGTTTTTGCAAACACAAAAACCGTATATAGTGTATATGAAAAATCATTTACAGAAAAAATGCATAAGAATTTCTTGAAATTAGCGTTAATAGGTGATGAGGTTAAAGAAAAAGACTTGGCTTCTTTTAAAGAGTTAACACATGAAGCATTGGTTTTAGGTGGTGTTCAATTTGCTGATGCTATCATTCAAGGTTCAGAAAATATTAAGGAAATGGATGTGTTGAAGAAAGCGATAGGCAAAAAACCATTTTTACCATATCAAGAACAAGAAAATATTTTACCTAAATACGTTGAATTTTACCAATCATTAATATAAAAAAAGCTTCATAGCTCCATGAAAAAACACTATTTATTCGCATTCATTATATTGCTCGCATTTATAGCATCCTGCAAAAAAGATACAAGTATTGGAGCTGATATTTTGCCTCCAGACGATTTACTAAATTTGAGATTTTCAGACACATTTTCGTTAAATGTAAAAACATTAGAAGATACATTTTTGCGTACAGATAAATTAGCAAAAAATTATTTAGGCATAATCAATGATGCTCAATTTGGATTTCAAAAAGCAAGTGTAGTCATGGAATTAGATAGACCAAATTCTGTGTTAGATGACACGTTGGGTCCATTTACTTTGGATTCTGTGGTAATGTTAATGAAATATAATTATGTTTATGGTGATTCAACGATCCCACAAAATTTTTCGGTAAGCACCATTAGTAATCCTATCAATGAAAATTTAGCTTATTACTCCAATTCAACAGCATTCCCGGCCGCAAGCAATATTGGCAATGAATCGAATTATTATTTTCGTCCATCCAATCGAGTCATTATGAGTGCAACGGATACTGTTGGAAGTACCGGAATTTTTAGAGTGAGCTTAAATAATTCTTTTGGTAATGCTATCATTGGAAGCGGGCAAACCATATTAAGAGACTCAACCTTGTTTAAAAGTGCATTTCCTGGAATACGTATTGAAAACTCGACAACTACAGGAAACTGCATGGCAGAATTGGATTTAAACTCTAGTGCAAGTGCAGTTGTTGTTTATTATAAAGATAAATATAGTAAGAAACGAGAGATGAGATTATTTGCATCAATTTATAAAAATGTAAATGGGTCAATTGTGGCACGTCCGAATAGCATTAATTTATTTTCGAACACTAAAACGAGCGCCATCCAAAATGTAATTAACTCCGGTGTCATTTCAGATTCAGTGAACTATATTTTAGGACAAGGTGGAACTACCATTCATTTAATGTTACCAACTATTTTAAACAATGGAATAGTAGCGGTAAACAGAGCTGAAATATTAGCAACTCAAATAATTCCAAATTCTGACGATGAATTAACTGCACCTCTTTTCTTGTTTTTATTAAAAAAGAATGCCTCAGGTTCATTAGAGGTATTGCCAACACAAGAAGGATTAGGAATAGTTGACTCCACTGGAAGAGATGCTTTGGGCAATAAATTTGTTCGATATAAGATTTCAATATCAAAATATATTCAAAATATTACTAAAGGAACAGAAAGCAACTCAGATATGTTTCTTGTCACGTATAGAGGAGCAGGTTCAGATGGATCAAAAAACAACTTGAATACTATTATAAACGGAAATACTATAAATTTAGGCTATACACCTTCACGTGTGGTGGTGGCAGGTCCAAATTATTCGAATCAGGCATTAAAGATGAAATTTAATTTTACTTACACGTTGATTGAATAAACAAATTCTGTTATTTTCTTCGTAAATTGGTACCTCATTTGATTGATTTTACACTAATTATATTTCTATGTGCGGAATTGTAGGTTATATAGGCAAAAAACAAGCCTTCCCAATTATTATCAATGGTCTGAAAAGACTTGAATATCGTGGTTATGATAGTGCAGGTGTAGCATTATTAAGCGATACCAATGCACTTAATATTTATAAAAAGAAAGGTAAGGTAGTCAACTTAGAAGAAGTGGCTTCCGGGAATGATGTATCCGGAAATATAGGAATAGGTCATACGCGTTGGGCAACACATGGCGAAGCTAATGACGTCAACGCACATCCTCATTTTAATGCCACTGAAGATTTGGCTGTAATTCACAACGGCATTATAGAAAACTATTATTCCTTAAAAACAGAATTACAATCTCGTGGATATATTTTTCGCTCAGAAACAGATACGGAAGTATTAGTGCACCTGATTGAAGAAATACAAAAAAATGTAAGTTGTCCATTAGAAGAAGCTGTTCGATTGGCACTTAATGAAGTAATTGGTGCATACGCAATCGTCGTAATTTCTAAAAAAGAAAATAATAAACTTATTGTTGCAAAATTAAGCTCGCCTTTGGTAATTGGTTTTGGCGATCATGAATTATTTGTTGCTTCGGATGGTTCACCATTAATTGAACATACTAAAAAAGTTTCTTATTTAGAAAACGGTCAAATGGCAGTATTGTATGCAGATGGTCATGCCGAAGTAAAATCAATAAAGGATAATGTAATTCAGGATGCATATATCAGTGAATTACAACTTAAACTTGAACAAATAGAAAAAGGTGGATTTGATCATTTTATGATGAAAGAAATTCACGAACAACCACAAGCCATCAAAAACAGTATTCGTGGGAGAATTGATAGCCAGCAATTTTGGGTAAATTTAGGTGGCGTTCGTGAGCATGAACATCGCTTTAAAAATGCGCATAAAATTATCATAGTTGCCTGTGGCACATCATGGCATTCGGCATTAATTGGCGAATATTTAATTGAAGATTTGGCAAGAATAAATGTTGAAGTTGAATATGCTTCGGAATTTAGATATCGCAATCCAATTATTACAGAAAACGATGTAGTTATTGCCATCTCACAATCAGGAGAAACCGCAGATACACGTGCAGCATTGGAATTGGCAAAATCAAAAGGTGCATTAACCTATGGTATCTGTAACGTGGTAGGCTCTAGTATTTCAAGGATGACTGATGCCGGTTCCTATACACACGCCGGACCAGAAATTGGCGTGGCTTCTACCAAAGCATTTTCCACACAAGTAAGTATTTTAGCATTAATGGCATTACAATTAGCTGAGTTAAAAGGCACACTTTCTCAATCTAAACTCAGTGAATACATTACTGAGTTGGAAGCTTTGCCCATAAAAATTGAACAATTGCTAAAAGCAGAATCATATATTCAAGAAATTGCTGAAACCTTCCAGCATTCCACGAATTTCTTGTATTTAGGTCGTGGGTATAATTTTCCAGTTGCCTTAGAAGGCGCATTGAAGTTGAAAGAAATTTCGTATATACATGCAGAAGGTTACCCAGCAGCCGAAATGAAACACGGCCCGATTGCATTAATAGATGAAAATATGCCGGTGGTGGTTTTAGCACCTTTTACGCAGCATTATGAAAAAGTAGTTTCTAATATTGAGGAAGTAAAAACACGTAAAGGTAGAATTATAGCAATAGTAACAGAAGGTGATGAAGAAATTAGCAAACTCTCAGAATATGTAATAAAAATTCCGGAAACAGTAGAGCCTTTTACACCTATTTTATCCGTTATTCCATTACAACTATTAGCCTATCAAATTGCAGTGCTAAGAGGTTGTGATGTAGATCAGCCTCGTAATTTAGCAAAATCTGTTACTGTAGAATGACCTTGAAATTTATAAAAACTCTTTGTTTGTTTTTGATGTGTAATGCCTTGTTGGCGCAAACATTTCCATATAACATCAATAAAAAGAAATTCCCATTAGGAGAAGACTTTGAAAAAATTTTACCTCTAAAAATTGGCGATTGGAAACGTTATGCGTTTCATGATTTTGTAATTGGTAATGAAAATGGAACAGTATTTTACCGTAAAGAGGAAAAGCAAATTTTAGTCTCATTTGGAAAAGCATACAGTCAAGATAATTTAAATTCTTCTTGGATGAAAATTTACGACGATGTACTATCTAGAAGTAAGAAATCGAAATCAAAAATTAGCCAAGCTTCAGTTAAAAATACGAAATATGTATTAATGCAATCAAACTATGATCAATATTTTGCTTGGACTCGAAACCTATATTATTTTTCTATTCAAACAAAAAATAAATTAGATGCAGATGATTTCATGAAGTTATTTCCTTATTAACTTTTTCCTATATTTAATCTTCTTTAATCTCATTTTTTGACTATTTATTTTATATCTTCAATAAGTAAATTATACGATTTATAAGTTGTATGATTTGCTTTTAATAAATAAATAAAACAGCTGATTTAGAATTAATTGAGTAAAAAAATAAACTATTTAAAGTTATACAAGTCAATATTTCTCTATTTTAAAATACGTCTATGCAAACAAATTCCTCCGTTTTTTTAGGTGATCAATATTATAATAAACAACATCTTAATTTTATTTTATTCAAGGTATTAAAAGCAGATAGTTTAACGGCATTCGATTACTTTTCAGAACATGATAAAGATGCTATAAAAATGTATTTAGAAGCAACGGATCAATTTGCAAAAGAATATTTATTTCCATATTTGGTAGAAATGGATAGGAAACAACCGGAATTAATAAATGGAAGAATACAAGTACATCCGATACATAAAGAAATTATGCGCATCAGTGGAGAAAACGGTTGGATAAGTTTATTGGCTTCCAAAGAAGTGGGTGGCTTGCAAATGCCCAGTGTTTTCAGTACAGCAGCAAGTTTTATTTTAGGCGCAGCCAACTATTCTGGTTGTGTTTTTCCTGGCTTAACAATGGGCGCTGCGCATTTAATTGAAGCATTTGCAGATAAAAAATATCATTCCATTTATTTACCAAAAATGTTTGCCGGACAATGGCAAGGCACCATGGCATTAACAGAACCTGGCGCTGGCAGTTCATTAAGTGATGTGGTGAGTACAGCCGAAAAACAAGATGATGGCACTTACAAAATTTTTGGGCAGAAAATTTTTATTTCTTGTGGCGATAGTGATGTAGTAGAAAATGTCGTTCATTTGTTATTAGCACGAGTAAAAGGCGCACCAGCTGGCACCAA
The DNA here is from genome assembly GCA_017984135.1 of Chitinophagales bacterium. Lineage (GTDB taxonomy): Bacteria > Bacteroidota > Bacteroidia > Chitinophagales > JADIYW01 > JADJSS01. The sequence goes on along the minus strand of JAGNZZ010000046.1, from coordinate 4,605 downwards.
AGGCATTTCCATGTTTATTGTTCCAAGAGAACGAATTGATGAAAATGGAATATTACAACACAACGATGTTGCTACTATTGGTGTTTATCATAAAATGGGTTACAAAGGAGCACCTATTGCACACTTGAGTTTTGGCGAAAATAATAATTGTATAGGTTGCTTAGTGGGTGAAGAAAATAAAGGATTGTCGTACATGTTTCAGATGATGAATGAAGCACGAATTTCTGTTGGATTACATGCCACGTCTATTGCCTCCGCATCGTATTATGCCAGCTTAAAATATGCGAATGAACGTTTGCAGGGAAGACCAATTGCCGAAAAAAATCCGGAACAACCTCAAGTGCCGATTATTACACATGCCGATGTAAAACGTATGTTGCTCTTTCAGAAAACATTTGTGGAAGGTGCTTTATGTTTAGAATTGCAATGCAGTTATTATGCCGATATGGAACGTGTTGCTGAAGGTGATGAAAAAGAAAAATACAATTTATTGCTAGAAGTATTAACACCAGTTGCCAAATCGTATCCAGCAGAAATGAGCAATCTATCAACGTCCACTTCCTTGCAAATTTTTGGTGGTTATGGATTTACTAAAGATTTTATTGCTGAACAATACTACCGTGAAACACGCATTCATGCTATCCATGAAGGCACTACAGCCATTCATGGATTGGATTTATTGGGCAGAAAAGTAATGCTGAAAAATGGAAAAGCAGTCATGTTGCTCATGCAAGAAGTGATATGCGAAATCAATAAAGCAAAACAACACGATAATACCAAACAACAAGCAGCATCATTAGAAATAAAATTAGCTAAACTTCAAGAGCTATCTATACATTTAATGAGCGTTGCACAAAACGAAGGCATAGAAGCTTACTTATCCGATGCAACACTGTACTTGGAATTATTTGGAATTTTAGTAATGGGATGGCAATGGCTAAAAATGGCAAACACATGTAATGAAAATACATCTATCGATAAAGAATTTAGTAAGAGCAAAATACTAAGTTTTAATTATTTCTATGAATATGAACTGCCTAAAACGGAAGCCTTGTTTATTCGATTGAAAAGTACAAATAGAGTTACAGTAGGAATGGATAGCAACTTAATTGATTAGATTGTTCAAATAATTTATACAGGATTCAATGCAGAAAATAATTTAGTTTTTTGTTCTTTAAGTCTTTATGTTTAATTTTGAGTATATGCAGTTAATCTAAAATTATAACGATGACCACCATCCAACAAATATCACTATATGTAATGGCTTTATTATATGCAGGTGCAGGTATTAATCATTTCATTAATCCTAATTTTTATCTAAATATTATACCGAAGTTTTTTCCGATTCCAAATTTTTTGAATCAACTGAGTGGCATAGTAGAAATTATTTTAGCAATAGGATTATTATTTGAATCTACACGACAATCAGCGGCATATTTAATTATTATTATGTTGGTTTTATTTTTCTCCATACATATAACACATTTATTTCAACCACCTAAAATGGCACAAGATAAAGTGTGGTTTTTATATGTTCGTATTGTGTTGCAATTTGTATTAATCTATTGGGCTTGGAGAGTAGGAAAATATTGATGTTTGTTATTGGACATTAGTCAGTAAAAAGTACACATTGTTGGAAGGAGATAGCATCTGTCAATAATTATCTAATTACGAATCATTAAATACTGAAGACTAATAATTAATAACCTTTTTCAGAACATAATCATTCAACCAAAATTTTCCAAAGGCAATGTCCACTTTTTCGTGTAATTCAAATCCCATTTTTTTATAGAAATACATCGCTGGATTTTTCCGATTTACATTTAACTCCAAAAATTGAAGCTTGTTTTTAATGCCAATTTTCTGCACTTCGTTTAGTAATGCCTTGCCAATTCCTTTGCCCTGTGATGTGGGTTTTACATATAATTTTGGGATAGTTATTCCGCCATCATCTCTAATGGTGTAGCTAATAAATCCAATTGTTTCTTCCTTTTCTTGATAGATTAGAAATGTATGTCCATTTTGCATTTGTTCAAGTAAAGCATTGGCAGTGTACATTTTTTCGAACATAAAATCAATTTGTTCTTGAGAGATAATATTCTTATACGTATTATGCCATGTTTTAGAAGCGACATCGACAATTTTTGGGATATCATTTACAAATGCAATTCTGATTTTCATCTCCACAAAAATACATACATTAAACAGATTTAATCTCATTTAATCTCATTATTAATTTAGTTTCATTAACTTTGAATTCTACTCTAGGAGTGTCATTAGTTTGACTGAGAAATATCCTTTGAACCTGATTTGGCTTATACCAACGTAGGGAACGAGTGCTCACGCTTTCTGTCATTTCTATAGTAAATAGTATTGTTCTCTTCATGCAATGCAAAATGTTTTGTGTGTATAGTAGGTAAAATATATAAGAATATGCAAATTTACATCAATCATGAATCTTACCATTTCGATGAAAATAGCTCGTTGGAAAAAGCAATTTCTTCCTTACAGTTAAAAGAAACAAAAGGCATTGCTTTAGCATTGAATGAAGAAATCATCCCACAAAATAAATGGCAAGAAATGACACTAAATGATGGAGATAAAATTATCATCATTGGTGCTGTTGCCGGTGGTTAATGTTGTTATGAAGTAATGTACCAATGGAATAATGAAATAATAAAATAAAGTAATAATGTTGTTATTATTTTTAAATTAGAAATCTCAATACACGCATCTCACCTCTAAATACTCAAATAAAATGAAGCAAGATAAAATACCAACACAACAAGTAATTTCCACCACACCTTTTCCTAACTCAAAAAAAGTATATGTAAAAGGAAAACTGCATAATATCCATGTAGCCATGCGTGAAATTACATTAAGCGATACCAAATTAATTAGTGGTAAAACAGAAAAAAATCAACCCATCACAGTATATGATACCAGTGGAGTTTATACGGATGAAAACTATCAAGTGGATGTACGTAAAGGCTTGCCGCGCTTGCGTGAAAATTGGATTTTAGATAGAAAGGATACCGAACAATTAGGCGCATTTTCTTCAGTATATGGCATTGAGCGTATGCAAGATGAAACATTAAATGCATTGCGTTTTGAACATATAAAAATGCCATTAAAAGCGAAGGAATCTAAAAACGTAACACAATTACATTATGCAAAAAAAGGTATTATTACACCAGAAATGGAATACATCGCCATTCGAGAAAACCAACGAATAGAAGAATACAATGCCTCTTTAAATGGTCAAGTTAAAACCTTATGTCATCAACATGTTGGAGAAAGTTTTGGAGCAAACACACCAAAATCATTTATCACACCTGAATTTGTACGTGATGAAGTAGCAGTTGGCAGAGCCATAATACCTTGTAATATTAATCATCCGGAAACAGAACCAATGATTATTGGCAGAAATTTTTTGGTGAAAATAAATGCTAATATTGGCAACAGCGTGGTAACTTCCAGCATAGAAGAAGAAGTAGAAAAAGCAGTTTGGGCATGTCGTTGGGGCGCAGATACCATTATGGATTTATCGACAGGAAAAAATATACACGAAACACGTGAATGGATAATTCGTAATTCGCCGGTTCCCATTGGAACCGTTCCCATTTATCAAGCATTAGAAAAAGTAAATGGCAAAGCCGAAGATCTAACTTGGGAAATTTTCAGAGATACATTGATAGAACAAGCAGAGCAAGGCGTTGATTATTTCACCATTCATGCTGGTGTTTTGTTGCGATATATTCCATTAACAGCCAAACGCGTAACCGGAATCGTATCTCGTGGAGGAAGCATCATGGCAAAATGGTGTTTGGCACATCATAAAGAAAGTTTCCTATATACGCATTTTGAAGAAATCTGCGAGATAATGAAACAATATGATATTGCTTTTTCTTTAGGCGATGGTCTGCGTCCAGGTTCTATTGCCGATGCCAACGATGCAGCACAATTTGCTGAATTGGAAACGTTAGGCGAACTGACCAAAATTGCTTGGAAACATGATGTGCAAGTTATGATAGAAGGTCCAGGACACGTGCCCATGCATTTAATTAAAGAAAATATGGATAAGCAATTGAAAGAATGCCATGAAGCACCTTTTTATACACTTGGGCCACTGACCACCGATATTGCGCCAGGTTACGATCATATTACTTCTGCCATTGGAGCTGCCATGATTGGTTGGTTTGGTTGTGCCATGCTTTGTTATGTAACACCCAAAGAACATCTAGGCTTGCCCAACAAAGAAGATGTAAGAGTAGGTGTGATTACCTATAAATTAGCGGCACATGCGGCCGACTTAGCAAAAGGACATCCAGGAGCGCAATACAGAGATAATGCATTGAGTAAAGCTCGTTTTGAATTTAGATGGCACGACCAATTTAATTTGAGTTTAGATCCAGAAAAAGCATTAGAATTTCACGATGAAACGTTGCCTGCAGACGGTGCAAAAACTGCACACTTTTGTTCTATGTGCGGACCAAATTTCTGTAGTATGAAAATTTCACAAGAAGTTCGAGATTATTCAGACAACAATGAAATTGCACTTTCATCTAAAGAGATAGAAAAAGCAATGCAACAGAAAGCAGAAGA
>JAGNZZ010000066.1 GCA_017984135.1 Chitinophagales bacterium | reverse complement strand
TAGTAGTAGATTTTGAAAATAGCCAACAAATTTATGAAGCCATCCTTTCAATTTTAGAAAATGAAACTTTACGGCAAACCATAATTGAAAATGGGAAACAATCATTGCACGCCTTTTTTTCATTAACTTTGATGATTGAAAAATTAGAAACACTCTACAGCAAACTATAATGGAAAAAGATTTGTTTTTCTCTATCATTATTCCGGCTTACAATCGGGCGCACATGATTGCAGAAACGTTAACGACAACGTTCCAACAAACTTATCCGCATTACGAAATCATCATTGTAGATGATGGAAGCACCGACAATACGGAAGCTGTTGTTCGTGCCATCAATAACCCAAAAGTTCGTTACCATAAGAAACAAAATGAAGAACGTGCCGTTGCCCGTAATGCCGGTTTCGACTTAGCGAAAGGCGATTATGTTACACTCTTAGATTCGGATGATTTTTTATATCCCACTCATCTGGAAGAAGCCCGAAAATATATCTTAGCTCATTCGTTTCCTGAAATTATTCGTTTTGATTTTGATATTGTGGATTCGGATAAAAATGTTTTACAAATCTCTAAAATGCCCGAAAACATTAATGCCAAAATAATTAACGGAAATTATATGGGCTGCAGTGGCATTATCTTAAAAAGAGAAATTGCCGTTCGTTATCGGTTTAATGGCGACAGAAATTTATCGGGCTCTGAAGATTATGAATTTTGGATGCGATTAGCCGCAAGATTTAAAATTCACACACCACATATTATTACTTGTTCCTTGCATTCACATGAAGAACGAAGTGTGATTTACAATATCAAACCGGAACCTTTAATCTTACGCAAAGACTTATTGGTGAAATATGTGTATGAAGATAAAGTAGTGAAGAAAATTTTTAAAAAGGAATTAAATAAATTTATCTCCAATAATTTACTGTATGTTTCCTTGCATTTAGCCATCGCAAAATACAACAAAGCTTCCATCAGTTATTTAATACATGCCATACAATATTATCCATTATCCTTATTCGACCGAAGGTTTCTAGGCATACTGAAAACGCTTTTTAAAAGAAATATCTTAACTTCATTTGTTTCTTAGTTTATGTGTGGAATTTCAGCTTATATCTCTAATACAATTCGACTTGAAAAAGACGCTTTTATAAAAGCAACACATACCCTGAACCATCGTGGTCCAGATGCGGAAGGCTATTACGAAAATGAGCAACATACTGTATTTTTAGGCCACAAACGTTTGTCTATTATTGATTTGTCATCGGCATCCAATCAACCATTTTTTTCTTCTTGTGGCAGATATGTGATTGTGTATAATGGTGAATTGTATAATTTTAAAGAAATTAAACAACAGCTTCAACTTCAAACTCGAACACAAGGCGATACCGAAGTTATTTTAGAAGCTTTTATAAAAATAGGAACTGCTTCATTTGAATTACTCAACGGCATGTTCGCATTTATCATATACGATATCCATGAACAAACCATTACCGTTTGCAGAGATAGAATAGGCATAAAGCCACTCTTTTATTATTTTGATGGCCAACAGTTGGCCTTTGCTTCCGAAATAAAAACGTTGAAAGCATTGCCTGGTTTTAACAACAGCATCAACAAAAAATCAATCCCTGAGTTTTTACATTTAGGTTTTATTGCTGAGCCAAATACGATTTATCAAAATGTCTTTAAATTTCCTACAGGAAACTACTGTTCTTTTAACATAAAGTCGGTCAATGAAAATTTTCAATGCCAAACAAAAGTTTATTGGAAAATTCAAGATGCCATTACGAAAGACACTAAAAAAGACTTACCAAGCATCAAGAAAGAACTTAAGGAACTTTTATATGATGCCGTAGAAAAACAACTAATCAGTGATGTGCCAGTAGGTACTTTTTTAAGTGGTGGCATCGACTCCAGTTTAATCACAGCAATTGCATCAGACATAAAGAAAGATAAAATTAAGAGTTTCAGCATTGGCTATAAAAATAAAAAATACGATGAATCCGGTTATGCATTCAATGTAGCCAAACATCTAAATACGGAACATCATTCGATTACGATTACAGAAACAGATGTAGAAGCAATTTTATCAGAAATAATATTTCAATACGATGAACCCTTTGCAGATGCATCTGCCTTTCCATCCATGATTGTTTCGGCATTGGCAAGAAAACATGTTACCGTCACGCTTTCCGGCGATGGTGCCGATGAATTATTCTTAGGATATGGTATGTATAATTGGGCGGCACGTTTGGCGCATCCTGTCGTACAAACCTTTAGAAAACCTGTATATTGGGCGACTCAATTTACCAATTCCAATTATAAAAGAGGCGGATTATTATTGGATTATCCATCTCTAAAACATGTGCGCAGTCATATTTTTTCGCAAGAGCAATATTTCCACTCTGAAAAAGATTTAACGCATTTATTAATAGAAGAAGATTTTAATTTCGATGCGTTTAATCCGGATTATAATCATTTAAATAGAAAACTCAACGCAAAAGGAGAACAATCTATTTGGGATATTTCGTATTATTTAAAAGATGATTTGCTCGTCAAACTTGACCGCGCCAGCATGAAACATTCTCTCGAATGTAGAGTGCCCTTTTTAGACCATCGTGTGGTAGAATATGCCATTAATATCGATGCTGATTTGCGCTATCACAATGGAATATCCAAATATGTACTGAAAGAAATTTTATACGATTACTTGCCAAAGCAATTATTCGACAGACCCAAATGGGGTTTTGCGATTCCGTTACCATTTTGGTTAAAAGATAAGTTCAAATTTCTATTGGATAAATACTTGAACAGTACCATTATTAACAAACATGATATATTAGCTAACTTATATGTACAAGAAATTAAAGCGCGTTTTCTCAACGGCGAAGATTATTTATATAATAGAATTTGGTCGATAATTATTTTACATTGGTGGTTAGAAGAAAATACTTAAATGGCAATTTCTGTTTTATATATTTCTTATGATGGAATGACCGATACACTTGGGCAATCGCAAGTGATTCCATATTTAATAGGCTTAACCCAAAAAGGCTATTCTATCACATTATTAAGCTGTGAAAAAGCAGAAAATTATTTGCTGCATAAAAATAAAATCCAAACACTTTTAACGGAAAATAATATCCAATGGAAACCAATAGCCTATACTAAAAAACCACCGATTTTTTCAACTATGTATGATGTCTATCAGTTGAAAAAAAAAGCAGAAACACTACACCAACAACAGCACTTTTCCATCGTGCATTGTCGTAGTTATATCGCTGCTTTAGTAGGTGTGCATCTGAAAGAAAAATTCAAGATTAAGTTTGTTTTTGATATGCGTGGTTTATGGGCAGATGAACGCGTAGATGGCAAATTATGGAAATTAAAAAATCCCATTTTTAAATTAGTTTATGCCTATTTTAAGAAGAAAGAAAAATTGTTTTTAGAACAAGCCGATTGTACGATTAGCTTAACCTACAATGCTAAAAATGAAATTCACTCTTGGAAACATATCGACAATAATCCTATTAAAATGGAAGTGATTCCTTGTTGTGTAGATTTAAATTTGTTTAATCCAATAAATATTGAACCATCAAAAATACAACAACTAAAAAAGGAATTAAATATCGAACAAAATGATTTTGTTTTAATGTATTTAGGTTCCATCGGCACTTGGTATATGCTGGATGAAATGTTGGCCTATTTTAGTGTTCTAAAAGAAGCAAAAAATGAAGCAAAATTTTTATTTATTACTAAAGATGAACATGCACGCATTCGCAAAACTGCCGAAAAATATGGCGTTTTAAATGACATCCGAATTCGCCCAGGAAATAGAGAAGAAATCCCGAGCTTAATTTCATTAGCTCATTTTTCCATTTTTTTTATTTTGCCTTCTTATTCCAAAAAAGCATCATCGCCTACCAAACAAGGAGAAAT
>JAGNZZ010000015.1 GCA_017984135.1 Chitinophagales bacterium | reverse complement strand
AAATTCCTATTTTTTAAAACTTTGCCCAAAATTTGTGTTCGTAAAAATTCTTTTTTATCGAAAATAAATAGGATACTTGTTGAAATGTTTATTATGAAAATACATACTGATATATATATATATATATATATATTGTAATTTGTTTTTTATTCTTTCATCGAAAATAGAATCCGATGAAAGATAGAAACATCGGCTTAGATATTTTGCGTAGTGTCGCCATCTGGAATGTATTGTTAATGCATATTGCAATAGTGCTGTATGCAGCCAAAATAGCCCCTATCGTTTGGCTGCCGTTGCCCGATGGTGTTGATTTGTTTTTTGTGCTGAGTGGCTATCTAATAGGCAGAATAATGTTTAAAAACTTTGTGTTTAATAAAAATTCTACTGCTTCTATTTCAAAATTCTTAGTGAGCCGTTGGTTTAGAACACTCCCGAATTATTACTTTCTCACATTTATAGTTTTCTCTTTAGAAGTACTGGGAAAACGTCATTTTTTTATTCCAATCTACAACCTTACGTTTACACAAAATCTGTCGCCTAAAATTTATAATTTTTATGCCGAAACTTGGAGCTTATGTATAGAGGAATGGTATTATGTAATAGTGCCACTTTTTATTTTTCTGATTACATTAGGCAATAAAAAAAGATTAGATAAAAATATGTTTTTAGGTATAATTTTGCTGCTAATTATCGCATCACCGATTATCCGTTTTTTTTACGCAAAAGATTTTGTATTTGTAAATGCAAAAAGCTTTTTTGATTATAGGATGATTACTTTCATTCGCTTAGATTCTATTGCTTATGGCACACTAGCGGCATTTTTTTCCATTGAATATAAATCGATATGGAAGAAGTACTGCGTTCCATTCTTTTGGGTAGGTTTGCTACTGTTATCTGCAAATACAATTTATCAGTTTTGTATATTAAACCAATTCTTACCGGTGCACCATATTTATATCACCAACTTAAATTTTATATTTAATGGGATAGGCGTATTGCTGATGCTGCCAAAGATAGAATCGATACAACTTAAAAATGAAAAGCTACGCAAGTTTTTTGTACATACCAGTATCATTTCCTATTCTATGTATTTATTGCAAATGACGATTATCTTAAATATTGCAATTTTAATTTTTATGGCAGTGGCAAGTGTTAATCTTTTTTCTGTTGCCGTATTTCTTGTGCTGTATGTACTTGCCGTATATTATATCTCTCACTTAAATTATAAACATATAGAATTGCCGTTTTTAAAATTACGGGATAAAATTCTTGATAAATATTTCAGTAAAAAAGCGGAATAAACTTAAACAGTAAACATTTATTTTTTTGCTAATAAATGAAAGCTCTAAAATTTATATTCAAATGCAATTATTGCTTTTGTGTAATAAAAACTTTCGATTTTATATATTTTGGCACTTCTTCATTTTCATACAAAAAAAAATGTCCGCCATCAAAAGCTTTTATTTCTATTTTATTTTCAAAAAATGTTTGCCAACCTTGCATTTTTTCAATGCTAACATTTCTGGTATCTTTATCGCCTAATAAAATAGATGTTGGAATACTTATTTTTTCTATTGCTTGAAATTGTTGATTGTATTGTTGTAGTAATTCAAAATCACTACGTAAAATAGGTTCGTAAAATTCTTTCAATTCTTTATGTGCCAATAATGCTTGCGGAACACCATCGTATTGTTGTACTACTTTCCAAAAATCATCGGAAGAAATGCCGGTAATGCTGGGCTCATTTTTGTAGGCATCCGGACTTAATCGCGAAGCCAAAAATAGATGCTTCGGCAGCGGTTTATTTTCTTGTTTTAGTTTATGCGCTAACAAGAATGCAATTAATGCGCCCATACTATTGCCAATTAGGAAATAGCTTTCATTGAGATGTGGTAAAATTTGAAGATAAATATCCTCAACAGCAGCTTCGATGCTTGTTACCAATTTTTCTGTAATTCTATCGCTTCTTCCTGGAAGTTCTACTGCAATACTTTCTATTTCAGGTAATAAATGTTGTTGCATTTTTCGATAGGCGTATTTATCGCCGCCGGCATGGTGTAGTAAAATGGCTTTCATTATTTTACTGTCGGCAATTTTTTATCTAATTTTTTAAACCAACGCAGCAACCTGCCGTCTTCGGGTTGTATCTCATGCCAATCGCCATGATGTGTGAGTTCCATTTCTTGGTTGAACATAATATCTGCCATCGTAACGGCTTGTGTGGTATCCACTTCGCCACCACCAAAATAAGTGTCTATCAAATATTGATGCAAAATTGTAGGTGTATTGTATTGATGAATGACATCCATTTTTAATTCACTGCCAATATGTTTTTCCATTAGCGCTAAAAACTCACCACTCATCATGCTGTCGAACCCTTGCTCACGATACGTTTTGCCGATATCTACTTTTTGTCCAGCTTCTAAACCCAATACTTTTGCCGCTTCAATTTGCATGTATGCCAAAAGTGTTTCGCGTGTAGCTTTCGGAAGTTGCTCACTAGATTTTGACTCATTAATTTTGCTGCTTTGATTTTGTGTGTCATTATCTGTCGTCTGCGGACTGTGGACGGATGGCTGTCTTACCGGATTTTCCCAATATACTTTCCAATTCCAACCATACGTAGGCAATTTTACTCGATTTATTTTTTTGTTTTTGTAAAAAGAACTCCAATGAATCTCAATTCCCGAACTATACAATTGACTTAATGATTGATGGAAATAAAGAATAACATTTTCCTCTTTTTTGGCTGAGGCTATCCAGTTTATATTTGGGTTGGCACTGTTTTGTTTGGCTAAATTAATTAAAACAGGATTGGGTCCGATTTCTAAGAAAGTGGTATTATTTTTTTTATTCAATAGGTACTCAATTCCTTTAGAAAATTGAACTGCATTTCTGATGTGTTTAGAAAAATAATCTGCGTTTAATTCATTTGGTTTAATTTCATTTCCTGTTAAATTAGAAATAACGGGAATTTGTGGAGCATGAAACGAAAACTGTTGAACAAATAATTTAAATTTTTCCAACATAGGTTCCATTAAACGGGAATGAAATGCATGTGATACATTCAGTGGAACTGCTTTAATTTTATGTTCTTTTAGATTTTCTACGAAGGCTGTAATATCATCCTTCTTGCCGGAAACAGTACAATTTTTTATAGAATTTATGGCTGCCAAGTCAACGTTTTTATTTTCTAATAATGGCATTAAATTTTCTTCATTACAAAAAACGGAAGCCATGCTGCCTTCGTTTGATGGCAATGCGTTCATTAAAGCTGCACGAGCGATTACAATCTGCAAGGCATCCTTTAAATCAATCGATTTTGCAATGGTTAATGCTGTGATTTCGCCTATACTATGACCAATAAGAACAGAAGGTGTAACGCCTATGCTCATCCATAATTTGGCTAAAGCATATTCTACTACAAATAAAGCAGGTTGTGTATATTTTGTTTGATGAATTAAATTTTTATCGTTGTCATTATTCCATAGTATATCTTTAATAGAATATTCAACTTGATTTTGCAGGATAACATCACATTCATCTATTGCATTTTTAAACACCTCAAAATAATTGTAATATTCTTTACACATGCCGTAATATTGTGCACCTTGTCCTGTAAATAAAAATGCAACATCTGTATTTAATTCCAATTCCGGCTTAGAAGTGTAATATTTAGCAGATGCAACATCTTGAATAAAATCTTGTAAGCCATCCACAACATCTTGATGATTATAAGCAACAATGCTCAAGGTATGTTCAAATTTATTTCTAGCGGTTTGTAGTGTATAGCAAATTTCAGTTAAACTGTTTTGATGCCAATCTGTTTCAGATAAATATTTTTGTGCTGTATTTTTTAATGCAACGGCATCGAATGCACTTAAAACAAAATGTTGTGGCGTATCAATAGTTTCACTGGTAGTTTGTGGTGGCGCTTCTTCAAAAACAATATGTACATTGGTACCACTATATCCAGATAGGTTGATAGCGGCTCTTAAAGGTTGGCTTTGTTTTTGCCAATCTATGGTTTCTGTATTTACTTTTGTATTGATTTTATTCCATTCTACATCTTCATTTAAAGTTTGAATATTTATTTGAGCAGGAATTTTTTTATGTTTTAAAATTTCAATGACTTTAAACAACATAGGCATTCCAGTGCCGGCTTCTAAATGTCCAATGTTTGCTTTTACCGAGCCCACATAAATGGGATGACTTCGTCCTTTATAACCTTCGTGAATAGCTTGTATTTCCAATGCATCTGTAAAACGATTGCCGATGCCATGCGCTTCTACATAATCTATATCATCAACTGTAAGATTGGCATCTTTCAATGCTTCTTTAATGGTTTCAATTTGTATCTCTGGATTGGGCGCAGTGAATCCATTGCTTTTTCCGTTGTGTTTTACAGCCGAACCTTTTATGAGTGCTTCAATCGTGTCGTTGGATTTTTGTGCATCAGAAACACGTTTCAATAATACGACACCACAGCCTTCACCACGCACATAACCTTCGGCATCATTGGCAAACGCTTTGCAAGAATCAGTAGGAGAAAGTGAGCCTAATTTCGATAAACCTATGTAAGGTTCAGGAGTCAATAATAAATTAGCTGATGCGACAATGGCTAAATCAATCACATTTTTATTTACATCTTCCTTAGCTAAATGTACTGCCAACATGGAAGAAGCACAAGCAGCATCTAAGGAAAAGCTGGTTCCTTTTAAATCATATAAATAAGAAACTCTTCCGCAAGCAGTTCCGAATGGAATACCTGTAGTGTCGTACACATCTACGGTGTGGAGGTTGCCACTTCTGAAACGAGCTTGAATATAATCAGAGTTTCCGAGTGCAATATACACGCCTGTGTTGCTTCCTTTTAGCGTATGTGAGGCAATGCCTGCTGTTTCAAATGCCTCATAAATTACTTCTAAAATCATCCGTTGCAAGGGATCGATGGATTTGGCTTCGCGCGGTGAAATACCAAAGAAATCTGTGTCAAAAGCGCGAACATCATTTTGCAAAAATGCACCATATTTTGAAACTGTTTTTCCACTTGCGCTCGCATCGGCACTATACACATCGTCCACATTAAATCTATCATTCGGGATTTTTTGGAAAACAGATTTTTTAGCTTCTAAGAGTTGCCATAATTTTTTTGTAGATGTAATATTTCCTGCCAATCGTACACCCGTTCCAATGATTGCAATATCTTCTTTAGGTGTAATTGAATTTTCTTTAGCATTTGCTAATTCAAGTTCTAACTTTTTTATTTTGATAAGAGATTTTTGAAGTATCTCTTGCATTTGTTGTAGTTGCTCGCTCATTTTTTTCTTTATTAATTCACGCTAAGGCGCAAAGTTTGTTAGGTTTTAATCTACTTTGCTACTCAATTCTTTCATCAATTCTTCTAAAGATAAATTTTTAACTTCAGTTTCAATATCTGTAGGTGATGAATTTGATGCAATAGCTGTTTTTACTTCTGTTTTTGAGGATGAATATTTTTCATTTAAATTCAACTCAACAGCAATAAAATCACTTAGTTTTTGCACAGTTGGATATTGCCAAATAACCGCCACATTAAAAGATAAATTAAAATCATCTTGCAATTTATTTTTAAGTTGCAAAGCGTGTAAAGAATCCAACCCTAAACTCTTAAAAGTTTCATCTTCTTTGATTTTTGAGATGGCTAATTTAGTTGAAGAAGAGATGTGTTGTTTTATTTTGTTTTTGATGTGTTTATTATATTCATCAATAGTTGTAAAAGTTACTTCTTGATTTTTAGTTACTAATGTAGTAGCTTCTACCACTTGACTGTAAAAATGATTATTTAAAGTGGAATGATTGAATTCTGCCCATTTATTAAAGTCGATTTCCATTGCCATAATTTGAGTGGTGGAACTTAAAAATAATGTATCAAAATAGGTCAATAAATCTTGTGGTTGGATAGCCGTTACGCCTTGTTCTGCTAATCGATCAGCTCTGTTTTCTTGCCTTGCAGCCAAACCTATTTCAGCAATTGTTCCGAAGTTTACTGAAAGAGCTGCTTGATGATTGGCTTTTCTAAAATGAGCTAACGCATCCATAAACGTATTGGCAGCATTGTAATTGGATTGTCCAGCAGAGCCAACAATTCCTGCAGCAGACGAATACAATACAAAGAAATCTAAATTCAAATGTTGTGTCAATTCATGCATATTCCAAGCACCAATTGCTTTTGTATTTAGCACATTTTCAAATTGCTGTTTTGATAGATTTTCAAAAGCTGCATCGTCTAAAATTCCCGCGGCATAAAATACACCAACAATATTTGGAGCAGATGAAAGAGCATCTTTCAAAGAAGCAATATTCATTACATCAGCGATTACATCATTAATGAAAGCACCTTCTTGGTTATATTTTTCAAATAAAATTTTTGTATCGTCTTTTGCGCCACTTCTACTTAATACTAAAATATTTTTTGCGTTATGTTGTATCAACCATTTTACGGTGGACAAACCTAATCCGTTGGTACCGCCAACTACAACGTACGTTTTGTCAGTGTGTATTTGTTTCGTTTTTGCTGGTACTGAACTTGTTTTTTCAATCGCATTTAAAAAAATTGTTTTATGGCGTATTGCAATTTCTTTATAGTTTTTTTCAGCAAAAGCTATTGTTGCAATTTGCAAAATTTCGTCAGGTTCTATTTTGTGAGATATATCAATTTGCAGAAAATTGATTTCTTCATGTTCATTTTCTAAAGTACGCAATACACCTGTTAATGTAGATGCGTTGAGGTTAGCGTGTTTGTCATTTGGCAACACAAACGCACCATTCGTTACCACACAAATTTTCGGATGCTGATTGGTTTTATTAAAATGACGAATCAAATTTTGCAAAGACAAGATGCCACATTCTAAATAAAAACTAAAATCATTTTCTGTATAAAAACTACGCATGTGAATAACCATATCGGTTTTTATTCCGCTTATATCCTCGTTGATGTCGATTACTTGTACAGTACAACCTTTTGATTTTAATACTTCTTCAACAACAGTATAATGATTGTAATTATCTTTTATAATCAGGATGGTTTTTGCTAAAATACTAGTATTTATTGTTGTTTCCTTCCAATTAAATGTATATAAATTTTTTGACAGGTCTTTTTTTATAGATGTATTTATTGTTGTAAATTCAGGCTGCTGATCGAACCAATAGCGTTCTTTTTGCCAAGCATAATTTGGTAATTGTATAAACTTGTTAATGTTTGGATAAATATTTTTCCAATCAATAGAAAAGCCACTTGCGTGTAATTCACCTAGATTTGTGTAAAATTCTACGATTTCATTTTTATCTCTTGTAAACGATGAAATGGCTACTGCTTTGGCATCTTGTATATTTTCATTCAATGCATGAATCAGCAATGGATGCGGACTCATTTCAATAAATGCCACTTGTGTATCTTGTAAAACATGCTGAACGGCGTTTCCAAATTGTACAGTGTTGCGCAGGTTTTTTACCCAATAATCAGCAGATAGGTTTTTCCCTTCTACAATTTCATCGGTAGCGGTAGAATAAAATTGAATATTGGAATTTTGAGGTTGAATATTTTGTAATGCTTGAAATAAATCATGTTTTATGACATCCATTTGTGGAGAATGTGATGCTACATCTACCTTTATTTTTCTATTGAATCTACCTTGTGTTTCTAGTTTTTCAAAGACTTGATTCAAGGCAGAAGGATCGCCGGATATTACGGTAGAATTTTTTCCATTGATAACAGCAACGGCTAATTTATCTTCATATCCGTTGAGTAGTTCTTGAGCTTCTTCAAGAGTTAAATCAGTGGCACCCATTGCACCTTTGCCACTGAGTTGTTTCATTAATAGACTGCGTGTAATTATTATTTTAGCTGCGTCGGATATGGTGATATTTCCAGCAACATAGGCAGCTGCTATTTCACCCATGCTGTGCCCGATTACGATATCTGGAAAAACTCCTTTGCTCATCCAAAGGTTGGCTAACGCAATTTCAATGGCAACTAAAACAGGCTGAACAATATCAATCTCATGTAATCTACTTTCTGTTTCATTCTTATTTATTTCATCTAATAAATCCCAATCTACAAAAGAAGAAAATACGTGTGCACATTCATCTAAAGCGCTTTTAAATACAGGTTCATTTTGGAGTAGATGTTTACCCATACTTATCCATTGAGCTCCTTGTCCGGGAAAAACAAAAACGGTTTTTATTTTTTCTTTCTTATCGAATTTTTTCTTACTGCTGTAATTATTGTTTTCGATAAAGTCATTCATTTTATCGAGTAAAGCATCTTTAGAAGTGGCAATAAATGTTTCTCTCAACTCAAAATGAGCGCGACGTAAACTTGCCATAGCGCAAATATCTTCTATTGCATCTTCAGAAGTTTTAATAAACGAAGCATACGATTTTGTTATGTCTATTAATGCTTGTTCACTTTTGGCAGAAATTGGCAAAATGAAAACATCAGTGCGTAATGTTTGTTTATGAATTGGATAATTATTTTCTGGTACATCACCAATAATGATATGAGCATTGGAGCCAGTAGCGCCAAATCCACTTACACCAGCGTATCGTGGTTTTCCCTCTTTTTGATACCAAGCTATATTGTCTTTAGCCACGATTAAAGGAATATTTTCCCAATCAATTAAAGTATTTGGAGTATGAAAATGAATAGATTTAGGAATGATATTATGTTGTAATCCAACTATAACTTTAAACATACTCGCCATGCCGGCATTACATTCCATGTGCCCGATGTTGGATTTAATGGCGCCAATAATTAAAGGGTTTTCTTTGGTTCGATGCTGTTGATAAGCCAGCATTAATCCATTTACTTCTACAGGATCGCCCACTTTAGTTCCGGTTCCGTGTGCTTCGATATAGTCTATATCTGCTGGAGAAAGTTGCGCATTTTTTAGTGCAGCTTCATGCATTAAGCCTTGTGCGGCAGTACTTGGTGCGGTGAGCCGTTTACTTTTCCCATCTTGGTTGATAGCTGAGCCTTTGATTATTGCTAAAATATTATCTCCATCTGCTTGTGCATCAGATAGTTTTTTTATTATCATGGTACAAACGCCTTCGGAGCGTATATATCCATTGGCAGCATCATCGAATGATTTGCAACGTGCTTCAGGCGAAAGCGCACCTAAGCGACAAAAATTTAAAGATTGAGCTGGTTCAGAAATAATACTTGCTGCACCTACTACAGCAATTTTGCAATCATTATTACGAATGGCTTGCATGGCAACATGAGTGCAAGTAAGAGCAGAAGAACAAGCCGTGTCAATGGTCATGCAAGGACCACGTAGTCCCATTGTGTAAGATATTCTTCCGGATGCGCCCGTTGGACCTGTTCCTGTGTAGCAATATCCAGAAATAAGTTTTAAGTCGGTGGAATGCACTTGTCTCATTTCGTAATCAACATTATCGATACCAATAAAAACGCCGGTGTCGGAACCTATTAATACGTTGACATCAATTCCAGCGTTTTCAAAAGCTTCATGTGTTACTTCTAATAGAATTCGTTGTTGCGGATCAGTGCTTTCTAATTCTATGGGTGAAATATTAAAAAATTGACCATCAAGATATTCGATATCTTCGATAAAGCCGCCTTCTTTTATATATAATTTTCCTAGAGTATTTGGGTTGCTATCAAAAAGAGCATCCTTGTCCCAACGGTTGGCAGGAATTTCTTCAATGCAATCAATCCCATTAAAAAGCACTTTCCAAAGATCGTTTGCATTTTTTATTTTTCCAGGCAAACGCATTGCCATGCCAATGATAGCAATTGGTTCATTTTTTTCTGCTTGAACTTTTTGGAGTGCTCGTTGTGTTTCGGCAAGTTGTTTGTAAGCTTCTTCTAATTGTTGTTTGTATATTTCTATATTTTCCATATAAATGAAAGGCTATAAAATGAGATTAAAGTTATACAATATAACTTTAAAAATCTTATAATAGGAACAACAAAATTAGGAATTTGACGTAGCTTGAGCTTGTTGTTGAGCGGCTAATTTTTCTTCAGCAATTTTATTTTCTTCACGTCCATCTAAGATTGCTTTTCGCATTATTAATGGTAAAATGATTACGAAAATACTAACTGCAAAACCAATGGCGGCGAATAACCATTTTCCTTTGTATTTAGGAGATGTTGAAAATAACGGATCGTCTATAATTCTAACGATATTATTTTGAGGAGAAAGTCCTGCTTTTGAATTTTCTGTTGCTGTTACAGCATCATTATACATGACATTTAGCGTCATCATTTCTTGTGTTAACTTTTGTTGCTCAACAATAGAAATTCTTTTAGAATTGAATATATTTTGATCTTGAGATGCGGCAATCATTCTTTGTCTAGCTTCAATTTGGGCAGAAATAGAGTCTAATCTTTTTGTAGAATTAGTTAAAGAAGTTTTTGCATTTTCAACTTGTCTATTTTGGTAAAATTTTATGGTATTATTTAATAAAGTAACCCCCAATTGGCGAGAAACATCGTAATCTGGTGTTTCAATTTCTGCTTTTATCATGCCTGTTGGGATATCGTATTCAGCCGTCATGAATCCATCTATAAAATCATCATACATCATACCTAAGAAATCGATTTCTTGTTTAGAAAGTGCATCAATTGAGTTTGCTCTAAACTTGAAATCTTTTAAAATTGGATCTTTTTCAAAACCTTCGTCATATTTTAAAGTATGAAAATAGAAATTGGCTAGTTTGTCTGTTTTGCCATTGATTTCTACATCGGTCAACATGGAGTTTAAAAAGATGTTTCTGGATGTAAATATGCCGGTTAATACATCATTTGAAGAACCACCTGCAAAGGTTACACCCATCATGGACATGAGGCCACCCATGGCACTAGTACGAGTGTCCACTGCATTAAACGAAACGTAGTTAACGTATTTTGGAGCAGATAGTTTTGCAAAAAAATATCCAGCTGCCGTAAATGCTGCGACACCCAGAATGGAGATATACCATTTCTTTAAGAGAAATTTTAAGTAAGATGTGATGGATTCAAGTACATCAACAAGCCTTATGTCTTCTTCAATGAATTCGTTTTGCATGAATTTAAATTATTTTTTCAATACAAAAATTAATGTTAATGTGGTGGCAATAGAAGTGAATGCTGCAATCATACTTGGAAGAATGATATTCCAGTTTAACGCAGATTCAGGTCCTTTTGGTGGTTTCGGTTTTTTTACTTTCATATCCACGGTAATAGTTGCTCCTTCTATATCTACTGTCGGATAATTTTTGATTCCCATAAAAGTACGCGTATAATCCACCTTTCTGTTTGGGTAGATTACCATTGTAGATTTTTTAAGAGCACCTTTTTTAAAACCACCACCATAGTGTTTGATATACCAACGAGCGCTTTTTCCGGGAACATATTTTCCGTTAATCGTTTGTGTGCTGTCTAAGTTTGGATAACGAATCGCTCCTTGAATACTTACCAATTGGTTTACTGTTGGAATTTCGATTTCATCTCCATTTTTAAGAATTAAATTGGCTCGTGAGGAAGAGTCATTAAAAGCATCTTTTAATTGGAAAATAGTTTTATCTAATTTGTTTTCAGGTCTTGTTAGTTTTGCATTTTTAATAAAAGCATAAGGTGTTAAACCTCCAGCGCGTTCAATTAAATCTAATACTTTTTCATTTTTATCTAAAATTGGATATATACCTGGATATTTTACTTCTCCTTTAATGGTAACAGTCATTTGTTCATCAAAGCCATATTCTTTTCGCACGAAAATTCTGTCCATCGGTGAAAGCAAGAATGCTTTAGATGCATCATCAATTTCTAAATTAGGTCCAATCGTAATAGTTTGTACCACAATTCGTTGTGGTATGAATTTTTTATCTAAACTGGAATCTACATTCATTACTCTTGAGATTTCAATTTTTGAATTTGCAGCTTCTTTTTTTAATCCACCAGCATAAAACAATAGGTCATTTAAGTTCAATCCATTGGTGTATTCCATGGAAGTAGGTTTAATAACCGATCCATCAATGGTTACATTGAATTTTTCTATAAAATCATCTTTAGAGAAGAGTTGAATTTGGTCGAACTTTTTAAGTAATAAATTGTCTGCTGAATTTTCATCCAATAAAATATTGTTTAATGAGAATTTTTGAATCACATTTGTATTGTCATCCATTTTTCTTTTTATATAGGCTCTGTCGATATAGGTTTCTAATCGAATTCCACCAGAAGCCTTTATAATGTCAGAAATTCTAAATCCTTCTTTTAATTCATATTTTCCTGGGTAACGAATGGTTCCTGAGATAGAAACAAAATTTTCAATGCCACCTGGTATTGTGGAAATAGTTACTTCGTCGCCATCTTTCAATTCTACATTTGAATGATTTGTTAAAATGTCTTCGTAATTTACATTTAATATTTTTGATTGATCGCCGTTTGTTCTTGTTATTTGAACAGATTTAATATATGCATCTGGTGCAAAACCACCAGCAAATTTTATTAATTCATTTAGGTTTTCTGGTGTTAATAACTCGTATTTCGCAGGTCTTCTTACGGCGCCTGTAATTTTTATTAATTTATTTTGTGTGGATACATAAATGAAATCTCCTTTTTGTAAATAGAAGTTTTCTTGAGATAATGGATTGAATAAAAATTCATAAACATCTAAGCGTTTAATGGTTTTTCCATCTCTACGAATTTGAATATCACGAACGCTACCAATATTGGTAATGCCGTTGGCCGCATTAATGGCATTATAAACAGAGTTGATTGCTGGAATTTGGTAAGTTCCAGGTGTTTTTACTTCACCTACGATGTTTACATCAATGGTACGTGCGTAATTTAGTGTTATTTCATATTTGGTATTTGCTGGATTGATGAAAGTTGCCAAGCGTTTTCCAATTTGTGATTTAACAGCACCAAACGATAATCCTTTCACATAAATACGTCCAAATTCAGGAATTTGAATAAAGCCATCTTCACTTACTTTAAGTTTATTGTTATAATCTGCATAACCCCAAACTGCAATACTTATTTCATCTCCAGCATCTAAAATATAAGAATCTGGTGCTTTTGCTTCTGATGATTTTGCAAAAAGAGCCAATTTGCCTGTGCCGAAGAAGTCGTGTCCAAAAATTTCATTTGGTTTTACGTTATTATTAGCTTCAATTGTTTTTTGCTGATTATCTAAAACGGATTGGAATGAATCTTGGCGAGATTTTAATTCCAGAATGGTTTGTAGAACACCTTGAATAGGGTTATCTGTTTCCTGCTGTGTGCTTTCAGCTTTTGTTTTTAAATATTTCTGGATAACATTTGGGTCTAATCCTAACAACTGTAATTGAGACAAGCTGTTAGTGGAAGTAGCATTACCACTATTCATGGTTTGGAGTTGCTTTGCTGCATTTGAAGCAGCAGTAGTAATTCCGGCACCATTTAAAGAGCCTGTTAAGTTTCCAAAATTTTGTCCATTACTACAAAAGGCAATGCTAACGAACAAGCAAAGTACGAAAAGTTTTCTCATCTATTTACGGATATAAACCTCAAAGGTAATAAACAAATAGCTAATATTAAAAATTAAATATGCGCTTATGAATTGGTTAATTCGTCCTGCGCACTTTTTTAGTTTGTGGGTTGAAATCAAGTGAATCGTCTTATATTTGCGCATAAATAGAAAAACTAACCGACAAGATAAATTGAAATTGTATGCTATCAATTGATTTTAATGATACAATTATTGCTATTGCTACACCTTTGGCTGTAGGTGCTATTGGGGTGATTCGTGTTTCCGGTAAAGATACTTTTTCTATTGTTAATGAAATTTTTAAGGGTAAAAACCTTACTAATCAAGCATCACACACTGTTCACCTTGGTAAGATAGTAGAAAATGAAGAGGTGATAGATGAAGTATTAATTAGCATATTTATTGGACCCAATTCCTATACAAAAGAAGATGTGATTGAGATTTCATGCCATGGTTCGCCGTATATTTTAAATAGAATATTGCAACTTTTGATATTGAAAGGTGCAAGAATGGCCAATCAAGGAGAGTTTACACAGCGAGCCTATATAAATGGTCGATTTGATTTGTCTCAGGCTGAAGCCGTTGCAGACTTAATTGCTTCTGATTCTCAAGCGGCACATAAAGTAGCCATGCAGCAAATGCGTGGAGGAATTTCTTCTAAATTAAAAGATTTGAGAAATTCATTAATTGAATTCACTGCTTTAATTGAGCTTGAATTAGATTTCGCGGAGGAAGATGTTGAGTTTGCAGATAGAACACATTTTGTACAACTACTTGAACATATAAAAAGTGAAATTAAGCTTCTAATTACATCGTTTAAGTTTGGAAATGCTATTAAAAATGGTATTCCGGTGGCTATAGTAGGCAAGCCTAATGCTGGAAAATCTACTTTGTTAAATGCACTATTAGAAGAAGAACGAGCGATTGTTTCTGAAATTGCTGGTACGACACGCGATACAGTTGAGGAAACACTCACGATAAGTGGATATTTATTTCGATTTATTGATACAGCCGGCCTGAGAGAAACATCTGATGTGATAGAGAAAATTGGCGTAGAACGTAGTAAAGAATCCATCTTGAGAGCAGAAATTGTACTTTATTTGTTTGATCAAGGAGCAGAAAATCTTACAGATATTTTAACAGCATTAGAGGAAATTCCTAAATCAAAAAAGTTGATTGTTATAGGAAATAAACAAGATAAATATAAACTAGAAGGAATAAAGGATAAATTTCCTGAGTATATATCCATTTCAGCAAAAGAAAATGAAGGTATCCCCGAATTAAAAACATTTTTAGTGCAAACTATTGAAAAGGAAAAGGTTGGAAATCAAGACGCTGTAGTGATCAGTAATTACCGCCATTTTGAAGCCTTACAGAATGCGGGTGTTGCTATAGATATTGTATTGCAAAATACTCAACAAAACATTCCGACAGATCTAATTTCACAAGATATAAAAACGGCACTTCGGTTTTTAGGACAGATTACCGGTGAAATTGATGTGGATAGAGATATCCTTTCTGCCATATTCAGCAGATTTTGCATTGGAAAGTAAAAATGCACCCGAAAGGGTATAATTTAAACGAATTACATTTATTTTATACCCAATAAGGTATAATAATAATTATTTTAGTAAATTTGTACCCTTAAAGGTATAAAAATGAAATCTTCAATAGCCAGTTTTGTAAAAGAGAAACGTAAGCAACTCAAACTCACACAACCTGAATTAGCCGAAAAAGCTGGTGTGGGGTTGCGTTTTTTACGTGAGTTAGAAAGTGGAAAAGAATCTGTTAGATTAGATAAAGCAAATCAAGTTTTAGCTTTGTTTGGTGCTTCAGTAGGTGTAATAAAAATCAATGAAGTATGAGAAAGGGAAATGTTTATTACAAAAATAATTTAGCAGGAATAATTGCTGAAAATGAAGATGGTTATACTTTTAAGTATGATGATGCTTTTTTAAATTCTATTTCTGTAAAACCAATTAGCCGAACATTACCTATTCAAAAACACGCATTTCAAAGCAAAATTTTATTTCCTTTTTTTGATGGATTAATTCCCGAAGGCTGGTTGTTAAATATTGCAGTTGCTAACTGGAAAATAAAAGCAAGAGATAGGTTTGGTTTATTGCTAACCTTATGTAACGATTGTATAGGTTGTGTATCAATAAAAGCAATAGAAGAATGAAAAATAAGATGACTAAATGCCTTTATTGTTATAAAGCATTAAATGAAGTTGAACAAGATTTTCATACTACTTGTGCTAAAAAAATGTTTGGCACAAAACAAGCACCTATCATTGATTTTAATTTGAAAGAATTAGAAGATTTAGCCAAACAAATTGTTATTAAAAGCGTTGCAGTTACTGGTGTTCAGCCAAAATTATCATTAGAAATAGAAAAACATAAAAATGAATTATCACGGCTTACTATTGTGGATTTGCACGGAAACTATATTTTAAAACCACCATCAACAGAATATAAAGAACTGCCACAAAACGAAGATGTAACGATGCATTTAGCTAATTTAGTAAAAATAAAAACTGCTCAACATTGTTTGATGAAATTGGCATCAGGCGAAATGGCTTACATTACCAAACGCTTTGACAGATACAAAAATGAAAAAATTGCATTAGAAGATTTTTGTCAACTAACTGAAAATTTAACCGAACATAAATACATAGGTTCTATTGAAAAAGTGGCCAAAACAACGCATCAATTTACCACCAATAAAGGCTTTGAAGTATTGCGATTATTTGAGTTGGTTTTGTTTTGCTATCTCACAGGTAATGCAGATATGCACTTAAAGAATTTTGCTTTAATTGAAAACGCTTTTGGCGAATTTGAATTGTCGCCTGCGTATGATTTAGTAAGTACTGCTTTAGTAATTGCCGATGATAAGGAAGAATCTGCCCTAACTATCAACGGAAAGAAAAGCCGATTGAAGAAAAAAGATTTTGATGCTTTAGCTTCAAGTATGAACATCAATACAAAAGTAGTAGAAAGTATTTATGTCAAATTTGAAAGAGCATTACCCAACTGGATTGACTTTATAAAACAAAGTTTTTTAACCAAATCAATGCAAAAAAACTATATCGAACTATTACAAGTCAAATATCAAAATTTATTTCATTAATGCCTTTTATTGCCCTTAAAAGCCTATGTTTTCACACATTTTAGGCATAAATCTGTCATTCTATCTATACAAAACCTTGAATTTGCTACCTTTGTTCTTTTTGTGTCGGAAAAAGAAATAAAACCTGTTGTGTGGTTTGAGAATTGCTAAAAGAGGCAAAGATGTACAAAAGGTGAATGAAGTAGAATGGAAAGAATCGTGGGATGGCAATTCCGAAGTTTAGGAATTGCAAGCAAAGCGTGGGCTTTGTAGCCACGCGCAATATTTTAGCTATGTTTTTTTTGCCTGACGGCAGTTGGGTTTGTGATTTTTTTTTGACATAGGCATTCCTTTGGAAGACTAAGAAAAAAAGTGATAATACTCGACTTTGTCTATCAATTAGTTATAAAATACAAAAAAAATTAAACCGCACAACGGATTAATTTACTTTCTTTTGTTTCAAAAAAAAATAGAGCAACCAACGAACATATATCCTAATAAAAGTTAATGTTTGCAATAAAGTTGCAATGTAAAGTATATTTTTTCGTTCACAAATGTAAAAGATACCAAAAAAAGGTATAATTTTACGACTTCTAAATATTAAAACAATATCATTTTAAAATTAAATTGACAATTATGGCACAAGCACAAACAAAAAAGAATTCAGGTGGATTAGGCATCGGTTTAGTAGTTCTTATTGCAGCTATCGTTTGCAACGTTCTATTCTATACTGTATTCAAAGGCCAGGTGAAAACATCAGGCGAACAAAATGTAATCGGTCTAATGTATAAAGGTGGTTTCATCGTACCTTTCTTAATGGCAATATTTATTATCTGTATTACTTTTGCTATTGAGCGTTTATTAACAATCAATAAAGCACAAGGAACTGGTTCATTAGAAACATTCTTGCAAAATATAAAATCCAAATTGGTAAGTAACGATATCAATGGTGCTTTAGCAGATTGTAGCAAGCAACAAGGTGCCGTTGCAAACGTAGTGCAAGCTGGATTACACAAATATTCGGATATGGAGAAAAACACTGAATTAACCGGTGAACAAAAAATCTTAAATATCCAAAAAGAGGTGGAGGAATCAACCGCCTTAGAATTACCTGCATTAGAAAAAAACATGTGGGTATTAGCAACCATCGCATCAGTAGGTACTTTAATTGCATTATTAGGTACTGTAATTGGTATGATTAAAGCATTTAAAGGATTGGCTGGAGCAGGTGGCTCAGATCCTGAAAAATTAGCAGAAGGTATCTCTGAGGCTTTAATCAATACCGCGTTAGGTATCTTTACTTCCGCTTTAGCGATTATATTCTACAATTTATGTACTCAAAAAATTGACAAACTTACATACGCAATCGATGAATTAGGCTATACGATAGCTCAAACTTTTGCTAGCCGTAAACATTAATCATAAAAAGAAAAAACAAGAAAATGCCAAAGTTTAAAGTAAAACGTAGTAGCACATGGGTCGATATGACTGCCATGTGTGACGTAGCTTTCTTGTTGCTATCTTTCTTTATTTTGACTGCTAAATTCAAACCTACAGAAATAGTTCCTATTAAATCACCCACATCAAGAGCGACCGAAGAAGTGGCAGATAAATTTGTCACATTGACGGTAGATAAAGATGGGAAAGTATATATGGCTGTTGGAAAACCTGATCGAAAATTGCAAATATTAGATAAATTCTTTGAACTTAACAAAGAAAAATACGCTAATATTCCAATCTCAGAACAAACGAAAAAACAATTCGTCCGTCAAGAAATCTTTGGGTCACCTATTAGTCAATTATCATCAGTTGTCTCTAAAAGTGCGAGTGATTTGATGGAATTGCAACGTGCTGGAAAATTGACTGGAATTCCAACGGATTCAACCGACAATCAATTAGGTGATTGGATTATGGCTATTCGTTATGTGTATGCAGAAGAAGAAAATGAAGATCAACCACCGATAGCAATAAAAGGTGATCAAGATACAAATATTAAAGGTGTAAAACGTGTAATCGAAATACTAAAAGAGAAAGATGTGAACCGTTATAAGTTAATCACGATGCTCGAAGGAAAAGCCGATTAAACAACAAAATAAAGAATATGGCAGATTTAGATACGTCGTCCGGTGGCGGACACGGCAAACATAAAGGCGGTGTCCGATCCAAGAAATTGTCAACCAAAGTTGACTTAACACCCATGGTGGATTTAGCTTTCTTATTAATTTCTTTCTTCATGTTGACCACACAATTAGGGAAATCTGTGGCTATGAATTTATCCATGCCAAAAAAAGACCTAAATGCACCTCCAACAGAAGTAAAAGAATCAAAAGTATTAAACTTAATTGCAGATAAAGAAAATACGCTTTGGTATTATCCAGGAACAACTGTAGCTGGTTTGAAAAATTCAGATTACACGCCTAAAGGTATCAGAGAAATTATCTTAAATAAGCAAAAAGAAGTGAAAGCACTACATGGCCTCGATAAAGATGGCGATAGCCAAATGATTGTATTAATTAAAATGACAGATGATGCCAGCTATAAAAACATGGTGGATATCTTAGATGAAATGGATATAACAAAAACAAAAATTTATGCCATTCAAGATATTGACCCACTCGAAACAGAAGCTATTGCTAATGGCGGAAATGCTAAAACATCTGACTAATTAAAAATTAACTATGAGCACAATAAAAGATTATAAAAATGCCTCTTGGGACGATATAGTGTTCGATAATCTCAATAAAGATTATGGTGCTTATGTATTGCGAAAATTGGTAAATAAAAATACATTACGTGGTTTTCTTTATTCGATGGCTGGATTTATTGCTCTTATCTTAGTATTAAGATTAGGCGTATTCTCTCGAGCTAATAAAAAAGAAAAAGTAGTGGACCTGGAAATGACGGATGTGGTAATGGAAGACGTTCCGCCTCCAGTAGAAGCAGCACCACCGCCACCACCACCACCACCGCCACCACCACAACGCCCAACGGTGAAATTCGTGGAAATGATTGCAAAAAAAGATGCAGAAGTAGCGGAAGAACAACAAGTAACAAAAGTAGATGAAACAAAAGAAGTAGCAATATCAACGGTTACTCAAGAAGGTGATAAAGAAGCAAAAGCAATTGTTACAGATGAAAAACCAGGAAATGGACCTGCTGCACCGGAACCAGAGCAACCTAAAGAACCAGAAATTTTTGACCGCGCCGAAGTGATGCCTACTTATCCAGGTGGACCAGTGGAAATGATGAAATTTTTAAGTAAAAATATTAAATATCCTTCGTTAGCTAGAGAAAATAACTTAGAAGGAAAAGTAATTGTAAAATTCTATGTGGATACAGATGGAACGGTTAAAAGTCCTGAAATCTTGAAAGATGGAGTTGGTGGAGGTTGTGCAGATGAAGCCGTTCGTGTGGTGAAAACAATGCCTAAATGGTCGCCTGGAACACAACGTGGTAAAAATGTAAAAGTATATTACGTATTGCCAGTAACATTCAAATTATCTAATTAATTTATTTTTTTTAATGATATTTTTTGAGGCTGTTTTAAACAGCCTCTTTTTTTTATAATATATGAAACTATAATTTTAATAATTCATAAGAAACCTACAGTAAATAAATAAACATCTCCCAACACTATTTCCTATTTTTGCAATATGAAACCTTATTTGCAACCGGCTTTTTTATTGAGATTTAGTATTGCTCTGGCATATATAATTTTAGGAATAGTTATTTTTTTCTTACCCATTGAACGCATACTGTTAAATTTAACAACAAAAATCTTATTTGCCTTGTTGTTGATGTTGTACGGAATATTTAGATTATACAGAGCATTTAGAACATTAAAAAACGAAGAATGAAAAAACTATATTATTTAATAGGCTTAACGTTAAGTATCCTTTTGTTTTTTACTTCTTGTATATCAAAAAATGAAAATAAAAATAACGATTGGAATGTTGGTCAAATAGAAATAGTTGCCGACAGTAATTTACAAGAAATTTTAGATCCATTAGTGGTTGTTTATGAAAACTATTTTCCAAATGCCAAAATAATTTTCAAATACGTTTCAGAAGAGAAAGCCATCTCTGATTTTAAGAAAAAAGGAAACAAAGCTATTGCAATAAGTCGATTACTGGATGATGCTGAATTAAATAATGCATCCATTGCTCAAGATGTTGTTATAGAAAAAAACACCTTTGTGTTTGATGCTATTGCTGTAATAACAAATAATGACTTTCAAGATTCTATTTTCAAAATAGAAAATATAAATGAGATTTTAAAACACAAAACCTACCAACTGGTTTTTGATCCACCTAAATCCGGAATAGCAAGTGCCATACAGCAAATTTCGAATTCAGAAGCAGCCAATTTTAAAAATGCATATTCTTTAAAAAATACAGATGAAGTATTGAATTATGTTGCCACACACTCTAATGCTATCGGTTTTATTCCTTATCACTTGCTCAGTAATAAATTTGAGAAAAAAGCGCAATACATCCGTTCAAATTTTAAGACACTACCTGTCTCTTATAAAAATAAAATTTCAAATGTTTCCCAAAAAAGTATTGCAGATGAAATATATCCACTGGTTCGCCCAATCAGTATTTATATTGGAAATTGCCCAGAATTAGTGATTCAAGGATTTACCAGTTTTTTATTGAAGCGACAAATTTCAAAAGCACTACTTTTAAGTGGTTTGGTACCTAAAAATATGCCAGTACGTGAAATAGTAGTTACCGAAGAATTTCATCCAAATGGCAAAAATGGACAGTAATATTATCTTAACTTTTAAACACTATTCTTTTTTGTATTTTTAAACTCAATTTATTTTTATAGATATGTCAACAGAAAAAATAAGCATAACGCTAGGTGGTAGAACAACAGAATTACCTGTGTTAGTAGGCACAGAAAACGAATATGCCATCAACATCGATAAACTTAGAGAAGATACAGGTTTTGTTACCTTAGATTTTGGATATAAGAATACAGGAGCTACCACTAGTAAAATAACATTCTTAGATGGTGAAGAAGGCATTTTGCGTTATCGAGGCTACGATATAGCAGCATTAGCTGAAAAATCCAATTTCGTAGAAGTTGCCTTTTTATTACTATACGGCGAATTGCCAACATCAGCACAACTAGAAGAATTTAGTCAAAAATTAAAAGACGCATCAGAAGTGCCAACCGAAGTTGGAGCTATATTAAAAGCGATGCCCAAAGGGACACATCCAATGGCGCAACTTTCTGCTGTAACTGTAGCATTGTCCGGTGTTTATACCGATGGTGCAAAAGTAACGGAAGAAAACTTCATTAATATATTAGCAAAAACGCCAGTTTTAGTAGCAATGGTAATTCGTAATTCCCAAGGGTTGGATTTTGTAGCTAATGACAAAAACTTAGACTATGTTGCCAACTTCTTACAAATGACATTTGGAAAACCAGCGTCTGATGTAATGATTGATGCTATGGATAAATTATTGATTTTACATGCTGATCACGAACAAAACTGTTCTACTTCTACCGTAAGAATTGTAGGTTCATCCAATGCTAATATTTATGCTTCTATTAGTGCAGGAATTGGTGCACTTTGGGGTCCATTACATGGTGGTGCAAATCAAGCTGTTTTAGAACAGTTAGAAGCTATTGAAAATGATGGTGGCGATACAGCTAAATTTGTGGCAATGGCAAAAGATAAAAATTCAGGGTTTCGTTTAATGGGCTTCGGACATCGAGTGTATAAAAACTTTGATCCACGTGCACGCATCATCAAAAAATCTTGTGATGAAGTTTTGAATGATTTAGGGGTGAAAGATAAAAAATTAACCATTGCGACTGAATTAGAACAAGCCGCTTTGCACGATGAATATTTCGTTTCTAGAAAATTATATCCAAACGTTGATTTCTATTCCGGAATTATATACAAAGCCATGGCATTTCCTACAGATACATTCACTACCTTATTTGCCTTAGGTAGATTACCAGGTTGGGTAGCTCAATGGAAAGAGATGAAAGAAAACAAAGAGCCAATTGGTCGCCCACGCCAAATTTATATAGGTGCACCGTTGCGTTCATACAATACTATTGAAAATAGATAAACGTATCTATACTATATACTATTTTGCCAAAGATAAATGGTCAGCATGGTATAATGCTGACCATTTATCTTTTATCTTTGTGAAAATATTAGTTCAACTTAATGCACGATGTCAACCAAATAATTGAAGAGCGAGCTGTATTAATAGGTATAATACGTGATAACCAAACATCAGCACAAGTAGAAGAATACTTGGATGAATTGGCGTTTTTGGCAGAAACCGCCGGCGCAATTACCATTAAAACATTTACTCAGAAATTAAAACATCCAGATGTTCGCTACTTTGTAGGTTCTGGAAAATTAGAAGAAATAAAAACGTATAAAGAATATGCTGACATTAATACCATAATTATTGATGATGAAATTTCGCCTGCACAACAACGCAATTTAGAAGCAGAATTGAAATGTAAAATCTTAGACAGAACTAGTTTAATCTTGGATATTTTTGCCATGCGTGCCCAAACGGCTCAAGCTCGTACACAAGTGGAACTGGCACAAATGCAATACTTATTGCCTCGTTTAAAAGGATTATGGACGCACTTAGAACGCCAGCGTGGTGGTATTGGAATGCGTGGTCCAGGCGAAAAAGAAATAGAAACCGATAGACGTGTAATTAACGACAAGATAGCCAAACTCAAACACGAGCTCGTTGTATTAGACAAACAAGAACAAACTCGTCGCAAAACACGTGGCGAATTGATTCGTGTGGCGTTAGTAGGTTATACAAATGTTGGAAAATCAACCATCATGAACTTAATGAGCAAAAGTGACGTGTTGGCAGAAAATAAATTATTCGCCACCTTAGACACAACAGTTCGCAAAGTGGTGATAGAAAATATAGCTTTTTTGTTGAGCGATACCGTTGGTTTTATTCGCAAACTACCGCATCATTTAGTAGAAAGTTTTAAATCTACTTTGGATGAAACCAAAGAATCCGATATTATTGTGCATGTCATCGATGCATCACACGAAAATTTTAGAGATCAGATTAATGTCGTAAACGAAACATTAACGGATTTAAATGTCACTAAACAACCGCGTTTAGTAGTGTTTAATAAAATGGATTTATATAGAGAAAAACATTTTGATAGATTTTTACCAGATGAAGTAAAAAAAGAATTATCAGAAGATTTTGAAAAAGGCATGCGCGCATGGATGAATTGCAATTGTGTTTTTATATCAGCAAGCAATAAAGAAAATATCGACGAATTTAGAAATACATTAATTCTCATGGTACAAGATATGTATCATAAACGCTACCCATATAAAAGTAGTTTTCATGGATAATCTAAGTCTATCTTATAGGTTATATTAAAAGCCTAGTTAATTGCTGAATTAAAAAATAGAATTTGTGATAATATTGTGTCTTCATTCAACAATAAATCTAATAGACAGATTTTTTTGTACTCGTGAAAAGTGTTGCGTCAGAAAAATTTTACAATGATTAATTATTGTTTTTAATATTTTATTGCGAACCCTTTTGGATTTTTCAGCATTGGATAATGTCCACAATTATCAATTTTAGTAGAAGTTAATTTCGGAGTTCTAAATGAAATCACTTTTTTAGATAAACCAAAATAGTTAATTAAGCATTTGATGCAATTATCTACTTAAGAACATACTTTTATCTTTGTATAATTGACGGAAATATGGGTCAAATAAATCTTTGATAAAGTAAATAGCCTCACCAGTAGATTTCATTTCTGGGCCTAACTCTTTACTTACATTCGGGAATTTATCAAACGAGAAAACGGGTTCTTTAATGGCATAACCTGAAAGTTTTTCTTGAAATGAAAAATCTTTTAATTTATGTGTACCTAACATCACCTTGGTTGCCACATTCAAATAAGGAATTTGGTAGGCTTTGCAAATAAATGGAGTGGTTCTGGATGCACGAGGATTGGCTTCAATCACATATACTTTTTCTCCTTTAATGGCAAATTGTATATTGATTAAACCACGAATATCCAAAGCGACACATAATTTTTCGGTATATAATTTCATCGTTTCAATAACGATTGCACCTAAGCTGTATGGAGGCAATACGCTGTTACTGTCACCACTGTGTATTCCTGCCGGTTCGATGTGTTCCATCACACCCATAATTTGCACTTGTTCACCATCATAAATAGCATCGATTTCTGCCTCTTTTGCTCTATCTAAAAAGTGGTCGATTAAAATGACGTTATCAGGAATATCTTTCAATAAATTTATTACAGAAGTTTCACATTCTTGGTCGTTGATGACGATTCGCATACGCTGACCACCTAATACATAACTAGGTCGTACCAATACCGGATAGCCTACTTTGTTGGCAACAGCCAAGGCTTCATCGGCATCTCTTGCGGTGCCATAATCTGGATAAGGAATTTCTAATTCTTTTAATAAATCGGAGAAACGACCTCTATCTTCAGCTAAGTCCATACTGTCGAAAGACGAACCAATTATTTTTATTCCTCTTTCGTGTAATTTTTTAGATAATTTTAATGCCGTTTGTCCACCTAATTGCACAATCACACCTTCTGGTTGTTCGTGTTCAATTAATTCCCAAAGGTGTTCCCAGAATACAGGCTCAAAATATAATTTATCGGCAATATCAAAATCAGTGGAAACAGTTTCTGGATTGCAATTAATCATGATGGCTTCGTAGCCTACTTCTTTAATTGCCAATAAGCCATGTACACAGCAATAATCAAATTCAATACCTTGACCAATACGATTAGGTCCGGCACCTAAAACAATTATTTTCTTTTTTTCTGAACGTACACTTTCATTTTCTTCATCAAAGGCGGAATAATAATATGGTGTTTTTGCTTCAAATTCTGCGGCACATGTATCCACCATTTTATAAACGCGTTTAATCCCTAAGGCTTTGCGTTGCTCATACACATCATCTTCAGAAATTCTACCTAATAAAAAGCCTAATTGTGCATCGGAATAACCTTTTTTCTTAGCTTTTACAAGTAGTTCTTTCGGAATAGTGTCTAGTGTATATTTTTGAATTTCCTTTTCTAATTTAACCAAATCTTGAATTTGCATTAAATACCAATTGTCAATTCCGGTTAGTTTTTGGATAGTATGCAATGGAACACCTAATGAAATGGCATCTTTAATTTTAAAAATTCTATCCCAGCTTGGATGTTGTAAACTATCAATGATTTCTTCGGTTTTTGCCAAACCTTTGCCATCTGCACCTAAGCCAATTTTGTTGTTTTCTAAAGATTGACATGCTTTTTGCAAAGCTTCGGCAAAGTTTCTGCCGATACCCATTACTTCACCTACGGCTTTCATTTGTAAGCCTAATGTGGCATCACAACCATAAAATTTATCAAAATTCCATCGAGGAATTTTTACGATAACATAGTCTAACGCTGGTTCAAAACAAGCCGATGTATTTTTTGTAATTTGATTATTGAGTTCGTCAAGGTTATAGCCAATTGCAAGTTTTGAGGCAATTTTGGCAATAGGATATCCAGTTGCTTTAGATGCTAAAGCAGACGAGCGAGAAACACGTGGATTTATTTCAATCACAATAATTTCTTCGGTTTCTGGATTAACGGCAAATTGTACATTGCATCCACCAGCAAAGCTACCTAATCCACGCATCAACATTTGAGCTTGATTTCTCATTTCTTGAAAAACTGGATCAGGCAAGGTCATTGCCGGAGCAACTGTAATGGAGTCACCAGTATGAACGCCCATTGGATCGAGGTTCTCTACGGTACAAATGATAACTACACTATCATTGATATCACGAAGTAATTCTAATTCGTATTCTTTCCAACCTAAAACAGCTTTTTCTACTAATACTTCATGAACAGGAGAGGCTTTTAAACCATAAGCAAGTGCCGCTTCAAATTCTTCCGCTTTATGTACAAAGCCACCACCGGTTCCTCCTAGTGTATAAGAAGGTCGAATAACTAAAGGAAATCCTATTTTTTGAGCGGCTTCTTTTCCTTCTAATATGGAATTGGCAATAAATGAAGGTGCTACACCTAAGCCTAAATCCACGCAATATTTTCGGAATGCTTCTCGGTTTTCAGTAGTTTCGATAACATTTAAATCTACACCAATAATACGTACATTATGTTTTTCCCAAAGTCCAATTTCGAATGCTTCTTTACATAGATTTAAAGCGGTTTGTCCACCCATGGTTGGCAAAACTGCATCAATTTGCCGTTCTTCTAAAATTTCTCTTATTGAATCAACAGTCAATGGCTTTAAGTAAATGTGGTCAGCGGTCACTTCATCTGTCATAATTGTGGCAGGATTGGAATTGATGAGTGAAACTTCAATTCCTTCTTCGCGAAGTGAACGAGATGCTTGAGAACCAGAATAGTCAAACTCACAAGCTTGACCTATGATAATAGGTCCACTACCTATAATAAGTACGGATTTAATGGAAGTATCCTTTGGCATTTTTTTGGGAAAGTTTTACAAAGATAAAAAAAAATAAAGACGTGACTTTGAAAGTAATGTTATAATAACTTACTTTTTAGATTATTCTAAAACAAAAGATTGACGAAATAAATACTATTTGAAGTGATGTATTTTGAAATTTCATTAGAATAATTAGAAGCTATGCTTGTTTTAATAAATTCTAATGTTTAAAAATTTACGTTTAATGCGGTGGTAGTATGGTTTTATCCGTATAATTATCATTCAAATTTAAAATAAGTTTCATTTAAATTAAAGTCTAGTTTCTTCTGCAACAGTGGCATGGTTTGGATAATCGGTAGTGTAATGTAACCCACGGCTTTCTTTTCTAAGTTTAGCACTTCGAGTCACTAAATAACCTATGGTTATCATGTTTCTCAATTCTAATAGCTGAGGTGAAATGGTTGTGGTTTCGTAAAGTTCTTCCGTATCTTTAAATAATAGATACAATCGTTCTTGCGCGCGTTTTAGACGTATATTATTTCGAACAATACCAACATAACTACTCATAATATCTTTTAATTCTTTAATACTTTGAGTAATAATGACCATTTCATTTGGGTCACTGGTGCCATCTGCATTCCATTGTGGAAATTGTGCTTCTGGCATTTCAATGCTTGGCAATTGTTGGCAAATGTCCTCAAATATTCTATGTGAGAAAACAATGGCTTCCAATAGTGAATTACTCGCTAAACGATTGGCGCCGTGCAATCCTGTATTACTACATTCGCCGCAAGCATATAAATTTTTGATGGATGTTCTTCCGTATTCATCGACGTTGATACCACCACAAGCATAATGTGCTGCAGGAACGACCGGAATCATATCTTTAAACACATCAATTCCAATAGATTTGCATTTTTCATAAATGTTTGGAAAATGATGCAGGAAATTTTCTTTGTCCATGTGGCGACAATCCAAGTACATGTGGTCTTCACCGCTTTTTTTCATTTCATTATCAATGGCTCGAGCCACAATATCACGTGGAGCCAAGGAGCCACGTTTGTCATAATTTGCCATTAAATCACTTCCATTTTTAGTACGTAAAATAGCACCATCTCCACGCACGGCTTCGGTAATTAAGAAATTAGGACTTACGCCAGGTTCGTATAAAGCAGTTGGGTGAAATTGCACAAATTCCAAATTGGCAACACGCCCTTTTGCTCTATATACCATGGCAATGCCATCACCAGTTGCAATATTTGGATTGGTAGTAGCTCGATAAATTTGACCAAAACCACCAGTGGCTAATACAACAATTTTGCTTTCTATTTTTTCAATTTGATTGGTCATTAAATTTAAAACATATACACCATAGCATTGGATATCTTCTGTTACGCGTGTAATAATTCGACCTAAATGGTGTTGCGTTAATAGGTCAATAACGAAATGATGTTGCGATATTTCAATGTTTTTGGTTTGATGTACTTTGTCTAATAAAGCACGTTCTATTTCCCAGCCGGTAATATCTTTATGGTGTAAAACTCTAAATTCAGAATGACCACCTTCTTTGCCTAATTTATAGTTTCCTTCATCACTTTTGTCAAATTTTGTACCCCAATTTATTAATTCATCTACTCGTTGTCTGCCTTCGCGAATGACGATTTCTACTACTTTTTTATTACATAAACCATCACCAGCAATTAAAGTATCTTCTATATGCTTTTCAAAAGTATCTTTTCCAAAATCAGTAACTACAGCAATGCCACCTTGAGCATATTGCGTGTTGCTATCGCCTTCATTGGCTTTTGTGAGAATAAGTATTTTTTTATCCGGAAATTGTTCTGCGGTTTTGAGTGCTAAACTTAATCCGGCAATACCGGAACCAATAATTACAATATCTACCATGTTGCAAAAATAAGAATAGTATAAGTAGAAAATAGTATGTAATGAGATTTTTTGATTTATTTTGCTTAAAAATAATTATGAATTGCGCACGCTACATTGATCATACATTGTTGAAACCAATGGCAACTTCTGTCGATATTCGTCATTTATGCGAAGAAGCCATTCAATATAATTTCTATGCTGTTTGTGTAAATGGATGTTATGTACAACTGTGTAATGATATTTTAAAATCAACTGAAGTAAAAATTGCATCGGTTATTGGATTTCCATTGGGAGCGATGGATACGATTTCTAAAATGAATGAAATGGAGCAAGCTTTGAAACATGGTGCTGATGAAATAGATATGGTAATAAATATAGGACTTCTAAAAGACAATAAACTTACCGAATTAAAAAATGAGATTACTTCTATTAAAAATAATATGGGAAGTAAAATTTTAAAAGTAATCATTGAAACATGTTATTTAACCAATGATGAAAAGAGAATTGTTACAGAAATAGTGCTGGAATCAAAGGCAGATTTTGTGAAAACATCCACCGGATTTGGCTCTGGAGGAGCAACGCTGGACGATATTTTATTGTTAAAGTCCATCACACAAAATAAAATACAAATAAAAGCTAGTGGAGGAATTCGTGATTATGATACAGCTCAAAAATATATTAACTTAGGCGTAACAAGAATTGGAACCAGCAATGGGATTCAAATTGTTACACATCAAATACAACAAGACACAGCGTACTAAAAAAAATAAAAATGAGTTTACATATAGGTGCACAGAAAGGTGAAATTGCAGAAAGTATTTTATTGCCAGGCGATCCGTTGAGAGCCAAACACGTAGCAGATACTTTTTTAAGCAATGTGGTTTGTTACAACCAAGTACGTGGAATGTTGGGTTTTACTGGATATTATAATGGGAAACGCATTTCTGTACAAGGCTCCGGAATGGGCATTCCTTCTTTTTCTATTTATGCCCATGAATTGATTCGTGACTATGGCGTAAAAAACTTGATACGTATCGGAACAGCAGGATCGTTACAGCAAGATGTAAAAATACGAGATTTAGTGATTGCTCTTTCAGCAAGCACCAATTCTGCTATTAATAAAATGAAATTTAATCAAGCAGATTTTGCTCCTTGTGCCGATTTTAATTTACTCTTAAAAGCATATAATGCGGCATCGTTTTTAGGCATATCTGTTAAATCAGGAAATATTTTGTCATCGGATGAATTTTATACCGATGATAGTGATGCGCATAAAAAATGGATGGAATATGGAGTACTTTGTGTTGAAATGGAAACGAACGCACTTTATACTATTGCTGCAAAATATAAAGTAAATGCATTGTCATTGCTTACTATTAGTGATAGTTTAGTAAGCGGTGAATCCACTACTGCATCAGAGCGCCAAAATACATTTGACGATATGGTGAAAGTAGCATTAGACTGTTTGTAGTCAGCTGGATTTATTTAGTGATGACTTGAATAATATTTACTGGACAAGCTTTTGCTGCTGCTTCGTTGGATTCTAATTCATCTTCACGCACTTTTACATTCCAAAATCCTTTTTTATCCTTCGCACCCAACAATACGCTCTTGCCATCTTTTTTGCTCATTCGCCATCGCTGTGGTGCTAACTCAACACAATAATTACAGCCAATACATTTGTTGCGTTGTTGTATAATAGTAACCATCTTTACGTGTTTACTATTTTATATAATTTATCACTGCTTCTAATTGGAACCTCTAATTTAAAGGCGCAATTATCACCTTTCTTAGCAATAGCTACTGCACCAACTTTGTCGTGTAACTCTGTAATTTGTGTTTCGATAGCTCCAGTTGTAGGACCAGTAATTAAAACATGATCACCAATTTTTAAATCAAACGCTTCAATTTTAAACTCAGCCACTTTTATTTTATCGAAATAATTTACACCTTTTCCCAAATATATTTTCTTTGTTGTAGCTTTTGAACCAGGTGAATCTGTCCATTTGCCTAATTCTTGTCCTAAATAATAACCATTCCAAAAACCTCTATTGTACACTTTTTTTAAACGTTCCATCCAGTCTGCTACTTTGTTTTGATGATATGTTCCATTTTCGTAGGCATCAATCGCTTCGCGATAACATTCCACTACGGTTTTAACATAATCGGCTCCTTTTCCTCGTCCTTCAATTTTAAATACTTTTACACCTGCATCTACAATTTTATCTAATATATCAATCGTGCATAAATCTTGTGCAGACATGATATATTCATTTTCGATGGTTAATTCATGACCATCTTCATTGTCAATTACCGTATAACTTCTTCTGCAATTTTGAACACAGGCACCTCTATTGGCAGATGCATTAGCCGTGTGTAAGCTTAAGTAACATTTACCTGAAACGGCCATACACAAGGCACCATGAACAAAAATCTCCACTTCAATCAATCTTCCAGATGGACCACGAACATTTTCTTTTTCTATTAGATCACAAATGTTTTTTATTTGCAACAAACTTAATTCTCTCGATAAAACAACGGTATCAGCAAATAAGGCATAAAACTTAACGGTTTCTATATTGGTAATGTTTACCTGAGTAGATATATGTACTTCTAATTGTATAGAACGTGCATAAGCAATCACTGCTTGGTCGCTCGCAATCACAGCTGTAATTCCAGCAGTTTTAGCCTTATCTAGTACTGTTTTTATGGCCGATAAATCATGGTCATAAATAATAGTATTTAACGTAAGATAGCTTCTCACTTGATTGTCTTTGCAAAGATTTGCTACATAATCTAAATCGTCAATGGTGAAATTCATAGTAGCACGAGCACGCATATTAAATTGCTCCACACCAAAGTAAACCGAGTTGCATCCTGCATGTATAGCAGCAATTAATGCTTCATGGCTACCGGCTGGAGCCATTAGTTCAATTTTATTTTTCATAAGATACAGTCTTCAACACTGCACCGCAAAATTACCAAAAATCTATCTAGTATATTCGTATTCAACATTATATTTATTTGACGTTAAGCTTGTTTTCTGCGTTGAAATGAAATAAAATACAGAATAAATAAATAAAGTTGTCATTTTTAAAGTGTATTTTATATCTTTGTGAAGCCTCGCAAACATATTCAAGCCATTCTAGTGTTTAGTATGTCATTTGCATCAAAAAAATTCCATCTAAGATTTATAGGTAAGCCAACAGGATATCATCAATATATTTAATATTATTTAATAAAATAGTCAAGTTAAGAACATGAAATATAATACAGGTAGAGAAGAAATAAATATGCGCGAATATGGTCGTCATGTACAACAAGTAGTAGAATACATTGTGAGCATAGAAAAAAAAGAAGAACGCCAATGCGCAGCTGAAAACGTCATAAATTTGATGTCAATTCTAAATCCCCAGTTAAAAAATATTGCAGATTACAAACATAAACTTTGGGATCATATATTTATTATTTCAGATTTTAAATTGGATGTAGATTCTCCATATCCAAAGCCAACAGAAGATACTTACCGCATCCAGCCGGCGAAATTGCCCTACCCACAACAAAGAATAAAACTGAAGCATTACGGTAAAAATGTAGAATCTTTAGTAAAAAAGGCAATTGATATGGAAGATGAAAATAAGCGTGAATTTTTTACAGAGATAATTGGTAACTTCATGAAAATGGCTTACAAAAATTGGAGCAATGAAGAAGTAAGTAATGATTTAATTAAAGAAGATATGAAATCAATTTCCGGTGGTGAATTGGAAATAAGTGCTGAAATGAATATCGAAACCATGACTAGAAATCAACCTAAACGTAGATTTGGTAGCAACAATATCAACAATAAAAACAGAAACAATAACAACAAAAATAGAAACAACAATAACAACAATAATAGAAATAATAACAACAATCGTAAACGCTATTAATTAAACTATGAATGCAGATACTTTTGAAGTAAGAGGTGGCAAACCTTTAAGTGGCATTATTCATCCTCAAGGTGCAAAAAATGAAGCATTGCAAATTTTGTCGGCAGTTTTGTTGACAGAAGAAGATATTACGGTCTCCAATGTTCCCGATATTTTAGATGTCAATGTATTAATAGAATTATTGTCGGAAATGGGCGTAAGTGTATCTAAAATAAAGGAAGATACTTATACTTTCAATGCTAAAAATGTAGATCCAGATATCCTACTAACAGAAAAATTTAAAAAACGTGCCGGTCATTTGCGTGGCTCTGTCATGATTTTAGGACCACTTTTGGCTCGTTTTAATCGTGCTTATTTGCCGACACCAGGTGGCGATAAAATTGGAAGACGACGATTGGATACCCATTTTTTAGGATTTGTAGAGTTAGGCGCTGATTTTAAGTATGACAAAGAGAAATCATTTTATTCGTTAACGGCCAACAAGTTGACAGGTAAATATATTTTATTAGAAGAGCCTTCTGTTACTGGCACTGCAAACATCGTAATGGCAGCCGTTTTAGCTGAAGGCATTACCACTATTTTTAATGCAGCGTGCGAACCGTATTTACAACAACTTTGCACGATGCTCAACAATATGGGCGCAAAAATTTCAGGCATTGGCTCTAATTTATTAAAAATTGAAGGAGTAAAAAAATTAGGCGGAACACCACATCGACTTTTGCCGGATATGATTGAAATAGGTAGTTTTATCGGCTTGGCTGCTATGACCAAATCAAACATAACCATCAAAAATTGTCGAATAGACATGTTGGGCGCGATACCAACTTATTTTCAAAAATTAGGCATAAAATTAGAATTTAATAACGATGATATCATTGTTCACGGACAAGAAAAATACGAAATACAAACCTTTATTGATGGATCAATACTAACGATATCAGATGGACCTTGGCCATTGTTTACACCCGATTTATTGAGCATCGTTTTAGTCACAGCAACTCAAGCAGAAGGCAGCGTTTTAATCCACCAAAAAATGTTTGAGTCACGTTTATTTTTTGTCGATAAATTAATAGATATGGGTGCAAAAATTATCTTGTGTGATCCACATCGCGCCACTGTAATAGGAATTAATAGAGAATATAATTTAAGAGGCATTGGCATGAGCTCGCCAGATATTCGTGCAGGTGTTTCTTTGTTGATTGCCGCATTGTCAGCCGATGGGGAAAGTATTATTTCCAATATTCATCAAATAGATAGAGGTTATCAAAATATTGATACACGTTTACAAGCATTAGGTGCAGAGATTAAACGAGTTTAAGTAGTGTATTCATAATATCCTATTTTTTTATTTTTGTTGAAATGATGAAAAGTGATATTTTTATAAAAACTAAAAGCATCCAAAATCATGAAAATTATTATCATTCTATTCCTTTCAATCTTTTCATTTAAAAGTTGTTTAGATGATTCACCCAAGTATTTTATTTCAATGAACAATGCAGAAGGCATTGACAAAGGAAGCGAAATTAAATGTAAAGGCTTGAACGTAGGTCAAGTGGAATCCATTAAAATCGTAGGAAATAAAGTAATAGCAGAAATTGCACTAAATAAAGAGTATCAGCCAACCAAAGGAACAATAGCTCAAGTAGATTTTGACAATATTTTCGGCGCAAAAAATATCGAATTAATCCCAGCTGATAATAATGAATTGTTAGCCGTTGGCGATACGATTTATACCACGTCATTATCCCCAATTTCTGCATTCGAAGATTTGATAAAAAACAGCCATATAGACTCCTTAAAAAAGAAGATAAATATGAAAGATTTTAACTTAGATTCTTTTCCCGTAAATTTAGATTCTTTAGGTCTGAATGACTTGATAAAAAAGGCAGAAAAACTAATGGATTTAGATAAAATATTAAATTAATTTTTTGTCCTTAATCTTACGTTTTATTAACGTAATAATGTGGATAAACAAGCAGCCCTTAATCCTATTTTAAGCAACTAAATTCGTATCTTTGCTTGTCTAATTTTAGATGCTTGATTTAGTGTAATTTTCCAATAAAAAATAAAATCTCACTACTCAAATCTCACTACACATTACAAAAGAAAAATGAGCGAAGAAATTATTGAAAAACCAAAACAAAACTCCACCTACGGAGCGGATAATATTACCGTTTTAGAAGGATTAGAAGCTGTTCGTAAGCGTCCAGCCATGTACATTGGAGATATTAACGTTCGTGGCTTACATCATTTAGTGTATGAAGTAGTCGATAACTCCATTGACGAAGCATTAGCAGGTCATTGTAAAAATATTTTTGTAACCATTCATGAAGATGATTCTGTTTCTGTTTTAGACGATGGTCGTGGTATTCCAGTAGATATGCATCCAAAAGAAGGTCGTTCTGCTTTA
This sequence comes from Chitinophagales bacterium, assembly GCA_017984135.1. Taxonomy (GTDB): domain Bacteria; phylum Bacteroidota; class Bacteroidia; order Chitinophagales; family JADIYW01; genus JADJSS01. The sequence goes on along the minus strand of JAGNZZ010000015.1, from coordinate 21,511 downwards.
GAAGTGGTATTAACCGTATTGCACGCTGGCGGAAAATTTGATAAAGATTCTTACAAGGTTTCTGGTGGTTTACATGGTGTTGGTGTATCTTGTGTAAATGCACTTTCCTCTCATTTAAAAGCAACAGTTTATAGAGATGGAAAAGAATATCAACAAGAATTTAGCATTGGAATTCCTAAATATTCAGTAAAAGAAGTTGGTAACTCTGACATACGTGGAACTAAGATCCACTTTAAACCTGATAATTCTATTTTTACAGTAACAGCCTATAATTACGAAACATTAGCAGCACGTATGCGCGAATTAGCATACTTAAATCGTGGAATCAATATAACATTAACAGACGATCGAAATAAAGATGAAAATGGAATTGCATTCTTCGAAAATTTTTATTCAGAAGGCGGTTTACGTGAGTTCGTGGCCTATTTAGATAAAACACGACAAAGTATCATCCCTGAAGTGATTTACATGGAAGGCATGAAAGATAATGTTACCGTAGAAGTTGCATTCCAATACAACGATTCTTATATTGAAAATATCCATTCGTATGTAAACAATATCAACACAATTGAAGGCGGAACACATGTCGTAGGCTTTCGTCGAGCACTTACACGTGTATTTAAATCTTGGGCTACCAAAAATGATTTATTTAAAAATGTAAAAACAGAAATCAGTGGAGAAGATTTTCGTGAAGGAATCACTTGCTTAGTTTCTATTAAAGTTCCGGAACCACTTTTTGAAGGTCAAACAAAAACAAAATTAGGCAACTCTGAAGTGGATGCAATAGTAGCAGGCGTAGTAGGCGAACATTTAGAGTACTTTTTAGAAGAACATCCGAAAGAAGCCAAAATCATTGTAAATAAAGTAATTTTAGCAGCAACAGCTCGCGCCGCAGCCAAAAAGGCACGTGAATTAGTGCAGCGTAAAAGTGTATTAGGTGGTGCTGGTTTGCCTGGCAAATTATCCGATTGTTCCGATAAAAACCCAGCAGCTTGTGAGTTATTTTTAGTCGAAGGTGATTCAGCTGGTGGAACAGCCAAACAAGGTAGAAATAGAGCATTCCAAGCAATTTTACCATTAAGAGGAAAAATCTTAAACGTAGAAAAAGCAATGGAATACAAAATCTATGAAAACGAAGAGATAAAAAATATTTTTACCGCACTAGGTGTTACTAAAGGCATTGAAGGCGATGAGAAAGCATTAAACATTACTAAACTTCGCTACCATAAAGTTGTAATTATGTGTGATGCGGATGTGGACGGAAGTCATATCACGACACTAATCTTGACATTCTTTTTCAGACACATGAAAGAATTAGTTGAAAAAGGACATATCTACATTGCCTCACCTCCTTTGTATTTGGTAAAAAAAGGAAATAAAGAAAAATACGCTTGGGATGATGCTACCCGAATGGCAGCAATTAAAGAAATTGCCGGCGACGGAAAAGAAGACAGCGTTCACGTACAACGTTACAAAGGTTTGGGTGAAATGAATGCAGAACAATTATGGGAAACAACGTTAAATCCAGAGAAACGGACATTAAAACAAGTAACCATAGAAAATGCTGCAGATGCTGACCAAATCTTTTCTATGTTGATGGGTGATGAAGTGCCACCACGTCGACAATTTATCGAATCACATGCAAAATATGCACGTATAGATGTGTAATACTTGCTTGTTTTCTATTTGAATACTTTGAAATGCCATTTTATTTAATAAATTAATGGCATATATAAATTAGCTGATTATGAATTTTCCATTTGATTATCCTATCATTCTCGAAAATTCAAAGGTATTACTTCGGCCTATAGAACAAACAGACTTCCAATATTTGCTGCCTTTAGCATTGGAAGATAAAAAATTATTACAATTTTCACCAGCACCTATTTATTCGGAAACATTGCTGGAAACATATATTTCTACAGCTATACAACTTCGCGAAACAAAAAACAGATATACATTTATTGTTTTCGATAAATTAAAGTTGGCTTATGCCGGAAGTACTAGTTTTTTGAATATCTCTAACAATGATGAACGATTAGAAATTGGAGCAACTTGGTACGGAAAATCATTTCAAAGAACAGGACTAAATCGGCAGTGTAAATTTTTATTGTTGGAATATGCATTTGAAATATTGAAGGCACATCGCGTTGAATTTAAAACCGATGAACGCAATATTGCTTCCCGAACAGCAATTGAAAAAATAGGTGCAACTTATGAAGGTAACTTGCGTGAGCACACCTTAATGTATGATGGTTTCAGACGAAATACAGTGTATTACAGCATACTTAAAAATGAATGGCAAAAAAGCAAAGATGAGTTTTTAACCTATCCAAAAACTTAATTTTTTTTAGTATTTTGTACACATGAAGCAAGTGCCATTCTCTTTTAAACTACTTTGGATAAGTTGTATTTCATTTTTGCTTTTAACCGCTATCGGAATGATTTATTTTCCAGGTGGAACCGTTTTAAACCACTATACAAAAGGGTATAGCTTTTTTAATAATTTCTTCTCAGAATTAGGTAGATGGCGTACGCATCTTGGCGGTACAAACTGGATTTCTTTTTTTTGTTTTGAAATCGCATTAATATTTCATTCTATAGCAATGTTTGTGTTTAACTTTCAATTTTTAAAATTTACGAAGAGCATTCAGCTAAATAAAATGGCACATTATATAGCATTTATTAGTGGTAGTTTATTCCCATTTTTGCTCACAGGTATAGCACTTACACCATGCGATTTAGTCTTACCAATACACATGAATTTTGTGTATGCAGCTTTCGGTACCTTAATTCCATTAAGTTTTTCTTACACGTTATTGATTCGTCAACATCATATTTTACCAAACAAATATGGCAATGTATTATTGGTAATAGTTATTGCAATTGCACTGTATATTTTAATCATGTTATTTGGGCCTAGTCCAAAAACAACTCCATACGTGCAGCAAACAGCCCAAAAAGTAATTGTGTATTCAATGATTTTTAGTTTATTATATTTAGCAAAAGGATGTATTCAATTCCTTTCCATGGAAATAAAAACTTCTGTTATTGAACGTAAATAAACTTATTTTCCACCAACACCAAAGCCAAATCCCATATTGATTATCAATGGAACTTTACTGCTAAATGTACCTTGATAAATGGATTCATCGTTATCTAATACATTATACAAAACAGAAATATTAAATACGCCAATTTTGCCGATTGATGCCGCATAACCAGCACCCAAAAGTAAATGATGTACCCACAAACGATTGCTTAAATTTTTATAACTTGGTTTGTTCACCGGATCATATCGTGCTTCTAAAAACAATCCTTTATAAACGAATCCACGTGAATAAACATCTGCACCATAAATAAATGAACGTACAGCCTGATTGTATGCATAACGATAACGTTGAAAAATAAAAATCGGGCCACCACCAACTTCTAATCTTTCTTTTACCGCCATATAACCAACCGTTGGCGATAGGTTAACATAGGTGTAATCACCAAATTGAAACCCAAAATTTCCACCAATTCTAAGGCGATTTAATTTTTCTTTTTTCTTCTCAATATCGGTTAACGCATCATAGCGTTCATTTTCAATTTCTTTTTTCGACTTCTTTTCTGTAGTTTTCTTTGTATTTGATGACCTTTCTAATGTATCCATTATTCGCACAGGCTCATCATATATTTCAACCTGAGCAAATAGGCTAGAAAAATTCCAACAACATAAAACTAAAAGGATTACTACTTTACACATGCTGAAACGAGGAGAAACATCATTTGTAAAAATGTACCTTTGATGAAAATAATTTTGATGAACAGACATGGTGTAAAAATACTAGCATTATTTATATTTTTTACTATCCATAAATTGGGATTTTCGCAATTGAACCTAGAAACTATTTTTTTAGAAAATAAGTATGCGGAAAATAAACTAGAAGACATTCAATTCGTACATACAAAATCACAATTTGCAATTTTGAAATCTTCAGATAAAGGGAAAGTAATTAATTTTTATTCAACACAAAATGAGCTTCAACAAACAATTTACTTGTCTTTATTTCAAAAGGAAACAGCAATAAATACAGATAAATTGAATAATCTTCAATTCTCTAATTTAGATAAACATTTTCTTGTTAGTAATTCTTGTAGCCAGCTATATCGTTATTCAAAATCATGTAATTATCTAATTGGTAATGTAAGTGGAAAATTCACTAGTTTAAGTGATGCAGCGCAATTTTATCCTACTTTTTCGCCGAACGATAAATATATCGCTTTTGTAAAAGGAAACGATTTGTTTTATAAAACTATTGAATCGAATACAGAAACAAAGATAACACAAGATGGAGAATGGAATAAAATAATAAATGGCAAAAGTGATTGGGTATATGAAGAAGAATTAGAATTAAAAAGAGCCTATGAGTGGAATAATGAAAGCAATAGAATTGCCTATTTGAAATTTGATGAAAAAGAAGTAAATGATTTTACGATTCCCATTTATGGCGAAGCACAATATCCTTATCATTTTTCGTATAAATATCCAAAAGTAGGCACACAAAACGCCAAAGTTTCTTTATGGTATTTCGATTTAAAAACAAAAAAAAATACACACATAAAAATCCCTTTTTCGTATGAATATATTCCTCGTATTTATTGGAATAAAAACGAAGTTGTAGCCATGTTACTCAATCGCCACCAAGACACATTGCAATTGATTTCGTATAACTTAAAAACAAAACATTGGAAACAATTATACCTTGAAACATCAAATCAATATATTGATATCCCAACTTCCATCCAGTTTCTTACTGATAAATCCTTTTTTATACTTTCAGAAAACGATGGCTTCAATCATATTTATCATTATGACGAAAATGGTAAACATGGTTTGCAAATCACGAATGGAAATTTTGAAGTGTCAAAAATCTATTGCATAGATGAAAAATTAAAAACAATTTACTACCAAAGTAACGAAGGAAATGAGATTGAATCTGCCATATTTAGCGTAAATTATGAAACAAAAGTAAAGACAAAACTATCTGTAAATAATGGAGTTAACGATGCTATATTCTCCAAGGATGCTTCTTTTTTTATTCATACATTTTCCTCGGATACCATTCCTCCATCAGCAAGCATTGTACAAACAAGTTCAAAAAATAATGCAGTTATTTTATCTAATAATACCCTTCAAAAATTGACCTCAAAAATTCCCAAAAAAGAATTTTTAAAATTAAACATAAATGAAAATGAATTAAATGCATGGATGATAAAACCTAATCAATTCGATAGCACTAAAAAATATCCTTTATTGATGTATGTATATGGTGGTCCACATAGCCAAGAAGTAAAGAACAAATGGCCATCAACGTTAGAATTATTTTTTAATTTTTTAGCAGAACAAGGCTATGTTGTAGCTTGTGTTGATAATCGTGGAACAAACGGAAAAGGAAGTGTCTTTAAAAAATCTACCTTTCTGCAATTGGGAAAATTAGAAACTGACGACCAAACCAAAGCTGCAATTTATTTTGGGAATTTACCTTTTATAGATAATAATAAAATGGCCATTTTTGGATGGAGCTATGGTGGATTTATGGCCGCCAATTGTTTGTTTAATTCAAACACTGCGTTTAAAACCGCCATTGCAGTGGCTCCGGTAACCGATTGGAATTTATACGATAATGTTTATACAGAAAGATATATGCGCACGCCTGAGGAGAATCCAAAAGGGTATAGCCAATTTAATCCCATTTCAGCTGCCGAAAAACTAAAAGGAAATTTTATGTTGGTACACGGAACCGCCGATGAAAATGTTCAACTTCAGCATAGTTTAGCACTCATAAAAGCATTGAACGATGCCAATAAGTCTTACCGATTCTATATATATCCGGATGGCGCTCATGGCATTGGAAATAATAAAACTAGATATGATTTGTACCTAAAAATGTTTCAATATTTAAACGAAACCCTTAAATAACATTTTTATTAATAATAGCACAACTAAATGAGCAGTAATATATAACGATAACTTTAACTTTATCGTCCTACCTTTGCAACATTAAAACACGTTTATGCAACGAGCAACTATTTTTGTTCGTCCTACAACTAGTATTTAAAATTAGATAAAAATGAAAAAATTACTATTTACACTCGTATGTATAGGTTGCTTATTTGCAACTACATTTGCACAAGTAGAAAAAACAATTAAAGGTGAAGCCTTATCTGCAGATGAAAAGAAAAAATTAGAAGACACTACCGATGGTTGGAAATTTGGTGGTATTGGTGGCGTTACGTTTAACCAAGCCGGATTTAAAAACTGGGCTGCCGGCGGAACCAACTCTTTCTCATTGTTATTTAACATGCGCTTTTTTGCCGATTACAAAAAAAATAATCACCTTTTACAAATGTGGGCAGCTGCTGAATATGGCTTGCAATTCACCAAAGGTGACCAATATAAAATGCGTAAAAATGCCGATCGTTGGGAAGTTTTTGCAAAGTATGGATATAGAATTTATAAACCACTTTATTTCGCTACTTATGCTGATTTGCGTTCCCAATTTTCCAATTCTTACAATTATACAGATACCGCAAAATATGTAATCTCACGCGCTGCATCTCCTTTGGTTTTTGAAGGTGCTATCGGTTTAGATTATGTACCGGTAAAATATTTTTCATTATTCTTTTCTCCAATTGCCGCTAAAGTAACCTATGTAGCAGCAGATGATATTGCCCAATTAAACACATTCGGAAATATTTATCCATCTAAATTAAAACGAGAATTTGGTGCTGTTTTAATTGCGACATACAAACAAGATTTTTGGAAACAAAATATTAGTATTTTGTCTGTTCTTAAAGTGTATAAAAATTATTTACGTGCTTCAAAAGATCCATTTGATGCCACATTGCCACGCGAAAGCAATGCTCATTACAGAAGAAATTTTGATGTAGATTGGCAAACAACACTCGGATTAAAAGTAAATAAATTTTTATCAGCAAGTGTATTTATGCATTTAATTTGGGATAATGATATTACTTTCCCAACAGATAATCCAAATATAAAAACATCAAAAGTTCAATTTAGAGATATCATTGGCGTAGGTTTGTCCTACCAAATGAATTACAGCAAATCGAAAGGAGCAAAGGCTAAAAAAATATAGTTTTCTCCAAAAAAATAAATCAGAAAAAACCACAGCACTTGTTGTGGTTTTTTTTATTTGTAAAGAAAACTAAACAGCTAACATAATTTAACAATATATCAAATAACATAAGTATTTAGCGTTTTAAATTTGTACCTATTCAAAAATTGAAATATGGAATCTATCGACATAAAAGCATTAAACGAAAAAATCCAGAACGACAGCATTTTTTTAGAAGTTTTAAATAATGAAATCAGCAAATCCATTGTTGGTCAAAAATACATGTTGGAACGTTTGATGATAGCTTTGCTGTCACAAGGACATATTCTTTTAGAAGGTGTTCCTGGTTTGGCAAAAACATTGGCCATCAAATCACTTTCTGATGCCATTGATACTAAATTCTCACGCATACAATTTACACCAGATTTATTGCCAGCAGATATTTTGGGTACAATGATTTATAATCAAGCAAAAGGAAATTTTGAAGTTAAAAAAGGACCAGTTTTTTCAAATTTTTTATTGGCCGATGAAATCAATCGTGCGCCAGCAAAAGTACAAAGCGCCTTATTGCAATCCATGCAAGAACGCATGGTTACATTAGGCGATACTACCTATAAATTGGAAGAACCATTTTTAGTAATGGCAACTCAAAATCCAATAGAACAAGAAGGTACTTACAATTTGCCGGAAGCACAAGTCGATCGCTTTATGTTGAAAGTGAAAATTTCCTATCCGGAATTTGAAGACGAGCGACAAATTATGCGTCAAAATGTAGCCGGCTTAAATCCAAATATTAAACCGGTAATTACTGCTTCCACCATCTTGCAAGCACGTGATACTGTTCGTCAAGTATATATGGATGAAAAAATTGAAAAATATATTTTAGACATCATCTTTGCTACGAGAGATGCTTCAAAATATAAGATTGATAATTTAAAACACCTTATCAGTTATGGTGGTTCGCCACGTGCCAGCATCAGCTTGGCAATGGCTTCTAAAGCGTATGCATTCATCAAAAGACGAGGATATGTGATTCCAGAAGATGTTCGTGCAGTGGCGCATGATGTGTTGCGCCATAGAATTGGTATCACCTACGAAGCTGAAGCAGAAAATATCACCCAAGAACATATTATTGATACGATTTTAAATAGAGTAGAAGTACCTTAACAAAATCTAGATTAGAGAAAAGAGATTGGAAGATGTACAGCTCTCAAATCTTATTTCTATTCATCTCAAATCTATAAAAATGGAAGTAAACGAACTCTTAAAAAAAGTACGAAAAATCGAAATCAAGACTAAAGGCTTGACCAATCATATATTTTCGGGTGAGTATCATTCTGCTTTTAAAGGTCGTGGAATGTCCTTTAGTGAAGTGCGCGAATATCAATATGGCGATGATGTTCGCAACATTGATTGGAATGTAACAGCACGCTTTCAACATCCTTATGTCAAAATATTTGAAGAAGAAAGAGAGCTGACCATTATGATGCTAATTGATGTAAGTAAATCATCTTTTATTGGTACTCAAAATCAACTTAAAAATGAAATTATTGCTGAAATAGCCGGCGTATTGGCGTTTTCTGCTATACAAAATAATGACAAAGTAGGTGTGCTTTTTTTTAGTGATGAAATTGAATTATTTATTCCTCCTAAAAAAGGAAAATCACATATTCTACGTATCATTCGCGAAGTACTCAATTTTGAACCTAAGAGCCATAAAACCAACATATCATTAGCCTTGGAGAATTTCAACAACATGGTGAAACGAAAGAGTATAGCCTTTGTTCTATCTGATTTTTTAGATGATGATTATGCCGATGAATTGCGCCACATTGCCAAGAAACACGATGTTATTGGCATAAAAGTGTATGATAATCTAGATTTAGAATTGCCCAATATTGGTTTATTACAAGTAAAAGATGTAGAAACCGGAAAAACCAAATGGATAGATACCAACCATGCCACAACTAGAACAGCATACGCACAAAGAGCTACTCTATTTGATAAAAATTATGAGAATAGTTTTGTCAAAGCCGGAGCGGATAAATTAAGAATTAATACAGCACAATCTTATGTTCATATATTAATGAACTTCTTTAAAAAACGAGCATAAATTGAAATGTAAATACGAGTAATGAATAAAATTTTACATAAAATACATACAAAAAATAAGTTTCTAAAGAGGAACAGTATGCACTTGTATTTTAGTGTATTTTGTTTTTCTTGTTTACTTATTTTTAATTCAATAAATGTAGTCGCACAAAGTGCAAGTGCTAGCACCAAAGAAAAAGAATATCTAATTGGCGATTGGATTCCGGTAGATTTATTTGTTTCATCGACTGCAAATAATAGAGTGGCATTTCCCAATTTAAAAGATTCTATTTCTGAAACCATTGAAGTTGCCAATTTCACACCTATAGATACTATAAAAAATGGCAATCAATTTGAATATCATCAACTCGTCAACTTAGTTGTTTTTGATACTGGAAAAATAGTACTGCCTCAATTTCAGTTTGTCGTTGAAAACAAAGGCACCTTAGATACCATCACATCGGAACCGATTTTAGTGCACGTTGCCGGTGTAAAAATTGATACCACAAAAGATATTAAAGACATAAAAGAGCCACTAAAAATTCCATATACATTTAAAGAAGTAATGCCTTACATCATCGGTGCTTTATTGCTCACCATTTTAATTGGAGGATTGGTTTGGTATTTTATGTATTATAGAAAGAAAAAACAAAAACCCATTGATGAAAAATATACACTTCCACCACATGTTTGGGCATTTAAAGAATTAGATAAACTCCAGCAAAAAAAATTATGGCAAGGTGGAGAAATTAAAAATTATTATTCCGAATTAACCGATATTGCGCGCACTTATATAGAATTGAGGTATAAAATTCCAGCAATGGAAAAAACAACAGATGAACTGATGTCATCGATGCATAAAGGCATTCTAAAACAAAGTTTAAAAACAGAATTAAATGAAGTATTGATGTTGAGCGATTTCGTGAAATTTGCCAAAGCACAACCCGACTTTATGGATAATGAAAATGCGCTTAAAATTATTAAAGATTTTATTGAGAAAACAAAATTAATTGAAGCAGAGAAAATTGATAAAAACAAACACGCATAAATAATGTAAGCTATTTTAATTTGAATAATGACTAATTTTTTTCCATACACATTTGCACATCCTAATTTCTTTTGGTTATTGTTGTTGTTGCCTATTTTGATGTATTGGTTTTATTATAAACACACCACTTTTTTTCCATCATTTACTATTCCTCAAGAAGGAAATATTTTTTCTGATTCAACTTCATTTAAAATAAAATTATTTAAATATTTACCAGTATTTAAAATTGCCACTTTCGTTTTTCTAGTAATTGCAATGGCAAGACCACAAAGTTCATTATCAGAAAGTGAAATTTCTACACAAGGTATTGACATCGTTTTATCATTAGATATTTCAGGCTCTATGTTGGCAAAAGATTTTGAACCAGATAGATTAGAAGCAGCAAAAAAAGTAGCCATGCAGTTCATTAAAGAACGCAAAAACGATCGAATTGGATTGGTGGTGTTTTCTGGTGAAAGTTTTACGCAATGTCCAATAACCATAAACCATCAAGTACTCTTAAATTTATTTAAAGATATACATAGCGGTATGGTGGAAGATGGCACAGCCATCGGTATGGGCTTGTCCACCGCAGTGGCTCGTTTAAAAGAAAGTAAATCCAAAACTAAAGTGATTATTCTTATGACGGATGGCGTTAATAATATGGGATATATTGACCCATATACTGCTATTAAAATGGCGAAAAGTTTCGACATTCGTGTATATACAATTGGTGTAGGTAAAAACGGTATGGCACCTTATCCGGTGAAAGATCAAAATGGGAAAACATTTTATCAAAATTATCCAGTACAAATAGACGAACCACTTTTGAAAAAAATTGCGACCGAAACCGGTGGAAATTATTTTCGTGCTACCGGAAATAACTCCTTGAAAGATGTGTATAAAAAAATAGATAAATTGGAAAAATCTAAAATTAAAATAAGCAACTATCATCGGAAAAGCGAACGATACCACTTGTTTTTATTTTTAGCATTATTTTGTTTACTGGCAGAATTTATTTTATCTAAAACATACTTTAAATCTATATTGTCATGATAAAATTAAAACAAGAAAATAATTATTTAATCTGATATGCTACGTTTTGAACATAAAGAATTTTTATTCCTGTTGTTATTTATTCCAATAATAATAGCGATCTATTTTTATGTTCAATATCAAACACACCAACAACTTAAAAAAATTGGAAATGTAGATTTGATAAAACGGTTAATGCCGAATAGAAATGAAAAAAAATCTTGGATTAAGTTCATCTTATTTAATTTAATTTTATGTTTATTGATTTTGGCTTTAGCTCAACCACAAATGGGCACCAAAATGGAAAAAGTAGAACGCAAAGGTATTGATGTGATGATTGCTCTCGATGTCTCAAATAGTATGCTGTCGCAAGATATTGCACCTTCTCGTTTGGAAAAATCAAAATTACTCATCCAATCTTTATTAAAGAAATTAGATGGCGATCGCGTTGGCTTAGTCATCTTCGCCGGAAATGCTTATTTGCAAATGCCACTTACGGTTGATTATTCTTCGTTGATGTTGTATTTGAAAGCGATTAATACACAGTCTGTTCCTACTCAAGGAACTGTTATTACTGATGCATTAGAAAAATCGGAAAATGCATTTAACCAAACAGATAAAAAACACAAAGCAATAATAGTCATTACAGATGGTGAAGATCATGAAGAAAATGCTATTGATAAAGCAGAAGAATTAGCCTCTGATGGTACTAAAGTTTTTACGATTGGCGTTGGAACTCCATCTGGTGGAACTATCCCAATATACGACCAATTCGGTAAAATTATTGATACAAAAAAAGACGAAAATGGTCAAGCTATTATTACGAAAACCAACGCTAATATGCTTCAAGCGTTGGCAAAAGCAGGAAATGGAAATTATTATACCTTAGACAATACCAAACAAGTCGCAGATTTTCTTTCAAAAGACATTTCTAAAATTGAAACAAAAACGATTAATGATAAAGTATTCACAGATTTTGTAGAACAATTCCAATATTTCTTGGCTTTAGCATTCTTTTTATTTTTATTGGATATTTTTATTACCTACCGAAAAAAATGGCTCGATATAAAAAATGAAAAATAAAATTGAACATATCAAAGCATTTATACATAAACATAAAACATTATTTATCGTTTTAGGTGTGATAAAGTTTTTAGTTAAAATTGCTATCGTTTTGTTTATGGTTACAAAAGCCAAAAGTGCAGCAGCTCAAACTGCAAATCAATTTTTACGGGAAGGCAATAAATTATATAAAAATCAAAAATACAACAATGCCACAGAAAGTTATGCAAAAGCATTGCAGTTAGCACCCAAAGATGTACGTGCTTATTTTAATCAAGGCGATGCTTTTTATAGACTCAATGAATTGGATAAATCAAAAGATATGTTTGATGCTGTTTCAAAAGCAGCTCTAAATTCTGATATCAAAGCACGTGCCTTTTATAACACTGGAAATATTTTTTATAAACAAGAAAAATATGAAGAAAGCGCCAAAGCGTATAAAGAATCTTTAAAATTAAATCCGAAAGATGTAGATGTTAAGTATAATTTAATGATGGCATTGGCAAAAATTAAAAAGAATAAAAATAACGAGAATAAAAACAATAAGGATAATAAAAATAATAAGGAGAACAAAGACAATAAAAACGATAAGAATCAACAAAATCAGAATAAAAATAATCAGAATAAAAATAATCAAAATCAACAAGGTGCTCAAAATCAACAAGCTCCACCTGGACAAATGAGCAAAGAGCAAGTCGAAAAATTATTAGAAGCCATGAGTGCAGAAGAAGGTAAGGTGCAACAAAAATTGTCCAAAGAAAAAGGGGAAACTAAAAAAGCAAAAGTGCAAAAAGATTGGTAATGCAAACAAATGCTAAACATAAAATATTAAGTAATAAGTTTCTAAAATCTTATGTGTATTTTTTATTAATTACATTCATTTTTTTATTTCCTTATTCTAATATCTATGCACAACAATTCACTGCTTCCGTGGATTATAACCAAGTTCCATTAAATTATACTGTTGATCTAACCTACACTATCGAAGGTGGAAAAGCATCTTCATTTACGCCACCTAAATTTGATGGTTTTGAAGTATATGGTCCATCACAAGGCAATAATATTTCCATTATTAATGGAAGAGTTTCCAAGTCAACAACATTAACCTATACGCTCAAACCCAATAAACAAGGTGCATTTGTGATTGCTTCTGCAACGGCAATCATTAGTGGTAAAGAAATGAAATCAAACAGCGTAAACATTCAGGTAGTTGCTGCTCAAGAACGAAGACGCAGCAACGATCCCTTTCAATCCATGATGGATGAAATGGAAGAAATGCAACGACAAATGATGCAGCAATTTCAACAACCAGCTTATACAGAAGAAGAAATTAAACAATACTTATCAAAAAATTTATTAGTAAAAGTAACACCTGCAAAAACAAGCATTTACCAAGGTGAACAAACCACGCTGTCGTATAAAATCTATTCTCGCGTAACTTGCAATGGAATTGTAGCTACGAAGATGCCAAGTTTTAATGGTTTTTTGAGCGAAGAGTTTATTTTGCCCGAACAACAAGAACCAAAAGTAGAACGTCTTAATGGAGTTGAATATCAAACATTGGAAGTGAAACGCATTACGTTATTTCCACAAAACACTGGAAATATTTCTATCGAACCAATGGAACTTTCTGCCAATGTTTACTTGGGTTTTGAACCATTTGAATATAAATTTAAAAGTAATGCAATTGCATTAACGGTAAAACCATTACCCGAAAAAAATAAACCAAATACATTCAATGGTGCAGTGGGCAAATTTTCTTTTAATGCAGAATATGATAAAACAAAAGTAAATGTTGATGAACCTATTTCTTTAAAGATTACTTACAAAGGAACAGGAAATTTAAAACTGATTACGGCACCAAAATTAGAATTTCCTGACGAATTTGAAGCCTATGAACCTAAAGCAAAAGACGACTACAAAAATAATGGAAACGAGGTTACAGGTGTTAAATCATTCGAATATATTTTAATTCCTCAAGATGGTGGCACCTTTAAATTGCCTAAATATGAATTTGCCTATTTTGATGTAGATAAGCAGGATTATGTGAAATTTATTTTACCTGAAACAACCATAACTGTTAGTGGAAATGCAAAAATAAGTGTGAATGTAGCTAATTTTTTTAAGCGAGAAAAAAAGGATAAACCACGTAGTATTTATGGCATCAAACAGCAATATTTACAACATAAAAATTTTGTGAGAAGCAATACCTTTTGGGGCTTAATTGCTATGCCTACTTTGATAATTATTCTTTCATTTATTTTTAGAACACGAGATTATTCGGATACGGAATTGTTGTTGATGCGAAGAAAAAAAGCAAATGCTATCGCCTTAAAACGGATGTCGATGGCTAAAAAATTATTATATCAAAAAAATGAACAAGGATTTTACAATGAAGTCATTCGCGCATTATGGCATTATTTATCCGATAAATTAGTTATTCCACAAAGCGAATTGTCTAAAGAAAACATTGCCGATAGATTGCAATTTAGAAATGTGCAACATTCAAAAATTGTAGATGTTAAAACAACACTGAACACTTGTGAGCAAGCTTTGTTTTCGCCTGTCGGACAAGAAATGGCAATGCAGCAAACGTATGAAAAAGCCATCGAGTTAATTGTTGACTTAGAAGATGAATTGAAAAAAAATGAAAAATGAAAAAAAATAAAACGTACATATTGTTTTTTATATTCTTCATTTTGATAGAAAACATCTATACACAAAATCTAAAAGATTTGTTTCAAACAGCCAATGTTTATTATAAGAACAAACAATATGAAGAAGCAGAAAAACTGTATCTATTAATTCTTAATAAAGATAAAAACAACGTGAATGTGTATTATAACCTTGGCAATACGTATTTTCATTTAAAACAATTTCCACAGTCAATTTTATATTATGAAAAAGCGAAGAAGTTGCAGCCAGACAATGCACATATTTTACATAATATAGAACATACCAACAATAAAATATTTAACAAAATAGAATTCAGTAAAGAGTTTTTTGTTTCTAAAAAAATTAAAGGATTTGCACACACAAAATCTTCTACATCGTGGAGTATCTATTTAATAGTGGCATTTTGGCTTACTTCCATACTGTTAGCAATCTATTTTTTCCTAAATAAAAAATGGGCTTTTAAGCTTGGTTTGTTTTGCTGCTTTACCTCAATTGTATTTGCCTATTTTACTTATACTACTTATAAAAGTGAATACCGAAATGATTTTGCAATCCTTATGCAATCAAATAGCTATTTACATAAATCACCAGTTGAACAATCCATTTCTAGCGTATTAATTATTGCCGGAACAAAAGTTCAGATTTTAGATACTGATAAAAATTGGTGTAAAATAAAATTACCAAATGACAAAATTGGTTGGATACAAATAGCAACATTGAAATTTATTTAGTACGTAATTCCTATTGTTATCGGCACATAATGTTTGATACTAATTTCAGGTACATCATGATAATATTGACCATTAATGCCTGTTTCAACAACATCTACTTTGTGTTGTAAATGTTGCAATCGGTAGCCAACACCAAAATGAATGGCTATCTTTTTGCCACGTGTTACATATCGTCCACCAATCATAAATTCACCAAATGCTCCGGATGCGCTACTCTTATTGTTTGACGATGGAATATACGATTCAATATGGAAAGCACCACCAATGCGTTGTGAAAGAAAAATATTAAAATCACCGGATAAAAAATATTCTCTAAATTCTGCAAAAATAGGAAATGTGAAAGAATAATAGTTTGGTCCGTTGGTGCCATTCGGTCTGAAATCAATTCCAGCACCAGCACCGATAAAAAACGATGGACGTATTAAAGCACCATGTACTGTTCGAAACATAAAATCAGGCTTGTCGATGCCAACATTCTTTTTTATCGTATTGTTGGGAAATTTCTGTATCAATTTTCCGGCAACATGAATGTTTGCGCCCACTTCATTTATTGAAGAATACCGAGTGGTTTTAATATTCTTAATCGAATCTAAATCGATAACAATGTCTTCTTGTGCATGAAGCGTTTGCAACATACATGTCAATAAAATAAACAATATTCGTTGTTTCATGTCTGTTTTTTTTACAAAATTAAAACTATAATTCTTTATTCTTTCTTAAAATGCTAATTTTAAGTTCTGAAATCAAATGCATTTACCCAAATTTATACTTACTGTTTTGATGATAAATATTTTGTATTTATCAGCCCAAAATTTGGAATTTAATGCCAATTGTAAACTAGCCTATCAATCTATTTTTAAACTAAAATTGAATGAAGGGATTCAACTTCTAGAAAAGGAGAAAAAAAATAATGCATCGAACTATATGCCTTATTTTATTGAGAATTATGCCGATTTTTTAAAGTTATTTGTAAATGATAACAAAGCATTATACAATTCGATTGCACCCAAAGTGGAAAAACGCCTAAGTAAGTTGAAAAGTGCCAAAGCCAATTCACCTTATTATTTATACACTCAAGCAGATATGCATTTGCAATGGGCATTTTGTAAATTAAAGTTTGGAGACAATATCAGCGCCATCTTTGAAATAAAAAAAGCACATTCCATGTTGCAAGAAAATCAAAAAAAATATCCAGAATTTAAGCCCAATATAAAGAGTTTAGGATTGTTGCATACCATTTTTGGTGCTATTCCTGATAAATATAAATTTGGAGCCAAACTATTAGGGTTTAAAGGCACCATTGAAGTTGGATTGAAAGAACTGAACAGCGTGTTGCAAGATGAAAATTTTCAATTTAAAGAAGAAACGATTATACTTTATACGTTGTTACTGTTGCATCTAAAAAAAGATGAAACAAATGCATGGAACATGATAGATAAAACAGAAATTACATTAGGAGATAATTTATTAAATTATTTTATCGCAGCCACAGTGGCATCACACACTGGCAAAAATGATCAAGTAATCTCTATCTTATCCGATAAACCTAGCGGAAATGAATATTATTCATTTCCTTTTTTGGATTTTTTATTAGGTAGTGCAAAATTGAATGCATTAGACGAATCAGCGGATGTATCGCTTCAAAAGTTTATTACTCAAAACAAAGGACGTTCGTATCAAAAAGAAGCCTATAGAAAATTAGCTTGGTATTATTTAATGAAAGGTGATGTGGCATTGTACAAAAAAAATATGCAAGAAATTCTTTTGTTGAAAGATGCACCGACAGATGAAGATAAATCTGCCCAAAAAGAAGCAGAAAAAAAAATTATACCCAATAAAGAATTATTAAAAGCACGTGTTTTGTTTGATGGTAACCAATATGAAAAAGCATTGACTATTATGCAAAATATTTCAATCAATCAATTGACAAGAACATTTGATAAAGTGGAATATTATTATCGAAAAGCACGTATTTTAGATGAATTAAATAAAGATACAGATGCGATAAAAAATTACTTAATTGCCATTCAAAAAGGAGAGCAAATAGATTCATATTTAGCAGCGAATGCTTGTATAAAAATTGCGCAAATTTTTGAAAAATCGAAGAAGCCGAATAATGCGGTTTTGTATTATAAAAAAGCACTTACATTGGTTAAAGATGAATATGCAGACAGCATTGACGCAGAAGCAAAAGCCGGATTAAATAGATTGGGAAAATAAATTAATAGATAAAATTAAAGATGATTTCAATTAAAGAAAATATTTCATTAAAACAATACAACACCTTTAATATAGATGTGAACGCCGCACATTTTTGTTGTGTGCAAACATTGGATGAATTGAAATATTTGATTCATAATAAATTGCATCATTTTTCAAGATATTTGTTCATTGGTGGTGGTAGTAATATTTTGTTTTGTTCCGCTTTTGATGGCTTGGTTATTTTAAATAAAATTAAAGGAATTGAAATTAGCAAGGAAGACGAACAGCACGTTTGGATTAAAGCCAATTCTGGTACTACTTGGCATGATTTAGTCTTATTTGCCGTTTCCAATAATTTTGGTGGTATTGAAAACATGTCATTAATTCCGGGAACAGTAGGCGCTGCACCCATGCAAAATATTGGTGCGTATGGAGTAGAACTAAAAGATGTTTTTGAACAACTCACTGCCATTGATATTGGAAATGCGACTATGCAAATTTTTAATAAAGAAGCGTGTGCATTCGGATATAGAGAAAGTATTTTTAAACGACAATTAAAAGATAAATTTTTTATTTATTCTGTTACATTGAAATTATCAAAACATCCAGTAATAAATAGTGCTTACGGTGACATTCAAAAAGTTTTAGAAGCGAAAAATATTCATACTCCAAATATTCAAGATATTTCCGATGCAGTTATTTTTATACGTCAAAGTAAATTACCAGATCCAAATGTGTTAGGCAATGCAGGTAGTTTTTTTAAAAATCCGGAAGTGGAATCCTCGATCGTAACAGAACTCACTCAGCAATATCCAACAATGCCTAAGTATAACTTGCCGAATGGTCATTTTAAAATTCCGGCGGCTTGGTTAATTGAGCAATGTGGCTGGAAAGGCAAGCGAATTGGAAATACTGGAAATCATTCAAAACAAGCTTTGGTGATTGTTAATTATGGCAATGCAAAAGGCCATGAAATTTGGCAACATGCCCAAAATGTACAGCAAACCGTTAAAAAGAAATTTGGGATTCATCTAGAAATGGAAGTGAACCAAATACAATAAAAAAACGGTTGAATTTTAGTTCAACCGCCGATTTTATGAGTTCCCGAATTTCTATTCGTATTTATTTTTAACGCCCAATCTTTTCTTTGTTGCTTTATCTACTTGATCCACTTTTTTGTTCATGTCAATTCCGGGTGGTTTCACTTTTGCCGGTTTTGGAGCAGCAACCTTGGATGCATTTTTCTTATCTTTGTTAGCTTGCATTTTAGCCTTTTGAAAGTTATAACCAATCTCCACATTTAAGCCTAAAAAATAATTTTTCGATTTTTTATAATCAGGATGCACTTTAAAGTTAGAAGCATTAATGTCATTTAACCCGATTTTTGTTTCTAAGGCAAAGCCCATGTACATATTATTGTTGAAAATATAATCAAATCCAAATTTGATGACACCCACACCTTGAATCATTTTAAAATATTCTTTGTAATTATCGCTTTGGTTAGGCGTGTAAGCCGGAAATCCTCCAATACTTGGATCTATTGGATAACCCATGTTGGTTGTGTTTCCACTGGCATTGGTAATTTTATATTTCATTTGTGCATTTATCAAAAAATCAGTTTCAAAACCAACCAATAATTTCATTCTAAAATGAAATTGATCGTCTTTAACTCTGATATGTGCTTTTTGTCCGGCCAATAAAGGAGCGAAACGATAAAGAACACCAAAACCCATGTATTTAAAATCTACATTTTTTTCATGCATTCCAATTAATGCAGGATATTTTTTCCACTTAAATTCATCTTTGTATTTTTGTCCTTCTTGACAAAAATTTGCAAATGCAACGATTCCGTGTTGTTCTTTAAAATTGTATCCACCTTGAACAAACACATGATAACTGAATTTTGGTTTATAATCTAACTCTTTACTGTTTTCTGCAAGAAAATAAGTGTTTTGAGCCAGCATATACGATAAACCAGGTGTTACGCCAGCACTTATGCTACCACCTTTTTGCGCCATTAACGGAGTCGTTAATAAAACAAATAAAAATAGAATTGTAAAATTAATTAGTTTCATGAGAAAAATATTATTACTGATTAAACATGAAATTAAATAAACTTCATGTATTTTTACTTTCCATCAAAGATAAGGATAAATACGCATAAATTAGATTAAATAATAAATGTCAAAGAAGAAAAGCACATTAAGTAAATCCACATTAATTCGAAGCATACAATGTTCTAAGTCGCTTTATCTATATAAAAATCATTATAATTTACGTGATAAACCAGATACTGTTCAGCAACAACGATTTGACCGCGGACATCGTGTGGGGAAATTAGCACATCAACTTTTTCCTAATGGGAAAGATTGTTCTCCACCAAATCCATTTAGTTATGATGCCTCTATTGCAGCCACTAAATTATTGATACAGCAACAATTTCCTGTTATTTATGAAGCTGCTTTTAAGTACAATGGTATTATCGTTGCCTTAGATTTGCTGACTTTTAATAATGGGAAATGGTACGCACACGAAGTGAAAAGTTCATTCAGAATTTCTAATACGTACTTGCTGGATGCTGCCATTCAATATTATGTCATTACTAAAAGTGGCTTGGATCTAGAAGATTTTTCAATTGTAAATATTGACAATGAATATGTGTTTGATGAAACGTTGGATGTTACGAAATATTTTAAATCAACTTCGGTTTTAAATGAAATTATTGAACGTATTCCATTTGTAGAAAAAACAATAGATGCTGCGATTGATACATTAGAAAAATCATGCATTCCAGATATTCCAATCGGAGCACATTGCACAAAGCCATATCCTTGCGATTATCAAGGATATTGTTGGGCAACAATTCCTCAAAATTCAATTTGGTATTTGCCCGGAATTTCGATGCAAGAGAAAAGTAACTTTGTAGAGAAAGGCATTCATTCCATTTTTGATATTAATGAAACAGATACGTTGAATGAACGACAAACCATCATTATTCAATCTTATCAAACCCAACAAATACACTTAAATGTCGAGAGGTTGCAAGCATTTACGAATGCATTGCAATTTCCGGCTTATTATTTTGATATCGAAGCATTTCAACCTGCCATTCCTATTTTTAAAAATACAAAACCTTATGAACGTGTTCCTTTTTTGTATTCCTTACACTACAAAGAAAGTGCAGAAAGTGAACTTAAACATATTTGTTATATTTCACCAGTTGGTAGTGATGACAGAATAAATTTTATAGAACATTTTTTAAATGCTACCCAAAATACAGGGCAAATACTTGTGTTTAATACGCTGATGGAAAAAGGAATTTTATTTAGGATGATGCATGATTTTCCACAATACAAGAAAGATATTTTAGAACGAATTAATAGAATTATTGATATCGAAATTCCTTTTAAAGAAATGTATTATTATCATCCGAATCAGCAAGGTAGTTTTTCACTTAAAGCCATTGGCAATGCGATGTTACAACGCAATGAATTTTCAAAAAGCCAAGTGAAAGATGGAGAAGAAGCCATGGCACTTTATAATGAACTTTTTTATTGGGAAAA
>JAGNZZ010000014.1 GCA_017984135.1 Chitinophagales bacterium | reverse complement strand
TAAATATAATAATATTTTTTTATTATGCATCAGTATAGTATAAAAAATGATACTTATTCATTAACATATTGTCTATGAAAAGTTTGAGTGTAGTTAAATTGTGTTTACCATTTTGTACATTAGAGTATGAACAAACAAAGCATCTACAAAATATATTTTATTGCTTTTTTTACAACTGTATTATTATGTCTTATTTTTATTTTCCTAAACCATAATTTCGATGGTAGCTATTGGCAAAGTTTGCAGCAAAGCAAGTCTGCATTAACCGTAGAATATTGCGAGCTCGACCAAGTAAGCCATTTCTTTCGTCAAACCATGAATACTTATTCCAACCTCATGTATTTTTTTCTTGGAATGATAGTCGTTTTAATTGGATTTCATGATAGAAAAAATAAGAAGGAAAATCTAAATATCATACAAAAATTTCCAGCTTTATCTATACTTTTGGGTGGTTGTTTAGTGTATCTATGTTTTGGCAGTGCGTTTTTTCATGCATCACTTACTTGGCTCGGACAACGTATAGATATGAATGCCACTTATAGTATTTGCCTCGTTTTAATTGGAATCAGTTTCTATAAATTGAAAAATAATTGGCCATTTTTTCAACAATCAAAAGGCATTTATATCCTGTTTATTTTTCTGTTGATACTCTTATTTATTCCTCTGCATCTTCTCCTAAAAAGCACTTATTTATTGCCTTTTTTAATCTTATTATTGGTGATATTAACAGGCCTCAATTATACCAAAAATAAAAAAGCATACTCATTTGTTTTAATGGCGTTCAGCTTTATTTTTTTAATCGCAGCATTTATCTTGCGCACCTTAGACGTTCAAAAAATGGGCTGCCATCCAACATCCATCTATCAAGGTCATGCAGTATGGCATGTATGCACCGGAATCAGTGCGTTCTTGCTTTATCAATTTTATAGAAATGAAAAAGTATAATCAAAATAGCTAGGAAACAAGTTGTTATTTACAATCGCCTTTTGTTTTTATTTTTATATAAAATGCTTCGTATTTTGGAAGAATAGATGTGATATCAAAACGTTGTGCTTGTGCAAATGCATTCTTTTTAAATTGAGCTAACATTGCTTCGTCTTGCAATAATTCTAAACATCGGTTTGCCATTCCTTGTACATCGCCAACATTTAATAAAAATCCGGTTTCACCATCTATATTTACTTCCGGAATACCACCTGCATTGGATGAAACAACAGGCACTTCACATGCCATGGCTTCTAATGCTGACAAACCAAAACTTTCACTTTCTGATGGCAGTAAAAACACATCTGCAATTGCTAATAATTCTTCAACAGCTTCTTGTTTTCCTAAAAATCGAACATCCATTTTATCGCATAGTGAGCGCACTAACTTTTCTGCATTTTGACGCTCCGGACCATCGCCTATCATTAATAATTTAGCTGGAATCTTTTCAGATATTTTACAAAAAACATGAATCACATCTTCCACTCTTTTTACTTTTCTAAAATTAGAAGTATGCACTATTATTTTTTCACCTTTAGGCGAAATGGCTTTCTTAAAATGGTCTTTGTTTGTTTTTTTAAATCGCGAAAAATCAATGAAATTAGGAATTACTTCAATTTCATTTTTAATATCGAAATTCGTGAAGGTATCACGTCTTAAACTTTCGGAAACGGCGGTAACTCCACACGATTGATTGATGGAATAAGTAACCACCGGCTCATACGTAGCATCTCGGCCAACAAGGGTAATATCTGTTCCGTGTAAAGTGGTAATTACAGGAACATTTTTCCCTTTTTGTAATAGAATTTGTCGAGCCATGTATGCTGCTGAAGCGTGTGGAATAGCATAATGAACATGAAAAATATCAAGGTTGGCATTCATGGCTACATCCACCAACTTACTGGCTAATGCTGTTTCATACGGCGCATAATCAAACAATGGATAATCGTTTAAGCTTACTTCATGAAAAAAAATATTTTCATTGAACGTATCTAATAATCGAGCCGGTTCTTTATAGGTGATAAAATGTACTTTATGCCCTTTTTGAGCCAAGCCTTTGCCTAATTCAGTGGCAACTACGCCACTACCACCAAAGGTAGGATAACAAACAATTCCAATGTTCATAGCGTACAAATGTAGTAATGTATTAATGAAATAATCAATTTGTTAGTTCATTAAATTCTAAATTATTTACTTGATTTGTTTATTCATTTTTAAACCACATTCCAAAAACTGAATATAGTTATCTCTATTTTTAGAAAAATCATAGGCAACCGGTTGGTTCAATAACTGTTCATTCGTATTCATTAAAACATACAAAGGCTGAGAGTTCGTTTTAAAATGCTCTGCTTGAAAAGCACTCCATTTTTGTCCCACAGTTTTTACTTCGCGTTCTTTTCCGGTGGCAGTAGAAATATACCATTCTTCTTGTGGTAATGCTTTTCTATCATCTACATAAAGTGAAATAATTACATACTCTTTTAAGCGTTCTTTCACTTGTTCATCACTCCAAACTTTATCTTCAATTTTTCTACAATTTACACAACCAAATCCAGTAAAATCTAACAAGACAGGCATATTGTGTGCTTTGGCATAGTCCATTCCTTCTTTATAATCTTTAAAATGGATATAGGTGGATTCGTTTTTGGTTTTAAAATTATACGATGTGGGTGGTATTATACCACTTAATAAATTCACCGGTTTATACGCAATCAAAGCATACGTTAAATAGATGGTAAATAACACGGTGGCAACACCTAATGCTTTAACTGTATGGGTTGGTTTACTTTTGAAAAATATGCCTAAGCAATACAACGACATCACACCAAATATTAAAATCCAAATGAGCATGAATGGTTCAAAGCGTAGGATTCCCCAATTCATGGTCATATCCACTACGGATAAGAATTTAAATGCCAATGCTAATTCTAAGAATCCTAAAATTACTTTTACAGTGGTTAACCATCCGCCGGATTTTGGCAAGGATTGCAACCACTGTGGAAACATGGCGAATAACGTAAATGGCAACGCCAATGCGATACCAAAACCTAACAAACCAAAAAACAAAGAGGAGCCACCCATGACTAATAAGGTTCCTATAATTGGTCCGGTGCAAGAAAATGAAACTAAGGCCAAAGTAAATGCCATAAAGAAGATACCAAAATATCCACCTTTACTCGACATGCTATCGGTTTTATTTGCCCAAGATGCGGGCAAGGTGATTTCAAACAAACCAAAAAATGACAAGGCAAACAACACAAACACGACAAAGAAAATGAGATTAAACCAAATATTGGTACTCATAGCATTGAGTGCGTCGGAGCCAAATATATTGGTAATAATTAAGCCCAACAGAACATAAATAATAATGATGGATAATCCATACATCAATGCTTTTGAAACACCTGATTTTTTTTCTTTACCACCTTTTGTAAAATAGCTCACCGTGAGTGGAACCATTGGAAATACGCATGGCGTGAGCAACGCAAATAATCCGCCGATAAATCCGGCAATAAAAATCCAAAGCCAACTTTTCGTGGCATTGGTACTGTCATTGGTACTGCATGAATTCTGAGCATGTGTCCAATCAAATTTTTGTTGAATGCTGTCGGTAATTGTTATTGTTTTTAAAGAAGTATCCGAAAGCTTTATGGTGGAATTGGACGTATCCGTTTCCGTTAAATTAACAGAATGAGTATTGTCAAACTTTATAGCAAATTTTTCGGGACCAAATGGCATACATCCTACTTCATCGCGGCAAACTTGCCCATCAAACTCACCTTTTAAAATAGCTGTCGGATTTTTTATTTTTACTTTTTGAACAAACGTAGCATCACCCATAAATGAAGTTACATCAACGCCAAATAATTCATCAAATTTTGTCTTTTTTTTGCCAATTTCTTCTACTTTTCCTATGAGTTCAATGTCTTTATTGGATTCAAATCGGAATTGAGTAGGAAGCGGACCACCTTCTTTGGTAAATTGAGAAAAGGTATGCCATTCCTCATCTAAATTGCAAATAAACTTGACCTTGAATTCGGTGGCAGAAATTTTTTCTACTTCACTTTTCCAAGTAAGATGTTGTTCTATTTGAGCATTTGCCCAAAATGAAATTAAAAAGAGATTAAATGAAATTAAAAGCTTCAAAAGTGATTGCTTTCTTTTGAAAAAATGAGAATAATCGCTGTATATTATTTTGTAATAACGATAAACTAAAGATTGATTAACCATACACTAAATTCAATAAAGATTCGAATAATTTTCTTCCATCGGTATTGCCTAACACTTCTTCTGCACATCTTTCCGGATGAGGCATCATACCGAATACGTTTCTATTAACATTACAAATACCTGCAATGTTTTCGATAGAACCATTTGGATTAGAATTATCGTTTATATTTCCATTTGCATCACAATATTTAAATAATATTTGGTCGTTTTCTTTTAATGATTTTAAGGTTTGTGCATCGGCAAAATAACGTCCTTCGCCATGAGCAATCGGAATGTTAATGGGTTGCTGCAAATCTAAATTTCTGGTTATTGCAGAATTAGTTGTTTGCGGCAATAGATATTGATTTTGACAGATAAAACGTTGGTGATTATTGGCTAATAAGGCACCTGGTAACAAATGGCTTTCGCACAAAACTTGGAAACCATTGCAAATACCAAAAACATATCCGCCATTGTTGGCGTGTTCTATTACTTTTTCCATAATAGGTGAAAAGCGAGCAATGGCACCACAACGTAAATAATCGCCATACGAAAATCCGCCCGGAATCATAATACAATCTTTTGTGGTTAAATCTTGAAGATGTGTGTCTTTATGCCAAAGAATGCGCGTTTCACATTGCATTACTTCTTTACATACATGGATGACATCTGCATCGCAATTAGAACCCGGAAAAACAACTACACCAAATTTCATATTATTAAAGATTTGAGGTTAACGTGTTGAGACTAGAATCTCAACCTTATTTCATATTTGCAAAATTATTTAAAAAGTCTTATCAAATTTGTAACAAAAATCACAATTACAAAGATAGCATTCAGTATCTCGCCAAGTCGTTTTTTACGAATTCTTAACATAAACAATGTAAGAAAAATACATACTGGAATTAGTAAAAGTGAAAAGGCTGTTTCATCTAGTTTTCCGCTTAATAATGTTGTTACGGCAATGCCAATAAATAAAAAAATGAGCATATTCAAATTTTTTCTTCGTTTAAAGGCGACAGAATAAAGGATACCACGCATACTGACAAATGAAAATAAAATATAAATTACAGTCATGCTCAAACTAACTAGATTAAAAATATCATAATTGATTTTTATTAAATTGAAATTTTCTACTAACCACACATCTGCATTTATAGAAATAAAAGCGATATAGCTAATACCTAAAGCCAAATAAATGGGAAAAAATATTCCAAAAAACAAAATGATATAATCATTCAATCGAAATGACTTGATGGCGTAAAGAATGATAAACACAAATGGAATAAACAAACTAAAATTGACATCAAACAACACTAATAAACCTGCAAAAAAACCAACATTAAAACATTCCACTCGTGTATTATCTTTACTGGTAATGGAAAGAAAAACCTGAAAAATTGCCAATAGAATAAAGTTTATAAGTGTGTAAATGGAAAACACGTTAAACGTTGGTATTAATGAAGAAAGCAACGCGAAATAAATGGCAGGAATCAAACTATTCCCTTCATGAAAATCTGCCTGATGAAACATTCTATTGAGCCATAAAGCTTGCAGCAACAAACACACTTGAGCTAAAACGATACTCAATGTGGAATTTAAGGAGACAATAGGTTCAAACTGCCATATACTTTGTACTTCTGCTATTGCTGGTGTTGGGATAAAAAAAAATGGAATTTTTAGCACAACAAAAAATAGAAAAAAAGCTAAAACGCTAATTGGCTGTTGTGATTTAAAAAATGCTAACACGTAGATTATCTGTTTATATGAATTATAATTTTTTCTTTGAAATAAAATAGGCTATGGCTGTTTTAATATTTAAACAACACGAATTGCAAATTTCGTTTTTGCTCACTAGGAAAAATAATAGTATTACCATCTAATTGTCTGGCTTTCAATGGCACCATCACTAAATTTTGTTTTTCACTATTTAAGACACTTTCTCGCTTGGTAAGTCCGTTTGGATTTACATTGTATTCTACAAAATTTCCTATGTTATAAAAATCTTCATTGAATAAAAACTTCAATACATTATCGGCTTCAAAAAAGGCGAAAGAAGAATAATATCCATCGTCATTTTCAGACACTTGTACTTTAGGCATATTAGTCTGCCAATCGACACTTCCATCGATATTGATAGAAAATACACCGATGTCGTAAAAGAAATTTTGGTCAATATATTTTAATGAAGATGCCAATGGCATGGCATTGTAGTAACCATAATTTCCGGCGAGTTTTTCTGTTCTAGTAAATTTATATTCTCCTTCCGAAACCAACACAAAACCACCATCGCTGCGAGGTATAATACGTTTCGGCTTCACTAAAGTTGCTTTATCTTGCCATGATTTAAATTCCATCGTTTGTGATTTTTTCAAAACATCGTCATTAAATGGCATTCGAGAGTTAAGTAAAACGGTATTGGTTCTAAAATCTATAATTTGATAAAAGAGACCAATGTCATTTTTGTTTTTAGTGTTTTTATAACATGCCACAACATAACCTATGTCTCGAGAAGTACTTACTTCAGTGATTACATTTTTATATACATAGTCTTGATTTTGCAACACTTGTTCACCAATGGTATTGCTGGCTCTATTAAAGGAGAATGTGGTATAAGAAGCATATTCATAATCATTATTGGCAGCACCACTTTCATTTCCAATAACGGCAAATACATTTCCTTGATTATTTATTTTGATTGATTTTAAAGACACCTCTTTTGCGTCTTGCATAGAAAATAAATTTCTATTGATAATTTTTATAGAATCATTTAAGATAGAAAAACGAACAAAATAGGAAGCTTTGGTTTGTAGCATGTTAAATACTAAAATCTTAGATTTATCTGGCGATGTTTTTACATAAAATACTTTTCCTTTTCCAATATTCATTAAAGGTATCGAATCTAACACATACGTTTCATTGGGAACGTTTAGTTTGTCATCAATCACTTTTAATTTTAAATATTGATGTTGATTGTCTTGTGTGGAATAAAATGCCAGAATTTTATCTTTCAGCAATATAAAACTCTCCAATGTTATGGCTTTTCCTTTAAATGGCATTTCACGTTTCTTATCAATTTTTAATTGATTGTCATACGCTACAATTTCACTTTCATTATTTCCAAAATAATGAACGAGAATTCCAATATCATTTTTCCCTAAAATTTCATAATCAGAAAATCGAGAGGAAACTTTATCTGGATATGATTTGGAAATAGTTTGTGCTGTTGAAGGAGCAATCATTATGAATAAAAAAAATAGAATTGCAAAAAAGCTTATACTGGCAACATAAATTTTGCACCATATTAATTTCTTTCTTTGTCTAGGTCTATTTCCTTCCATTACTTCATTATTACATTACTTCATTATTACATTACTTCATTATTACATTACTACATTATTTCTTCTGTCTTGGATCTAATGCATCCGTTAAGCCTTCGCCAATTAAGTTAAACAACGTTACGGTTACAAATATGGCAAAGCCTGGAAAAATAGCTACCCAAAGTTGTGATTTTCCACCTTGTGCTAAGGATAACAATTTTCCCCAAGTTAATGTTTCAGGTGGAATGCCTAAACCTATAAACGACAAAAACGATTCGGTTAGTATAGCAGCTGCAATTCCAAATGCAATGGTAATTAGAACAGGTGAAAGCGCATTGGGAATGGCATGCTTTAATAAAATACGCCATTTAGGAAATCCTAAAGCTTCTGATGCCTCTATGTATTCTAGATTTCTAATTTTTAATAATTCTGCACGAATAAAACGGGCAATTTCTGTCCACGATGTTAGTCCAATAACCACCATCACTAAAAAAATGCTTGGCTTGGATATGGCAACTACTGCTATAATTAAAAACAATCTCGGAATAGATACCAATACTTCAATCATACGTTGGACAATGATATCAACAGGTATGCTAATTTTAGACTTTAAAAATGGGATTAATTTCAGTGGTCTCGATACTAAATATCCTAGAAAAATACATCCTAGAAATGCTAATAATCCTTTAAACACATTGCCTACTGCTGCGGCATAAAACAATCCTAAAGCGGTTGAAACAATACCCATTATTAATGCAGCTCTGGAAATACGAATACCAGTATCGCCAAAAAATCCGGCTAATGCACCTAATAAAATACCAATGATACTGGCAATAGACATCGATATCAAGCCAATAATAAAAGCAATACGCGTTCCATGTACTAAACCCGACAAAATGTCTCGACCTATACCTTCGGTGCCTAACCAATGTCGCCATCGTGTGGATGGCACGTCTTGCTTGCCAAAAGGAGATACAAATCCAGAATTTAATATATCTTGAGATGTAGGTGAATATGGAATAGGCGGACGAAGTGCAAAATCAAATTTCGTATTGTTCCAATCAATATTATTTAATTCTGGTGCAAATTTTCCCAACTTTAAATCCACAGCATATTCTTTCAAAATTGGAAAATAAATTTTGCCTTCATATTTACAAACGATTGGTTTTTCATTGGCAATGAAATCGGCAAACAATGCAATCAATGACATAAAGAGCACTAAATACAAAGAATATAATGCACGTTTATTCTTTTTAAATTGGCGTGTTACATACGACCAATAATCTTGTTTTAATTCTGGATTGTTGCTCAATGTATTTATTTTTTATTATTGTAAGAAATTCTTGGATCCACTACGGCATATAATATGTCAGCAACTAAATAACCTACTAAAGTAAGAATAGCTGAGAACATTACTACAGTATATACGATTGGATAATTTCGTGCCACTAATGCTTCGTAAGCCGTTTTGCCCATTCCAGGAATGGAGAAAATTAATTCTAATACCACTGAACCGCTGATGGCTAATGGAAAAACATTGGCAAACAAAGTAATGATTGGCAATAATGAATTTTTGATGGCATGTTTCCATAACACTACATCTTCATCTAATCCTTTTGCTCTAGCGGTTCTTACATAGTCTTGTGATAAGGAATTGACCATGGCTCCGCGCATTTGTCTGGAAATAAATGCCAAACCACCATAGGTATAGCAAATGACCGGTAAGGTTAGATGCCATACATAATTAGTAAATTTGGAAAAGAACGACATATTTTCTGCTGGTTGTGGAACACCAAAGGATGGAAATAAATTGAAAAAATCACCACCTCCAAAGAACATAATTAATAATGTAGCTACCCAAAAGCTAGGCAATGAGTATAAGATAAATAAAGATGTTGAAATCGTTTGGTCTTTGAGGTTTCCTTTATTCGCTGCTGATACTATACCTAATGGAATGGCAATTAAATAAGTTAAAAAAATGGAAATAAATGACAATAAAACGGTCCATCGAACTGCTTCCCAAATCACCGTTTTTACGGGTTTTTCATCTTGGTAGGAAATGCCAAAATCACCAACCATAAACTTTGTTATCCATTGGTGATACTGATTATTAAAGCCATACCAATGAATACTTGGAATAAAGTTTTTATAGTTTGTTTCTTTATTAATAACATCACTATATAAATTATTGGACAAATTGATTTGTTTAGAAAAATCGGCTAATAAAGGCGATGAAGCAGCTTTTACCTGCATGTCTTTATATAAGTATTTAATAGTGTTGTCTTCGGCTTCAATTTGCAAGCTTTGTATATCTGATTTAATATCAATTAGAGCATCGGCAATGGTGGTATCAGAAGGAATATTTCCAACATTAATTTCTAATTGCTTCAATGAATTATAATAGGCATTTATTTCTTTCCAATTGCCATATTTTTTTATGAGCTTCGATAAGTTTTCACGATGATATTTTTTGGGAATAGCAAACAAATCTTTTGGAGTGGCTTGATTGGAAATACTAAAATAAAAAGTAGGTAAATCCAAGCCTAGCTGATGTCTTTTATCGATGTACGCTTTTTCGGCTGCCATAGCTTTTGCAGAGCTTCCTGTTTCACTGTTGGCATTTAGCATTTGTTCCACTGGATCGCCTGGCACGTTGGTACTTAAAAAGAAAGTAAGCAACGATATCATGAATAACGTTGGAATAAATAACAATATCCGTTTAAAAATATATTTAAGCATCTTAAGTTCTTTATATTAATTTTCTACTTTATACCCTTTTTTCACGTTAAATCCGGCAAACCAAACACCTGGATATAATGCTGAACCTGCGTTGATATTTTCAAATCTTTTATGAATGCAGTTTCTATATGTTTGTACGTATAGGAAAATATAGGGAATTTGTGTATGTTCCACATTTTGCCATTCGTATAACAATTGTTTTCTCTTTACTGTGTCAAATTCTACGCGAATTTCATCTAATAATTTATCGGTTTTGGCGTTTCCAAAGTTCATATAATTAGAACCACCATTGGCGGAACTTGTATGAAATAATTGCTTATTGTCATCTGCTCCAGGTCCAGTTACCCAACCTTGATACCACATTTGGCAATTGTGTTTTTTGAGTTCATCATTATATAGCGACCATTCTAATGGTTTTATTGTTAAAGCAATGCCGACTTGTTTAAAAGTACGTTGCATTAATAAGCCAACCATCTCACGCAAACTATTTCCACTGTTATAATTATAAGTCAATTCAAAATTCGTCTTAACACCTTCTATCGTTTTATCTAAAATTCCATCGCCATCTGTATCTTTCCAACCAGCTTCCGTTAATAATGATTTTCCTTTGTTTGGATCATAAGGAAAAAACTGAATAGCAGGATTGATTACCTCTTTTTTCATAGGCAAAATGGCACTGTTGTTTCGAATACCCATATTATAAATTACTTTCTCTAAAATTTGATCCACATTAACTAAATAACATAATGCTTGTCGAACTTTAACATCACTCAGCAATTTATCTTTATGGTTTAATCCTAAACATTGATACGCCAATTGTTCGGGCTCGCTTTTATAAAAATTTTTAGTGAATTTGGGAGAATTGTCTAAATCTTTATATTCTTTTACGGGCGTTACGTAAATAAAATCTAGTTGCTCGTTTTTTAGAGCAGTTAATGCCGTAGTAAAATTATTGATGGTAATATATACCAATTGCTTAGGATATGCTTCAAAAAATATATTTTTTTCTTTTACTTTATCGCCCCACCAATCTTTTTTTCGCTCTAACACCATGCGCTGTCCGGTTTCCCAACTTACAAATTTGTACGCACCTGAGCCTTGCACAAAAGCAGGTTCGCGCATGGTTTGTTGAGAATTAAAAAATTCGGCAAATTCAGTAATGTTTTTATCATTCGTACAAGAAGGATTTTCAGCAATAAAATCTGTCAAGGCATATTTTTTCAATAATCCTTTTGCGTCATAAACATATTCCGGCAGAATAATCACTTCGCAACCTGTGCCTTCCACTGCACCAATATATTTATCACATACTACTGTATATTTTTTAGGATTATCGGCATACGTTCGTATGTTTTTTACGAAATCGATGGATGGCTTTACGTTGTCTGAGTTTACTTTGGGGCACAAAATGGCTTTATATGAAAACACGACATCTTTAGCGGTTACAGGCGATCCATTGTCCCAAACTGCTTCTGGTCTTATTTCATAAGTAACCTCAATTTCGTCGCCAACATTATTTACTTCCGGTAAAAATTTTGCTAGGACTGGTGTAATTTTCAACGTTTTTAAATCGTAATTCAACATGGACTGCATCAGGTTGGGAATCATATACCGTCTGGAAGTAGCATCAGACACTGTATATGGATTTAAACCGGTTGCGTCGGACAACGTATGAATTCGCAATTCATCTTTATATACTTTTGATGCATTTGCCGTGTTTCTTACAATGGCACTTAATATTACTATCCCAAGAAAAATGATGAGTGTGGTGAAAAGTATTCTCTTGATAGACATAAATAATTGATGATTAACTTACAAATGTAATAGATTTTAGAATTATTTGCCTATAAATTCCTATTTGATTTCATGCTTTTATATCAAAAAAAGGAATAAAACGCATTAAAACTCAATTATTTGTATTCGAATTCATTTTTAGTATCTTCACGGAATAAAAATATATATTATGCGAAATTCTATTCTATTTTCATTTTTATTGATTACGTTTTGCCTTTTTCAATCATGTAAAAATGAGACTAAAAAAGCTGGCGACACGAAAGGATTTACTTATGATGAAAAAATAGAAAAAGAATTTCAAGAAAAACTAATTTTAGTGGAAGATGGTGGTACAGTTGAATTTCCTGCTGGAAAATATCTACTTAAAAAAACGCTCTCAATGGAAGGCAAAAAAAATGTTACGATAAAAGGAGCCGGAACACAAAAAACTATTTTATCATTTTTAGGACAAAATGAAGGTGCAGAAGGTATCAACATTACCAATTGTCAAAATGTAACAATGGAAGGATTAACCGTACAAGATGCCAAAGGCGATAACATTAAACTAAAAAATTGTGATGGTGTTGCGCTGCGATATTTAAACTCTACCTGGACAACTGGTGCGGATACTTCCAATGGAAATTATGGATATTATCCAGTGGAATGTAGAAATGTTTTGGTAGAATATTGTGAAGTTTCTTATTGTGCAGATGCTGGTGTTTATGTTGGTCAATCCACCAATGTAACCATTCGTCACTGCTATGCACATCACAATGTTGCTGGGATCGAAATTGAGAATTGCATCAATTCTGATGTTTATAAAAATAAAGCTGAAAATAACGCTGGTGGAATTTTAATCTTTGATTTGCCTAAACTATTTCAAGCGAATGGCAGAAATGCAAAAGTTTGGGATAATGAATGCCTCAATAATAATTTTCAAAATTTTGGAAAACCAGGAAGCATTGTTTCCGCTATTCCTCCTGGCACTGGGATGATAGTAATGGCAACCGATAGTGTCGCTATTTTTAATAATAAAATCAAAGACAATAAAACAGTTGGTATTGCCACCGTAAGTTATTTAATTACAGGCAAGCAATTAAATGATTCTACTTATGGTCCATATTGTACTTCTATCTTTATTCATGACAATACATTTGATAGAAGTGGATTATCTATTACTCAAAAAGTACCTGATTTGTCGACCGATTTAGGCAAGCTATTAACCGCTGCTTTTAAAGGTGGCGTAGATATTTTAGTAGATGGATCTGCTGACCCAAAATTAAGAAACAAGAACGGTCAATTACCAGAAGGAAAACGCATTTGTATCCGAAACAATGGCAATATAAAATTTGGAAATTTGAATGCATGGAAAGCTTCCGGAGCAAAAGACATTATTAAATATAAAGATGAAGATATTTCTAAATTTGATTGCTCCATTTTAAATATCAATGGAAATGGGTTAAAGCCTGAAGATGCTAAGTAAATGAATACCAAAATATGAAAATAAAAACAAAATTAATACGTCTTATTTGTGCTATTAGTTTTTTGCTATTTTATCAATGTAAGTTCAGCAATCAATCAGTAACTGTTGATATTAAAGCCAAACCCTTTGAAAAACTTTCCGACTATCATTTTTTCAAAGGTGCGTTAAAAGATTTAATTCCAAACGATAGAGTTTTACCTTACGATGTAATTACAGCCTTATTTACAGACTACGCACACAAAGCTCGTTTTGTATGGATGCCTGAAGGATCAACAGCAAAATATGTAAAAGAGGAAGCTTTAGATTTCCCAGTAGGCACTGTTTTAATAAAAAATTTCTTTTATGAAAATGATGAACGCAATTCATCTAAAGGAAGAAGAATTATTGAAACACGTTTATTAATAAAAAAGAATGACAAATGGGATGCCATTGCGTATGTTTGGAACAATGAACAAACAGATGCTGAACTGAATATTGTGGGCGATTCTAAACAAGTGGATTTTATAAATACAAAAGGAACAGCCATGCATATCAACTATTCAGTTCCGAATAAAAATGAATGTAAAAATTGTCATAATCTCAACAATGTTTTAATGCCAATTGGCCCAAAAGTTCGATACTTAAACAAAGACTATAAATTTGCAGATGGCACTATAAATCAACTAGAAAAATGGGCCTCAGTTGGCTATTTAACAGGATATTCTAAAGCTGAAAATGTTGAAAATAGAATTGCTGATGCATTTGACCCAAATAGTGGAACCATTGAACATCGTGCAAAATCCTATTTGGAAATCAACTGTGCGCATTGCCATCGAAGAGAAGGAAGTGCCAATAATTCAGGTTTATTTTTATTGTTGAAGGAACAAAATCCGGAAAGTTGGGGAATGATGAAAAGTCCAGTGGCTGCTGGTGCTGCTAGTGGCGATGATTTATACGATATTGTGCCCGGCAAACCAGATGAAAGTATTTTAGTACATCGCATTACGGACAACGATCCAGAGGTACGCATGCCGGAATTAGGCAGAAGTGTTCAACATGTAGAAGGTGTTGCTCTCATTCGTCAATGGATTACTGAAATGAAATAATATTTATGTCCATTTTTATCTAGTAAAAAAATATGGTATGAAATCAACATTTATATTTAGTTTGATTTTATGTTTGGTCTTACCTTCATGTAAAAACAAGCACTCTAAAATTAAATTTATTGAGGATGAAAAAATTCAAAAAGAATTTCAAGAGAGATTTATTGTAGTGGAAGATGGTGGCACCATTGAATTACCCGAAGGAAATTACAAACTTAAAAAATCGCTTTCGTTAGAAGGTAAAAACAACATTACCATTAAGGGAAAAGGAACAAACAAAACGATACTTTCCTTTTTAGCACAAACCGAAGGTGCTGAAGGCATCAATATCACCAACTGCAAAAATATTACACTCGAAAACTTTACCGTTCAAGATGCAAAAGGTGATAATATAAAGCTGAAAGAATGTAGAGATGTCATCATTCGAAAGATGAATTCTACCTGGACAACAGGTGCCGATTCAGCTAATGGTAATTATGGTTATTATCCGGTGAATTGCACCAATGTTTTAATAGAAAATGCTGAAGTATCCTACTGTGCCGATGCCGGCGTTTATGTAGGTCAATCGTACAATGTTACTGTTCGAAATGTAACAGCGCATCATAATGTATGTGGTATAGAAATTGAAAACTGTATCAATGTAGATGTCTATAATAATTTATCCTACAACAATGCCGGTGGTTTTGTGATTTATGATTTACCAGGAATACCTATGAAAAATGGAAGAAATTGTAGAGTATATAACAATATTGCAAAAGATAATAATTTTAAAAACTTTGCCAAACCTGGTAGTTATGTTTCCGATATTCCTTCGGGAAGTGGCATTATTATTATGGCTTATGATAGTGTGGCTGTGTTTAACAACACTTTCGAAAACAACAAAACTATTGGCGTTTGTGCCGTGAGTTATTATGCTACTGGTCGTCCGTTTACAGATAGTATTTACACACCTTATTGTACCTCCATTTTTATACATGACAATATTTTTAAACGAAAAAATATATTGATTCCTGATTTAAGTTCTGATTTAGGAAAATTAGTTTTAGCTATGGCAAAAGGACCAGCCGATATTATATATGACCATAATTACAACAAAGCCATGAGCAATACAGATGGCTCTTTGAAAGCTCAATATCAATCTTGTTTTAGAAACAATGGTGACATTAAGTTCTTTAATTTAAATGCCTATCAATCTCCAGTGATAGAAAATGTACTAAAAACCTATCAAACTAATTTAGAAAAATTTAATTGTACTATTAATAAAATTATTGGCAACAACAACCAGTAAGCATTTCTTTTTGCATACAACATTAAAAACAAAAAAATAGATACTTCGATGGAAGTATCTACCTTGATAATACTAAAATCATGAAATCTATTATTGTTCTGCGGTAGCAGCTTGTGTTGCCATTTCTATAAATGTTATACCAGAAGGCACATCAAAAGTACCAGCAGGAAATGTTGGATTTTCTTCTACTTTTGTAACCGTTGTTGTTACGGTTTGTCCCATTATATTCATTTCTGATTTCATAGGTACTCCTTTCCATTGCCAAATTTTACCTTGCATTTTTTCTGCCGAAAATGAGTATATCGTACAATTTTTTCCATTGATTGTTTCACTGCCTTCTTCTTTCAAACTAAACTTCTTTTTCATATCTTCTGTAAGCGAAGCAAAATCCGTCGTATTAGGATCTATTTCACTAGGATTTACTTTTATTTTATTCCCATTTTTACCCATATTCGACCACGTATAAACATACTCATCCAGTTTTAAGGAATTTGAAATTGTATTCATTGATTTTCCTCCAAATGATATGGATGTAACGGCTTCCATTCTGAATTTTTTTCCATTATCATCTATATATACCTTAGCCTTCGTTGTGCCCATGCCTTGAGGCATCACTGTTTCTGACTCATACAGCAAAGATGGCGTACTACTCAAGATATCTGACACACCTGCTCCACTGGTGTTTGATGCTGTATTTGCTTGCTCGCCATTTGTGGTGGTAGCATTATTTTTACAAGCTGTAAACGTGGCGATTACGAATGCCACAAAAAATAATTTTTTCATAGTTGATTTATTTACATCTAATTTAAATAAAAATTAGAAGATGGTATATTAATTCTGTTTTTGAAACAATATTCCTGTATAATTTCTATTTTTGAGACTAGATGATACAATGGCATGAACTTAGCATGGAAACAAAAATTTCATTGGAAAAACTACAATTACTCCAATTGGCAAGATTTGTATTTAATGATAAAATTATTTGTGTAACCAAGTTGGAGGATAGTTATTTTGGCATTCAAAATACGTGTCCACATGCTGGCGCTCAATTGCATCATGGACACTGCAACCGAAAAGGTGTCATTACTTGCCCGCTTCATGGTTATAAATTTGACATTAAAACAGGCAGCAGTGTGGATGGCAATAATTATAAAATATCCAATTATCTATTTAAAGAAGAAGATGGTAAATTGTGGATCGGTTGGAAATCCTATTAACTACTTGATAACAAACTTGGAATGAATTATTCTATACAAGAAATCCAAAAAATAATAAACGGAAATTTTCTACAAGAAAATAATGATGCACGAATTATGCTTGTTGCTATTGATACTCGTCATGTTTCTCAAGTTGAAAATAATTTATTTTTTTGTTTGATAGCCAGAAACAATGGTCATATCTTTATTGAACGAGCTTATAAAAAAGGAATTCGAAATTTTGTTGTTTCTGAACAAATGGATTGTAAAAATTTTTCAGCGGCAAATTTCATTCTGGTTGAAAACACAACTATTGCCTTGCAAACTTTAGCCGTTTATCATCGTTCACAATTTCAAATTCCAGTTATTGGCATTACCGGCAGCAATGGAAAAACAATTGTAAAAGAATGGCTTTTCCAATTATTATCGAAAGAAAAAAATATTGTAAAAAGTCCTAAAAGCTACAATTCTCAAATTGGCGTTCCACTATCGGTTTTAAATATGGGAAAAGAACATGAACTTGCCATTTTTGAAGCAGGAATTTCTACCACTGATGAAATGGCTGTTTTGCAGAAAATCATTCAACCAACAATTGGAATACTCACAAACATTGGTACGGCACATGATGCTGGATTCTCAAGCACTGCAGAAAAAACCGAAGAAAAATTAAAGTTATTTTCAGGAAGCATTGCTTTAATTTATGGAGAAAAATATATTGACTCATTCAGCGAAAATAGTTCAAGCCAACTTTGTTTTAGTTTTGGAAGCACATCTACTGCAACGATTCAATGCATTGAATTAGAGCAAAAAAATAATCATACATTTTTCCAAATTTCTGCTTCGAATAATTCAAACATACATGGAAGTATTGCTATTCCATTTTTAGATGAAGCATCTATAGAAAATTGTTTGACTTGCGTGACTACCTTAATTTATTTGGGTTATTCCATCGAGACCATTCAACAAAAAATACAAGCTTTGCGCAATTTGCCTATGCGTTTAGAGTTAAAATATGGCATTCATAATTGTACACTTATAGATGATTCTTATAGTGCAGATTTTCATTCATTACAAATTGCTTTAGATTTTTTACAGCAACAATCATCTCATAAAAAGAAAACAATCATCATTTCTGATTTTGAAGATTCAGGATTGAGCGAAAAAGATTTTATTCAAAAATTAAAAAGTATTTTACAGCAACAAAAATTTGACAAGCTCATTGGTGTTGGGAAAGCATTTATGCATCATATCGAATCATTGGCTTACACCGTGAAAGAATGGTATGTGTTTGAAAATACCGAAAAACTGATACAACAATTTCATGTATTACATTTTGAAAATGAAATTATTTTACTAAAAGGAGCACGCGCATTTACTTTTGAAAAAATTACCGCACAATTGGTTGGACAAACGCATGCTACCGTTTTAGAAGTAAACTTGAATGCATTGACCAACAACTTAAATATTTATAAACAAATATTGCCAAAAAACGTTGGAATTATTGCCATGGTGAAAGCATTTTCTTATGGAAGTGGAAGTGTGGAAGTGGCAAGTTTATTGGAAAAACAAGGTGTTGCATACTTGGCTGTTGCCTATGCCGATGAAGGTGTTGAGCTGCGAAAAAACAACATTAAGCTACCAATTATGGTGATGAATCCGGATGTAGTAGATTTTGATAGGATGTTGGAATTTTCATTGGAGCCTGAAATTTATGCGCTATCTATTTTGCAACATTTAATAAATAAAATAGATGGGAATAACATCGCCATTCATATCAAATTGGAAACTGGCATGAATCGATTGGGTTTTGCAATAGCGGAAATAAATGAATTAATTACCGTTTTACAGCAACATCCAAACATTACGGTGAAGACAATTTTCTCACATTTAGCGGCAAGTGAAGATGCGCAGTTAGATGCTTTTACCTTACAACAAATTCAAACCTTTGAAGTAGGTTCAACGCAATTAATGGCCGTATTTGATTATCCGATACAACGACATATTGTAAATTCATCGGGAATTGTGCGGTTTCCGCAAGCTCATTTTGATTTTGTACGTTTAGGAATTGGGTTATATGGTGTAGATGGTTCTGGAATGATACAGGATAAATTAGAACCAATTGGCACTTTAAAAACACGTATTGCCCAAATAAAACAAGTGAAAGCCGGCGATACGGTTGGCTATTCGCGACGAGGAATAACCAACAGTGACATAAAAATTGCAGTATTGGCCATTGGTTATGCCGATGGATATGACAGGCGATTTGGCAATGGCATTGGCGAAGTATTTATTAGTGGGCAACGTGCCAAAATTATTGGAAATATTTGTATGGATATGTGTATGGCTGATATTTCACATATCGACAATGTACAAGAAGGCGATAGCTGCGAAGTGTATGGCAAAGAAATTTCCATTATTAAACAAGCTCAGAAAATAGGAACTATTTCGTATGAATTGCTCACCAAAATATCAGCACGTGTAAAGCGTTTGTATTACTTAGATTGATGAAGTAGTTATAATTTCTAATTACTCTGATTTTCTTTATTCCTCATTATATACTGTTGTATCTTCTCCTGCTTGTTCTTCGCTTGGTGTTAAACCATTAATCGTGGTTTCTGATTTGTCTAAGGCTGCTGCTGTGGTTTCCGAGCTTGCAGCTTGATTTGTTTTTTCAGCTTGTTCTTGCTCTTGTTTTATTTTTTTCTCTTCGCGTTCTTGTTGCTGTTTTTTCTCTTTCTCCAAATCATTTTTTAACTGCGCAATGGTTTGCATGATGCCTTTTACTTTCTCTTGTTTTTCTTTTGTTTTATCTAAAATATAACCAAAACGCGTTTTAAGTTCGTCCGCTGAAAGCTTGCCACGTGTATAATGTTGCATTTTTTCCACTTGTGCATTATAGCTTTCACTATCTCTATCTATTGAATCTTGTAATCCTTTGGCTATTTTAGTTAATTGCTTAATGCGTTCATTGGTTTTCGTGGTACGTTCTGTAGTTTTGAACTTTCGCAAATCATCAAAAATGGAATTTATTTCATCGTAAATGCTGCGTTTATGGCTCCAACGCAAGTTAATATCTTTGAGTTCTGCTTGAATTTTTTTCAATTCATCCGTAATAAAATTCCATTGGTCGTTATAAATTAATTTTGACTGAAGGTCTTCAATTTTTTTATGATAGCTTTTTACTAACACTGAATTTGCTTGCTCTTCGTTTTCGTGGTTGATGCGTTTGACGGCTTTCAGTGCGTCAAAAATAGAATTAATTTTATCTTTTAAGGCGATGGTTTGTTCCCAAGTAATATCATTTTTCTTTTGATATGATGCGATTTTTTCCCATTGTGTTTTGGCTTTATCCCAAAGAGATTGGTCATATTCAGCCACTACCGCTACTTTTTCTTCCAGTAGTTTTACTTCATCGAGCAACAATTGGTTGATTTTTGCACTCATTAATTTTTTGCTCCATTTATGTTGCGATTGCAACACGGCATCTATGCGTTCCACTTTTACTTCTTCGGGTAAAATAGTATCGCAATTGGCATCAATTTCCCAATGAATGGCATGCTCCGGAAACTCAAAATCTCCTCCATTCTTCCATTCTGTCAGTAATTTACTTTGAAGTTCTTTGGTGGCATCTTCTTTTAAAAATGCGTACGTATGAATTTTTGCTATTGATTCATCTAAATAAATGGCAATAAGTGCTTTTCTGTCGGTGCCAATTTCTCCCCATAAAACCAAACGTGTGTCCATAATAATAAATGCTAATGAGTTTTGTACGGTTATATTGGTTGTATCCAATATAACAACTTTTATATAAATTTTATTTTTACGAATTAAAAATGCTGTTTGCGTTAACAAACAGCATTACAAAATTAAGATTAAATTTTAATTTTTCAAGGATGAACGCTTGGATTTAACAGTCTCAATAATTTGTTGTTGTAACGAAATTTGTTGTTGTTTGGTGGCTTGATCTGTATCATTTTTTAATACTTCTTGTTCATACTTAATGATAGAATTTTTTGCTTCATCAATGGCTTTTAATTTCTTAGTTTTATCTTTTTGTAGGCTTTTTAATTCTTTACTAAGTGTTTTCAATGTTTTTTCTTCAACTTTTAGTTCATTTCCCACAGCCGTTAATGCTTGAGTTTGGGCAAAATCTTTTATTACGGCATCCATGCCTGCGTATTGCGTTCCGTAGGCTGCGGATGTAACAAATGCGCCACCTAAATCTGTAAAGAATGTAACTTTAGTGCCATTTGCTACTGGTGTTAAAATGGCATAAATATCTACGGTATTGGCACTCACACTCGATATTTGAGCATTATCAATAAAAACTTCCGGTGATTTTTTACTGCTTTCCATTTTTGCTTTATATTTCTTCGCTAATTTTTTCAATCCATCTTTTGTGGCACTTTCATTCGTGCTGTTTAAAATAATTTCTATGCCATTTTGTTCTCCTTTGCTCATGTACTGGCGTACTTCATTGGTGGTAAAGGTTTGTTGTGAAATGGCAACTGTTTGAATACAAAAAAACAAGATAGCCGAAGCGATAGATTTTAAAAAAAATTGATTCATGATGTATTGTTTTATAATGATGAAAATAAAAAAGACAGTTCACAAAGAGCAAACTGTCTTATTTTTAAAATATTATTAGTTTAGTGTTGTTCTTTTAGCCTTTACGGTTTCTAAAATTTGTTGTTGGATTGAAATTTGTTGTTGTTTTGCTTGTTGTTCCGCATCGTTTTTAATAATGTCTTGTTCTCTTTGCTGAATGGTTGATTTTGCTTTTTCGATATCTTTTAGATAATCTTCTTTTTTACCTTTCAAATCTTTCAAGTCACCATTTAAGTTTTTCAATACTTTTTCTTCTGCTTTTTGTTGTGCTTCAACTACATGAATGGCTTGGTCTTTTGCAAATAATTTCATGGCAGTTTCTAATGCGGTATATTGCGTTCCATAGGCTGCGGATGAAACAAATGCGCCACCTAAATCGGTGTATATGGTTACTTTAGAGCCATTTTCAATAGGCGAAACAATGGCATACATATCGACAACATTTGCACTTACTGAAGGCATTTGTGCATTGTCAATAAAAATTTCTGGGTTTTTTTTATCACGGACCACTTTTGCTTTCATTTTTTTAGCCCATTTTTCTACTGCATCTTTGGCGTCTTCTTGCTTCGTGCCATTTAATATAAATTCTATGCCATTTTGTTCGCCTTTGCTCATAAACTGGCGCACTTCATTTGTTACAAATTGTGATTGTGCTTGTACCAAAGAAATGGTAAAAAAAGCAATTGCAACTAAAACTGATTGTTTAACTTGATTATACATATTGTAAAAATTATTAATTAATAATACCTGATATTTTCTCTTTGTTATACTGCAAAATGAATGCCACAAAATAGCCTTGAGAACGAACGATGTTTAATATTTCTTTTGCACGTTCCAAATCTTCATAATTTCCCAAACGATAGATATATTTATTATACGCATTTACTTCTTCAATAGTTCCAAAGACTTCAAATTCTGGGAATAATAGATTTCCTTGCTCAAAGCTAGAAATTTGAATTTTATAATACAATTCAGGCAGTTCTATTTTTGTTGGTGTTGGAATAACTGTTGGTGTTTGTACCTTTGGAATGGCATTATCGTTTTGTACCACTGGTGCTGATGGGTTAACTGCTATTGGAGATTTCTCTACTTCCTTTTCTATTTGAATTGATTCTACTTTTGGTGTTACTTCTTTAACTTGTTCTGCTTCAATTTGCACTATATGTTTCACCGAATCATTTGTTATAATGGTAGGCTTAATTTCATTTTTTATCGTATCTGTTTTGGGTGTTTCTGGTGGAGCTACGTTTATAATTTCCACTGGGGTTTCATCTTCCAATAAAACTATTTCTTGTTTTGATTTATTTTTTATTTTATCTACTTTTTGATGATTACTAATATTGGCAACCAGCATAGTTTCATCTTCTTTAGTACTATTTATAGAAGGTTGCTGACTTAGTAGTACCGATGGAACAGAATCCAATTTTATAGCTGATTTACTTTTATTCGTTTCAGCAACTTGGATGGTTGCACTTGGTTCCTCTTTAATAGTTGGTTCCTCCACGTTTACTTTTTGAATTTCTGGCTTCGATGGTAACGTTTCTTTCGGAGGAATAGAGACAACTGGTGTTTGCGAAGCTTTAATTGGCTTTGGTACGTCTATGGTTTTGATATTTTTAGTAGCCAATGTTTTGGGATTTGGCGTGTCCGTTTTTTCTATTGAATTTTTATCTGAAGAAAT
The DNA here is from genome assembly GCA_017984135.1 of Chitinophagales bacterium. GTDB lineage: Bacteria > Bacteroidota > Bacteroidia > Chitinophagales > JADIYW01 > JADJSS01. The sequence goes on along the minus strand of JAGNZZ010000014.1, from coordinate 33,597 downwards.
CAACTTAATTAAAGAATCAATTTTGGATTGAGTGATTGGTTCATGTGTAATCCAAGGATTTTTAACTTCATTTATTGTGGCAGGCAATTTGTTTTCTAATGATATGGAAGCTGGTAAATTATCTTGGTTATATACGCGATTATCCGTTATTTTTAATTTATTTCCGGAAATCAAATAATCTCTAACTTTTATTGAATTGCGCTCCAATCCTAAGGTGGTTAACTCATCTGCGAGTTTAAAGTTGATGGTTTCCAAAATTATTTTATAATTGTTATTCAACAATAATCGAATTTCAAAACGTCCTTTATCATCCACGTCTAATTCTCTCAATTTTTGAGTGGTATAATTTACCATTCTCATTTTTACTTTTGCAGGTTTATTAGTAGCAGCATCCATAATTTGTCCGGTGAAAACAATAAAATTATCTAAAGAGATAGTGTTGGTTGCGCCTTTTTTTATGGCAAATTTTTCATCTTTGATTAAGGATATATCACTTAGTACTGAATCGCCACTGAGTCTGCTATTGGTATTCAATTCGGTATTTACGGTGCGGAAATTATCTTTAGAAATTCGAATGGAAAACGACTTATCTTTATCTACTTGAAATATGGCTTTACCATTTACATCGGTCACACCTTCGTTTATTTTATTGCCATTTTCAAAAAGTTGAACCATGGCATAATCAATAGGTTGTTCTGTTATTGAATCGGATGTATAAACAATTAATTTTAAATTAAATGGAATAAAACGATAGATATCAAGTCCACCTTTTCCGCCCAATCTATCAGATACTACGTATCCGGTTTTAATTTCTTCATCGTAAATAATGCTCACATCATCGCCGGCAGAATTAATAGGAGCTGGTTGCATTTCTCCACCAGACCAAAGGTTCGAAATGTTAGTGGAAGTATAGATATCATAACCACCAAAACCTCCACTTCTATCAGAGGCAAAATAGAGTAAATTATCTTTTCCGTTTTGCACCATAAACGGGTTGATTTCATTGGAAGTTGAATTAATTAATATTCCAAGATTATTTGGTTTGGACCAAGCTCCATTTACTAACTTACTTTCCCAAATATCGTAGCCACCTATTGTTCCTGCTTGGTTGGATGAAAAATAAAGCTTAGTTCCATTTGCGTTAAACGTTGGATTTTTAAAATTAGATTTGGTAACATTAAAAGGAAATGGTTTTATGTGCAACAAGGTAGCTCCTAAGTTTTCTGCAAAATAAAGTTGTTCAATTGGGTTGACGGATTTAGCATTTGGCTCATAGGCAGAAAATACGACATTATTACCATCTTGAGTATAGGAAATTCCGGTGATAATAAGTTTACCAGCTCCGCTTTTATATGCATCGGTAGGTTTTGAAAATGCATCATAAGCTCGTACTATTTGTTGGATAGAATGAGTGGTATTTTCTGAATTTTTATCTGTCGTTATGTAGATTGGATTGGTACGCAATACGGCAATATATTTTTCATCTTGTGATGTATTGTATGTATAATTTTCCAGTTTATAATTGGCAGTTTGCGAAGATGCGCGCAATACTTTTTCGCATTGATTGGCTAAATCCATTACTTTTTTAACATCGCCAGTTTGGGCAGCATACATTAAATAAGCATCTAACGCTTTTTGGTAATTTCCCATTAATTGATGCGTAAATGCGTAGTTGTATAAATTTACTTTGGATGAATAGACCAACTCACTTTCTTTTTCATACCATTGTAATGCATTTACATAATCTTTCTTTTTTACATATAGTTCTGCAATCTTAAACGCATCTTGTGGTTGCCTGTTCGGACTGTAATAAGCCTCTTGATAATGGCTGATAACTTTGTCTATTTCACCTTTGGCTATTAATTTACCTTCATAAATGGCATCCCATTTTTCTGCGAAAGTTGCATTAATTAAAAAAAATAAACAGATAAAAAAATAGTGCTTCATAATTAAATTTTATAGTTTAATGTGCTTCCAGCCAGTTCATTCCAAAACCTGCACTCACTTCCACTGGAACACGTAAAGTTAATGCATTTTGCATTTCGTCAATAACCAATTTTTCTACTTCTTCTTTTTCTGGCAAAAAAACGTCGAACAAAAGTTCATCGTGCACTTGCACTATCATCTTAGATTGTAATTGTCGTGCTTTTAGTTGCTTGTGTATATTAATCATTGCAATTTTTATCATGTCGGCTGCACTTCCTTGAATAGGTGCATTAATGGCATTTCGCTCAGCAAAGCCTCTGATTGTCCAGTTTCCTGCATTAATGTCTCTCAAATAACGTCTTCGCTTTAATAAAGTTTCCACGTATCCATTTTCTCTTGCTGTTTTAATTGTATTTTCCATGTACGCTTTAATTCCACTGTATTTATCAAAATACTGTTCTATCAATTCTGCTGCTTCTTTACGACCAATACCCAAACGTTGTGCCAGTCCGAATGCTGAAATTCCATAGATAATTCCAAAGTTGACCATTTTCGCTTGTCGGCGCATTTCAGGTGTTACATGTTCTAGTGATACGTTGAAAACATTCGCCGCTGTAGCCGCATGAATATCTAAGTTTTTGTTAAATGCGTCTATCATGTTTTCATCGCCACTAATAGAAGCTACGATGCGTAATTCAATTTGGGAATAATCGACAGAAAGCAAAATATGATGTTCGTTTCTTGGAATAAATGCTTTGCGAATTTTTCGTCCACGTTCGGTTCGAATTGGGATATTTTGCAAGTTTGGATTAATAGAACTCAATCTTCCAGTAGCAGCAATAGCTTGATTAAATGTAGTATGAACACGATGTGTTTTTGGATTCAGCAGGTTTGGGATGGCATCTACATAGGTTGATTTTAGTTTTGTCAATTCCCGATAATCCATTAATTTTTCAGCAATTGGGTGTTCCTGTAAGATTTTTTGTAATGTTTCTTCATCGGTGGAATATTGTCCTGTTTTTGTTTTTTTTCCGGGATATTTTATGCCCATTTTTTCAAACAAAATTTCACCTAATTGTTTGGGAGAATCAATATTAAATTGAACACCACTTTCTTTTAAAATATCTTCTTTTAATTGTACAATTTCAGCACCAATTTCTTTGGAATATTCTTTTAGAAAGTCTATGTCAATGCGAACTCCTTCAAATTCCATATCCGTTAAAACGGAAATCAAAGGCGTTTCTACCTCATAAAATAATTTATGCAAATGAGTATGGTCGATTTCTTTTTTAAATACATTATGTAATTGCAACGTAATATCTGCATCTTCTGCGGCGTATTCTTTAATTTTTTCAATTGAAACATCGCGCATTGTTATTTGTTTGGGTCCTTTTTTGCCAATCAATTCTTCAATTGCAACGGGTGTATAACCTAAATAGTTTTCTGACAATACATTCATGTTGTGTCGAGAATCGGCATCCAATAAATAATGTGCCAACATCGTATCGAAAAAAATTCCTTTAATTTCAATATCGTACCACTTTAATACCAATTGGTCGTATTTAATATTTTGTCCTATTTTAATCTTGGTTGCATCTTCAAAAATGGGTTTAAATTGATGTGCGATTTGCTTGGCTTCCGTTTGGTTTTTAGGAATTGGTACATAATACGCTTCGCTGGGTTGAATGCTAAATGACATGCCTACTAACTCGCAATTATTGGCATCTATCGATGTGGTTTCCGTATCGAAACAAAATTGCGATACATTTGATAGTTTAACGAGTAATTCATTTATCTTAGATGGTGTATCCATCAATAAATACTGATGTGTTGTATTGGAAATATTTTTTCCATAGGAAATTTCATCTGTTGTTGTTTCGTCTATGCTATCAAACAATGAAGCTTGATTGGATGCGAAAACAGTAGTTTGTTTTTTTGCACTTGCATCATTTAAAGAATACGCATCACCAATTATTTTTTTACCTAAGGTTCTAAATTCTAATTCTGAAAAAATCTGTTCTAATTTTTCTTTATTAAATTCTTTCAGTACAAAATCATTTTCATTCCATTCAATAGGTGCATCTGTAATGATGGTGGCTAATTTTTTGGAAATAAATGCCATTTCCTTATGTTCAATAAGTTTCTCTTTCGTAGCGCCTTTTACTTGATCAATATTTTCGTAAATATTTTCAATAGAACCAAATTGGCGAATGAGCATTTTGGCACCTTTTTCGCCAATGCCTTTCACTCCAGGAATATTATCGACGGCATCGCCCCAAAGTCCTAAAATATCAATGATTTGTTTAGGATGTTTGATTTCCCATTTTTTTGTAAGCTCTGCAACACCTAATACTTCTGCTGGTTTACCCATAAAAGGTGGCTTATGAATAAAAATAGTTTCATCAGCAACCTGACCTAAATCTTTATCTGGTGAAACGATGTAACATTCAAAATTTTCTTTTGCAGCTTTTACAGCCAATGTACCTATTAAATCATCGGCTTCATAACCGGCAATTTCTACTACCGGCATATTCATGGCTTTGATAATTTCTTTAATATATGGAATGGATGCAACAATATCATCAGGTGTTTCTTGCCTATTGGCTTTATAAAATTCGTATTCGGCTTGTCGGTCGGTTTGTGCTGGTGCATCAAACACCACGGCATAATGTGTGGGTTGATATTTGGTTTTGATTTCCCAAATGGTATTTAAAAATCCTTGAATGGCAGAAACATTGAATCCTTTAGAGTTAATCAATGGATTTTTTTGCATGGCAAAATAAGCACGAAAAATTAAAGCGAATGAATCAAAAAGATATAGTTTTTTCATAAGATATTTTGCTTTTGATCTTGTTTAAAATGTAGATACATTTACAATATTCAAATTATAAATGGTATTTTTTTATTGTTTTAGATGTCGAAAATAGTAGATTAGAATGCTTCACCAATAGTAAATTTAAATTTAATGATCTACTTATTTTTTCCTGACTATTTTAATTAATAAACCAAAAGGAAAAGTAATACTATTTATTAAAACTATAGTGTTTCTAGTTGAAAATTTAATTTTATTTGCTTTATAATTTGTAATTAATTCAGCATCTGGTTTGTCATTCAATTAAGGCTTGCCAATATTCTGCGGCACGTCGAGTGTGTGGAATACAGATGCTTCCACCCACTAAATTGGCAATGGCAAATACCTCATACACTTGTTCGGTGGTAACGCCTGCTTCATGTGATTTTCCTAGATGATATTTGATGCAATCATCGCAACGCAATACCATAGATGCCACTAAGCCTAACATTTCTTTTGTTTTCGCATCGATAGCTCCATCTGCATAGGCATGCATGTCTAAATTAAAAAAACGATTTAGAGTAAGGTTTTTCTGTTCTAAAATGACTTCATTCATCTTAGAACGATAGTTATTAAACGATTCGACTGAATTTTCCATAAAATAAAAAAACTATTATTTATCAAAATTAGACAAATAATAGTTTTGTAAAACACTAAAAAATGAAAAAGCTTATTTTTTCTTTTTAGCGACTTTTTTTGCTTGTGTCCATTCTTCGAATAGTTCAATACCTCGATTCATGGCTTCTAAGCGTTCGTAGTTTAAAGAGTAGTAAATTTTCTTACCATCTCTTCTTGTCTTTACTACATCAACACCTCTTAGAATTTTTAAGTGTTGTGATGTAATAGACTGTTCAATTTTAAGTGTGTTGTAAATTACATTTACATTCACTTCTTTTTTGTCATGAATCAACTTCACAATTTTTAAGCGAAGGTGATGTGCGACCGCTCTCAAAAGCTCTGCAGCTTTTTCGATCTTTTCGGTGTTAAATTCAAAATTTTCCATAAAATTAAATTCAATTAGTTCACTACAAATATATAGAAAATTTCATAAACCATATAATATTATATGTGATTAGTTTTAAAAAAATGGAAATCTAAGGGAAAGATCCCTTATTATTCATTTAAAAGAAGCTGAATGTTGATTTTATTTTACTAATTCTTCCAATAGTCTTGAAATTTCATCTAAACGAGAAACGTCCACAGAATAGTAAATAAACTTGCCATCTCTTGATGTAACGACGATGCCTGCTCTTCGCAATAAAGCCAAATGCTGAGAGGCTACAGATTGTTCTAATCGTAATTTTACATATAAATCTGTTACGGTCATCTTTCCTTCTTGATGAATCAGCCTTATCATATCTTGGCGTAATTCATGATTTACAGCTCGCAATACCATCACAGATTTACGTAATATTTGGTAATCAATTTTTAATTCGGTTCTTATATTACTATTATTGTTTACCGTCATTGTGGTCATTTTTTTTATTTTATAATTCTTGGATTCAAATATTATACCAAATACTTAGAGTGATATTTTAGAAAAGAGGTTGCATACCTCTATTTTTTTTGTGAGGTGATATGAACTTGTTTGGTATAGTTTGGTTCAAAATAGGCAATCTCTTCAAATTGTTTATTTACAAAGTGGTAAAAAGCAAGCGAACACAAATCGGAAGCACAATGTGAGAAATCCGTAAAAAGAGTTGAATTCTCTTTATTTATAAATGTAGAAGTCTTGATTGCTCCATTGCCAAAGAGAAGATATTTTTTGTTCGCATCCAACAATTCGGGGAAATTCGCATCAATAATAAGCCCTGAAAATGTTTGCTGTTTTTCTGATTTTTGATTATAAAATGCGGCAAATACTTCCATTCTTCTGGCATCTATCATGGGCACAAATACATCATATTCGTTTTGATGATATCGAGTTTGAACACCATGCACCATGCTTTCCAAAGTGGAAATTGCAATCAATGGAATGTCTAATGCAAAACAATATGCTTTTGCTGCGGCAACGGCAATTCTCAAGCCTGTGTAGGAACCAGGTCCGGCGCTAATGGCAATGGCATGTAAATCATTCATTTTTAAATGCTGTTCCGCAAGCATTGATGCTAATAATGTATGCAGACTATCGGCTGCTTTATTGGCGTCCGATAACGTTTTCACACATAAACAATTATTGTTTTCTGTAATAGCAATTGAGGTGACTGCATTTGCAGTTTCAATACATAAAATTTTGGTGGAGATATTAGACAAAATGTGCTTATTTTTTTGCACTCAACATATTTTTGTAATTCATGCCATCTATTAACGTTTCAACTGCTTTTTTTATATCTATATCGTCGTTTAAGCTATTTGCAATTCTGCCTTTTTCAAATAAATAACGACTGACAATTTCTTGTTCTAAAAGCATTGAAATTTCCGGTTTATATTTTTCTAAATCTGTTGATTTATCGTGTTTTATTTGGTTTTCTAATTCTGAAATTGCTTTCTGAACTATTTCGGAATAATTGTCTTCTTTTATTGATTTTTTAAGTTCATTTAATTTTACCTCACTAAAAGTTGAGTATTCATATTCCTTACCCTTTAAGAACTCTTTAAAAGCGGCATATTCTTCATCAGTCAAATTAAATTTATTTCCATCTCTTAAGATTTCATGATTAAACTTGTATTGATTGGCAAATTTAAAAAGGTAATTATTCGTAAACAAGGCAATGGTAATGGGTGCTACTTTTTCTGCTTCTGTTTTGACATCAGGTTCAATACCGGCGCCGTCTTTTACAATTCGACCGGATTTGGTTTTATACTCTTTACGTAAAGAATCAGGAAGTGCTGTTGCAGAGCCATCTGTATTTCTATGTGAATAGTCAATACGTTGAATACATCTTCCACTTGGAATGTAGTATTTTGAGATTGTTACTTTTAATTTAGATTTATAAGCAATTGGCTTTGTAACTTGCACTAAGCCTTTGCCATAAGTGTTTTGTCCAATCACAACACCACGATCTAAATCTTGCATTGCGCCTGACACAATTTCGGATGCAGATGCAGATCCTGCGTCTGTTAAAACGGCCAATGGAATATTCGTATCTACTGGTTTTCCGGTTGTATTATAGGTAAAATTAGCTTCTGCAATTTTTCCTTTTGTATTGACAATATTTGTTCCTTTGTCAACGAATGTATTGCAGATATTAATTGCCTCATTCAATAAGCCACCGCCATTGCCACGCAAATCCAAAATAATTCCTTTTAAGCTTGGGTTTTTCTTTAGTTCTTTCAATGCGTTTTGTACTTCTAATGCTGCATTATCTGTAAAACTAACCAACTTAATATAGCCAATCTTGTCATTTACCATTCCAAAATAGGGAACATTTTCAATTTTTATTTCTTCTCTATTAAAGCTTACTGTTTTTTCAACATTATTGATTGAATTTTTTATTTTGATAGTTATTTTTGAACCTGGTTCACCTCTCAATAATTGGCTAATTTCTTCTGAATTATATTTAGTGACTACTTTTCCATTGATTTCCATAATAATATCGCCGGCTTGCAGTCCTGCTTTTTGCGCCGGAAATCCTTCGTAAGGATCCGTGATTACAACATGGTCATCCAGCATAGTGATTCGAGAGCCTATGCCACCATATTTTCCAGTTGTTTGTAATTGATATTCATCCAAATCTGCACCAGTGATATAGTTGGTAAATGGATCTAAGCCATCCAGCATTTTATTAATGCCATCCGTCATCAATTTATTGGGATCAATATCATCCACATAATAGGTATTCAGCTCTTTATATAATTGCGTGAACAATTCCATGTTTTTAGCAATCTCAAAATATCTATCTTGATTGGCTGCTTGCACACTTAAAATAAAACATAAACAAAGTGCTATACTAATTTTTCTCATGTCGTGTATTTATTGAATAACTGAATAGTATTGAAGTTTAAATCTACTAAAAATAGTTTTGATGAATGGTTAAAAAATATTATTCAAAAAATTATGGCACCGGATCATAACCACTTCCACCCCAAGGATGGCAGGATAGAATACGTTTTGCTGCTAAATAACTGCCTTTAAATAAACCGTGTTTCTTCAAGGCTTCGATTGCATACGTGGAGCATGATGGTTGATATCTACATTTATTTACTCCTAAAAGTGGAGAAATAGAATATTTATAAATCTTTATAATTGCTATTAGCGGAAAAGTTATTATTTGTTGAATACGTTGCATGAGCAACAAATTTACATAATAATGTATAATGCCATCTTAAAACTAACGAAAAAAAGAAGATTACATCACTGTTGCATTGGCGCCTATCATTTTTCGAAGGTTTAGCAAAGCATATCTCATTCTTCCCAATGCGGTATTAATGTTTGTGTCGGTCATTTCTGCTATTTCTTTAAAACTTAAATCAGCATAATGTCTCAATATCAATACTTCTTTTTGATCAGCAGGCAATTTATCTATCAATAATTTTATATGATTGGATGATTGCTCTCTAATTATTTTATCTTCTTTACTTTCTTCTGAAAAACTCAACCCTTGCAAAAAATCTTTTCCTTCACTATCAATTATTATTGGCATTCGTTTGTTACGGCGAAAATGATCCATGCAAAGATTATTGGCTATCATCATCACCCAAGGTAAAAATTTTCCTTCTTCATTATATTTTCCGGCTTTCAAACTATCTAACACTTTAAAAAAAGTATCTTGGAAGATATCTTCTGCCAATGCTCTGTCTTTGACACGCATCATTATAAAAGAAAAAATTTTTCGTTGATACTTATTTAATAAAATAGCGAGTGCATTTTCGTCACCATTTATATACCTTTGGAGTATCTCATTATCATTTTGAACAATAGAATACATGTTGCGTTTTTTATGCGTGTTAAATAATTAACTTTTGTCATGTAAATATTTTTCAATAAGATGTTGTGTTACGTTTACGAATCTGAATCAAGATTAATAAACAAATTTGATTTGTAAATTATCCTTAACAGTATTTAACGCAAAATTTGTGCCGATAATATGTCTGAACTTAAAAAAATAACAAGAAACAGTGAGTCAAAAATATTTATAAAAGGGGCAAGGACACATAATTTAAAAAACATAGATGTTGAAATTCCTAGAAATAAATATGTTGTGATTACCGGTGTTTCGGGCTCTGGAAAATCATCATTGACTATTGATACTTTATATGCAGAAGGACAAAGAAGATATGTTGAATCTTTATCTTCTTATGCACGTCAATTTTTAGACAGAATGGACAAACCGGATGTTGACTACATAAAAGGGCTTTCACCGGCGATTGCCATTGAGCAAAAAACAACTACTGGTACAACTAGAAGTACTGTTGGTACGCTTACTGAAATTTATGACTACTTGCGGTTGTTGTTTGCAAAAATAGGTAAGACCTATTCTCCTATTTCAAATCAAAAAGTGCAAAAACAAGATGTTTCAGATGTAATGGATTTTATAAAAACATTAGACACCTCAACCAAAATTCAACTATTAGCACCGATTCAGCAACTCACAATTGTTCAATTAAACACTTTTCAACAAGAAGGAATTTTAAGGCTTTTAGTGAACAATGAGGTTGTTAGAATTGGAGATTTTTCACTGGAAAACCATCAAGCAAAAGATGAAATTTATATTTTAATAGATAGAGTAACCGCTGCACCTACCGAAGAAAATTTATATCGCATTGCCGATTCAATAGCATTGGCATTTGAACAAGGAAATGGCATTTGTGTGGTGGATATTCCAACAGAAAAAAAATATGTTTTTAGCAATAAATTTGAATTGGACGGCATCTCATTTGAAATACCAACGGCGCAATTTTTTAATTTCAACTCACCATTTGGTGCTTGTGAAAAATGTGAAGGTTTTGGAACCATACTCGGTATTGATCACGACTTAGTTATTCCCAATAAAAATTTATCCTTATACGAAGATGCTGTTACCTGCTGGAAAGGAGAAATAATGAGTGTTTGGAAGAAGCAGTTTATTCGAGCTGCTATACAATTCAATTTTCCCATTCACAAACCTATTGTTGATTTATCGAAAGAACAATACAAACAACTTTGGAATGGCAATGAATATGCACAAGGAATTAATGCCTTTTTTAAAGAGGTAGAATCACAAACCTATAAAATACAATATCGTGTAATGCTGTCAAAATATAGAGGCAGAACCAATTGCGGTCAATGCGATGGAACTAGATTAAGACCAGATACGAATTATGTAAAAGTGGGCGATAAATCCATTGGTGAACTACTTCAATTATCCGTAATTGAATTATTTAATTTTTTCCAAGAAATAGATTGCAATAGTCAAAAATATTTGACAAATGACGAACAAAAAATTGCAAATAGGTTATTCCTAGAAATCAAGAATCGACTGCAATTTATGGTAGATGTTGGCTTAGAATACCTCACATTAAATCGTTTTTCAAATACACTTTCCGGTGGCGAATCTCAACGAATAAACCTCACACGTTCTTTAGGTAGCAACCTCACAGGATCCTTATATATTTTAGACGAACCCAGCGTAGGTTTACATCCACACGATACCGGAAAACTTATACGAATTTTAAAATATTTAAGAGATTTAGGAAACACTGTAATTATTGTAGAACACGAAGAAGAAGCCATACGTGCAGCAGATTATTTAATTGATGTTGGTCCTAATGCTGGAATTTTTGGCGGTGAAATAATTTTTGCCGGAAAGCCAGATAAAAGCCTTGAAAAGAGTGATAGTTTAACAGCAAAATACCTTAGCGGACATTTAAAAATTGACGTTCCAACATTGCGACGAAAGCCAATTAATTTTATTGAAATTAAAGGAGCGAAACAAAACAACCTTAAAGATATATCTGTAAAAATTCCTTTAAATGCATTGTCCGTAATTACAGGTGTTTCTGGCTCTGGAAAAACAACACTTATCAAACAAATTTTATATCCATTTTTAAAAAATGAACTAGAAGGATTTGGGGAAAAGCCGGGAATTTTTAAAGAAATTTTTGGACATAAAAATAAGCTTAAAAAAATAGAGTTTGTTGATCAAAATCCAATTGGCAGAAGTTCGCGCAGCAATCCAATTACCTATATTAAAGCGTATGATGCCATTCGAGATTTATTCGCCGCACAATCCTTATCAAAAATTCGTGGCTATCTACCTAAACATTTTTCATTTAATGTGGAAGGTGGAAGATGCGACAATTGTGAAGGCGAAGGCGAAAAAATTGTTGAAATGCAATTTTTGGCAGATGTACATTTACCATGCGATGTTTGCCATGGCAAACGATTTAAGGCTGAAATATTGGAAGTAACTTATAAGGAAAAAAATATTGCAGACATCTTACAGCTTACGGTGGACGAAGCCATCCTATTTTTTAATGAAAAAAAAGATATTTGCAACCGACTACAACCATTACAAGATGTTGGTTTAGGTTATGTGCACCTTGGACAAAGCAGTTCCACATTGAGTGGTGGTGAAGCACAACGCGTCAAACTTGCTTCTTTTCTTTCCAAAGGTTCCGCCAAAGAACCGGTTTTGTTTATTTTTGACGAGCCAACTACAGGATTGCACTTTCATGATATTTATAAGTTATTAAATGCATTCCATGCATTAATAGAAATTGGACATTCCGTTATTGTCATTGAGCACAATTTGGATGTCATCAAATGTGCAGATTGGATTGTAGATTTAGGCTTAAAAGGTGGCGATGAAGGTGGATATCTCGTTTTTGAGGGAACACCGGAAAACTTATTGAAAAACAAAGCAAGCATCACTGGAAAATATTTAAAAGAAAAAATGAGACCTCAATAAAAATACTGCAAATTACTTCAACACAAGCGTTTTAGTGGTGAAGAAGATTCCAAGTTTTAGATTCTGTTTATTGATTTACCTTAAAAAATGTGAAAAATTGCAAATCACTCATTAATAAAACCTTATAACACTGCGTGGTTTAGTAATTTTAATGTTAAATCTATATCTTTGTTCCTCTTTTAAATTTATCTCTTGAATAAGAGCCTAAAAATATTTTTGCTGATTTTTGCCATCCCTTTTGGCACCTCTTCTTTGCATGCCCAAGAAAATGAATTTGGTGCATGGTTAGGAACATGTGTTTATCTCGGTGACTTAAACCCAACAGTTTCTTTTAAGAACGCTCGTTGGGCAACCGGTATGTTTTATCGCTACAACCTAAACGACCGAATGGCGGTTCGTGCACAATTTAATTATGGCTTTTTGGATGCTGCCGACAAACGCATTAAACGATATCCTTATTTGCAAGCCAGAAACTTAGATTTTAAGTCACAATTGGTAGAGTTGGCAGCAACATACGAAGTAAATTTTTTTAAGTATTCTTTAATTTCCTCCAGAGGAACTAAAGAATCAAAACATTGGACACCATACGTTTTTATGGGCTTAAGTTTATTTTACTACAAGCCTTACACGAAACTAAATGGTGAAAAATACATTTTAGAATCCATAGGTACAGAAGGCCAAAAATCGGCAAACAATCCAAGCAGAAATAGAGGCTATGATAATTATGCCATTGCCATTCCTTATGGAATAGGTGTAAAAATCGGATTATCACAAAATTGGGCATTAAATATAGAAGCTAGCAGTCGAATTACGTTCAGCGATTATATTGACGATGTAAGCAACAATTATGTAGAACCGGATGATGTTAACTACATCATAGATGGAATTAATGTTGGTCCGCAACTGGCTGATAAATCCAACCCAAAAATTGGCATTCCGGGCAAACAACGCGGAACGAGCAAAGACAAAGATAGATTCATGTTTGTCGGCGTCGGCATCACCTATACGATTCAAACTACTAAATGCCCAAAGGTTTTATAAAAAGTGAATACAACAAATCAAATATCATATAAAGATAAAATCGACACGGCTCGATTGCCTCAACACATTGCCATCATTATGGATGGAAATGGAAGATGGGCAAAAGCACAAGGAAAACATCGCATATTTGGACATAAAAATGGCGTAAAAGCGGTTCGTGAAGCCACGGAAGCCTGTGCAGAAATTGGCGTAAGCCATTTAACGCTTTATGCCTTTTCTACAGAAAATTGGAATCGTCCTAAAACCGAAGTTTCTGCTTTGATGGAATTGTTATTCTTAACAATTGGGAAAGAAATTAAAACACTTCAAAAAAACAACATCAAACTTAACGTAATCGGTCATATACACAACTTACCCGCTTCTAATCAAAAAGCTTTAAAAGAAGTGATGGAGGCGACCAAGCACAACACAAGAATGACATTAACTTTAGCATTAAGTTATGGCTCTAGAGAAGAAATCAGTGAAGCCACGAAGCAAATTGCTCAAGATTATAAAGATGGAAAAATAAAACTAGAAGACATTAACCAACAAACTATTTCCAACCATTTATACACACAACAAATGCCTGACCCTGAATTGATGATTCGTACCAGCGGCGAACATCGTATCAGCAATTTTTTATTGTGGCAAATGGCATACACCGAACTTTATTTCACCGATAAATTTTGGCCTGAATTTGAGAAGAACGACTTATATCAAGCCATTTATGATTTCCAAAACAGAGAAAGACGATTTGGAATGACCAGCGAACAAATTAATGAATCTATAAATACCAAATAACAACATGAACTTTACTTTTTTAAAAAAATCTACCACATTACTCTTTCTTGGTGTTTTTAGTATAACATTATCATCGAATGCTCAAACCACAGATTCTACAGAAACGATTCAATTGATATCAACTTCTGTTATCCAATTTCCAACTGATTCTACCAAAATTGATTCCAGCGAGAACAAACTTACAACATCCAATAACTCCAATATTTTATTCAATTATAAAGAACCTAAAAAATTTAAAGTTGCCGGCATTGAAATCAATGGAACTCAATATTTAGATAAAAATATTATTCGCTCATTAACCGGCATAAAAATAGGCGATGCGGTTACCGTTCCAGGTGATGACCTAACAAAAAGTATAAAAAACCTATGGAAACAAGGTTTATTTGGAGATATTAAAATATTTGCAGACAAAGTAGAAGGTGAACTTATCTATTTAAGTATTGATGTGCAAGAAAAACCAAGACTAAACGACATCTCTATTAAAGGTTTGAAAAAAAGCGAAGCAGATGATTTGAAGAAAAAATTTGAATTACTAAAAGGTAAACCATTAACAGATGCCTTGAAAGTAAATATTAAAAATATTATCGTAGATAAATACGAAGAAAAATCGTACTTAAATCCAATCATCGATATAAAAGACAAAAAAGACGAAGGCTTAGTGAACAGCGCTTCATTAATCGTTACCGTTGACAAAGGAAATAAAGTTAAAATCAACAACATCGACTTTATAGGAAGAGAATATGGCGAATTATCTAAAATGCGCAAAGCCATGAAAGGCACCAAAGAACGGTCTAAAGTTGAATTGCGTGTTCATGACGGAAGAAGCAGAAAGCAAAAAGCAAAAGATGCGCTTTACACATTAGCCAACTTAAACTCTAATTCTGTTAAAGACTTCTTTATGGATAGATTTAGAATCACTTTTAAAGGCTCTAAATTTAACGAAACTAAATACGAAGAAGACAAACAAAACTTAATTAACTATTATAACAACAATGGCTTTAGAGATGCTAAAATATTAGCAGATACCGTAAACAATGATGACGATGGAAATGTAAGTATAAAAATATATTTAGACGAAGGCAATAAATACTATTTCAGAAATATCGATTTTAAAGGAAATGCAAAAATATCCAATGAAATATTAGCAAAAGTATTAAATATCAAAAAAGGCGATCCTTATAATGCTGAATTATTAGAAAAACGATTGTCTCAAGATCCAGACGGTAGCGATATTAGCTCATTGTACTACGACGATGGTTATTTATTCTTTAGTATCAATCCAGTAGAAGTAGCCGTAGAAAATGACTCCATAGACTTAGAAATAAGAATCAATGAAGGACCACAAGCCACTATCAGAAATGTCATTATTGAAGGAAATGACAAAACCAATGAACACGTAATTCGTCGTGAATTAAGAACGTATCCTGGCGACAAATTCAGTAGATCTGATTTAATCCGTTCACAGCGAGAAATTGCCAACTTAGGATTTTTTGACCCACAAGAAACTCGTGTAGAACCAATCCCAAATCCATCGGATGGAACAGTAGATATTAAATATACCGTGAAAGAAAAATCTGCCGACCAAGTAGAATTATCTGCTGGTTGGGGCGGAAAAGAAGGTGGACTTATCGGTACATTAGGTTTAAAATTCAATAACTTCTCATTAAGAAACATCTTTAACAAAAAAGCTTGGACACCTTTGCCAACCGGCGATGGTCAACAATTATCCATACGTATAGAAAGCAATGGAAAACGTTACCAAAACTATAATTTCTCATTCACTGAACCTTGGTTAGGTGGTAAAAAACCAAATGCATTTACCATCGCCGCTTTCCGTTCTCGCATTCAAGATGTTTCAGGCAGAACAGTGCTAGGAAAACAAATTACCAATGGACTTTCCGTTTCCTTAGGAACACGTTTAAAAAAACCAGATGACTTCTTCATTGTTCAAGCTTCAGCCAACTACTATGGCTATAAATTGGATAATTTTGGTCAACGTTATTTTGTAAATAATCAAGCGTTGGATAGTGGAAAATTCAGCAATTTAAATTTCAAGTTATCCATACAACGCAACTCGATTAACCAACCTATTTTCCCAACTAGTGGTGCAAAAATTGAAGCATCCGTACAATTTACACCACCTTATTCTTTGTTTAATAAAGGTGCCAATTATGATGGACAATCTATCGCTCAAAAATACAAACTCATTGAATACCATAAATGGAAATTCTCGATAGATTGGTATCAACAATTAGGAAAATCAAAATTAGTATTGCGTACAGCCGCGAAGTTTGGTTTCTTAGGTACTTATAACAAAAAGATTGGCATCACGCCATTTGAACGATTCCAAGTAGGTGGAAACGGAATTCCGTCAAACGTTACTTTATTCGGAACAGACATCGTAGCGCATCGTGGTTTTGAAGGCGATTATTCTAATTCCGGTGGCGATCCAATCTACAATAAATTCTTATTAGAACTACGATATCCATTCTCACTCAATCCATCTGCAACCATATATGGCTTAGTATTCTTTGAAGCTGCAAATACGTATGCTACTTTTAAAGACTACAATCCATTTAAATTGAAGAAAAGTGTAGGTATCGGTGTACGCGCCATTTTACCAATGTTTGGACTAATCGGTATCGACTATGGCATACGTTTTGATAGTGCTAATGGTAGTCCGATAAAACAATACAATGGATTTTTTGATTATATAGGAAAAAATGGAAATATCTCATTTATCCTTGGATTTGAACCGGAATAATTAAATTTATAAACGACCATTATGAAAAGAATACTTTTATCCATCGCATTTTTTACTGTAGTTATTTTTTCTGCACAAGCACAACGATTTGCTTATGTGGATACAAAATACATTCTTGAAAAGTTGCCGGAATACAAAGCAGCTCAACAAAAATTGGACGACCAAGCTGCTTCTTGGCAAAAAGAAATTGACACCAAAAATGATGCATTAAAAAAAATGTACACCAAATATCAAGCCGAAGAATTTTTGTTGACCTCAGAATTAAAAAAACAGCGTGAAGATGAGATTGTTAATGCAGAAGAAGAATTGAAATCATTGCAAAAAAACAGATTTGGTATAAATGGTGATTTATTTAAAAAGCGACAAGAATTGATTCAACCTATCCAAGACAAGGTTTTTGACGCAGTACAAAAAATTGCACAAACCAGATCCTATGATTTTATCTTTGACAAAGCTTCCGGCAGTTCTGCCATGCTTTACACCAACCCACAATATGACGTGAGCGAAGAAGTAATTAAAAAACTTGGCTTGTAATTTGTAAGAACAACATTAAACAATTTTTTTAAACCAATAAATTTATATTTTAAATAATTAGACAATGAAAAAAATCAGTACCATCTTAATCGTGATGCTTGCATTTGTGGCGAGTACCTATGCTCAGAAAGTAAACAAATTTGGCTTTTTAAGTTCAGCAGAATTAATCTCATTAATGCCGGAATCATCCAAAGCAGATTCTGCCATCAATAAATATGCAATGGAATTAGATGCATTAGCGCAACAAATGTATGTTGAATATCAAAAGAAAACTACCGATGCACAAGCAAAAGCAAAAACAATGACCGAAGCACAATTAGATGTTTTAGGAAGAGAATTAGCCGACTTAGAAAAACGTATTTCAGACTTCCAACAATCTGCTCAGGATAAAATTGATGCTAAAAGAGAAAAATTATATGAGCCTATTTTGCAAAAAGCCAATGATGGTATTAAAGCAGTTGCTAAAGCAAATGGATACACGTATATTTTTGACTCAAGCGCAGGTATGCTTTTATTTGCTGACGAATCAGATGACGTAATGCCATTAGTAAAATCTCATTTAAAACTTCCAAATCCAAAACCGGCAGCAAATGCTCCTAAATAAACTTAACTCATTTAAGTTAGCTTATAAAAAATCGTGTTGCGAGCAACACGATTTTTTTTTATGCTTTAGTTTTTAGAAATTTGAGGTATGAATACAAATGCACAAGCACCTATTGGATTATTTGATTCTGGTATCGGTGGATTAACTGTGGCAAACTCCATTCTACATCAATTACCCAACGAATCATTGGTGTATTTTGGCGACACGGCACATCTTCCATACGGCGATAAATCTGCAGATACCATTCGATATTTCACTAAAACCATTGGCTCTTTTTTGCTTTCAAAAGATTGTAAAATAATCGTAATCGCTTGCAATACGGCATCTTCCGTTGCTTTTGATTTATTAGAAAATATGGCAGGCGACAAAGCGCATGTTTTTAATGTAATTGATGCGGTGGTAGATGAAATTATCCTAAAAAAATATAAAAAAGTGGGTGTTATTGGTACCTTAGGTACCATAAATTCCAATGCTTATAAAAACAAGATTAACCAAAAAAACACTAACGTGCAAGTGCAACAATTGGCCACGCCATTATTGGCTCCGATGATTGAATCGGGTTTTGTTGACGGACAAATTTCTCATCTTGTTATTGAAGAATATTTGAATGCTCCGGAATTACAAGATATTGAAACTTTGGTACTTGCCTGCACGCATTATCCTTTAATAAAAAAAGAAATTGAAGCATTTTATAAAAACAAGAACAAACAAGTAGATGTATTGGCAACCAATGAAATTGTGGCTTTACAAATAAAAAATTTCATGATAGAAAATGGATTAGTGAACTACGAAAAGAAAGGAAAAAATTCGTTTTACGTATCTGACTATACCGAAAGTTTTGAAAAAACAACACAATTATTTTATAAAGAATCAATTGATTTAATTCATTTGCCATTGTTTAAATAATTAGATTTCTACAAATAAAACTATAAAAACGATTGCAAAATAATGGATTCTAATACCATTGAATTCGTGGTATAATTTTTAAATCCGTTACATTTTTTCAAATGTAAAATTGCTTCATTTATATTTATTTTTTGGGGATGACACGCTACTGCAAATCCTTTTTCCGACAATGTTTTTGCTAAATATTCTTGCTCGGTTTGTCCAGCTGCCGGAATAAAAATGGCTTGTTTATCCAGCACTGCCAAATCCATTACTGTAGAATATCCGGAACGTGCAATAAGAATTTTTGATTTTTGAATGGCCGAAAATAAATCATTCGTATTTAAGTAAGAGATAATGGTACAATTATCTTCAATTGATTGACTAAACACTTCTGTTTTACCTTGTATCAACAATACTTTTTCTTTCCTTTTTTTAAATTGATGAATCAATTCTTGTTCTAATGTGGTTCGTTGTGGTTCCACACCTGATAACACAATTAATACATCAAAATCCAACTCATCTACAAAGGAAACCTGTTTGGAATAATTAGAAAAGCGACTTAAAATGCCAATATATCGATGTGGAATTTTAAAGGAAATGTCATGCGATAATTTTCCGGAAAGCGTTGGCTCATTTTCATTGTCCGGAATCCAAAGCGCATTAAACTTATGGATTTGTTGAAGATGTAATTTTAAAAAAACAGGATTCATAAACCCAAAAGGCGATGGTGATTGCAACGCAATTTGATGACAAATAATAATCGACTTTATATCTGGATGACGAATTCCGTAACGATTATCTGAAATAATTAAATCTATTTTTTCGATTGTTGTAATCTGTTGTAACGTGCTATTTTCTTGTTCAATGGCACGCATTATTTTAGGTGTTTGTAGTAAACTTTGTAGTGCTGCATTTTTGCCATTGCTATATTGGATATTATATGCTGGCAATTCGTAAAAAGTACAGGATGGATAGGTTTCTTTCAGTAATAAAAAGGAATCTCCATTTCCAGCAATAAGTACTCGATGTTTGTTCTTTAACAGCACATCAATAATTGGCATGCAACGCGTGGCATGACCCAAACCCCAATCTAATGGTGCAATTAGTATCGTTTTCGTATTTTGCAAGCATTACAAATATAAGAGATTAATCAGCTTAATTTTCTGCCTTTCCATTTATATTGCAGCACATTACCGAACGTACCTACAAACGGAATATACCAAATATGATACCATTCACTTTTAAAAAATGATTGCATTAAATCATCTCTATTAAAAAAATGAGCGGCACGTTTTAAAAAAATATAATCTATTAAAAACTTACAAATGAGTTGAAATATCAGCATCAATAAAACAAAAAAAACTGGTAAAAAATTAATAAGTGCCGTAAGTGTTCTCTCTGGAAATAAAATAGAATACGTAGATTTACAAATAAAATAAATTGCATTTATCCATACACTTAACACAAATAAATATACCAAGCCTAATATAAGCGTCATGCGTTTATCTTGGTAGCTTCTCGACTTGCTCGTCCAACGGAAACGTTGTTGTAAAAAATCAGATAATGTACGCTGAGGTTCCGTAAAAACAATGGCATTTTTACACTTTAAGAACCGTACATTTTTAGAATATTGTTGAGCCATTTTATAGACCAACAACATATCATCGCCACTCGCTTTTTCATCTATATTTTGATATCCATTGACTTCTAAAAATGCTTGTTTCTCGTATGCCAAATTTGCACCATTTGCCATATTAAAAATCTCCATATTCAATGAAGCACCTGTAATGGCTTGCATTCCACAAAAATCTAACGCTTGAAATTTCTCAAATGTGGTGAAATCATTTTGGAAACAAACGGGCGCAGCAATTAGTTTAGGTTTTTCTTTTTCGTAAAAAGAAGCTATGCTCCGAAGCCAAGTATTTTGAACCCTACAATCAGCGTCCGTGGTGATGATTAAGTTTCCTTTTGCGTATTGTACAGCGACTTCTATGGCACGTTTTTTATATGCAGTTTGTTGTCTTTCATGGATGAGTTCGCTCAGCTTATAAATGTGGATTTGTAAATGTGCATCTTTAGAAAATTGTTGCACTACTTTGTAGGTTTCATCTTCTGAATAATCATCAATTATAATTACTTCAAACAATTCTTTTGGATAATCTTGTTTTAAAATATCCGATAGCAAATGGATAATATTTTTTACTTCATTTCTTGCTGGTATGATAATAGAAATAGATGTTTCTACGTGCTCCGACAGTTCGTTTACTTGCATTATTTCAATCCACTCATTTTTGTAAGTCAGCATAATGCCCACATAAAAAATGGTTAATAAAAATGATATGAACAAGAAGATGAGCAATGGTATGTTTTTAAAATCTTTTTAAAATTAAGCAAAACCGAGTAGTTTGTATTATTTTTTATAGATGCATTGTGGATTATTTATTACACTATTTATGAAAAGCAACCAAACGTTGTCTCGTTCTTGATATATACATTTTAAAATGCAATTAGTAGTTATTCATCCACACATTTACTAAGCTCGCGCGCAAAAAAAATGATACTTGACGCTTTGAATTATTTAAAAGAAGAAAAGAAAGCAAGCGTGGACTTTTAAGTGCAACGCATATTGGATTTAAATAATTTGTTCTATGCCTGCATATTCTTGCAGAATTTCATCTAAAATAGCAACCAATTCGTCTATTTCATGGCTCATCACTAATCGAGTTCTAAATGGTTTAATATTGGGCAATCCACGTAAATAATTGGAATAATGTTGGCGCATTTCCAATATACCTAATGCATTTCCTTTCCACTCAATAGACTTTTGTAGGTGTGCTTTTATTATGGCTATTTTTTCTTCAATGGTAGGTTCTGGAATTTCTTTTCCTTCAAACAAATAGGCTTTCACTCTATTAAAAATCCAAGGAGCACCAATGGCTGCTCGACCAATCATGATGCCATCAATGCCATATTTATTTTTATAGGTTGCTGCTTTTTGTGGAGAATCGATATCACCATTGCCAAAAATGGGAATTTTCATTCTCGGATTTTCTTTCACCTTTGCTATCAATGTCCAATCGGCTTCGCCTTTATACATTTGTTTGCGTGTGCGACCGTGAATACTCAAAGCTTGAATGCCAATATCTTGTAAGCGTTCGGCAACCTCCACAATATTTTTACTTGTATCATCCCAGCCTAAACGTGTTTTTACCGTAACCGGCAAATGGGTAGCTTTCACCACTTGCTCCGTCAGGCGCACCATTTTCGGGATATCTTGTAAAATTCCGGCTCCAGCCATTTTACATACTACTTTATTTACCGGACAACCATAGTTAATGTCAATTAAGTTGGGATTTGCTTGTTCTACAATTCGAGCGCTTTCCACCATGGCATCTTCTTCACCACCAAAAATTTGAATACCAATCGGACGTTCATCATCGTAAATATCTAATTTTTGGATACTTTTTTGGGCATTTCGAATTAACCCTTCAGATGAAATAAATTCCGTATACATAAGGTCGGCACCATATTGTTTGCACACCATTCTAAATGGCGGATCGCTCACATCTTCCATTGGTGCCAGCAAAAGCGGAAATTCGCCCAATTCTATATCGCCAATTTTTACCATTATGCGCCTATGTCGTTTATCAAACTTATATTTGTGCAAAGTTACAAAGAATGGAAGATAATTTTATGGATGAAAATATGCAGCCTGTTTCTGCCGCCACCAATAGGATAGGTTCCTTATCGTTCGGGTTGCAGCTACTCATTTTAGTAAGCTTGTTTGCATTTTGTTTTCTGTTTGCACAAATGTTGAGTGGCGTATTAATTGTTGCCTATTATCAAACCATTGACATGAAAGTCATTGCATCAAATGTATATGATTTGAATACGTTACGCTATTCGCAAATGTTGGCTTCTCTTTGTAGTTTTTTAGTACCTGCACTTATTTTTAGTAAACTAAAAAACACCTCAATCCTAAAATTTTCAAATGCCAACCATGGCTTTCCTATGCTTTTCGTAGTTTTAGTTCCCATATTAATTTACACCATTTATCCTTCTATTAATCTAGTTTTTTATATCAATAAATGGATGGGATTTAATGCCATTTCTGCCAGCGCGCAAGCAGATTATAAAATGTTGGTAGATGCACTTTTAAAGGATAAAAGCATCAGCGTTTTAATATTAAATTTAATTACCATTGCACTTATTCCGGCATTGGCAGAAGAATGGATTTTCAGAGGAACTTTTCAACAACTATTATCAGAAAAATTAAATATTCACATAGCTGTATTACTTGCTTCGATATTGTTTAGTTTAATACATTTTGAGTTTTCCGGATTTTTACCGCGCATTATGTTAGGCATGTTTTTGGGTTATTTATTTTATTATTCATCAAGTTTATGGATCTCCATTTTCGCACACGCCATAAACAATGGCGCACAAGTTATTTTAGTTTATTTAAACAATGTCGGAATATACAAGATAGATATCAATCAACCGGAATTACCTAAAGCTTGGGAATTTATTGTTTATTCCTTACTCTTCATAATTTTATGGGCTGTTTTTTATCATTTTTCTCACAAAGGAAAAAACAGTACCTTTGCCAAATGATTGGCTTCGCGCTAATTTCTCAAATACAAAAAACATGGGCGACATAGGAACTAGAATTACAACCGGCATTTTTTTTATTATAATTATGATTGGAGGTGTGGTGTTGAGTGAATATTCTTTTTTAGTTTTATTTTCATTATTGGTTGTTTTGTGCATCAATGAATACCATGGTGTTATTCATAGTTTATTGGCTTCTTCGTCTAAATGGAAAAAAACATACAAGATTATTAATACGGTTTTTAGTGTTTTAATTTTTGGAATTGTATTTTTAGTTGCTAGTAATAAAATTCCTTTAATTTCATTATCCTTGGTATGTGGTTTTCCACTCACTTGGTTGGTGATAGAAATGTACACTAAAAGTGAAAAACCTTTTTACAATGTTTGCTTAAATTCCATGGCAATTTTTTATATTGCTATTCCTTTGGCATCAGCTAGTTTATTGGCGTTTCATGCAGGCGAATATAGTTGGCATTATTTATTGGCTATTATGGTTTTTGCATGGACAAATGATTCTTGGGCCTATTTATCTGGAAGATTTTTAGGTAAACATAAATTATTTGAACGTATTTCGCCGAAGAAAACTTGGGAAGGATTTTTTGGTGGAATGATAGCTACAATTGTCATTGCTTACATTGTATATTTATTATTCCCAAAATGGACAGGTTATTCGGTAAGTTTAACGACTTACATTGTCTTGGCTATCATTACGTCTATTAGTAGTACGTATGGAGATTTGGCTGAAAGCATGATAAAAAGAAATTTACAAATTAAAGATACAGGAACAGCCTTACCTGGACATGGTGGATTCCTAGATAGATTTGATGGATTAATTTTTTCATTACCGGCATGCACGCTTTATTTAACGTTTTTCTTGTAATTTTTTCAGCAAATTAATCCATTAAAAACGCTAATCCATTAGTAACTGGTGCGCATAAATCTTTTACTTTTTTCTCTTTAAAAATCTTTTCAATTAATTCACGCGCTACTTTGTATTCATTGTGAATTGGACATGGTCGCAATTCTGAACATTTACTTAACCCTAAACCACATTCTTTAAAAATGCCTTTTCCTTCAATGGTTTCTACAATAGTATAGATGGCTTGATTTTGTTGTTGTTCATCAATAAAAAAACCACCTGTAGGTCCTTTTGAGCTATTGATGATTTGGTGCTTCACTAAGCTTTGCAAAGTTTTGCCTACTGTATGTTCGCTTGCTTTTATTTGTTCTGCAATTTCTTTAATTCCAGCCTTTTCACCTTTCTTTCCGGAAAGATAAATGACTGCTTTAATGGCGGTTTTACAAGTGAGACTCAGCATACGATTATTGACCTAAAAATTCTTTTCCTTTTTCTGATATTTTGCTCGAATCCCAAGGTGGCTCGAAGGTTAAATGAAGGTTGATATACCATTCCGGAAATGCATCGCTTAGTGTTTGCATGATATTGCTGGTGATACTTTCACCCATAGGACAAAACTGGGATGTTAAGGTCATGATGGCATCTACGTTCTTTGCTTCTTCATCGAAATTCAAGGTGTAAATTAATCCTAAATCTACTACATTTAATCCAACTTCCGGATCATCTACAAAATATAAGCCTTTTAAGGCTTGTGCGCATTTTAAAGCATCATTTGTTTCAATATTTATGTTCATTTTTTATGTGGTTGATGTAACAAAATAATTCCAGTATTTAATACATATAACAAAGCAGCCATCAAAAGAGACAGTGCGCCAATTTTTAAAAGCCAATTTATCGAAAAAATAATTCCAAGTATAAAAATAATAAAACCCAATAGATATGCTATCAACATTATAGCATAAATCCTTTCACTAAATAATTCTTTTGGAACTGGTGTTTTTCCGGCTTGCGCTCGATGGTGATATATTTTATTCCATACAATAAAAGGTAATGTTTTAAAGGTCATTCCTAATATAATGGCCGTTATCCATCCGAAGAAAAAGGAAAAACCATACATCAACACTAATTGATAATTTTTTCCATTAGGCAACCAAAGTAATGAAACTAATAGTGCGATTATTGGAAACAACATTTGAACAACCGACAGCAAAGATGTTTTCATTTGCTCATCCACATTTTTACGAATACGCACTTTATAAGCACTCTTACAATAAAATAAAAATAAAAATAGGGCAATAAAAATACACGCAATGGATATATAATAATACATTTTATCTATCTCTAAGCATTTAATAATTATAAAACTCAGTAATCCAATATTTACCAAAGCGAAAATCCACCAAAGTAATTTTGTATTGGTATATTTTGAAATTAAAAACATGGGAATCAAACGAGATCCAACACCGATTACTAGCAACAAAAACCAACCTAACAAGCCTAAATGTGCATGCAAGCTTAGGTAGGATAGTGAATCTTTTGGTAAGATACTTTGTGAAAAATTAAACACGAGCAACAGACCTAATCCAGTGGTAGCAAACAACCAACATGAGGCAACCATCATATACCAAGTATGTACATTTATTTTTTTACTTTTTAGGGCACTTGCTATCACATTGACAACATAACAAATGATACCTATATTTATTAAAACTGCTCCGATTTGCAAAGGCCATCCTGTGTTAAAAGTATAAAACCCGAAGAGGAGCATTGGAATGCCAATGGCACAAAACCAGAAAGAAAGATGTGCTAATAAATAACTGTCTAATTTTCCTTCAATTAAAACCGGCAATAATTGATGCGATGCACCTAATATAATCATGGTGCCCCAACCTAATGCCATGATGTGTGTGATGGCTAAGGTTTGTGGATGAAAATAATGCTGATGTATTATATCTGTATGGATTAACAGCAAACTACAAGCCAACAAAAAAGAAATGGCTGCATAAATATAAAATGGAAGTACCACTTTATAACTGGTGGTTTGCTGCACATCGCCACTTATGGAAGTTAACATCCTATTTTATGTTTGTTTAAAAATTAGTAAAAATACTTCCGTTGCATCGATTTCTTTTATTCTAAATTCAAAATTTCTATCTTTTAATTCTGTCAGTAAAAATACGGGAATTCGTTTATGATGCACGTACAATGCTTTGTCGGATGGCAAGGATTCGAGGGCTTCTAAAATGGACATCATAGGCATGGGCATTTCCAAATGTCGCACATCAATTTCCACTAATTTATTTTCAAACTTAGAAAGTAATTGATGCCAATCAGCAGCGTCGTTGTTTGTTGTTTTTTCAATTTCTATAGACTGCGCTTGCTTATTTTTTGTAGTATAAAAATACGTTTCAATCGTTTGCTCATCCACTTGTTTCACATACGTTTCAAATCCTTGTTTTTCCAATAATTTAATTAATGGAACCGGTTCAAATGTATTGACAATTAATAGTACTTCATCCGTTTGAAGTTGTTTTATTTTATGTTGAATTTCTTTTAATGGATCATCACCGGCAGCCAACATTGCACGCACATCAAAATTGATAATTTTATTGGATGCTACTTGCTTTAAATATTCTGGTGTAGGTTGGTTTATTTTTGGTTTTTCTTCGGGTTGAGAATGAGCATCTATTTCAAAACCTAATGGAATTAATGCTTTAAAAAAATCTTCTGGTTGGCATCCACCTATTTTTGAAGCCATTGCAATGCTGGTTCTGCCAGCCATCAATTTTCGTAAAATTGGATTGCGTAGCTTCTTAAAATCAGGACTTAATTTTACAATAGTTTCTAAAGCGTCCGGATGGTGTTTTAATAGCGTCGCTATTTTTGTTTGTGCATTTATTAGCATGACTTACAGTTTAGTTCATTCCATTATAAAGGTAATTGAAAACGAGGCATTCATTGCCATTCATTGCTTAAATCAACTTGCCGTCTTATTTTCATTATAAGACGGCAAGATTTTTTTAGATTGAATTTTCCAATTCTTTTGCTTTCACAAATAAGATATTATTTTCTAAATGGATGTGTACAAATAAATCGGATTCAAATTCCACCAACATCTTAAATAATAATTTATAACTGGAGCAAGCATCTTCCGGAATGGCATATTGATGGCTCAAGGTTCTAATCTCTTCTACATATTTTCCAACCTGTGTGTGTTCTGCTTCTGTTTGATGCACTAAAGTGCTGAAAGTTCCTTTTTGTTCCCAAGTTGAATTGGCATTTTTTGCTTTAACTATTTCTTTTATTAATGGAAATAAGCTTGTTTCTTCTTCCACTAAATGAGCGGAAAGCTCTTTGTTTATGGCACTTACCAATTCATTTATTTTAAGTAATTCAGGATGTTTGTCGCCGTGTACTTGTGCAACTTTTGCTGCATAACCTGTAATTTCCGGAAGGTATTTTCGAACATAGTTATGATGTGTATTCACAATATAATCAGCTAAGAAATCTACATTCCATTCATCGAAATTCATATTTCCCGATGTTATTGTTTGTACAGGTTGTTGTAATTCTTGTTCCACGATAGTGGCATCTATTCCTTTTTCTGCACACGCTTCGCGTACTGTTTTTTTACCGCCACAACAAAAATCAATGCCATATTTTTTAAATACTTCTGCTTTACGTAAATCTTTTGCGGCAATTTGTCCAATAGTTTGATGGTCGTTTGCTCCTTTTTTAGTCACACGAACGTCCCACCATTCAGGACCTTGCTCTAAATATTCCCAGATAAATACATCACCACGTTCGCCTAATAGCTGATAATACACGGGTTTAGGATCGTGGTCATTATGAATGATTAAACTTTCTCCAGCCTTTAATTCGTCAAAAACTTGAAAAATGGTAGGATGTTTTAATTTAGGCTCAATGGAAGGAACATCAATGATTCGTTCCTTGGATGATGCTGTTTGTGAAGGTTCATTATTTACTGTAGGTGTTTCTTTTTCTGTTGATGTTTGCGTGGCTGCATATTTCGTTATGCGCACATCCCACCATTCCGGTCCTTCTTGTAAATATTCCCATTTAAAAGTGTCGCCGCGTTCGCCTAATAATTGGTAATATACCGGTTTTGGATCATGGTCGTTATGAATGACAAAAGAATCATTTTCTTGAATATGATCAAATACTTTAAAAATAGTAGGATGTTTAAGTTTAGGTTCAATTGCCGGAATATTTAATACAATTTCCCCTTGTTTTGTTCTGAAATATTGTTGCGCTGCTCTTGGTTTTTTAGTTACGCGAATGTCCCACCATTCTGGGCCTTCTTGTAAATATTCCCAACTTAAAACGTCCCCACGCATATTGATTAATTGATGATAAACCGGAAGCGGATCATGGTTGTTATGTATCACCAAACTTTCTCCTTCTTGTAAATCATCAAACACTTGGAAAATGGTGGAATGTCTAAATGGTGGCTCAATTTCTTGCACATTTATAACTGTTTCTTTTACTGCTTGCATACTATATAATTTTAAAATTTTTAAATGAATTAGAATACAAATATACACTTATTTTTGAAATAAAAGTATTATAGTACTTTTATGCTGTTATAAAATTATTAAACCATTTATTGCCTTTTATGTTGTTGATATTAAAATGGGTAACTTTGAAACTTAAAATTTAAAGAAAAAAAAATGACCTATCAAATAACAGTAGAAAATATGAAATGTGGTGGTTGTGTGAGCAACATACAAGCTGCATTAGAGAAGATGGATGGCATTGAGCACATTGACATTAATTTGCAAGACAAAACGGTACGCGTTGAAGCATCTATTGAACGGGAAATAATAAGCAAAAAATTAGCGGAAATTGGATATCCTGAAAAAGTTTAAGTTGATTATTTTCTCTAAAATATCGATTTAAAATACTCAATGGTAAGTGGTAAACCTTGATTAAAGGAATATTGAGGTTGATAACCTAATAAATTTTTTGCTTTAGAAATATCGGCTAATGAGTCTCGGATATCGCCGGCACGTGGCTCACGGTGTATGGCTTTTATTTCTTTTTGTAAATAGGCAGCAATCGAATCATACATTTGGTTAATGGTAAATCGCTCGCCAAAAGCCACATTATATGCTTGATTGTAAGCATGCGCATTCGTGGTCGTTAGGCCTAATATATTTGCTTGCACTGCATTGTGTACATACGTAAAATCACGCGTTTGATTGCCATCGCCATTTATAAAAGGCGCTTCATCTTGCCATAAGGCTTTTATGAATAATGGCATTACCGCAGCATATTCACCATACGGATCTTGCTTTGGACCAAACACATTAAAATAACGCAAGCCAATTAATTCCATATTATAGCAACGTGCAAACACATTGGCATAAACTTCATTCGTGCATTTGGTAACCGCATACGGCGATAGTGGATTGCCTATTTTTTCTTCTTTTTTAGGCAAATTCGGTTCATCACCATAAACGGAAGAGGACGATGCATATACAAAACGTTTGATGCCTGCTTGTTGGGCAGCGGTGAGCATATTTACAAAACCACTTACATTTACATCATTACTGGTAATTGGATCTTTAATAGAACGAGGTACTGAACCAATGGCAGCTTGATGACAAACGGCATCGATTGCTTTCACTGCTTGTGCGCAATCATTTGGATGACGCAAATCTCCTTCAAAAAACTCAAAATTAGGATGGTTTTTAAATTCGTTTAAATTGTTGATATTTCCGGTGGCTAAATTATCAAACACACGAACTTTTGCGCCGTGTTGCAATAAATATTCAGTGATATTAGAGCCAATAAATCCGGCGCCACCTGTTACTAAAAAATGTTTATTTTCTACTGGAGTTGAATGTAAAGCTTGTTTGTACATAATATGAGTGCGTTGCTTTCCTAATTAGTTAAATATATTTTCCCTTCAGCCAAAAATAAGGCTTTAATTCCATTTTCTCCAATTTCAAGATTGTCTAATTCTACTTGTTTTATAGTGCCTTTAATCCAATTCGTTTGGCTTTGTAATTCATCTATTTGTGCTTGTGCATGTTCTTTTACATGCATTAATTCTTCTCTAAAATTATACGTTAATAATTCGTTTAAAAATTGTAGTATTTGAGTATGGTAATAATTTTCCACCCATTTAACTAAAAAATTTTTCGTTTTAATTTCATATCTAAGGCGATGGGTGCGGATTATATTTTTAGGATCACCATAAACAATAGTGGCATTTAAAAAAGTATTTACAGAAATGCTACGTTTGTAAAACCACCAGTGCGTTTGCAATTTCAATGGAATTTTGGCTTTGGCATTTATACCATCGTTGTTAAATTCAAAATTTTCTATACATAAATCGACTTTGTTGGAATAAATAGGATAATTGACATTCGCAAAATTGGCATTAAAAAACGTATTTATATCTTTAAATGACATTTGAGCATCAATTTTAATATCGAAGCCATAATCTTCTAATTTTTCAGATGGATTAAATTTTAAAAAATGAATGGTTCGTTGAATACCGCGACGCATGATATTATCGACATCACTGCTAATCCTTAATTTTACACAAGCACCATCAATGTCTATTTCGGATTCTTCTTCAAAAATATCAATCGGTTGAAGTGAAATGAGTTGCTTAAATCTGCCTTCGGCGAAAAGGTATTGACGTACTTGTTTCCAAGCGTTGACAAATAAACTTTCTCCAAGAATACGTTCAAATATGCTCATTCTAAAGGCAAAATTACAAATTTGTTTTTGGAGTTATAATCCTAATTTTTGAAGATACGTTTCGAGTTGGCCTTTTTCTAATGGTGTTTCTAAAAATGCTTTCACTTTTTTTGCATGATTCACGACTAATGTGGCAGGAATACTGCCTTGCCATCTGCTATCCACCTGTGGCAACCATGAGTAATCACTATTGGCTTTCAATAAATAAACCGGCGCTTGCACACCTAATTTTTGCATTTTATTGGGTAATTTTTTTATATAGCTTGGATTATCTAAGCTGATAAAAATAAGTTGGATATTGGTATTTCGGTGTTCTTCATAAAATTTATTCAACATAGGCATTTCTTGAATACATGGGCCACACCAAGTGGCAAAAAAATTAACGATATACGTAGTATCGTTCTGTTGTGTATATCTATTTTTAAGCTCGTCTAAATTAAGAATTGGAATAGTACTTTGAGCCTGCGCTTGCATACGCAAACAAAAAATAAGGACGGAAAGTAAAAATTTGTTCATACCTTAAAAGTACAAAATACTTGCCAAACTTAGAAATTCGATACCTTTGTGATTGATGTCTGCAGATGCTTTAGATACGCCTTTTGAAACAAAAAAGCCGAAGAAAACAACTATTACCTTATTTGACTGGTTGGTTTTTTTGGGCTTATCCATTATTTGGGGATTTTCCTTTTTCTTTATTAAAAAAGGATTGGAAGTTTTCTCGCCTGTAGATGTAGCCGCATTTAGAATGGTGATTGCATTTTTTACATTTATTCCATTCATTATTATTCGAC
Source organism: Chitinophagales bacterium (assembly GCA_017984135.1). GTDB lineage: Bacteria > Bacteroidota > Bacteroidia > Chitinophagales > JADIYW01 > JADJSS01. The sequence continues at coordinate 1,384 of JAGNZZ010000014.1, read as the reverse complement.
GAAACAAGCTAAAAATAGAACCTCAAAAACTAAAATTAATTCCATTTTTAGGCTTATTTGGCAATCTTATTCCGGCGTTGTTGTTTTGCACAGCAGGTGCCAAAATTGAAAGTGCGCTTTCTGGCATCATGAACTCTACGACACCATTATTTGCATTGTGTATAGGTACTATTTTTTTTGGTATTATCATGACTCAACGAAAAATAATTGGCGTTGCAGTTGGCATTGTTGGTACTTTAATTATTGTATTATCTAATCAAAAAATTGAAACTATAAATTGGTATATTTTATTGCCCTTATTGGCTACTATTTCGTATGGTTTAAATGCAAATCTTTTTAAATATTATTTTCAAAAAGAACATCCCATTCATGTTGCCTTGTGGCAATATTTTTTTGTTGGCCTATTTTGCTTAGCCTATTTAATTTATTCCGGAGCCATTCAAAAAATTATTGCGGAGCCATTATATTGTTGGCATTCTTTAAAATATTTATTGTTATTGGGAATTTTTGGAACAGCCATTGCACAAGTATATTTTAATATTTTAACTCAACGAACCTCCGCATTATTTGCTACGATGACAACGTATGTTATTCCATTTGTGTCCATAATGATAGGTTTATTTATAGGAGAAAAAATAATGCATTTACATATTTTGGGCTTGCTTATTATTTTGTTGGGTATTTATATCGGCTCCAAGGATGGTTGATTTTTGGGTAGTGCTAAACGTTGGACAGCCACATTTTTTGGCTTTGTAGGCCGCGCAACTATTTAATAAACAGGTCATCAAAAAAACAAGCACAAACTTAAATTTGAAATTTTTAATTTTTAATTGTAACATAGTATAAATTTATAAAAAAAATGGCATTAATACTTCCCTGTAATGAGATAACACCCAAGCTGGGTGAAAATTGTTTTTTAGCACCAAATGCCACGATTGTGGGCGATGTAGAAATGGGAAATGATTGTAGTATTTGGTTCAATGCGGTGGTGCGTGGTGATGTAAACACTATTCGTATCGGAAACAAAGTGAACATACAAGATGGTGCTATCTTGCATTGCACTTATCAAAAAACAAAAGTAGTTATTGGCGATAATGTATCTATTGGACATAATGCTTTGGTGCATGGTTGCACCATTGAAGATAATGTATTAATAGGCATGGGTGCCATTGTGATGGATAATTGTTACATTGAAAAAAATGCCTTAATAGCGGCTGGAGCAGTAGTGTTGGAAAATACAAGAGTAGAAGCCGGAAGCATTTATGCCGGTGTACCTGCTAAGAAAGTAAAGCAATTAGACGAAGCGACATTTAAAAATCAAAATGAGCGCATCGCCAATAATTATGTAAAATATTCAAGTTGGTTTAAATAGTGTGGAAGTTAT
>JAGNZZ010000002.1:117749-166747 GCA_017984135.1 Chitinophagales bacterium | reverse complement strand
CTAAACTTGCTAGAGCGTAGGATTGGTTGGTTAAAAACTATAAATGCTTAGGCTTATTTTTTTCGAAAGAAAATATTGATAGGCACACCACTCAACGAAAAATTTTCACGCATTCTATTTTCTAAATAATTGCGGTAAGCATCACGAATATAATCCGGATGATTACAGAAAAAAGCAAAAGATGGCGTGGTGCTTGGCAATTGCTGAACATATTTAATCTTAATATATTCACCACGATAAGCCGGTGGTCCGTATTTTTCAATTTCAGCCAACATAATTTCATTTAATTTATGCGTTGGCACTTTAATTTGTTTATTGTTATACACTTCCATTACTTTATCAATGGCTTGATAAATACGTTGTTTTTCTAGAGCAGAAACAAATACAATAGGAACATCGGTAAAAGGGGCAATTTTTTCCTTTATCTTCTTTTCAAATTCTAACATCGTTTTAGAATCTTTCTCAATGGCATCCCATTTATTCACTAAAATAACGACGCCTCTTTTACGTTGTTCAATAATACCAAAAATTTTCAAATCCTGTAATTCAATTCCGGCAATAGCATCTATCAATAAAATACATACATCTGATTCTTCAATGGCTTTTACCGCTCTAATTACAGAATAAAATTCTAAATCTTCGTGTACTTTATTTTTCTTTCGAATACCGGCCGTATCAATTAATAAAAATTCTTTGCCATATAAATTGTAATGTGTATGAATTGAATCGCGTGTAGTGCCTGCAATTTCTGTCACAATATTTCGTTCTTCACCCACTAAAGCATTTACTAGCGTTGATTTTCCGGCATTGGGTTGTCCTACTATGGCAATTTTAGGTAAATTGGCATAAATATCAACTGCATCTTCAATATCTTCCGGAATTTGTTCGGTAATAAAATCTAAAATTTCACCGGTACCACTTCCACTCATGGATGACAATGCAAATACATGTTCAATTCCTAAGGAATAAAACTCATTAGCTGCATACGAACGTTCGGTATTATCTACTTTATTGACAGCAACAATGACTGGTTTTTTCGATTTTCTAAGTTCTTGCGTTAAGGATTCGTCAAGGTCTGTGATTCCGGTGGTAACATCAACCATTAAAACCATCAAATCGGCTTCTTGTATAGCTAAACGTACTTGTGAGCGAATGGCTTTTTCAAAGATATCATCTGTATGCGATACAAATCCGCCGGTGTCAATAACATTGAATGTTTTGCCATTCCAAGTAGAAATCCCATATTGACGGTCTCGAGTAACACCACTAAAATCGTCTGTAATCGCTTTGCGTTCTTCTAAAAGGCGATTAAAAAATGTGGATTTCCCAACATTTGGACGTCCAATGATAGCAATAGTATAACTCACAATGAAAATTTTTTAACTTAAAAAATAAAATGCAAAGGTACAATTAAAAAGTAAGCTTATAACTAAAGAAACATTTATTTAATTAAATGTAAGCTACATAATGAAAGGGTTAAGTCATGATTTTAAATACTTATGCTCCATTTAAGTTAATAATCACGATAACCAAATTTACGAAGCATTGAATCGTTATTTCGCCAATTTTCGGATACACGAACATGGGTTTCTAAAAATATTTTTTTACCAAAAAACTTCTCTAAATCCTTGCGCGCTTCTGAGCCCACTTTTTTCAGCATTTCACCACCTTTACCTATTAAAATAGGTTTTTGACTTTCACGTTCTACATAAATCTCAACCGAAATTTTAATGATGTCACCATCTTCCATAAAATAAGAACAAACCACTTCGCAACTGTATGGAATTTCTTGTTTATAATTGAGTAATATTTTTTCTCGTATAACTTCCGTTACAAAAAAGCGTTCTGGTCTGTCTGTCCAGTTTTCCTTATCAAAATAAGGTTCACTTTCCGGCAATTGAGTCACTAATGAATTCATTAATGTTTCTAAATTCCAATTGAACTTTGCAGAGAATGGAATTACTTTTGCTTGTGGAAAATCATCTTGCCAAAGTTGGCGTTCAAGTTCCACTTCATCATGTTCCGCAATATCCATTTTATTCAAGAGTAAAACGACTGGAATATTCATGTTTTTAATTTTAGAATATTCATCAGGTTGTTTATCTGGTTTATCGCCTATTTGAACTAAATAAATAAAAATATCAGCATCTTCTAAGGATGTTTTCACAAAATCCATCATCGATTCCTGCATTTTATAGGAAGGCTTTATGATTCCTGGCAAATCAGAAAAAACAATTTGGAAATCATTGCCATTTACGATTCCTAAAATTCGATGACGTGTAGTTTGAGCTTTGGAAGTAATAATAGAAACGCGCTCACCTACTAATGCGTTCATTAATGTTGATTTGCCAACATTGGGTTTGCCCAAAATATTGGCATAGCCTGCTTTATGGTTCATAAAAAAAGGTGTTCTAAATTTTTACAAAAAAATCCTTGTCAATTTTTCCGAAATAAAAATACGTAAAAAAAATAAAATAGATTCTTCTTTTTATGGTAGAAAATCAATACAAAGCAACATTGAATATTCGCCACCATGTTTTGATACACTTAGTAGGACTTCGAATGTGGTTGATTAATTGTTTCTAAATAACATCAAATGACCAAGAATCACACAAATCAAAAAAAAACGGTAATAGTAATAGTACTATTGGGTAACATGATATAAACTTTGAATCAATTGAACTTAAAATAAAAAAAGCAACACAAATGTGTTGCTTTTTTTGTAGCGAGAGCTGGACTCGAACCAACGACCTTCGGGTTATGAGCCCGACGAGCTACCAACTGCTCCATCTCGCGATATGATGCAAAGATACATTTTTATTTTTCTTCTGCAAATTAAGTTTGAGTAAATAAATCTCATTTTAAAAATGATTTCATTTACGAACAACATTTGGAACTTCTAAAACAAAAAAATTGTTATCTTTAATTAAATCAAGAAATAAAAACAAATGAAAAATTCTATTTATTTATTACTTGTTATAACAAGTACTTTTTTGTTACCTAGTTGTTCTTACAACACATTAGTTTCGGGCGACGAAACAGTCACTAAAGCTTGGGCAGATGTAGAAGCGTCGTATCAACGCAGAGCTGATTTAATTGGAAATTTAGTAGAAACGGTAAAAGGTGAAGCGAAATTTGAAAAAGAAACATTAACCGCTGTAATCGAAGCACGTTCAAAAGCAACGTCTATTCAATTAAAAGCGGATGATATTACTCCGGAAAACATGGCAAAATTCCAACAAGCACAAAGCCAGCTGAGTGGTGCATTATCTAGATTATTAGTGGTGGCTGAACAATATCCGAATTTAAAAGCTACGCAAGCGTTTGAGAACTTGATGAATGAATTAGAAAGAACCGAAAACAGAATTAATGTAGCACGAAGAGATTATAATGCTGCTGTTCAATCTTATAACACACAAGTTCGATCCTTTCCATCCAACATCGTGGCAAATGTATTTGGATTTAAAAAACGGGAACCATTTAAAGCGGATGTAGGTTCAGAAAAAGCACCAAAAGTAAATTTTGACTAATGGCATCAGCAAAAAACTTTTTATCGGATGTAGAAAAAGATGAACTCGTTAAATCTATTCGAAAATTTGAAGCCAATACGAGTGCTGAAATAAGAATACATATTGATGATCGTTGTGATGAAGATGTCATGGATCGAGCGGTAAAGGTTTTTCATCATTTAAATATGGACAAGACTGTGTTTCGAAATGGCGTGTTGATATACATTGCTGTTGTCGATAAACAATTTGCTATTATTGGAGACGAAGCCATCCATAAAAAAGTAGATGCTGATTTTTGGAAAGACATTTCCTATAAAATGCATCTAGATTTCATGAACAATACTCCTATTTTTGCTATACAAAATGCTATTGAAACAATAGGAAAAACGTTAGCCATTCAATTTCCTGATATTAACAATTTAACTAAAAACGAACTATCGGATGAAATTTCATTTGAATAAAATATTCTTAATCTTTGGAATTATTTTTCATGCATTTGCTTTTGCTCAAGTCGTGGATAATGAAGGCATACCATTGCCACCTCAACCTCCAAAATTAGTCAATGATTATGCGGAAATGTTTAGTGTATCCAATTGTCAGAATTTAGAAGACAAATTGGTCGCCTATAACGATTCAACTTCCACACAAATTTGTGTTGTTACGGTGAATAATATCGGCGATTATGATATTAGTGATTATGCGTTGCGTTTAGGTAGAAGTTGGGGAATTGGACAAAAAGATAAAAACAATGGCATTCTTATTTTAGTATCTAAAAATGATAGAAAAGTAGATATTGAAATTGGCTATGGTTTAGAAAGTTCTATTACGGATTACGAAAGCAAAGAAATTATCGATCAACTAATTGTACCAGCCTTTAAACAAGGACAATATTTTCAAGGCATTGATGAAGCCTGCAATCGAATCATTGCGCAGCTAGAAGGCAACTACGAATCCACCAGCTATAGTTCCAGTAATTCAGCGGTTGACAAAATGCCGGATTGGGTATTTATTATAGTATTTGCCTTTATATTCATCATTGTGCTTTCAATTATTTTCTCAGGAAAGTCAACTGTATCTATTGGTGGTGGTGGCTGGACATGGACGAGTGGAAGCAGTGGCAGCTCTTGGAGCAGTGGTAGCAGCAGCAGCAGTGGCGGTTTTGGTGGTTTTGGTGGCGGAAGTTTTGGTGGTGGTGGAAGCTCAGGAAGTTGGTAAACAATCATCTATTTTCTAATTTTAAAAATTGAGCATTAGTTTGGTAAGCTTTTTGATATTTATATTAATGTGAAAAATAATTAAAACTAAAAATAAGCAAATTAGATTAAATACATTTGCATTTAAATCAATGAAAAAAATGAAAAAAATCGTATTGTATTGCTTAGTTTTTATTTTATTCACAGCTTGTCAAACAGAAAAGAAAACTATAGAGTTTAAAAAACTGGTCAATCTAGAATTAGGCAATCTACAAAAGGAAAATGCCACATTGCGAGCAACAGCCGTTTTCATGAATATATCAAAAGAAGAATTTCATTTAAAAGATTTAGTTTTGGATTTCTCCATTGATGGAAAAGATGTTGGCACCATAGTAAGCAAATCAGACAAAGTGATACAACCCAATTCAGAGTTTTCTATTCCTATAAAATATTCGTATGAAACGAAAGCATTTATTTTAGAAAATCATGAACCAGCCACAACGTATGCCATTCAATTATTAGGTGATTTAACTTTAAAAAATGCGAAAGGTGAAGATGTTGCAACTAAAGTAAAATATGCTGAAACGTACGAATATCTAACTAAAAAAGAAGAACGAGTAGAGAAACGGGAAGACAGAAAAGAAGAACGAAAACGAAAACGTGAAGAGCGAAAAAACAAGCAAGACTAACGCATGAAATATATTTACTTATTAATTCTTTTTTTGAGTTCATTTACTGAAGTAAATGCAAAAAATGACGAAGAACCATATTTAGTAAAAACTAAAGATTTTAAAGTTGAGAATTTCTCACTAAAACAAATCGGATTAGGCATCACCGCTGTAATATACAATCCATACAAAGCAAAAGTAACCATTGATGAAATTTTAATTGATGTATTTATTGGCGATAAAAAGTTAGGTACCATAACTGAAGCCGATGATAAAATAAAAATAAAAAAAGAAAGTGCATTTGATTTACCATTAAATATCGATGTAAAAACAGGAGCAACAGTGACTAAGTTTTTTACGGAAGGCACCAAAATGATATTAATGGGCAAAAAAATCAGAGTTGATTACAAAGGTTATATTAAAGTAAAAGCATTGGGTTTTATTCCAGTAAAAGTAAAAATTGACCAATACGAATATTTTACACTAAAAGACATCATGTCTTCGCCGGAGAAACAAAATACAAATACACCAACAAACACCCAACAAGATGCTAATAAATAAATTGTAACTTAGCAAGGATGAAACGCGCATCCGTCAACATAAAAAGTGTATCCAATTTTTCGAAATTAATTGCAGGATTAGCGTTTGTCCAACTTGTCAATTTTTTATTCTCACTAATATTACCAATATATATTTCTGCAGTAGAATTTGCAGAATTTGGAATATTTATTTCAATCGTATTCATTTTATCTGAAATTATAAATGCAAAATTAGACATTGCTGTTATGCTTGGAAAAACGGTGGAAATTGCCGAGAAAATTGCCATTTCAGCTATTCATGTTGCTGTTTTAGGTTCACTTTTCGCATTTTTAATTACTGCATCATTCTTATTTTTTATTCCAAAAATGTATGCTTTAATTCCTTTCGTACTTTTAATGTATGGCATACATCAACCTATTTTAGTATTACTAAACAAGCAAGAAAAATATGGCGACATCAATGTGTTCAGAATTTTGCAAGTATTATTCACGGCATCGACTACACTCGTTCTTGCACAACAAAAAATCAACCATGCGCTTATCATAGGATTTACTTTTGGAATATTGATTGCAACCATCTATTCCTGTCGATTTATCGTATTTAAATTCGACCTGGAACAGTTAAAAAAAAATTGGAAAACCTACGATCAATTTCCAAAATTTGGAACATGGTCTTCCTTAGTTAATAATATCTCAAGAAATAGCGTACCAATTGTATTGGCTGCATTTTTTTCAGCACAATGGGTTGGATTGTATTCGTACGCAACAAGATTATTAAATGCACCAACCGGAATGTATAGCAATGCATTAAGTTTAATTTTTTTTAAAAAAGCGTCTGAATTAAACAATACAGCATTAAAATCTAATGTAAAGAAAATAAGTTTTATCACATTTGCAATTGGAATTATACCAACATTTATTTTTATATTTTTGGGAGAAAGCATCTTTCAGTTTCTATTTGGTAATGAATGGAAAGAAGCTGGAAAAATAGCACAATACCTTATTTTATGGTACTTTTCAGGCTTGTTAGCATCGCCTATTTCCAGTATTTTAGATATCAAATTCAAACTTAAATTTGAATTTAAATACAATATAGTATTGCTTGTTTGCAGAATCAGCGCCCTTCTTATTGGTGGATTTTTTGGACAATTTTATACTTCCATTTTATTGTTTTCTATTGTAGGAATTGTATTTAATTTGTATTTATTTTTCTACATTCAAGTACATGTTTTAAATGATGATTCAACTAAAATTAGAGCCTAATTTAGTGCATACTTGGTATTCACACAATAACATTCATGTTATTGGAAATGCATTTTTCGAAAAATCACTTCTAAATTCTCAAGCAATTAACTGTTATTTTTCAGAAACAAAAAATGAATTTGAATTCAAGAAAAAATTATCAAAACTAAGTGGACATTTTTCTATTATCATTGAGCTAAACAACACGCTTTTATTGGCAGTTGATAGCATACGAACGTATCCTATTTTTATAAAAAGTGAACCTGATTTAATTCATATTAGTAATAAAATTGATGGCACAAATTGTTCTATTAATAAAGGACAAGCATCCTTTTTTGAACATATTTATTGCACTACAGATAATCATACTTTACTGAATGAATGGCAACAATTACAAGCGGGAGAAATAGCAATCATAAATAAAACCAGTTATCATATAAAAATAGAATCCTATTACACGCATTGCCAAAAAGAAAACTACGAAATAAATTTATCTCAAGAACTTAAAAAACTAGAACAAAAATTAATTGATAAAATTAGACAATACTGTTCCAACAATCCAATACTATTACCACTTTCTGGTGGATACGATTCACGTTATTTATTGTCGTTACTTTTAAAAAATAATATCAAAAATATTACTTGTTTTACTTATGGAAGAGCTAATAGTTATGAAGTTAAAACAGCGGAGAAAGTATGTCGCACATTAAATATTGAATTAATTATTATTGAATATTCTGACGAGTTGTTATCTATTTTTTTTCAAGAAAAATGGAAGCAATACTCGGACTACAATCATCATTTTTCATCGCTGCCGCATGAACAGGATTTCTTTGCATTACATTATTTATCTCAAAATAATTTAATTCCAAAAAATGCAATTCTTTTAAATGGATTTTGCCAAGACTTACATGGTGGAAGTATTTTTGAGCCAATAAAAAATATTGACATACGTTCATATATCCTACACAAACACCACATTTTATACCACAATACATCTTATGAGAACACCTGGAATGGTTATCAAGAATGGTTTATTAAAAATCGTGTATCAAAATTTATTATCAATTCAGTGCGAGTATATGAATTTTTTGGCATAGACTTTTACTTACCATTTTGGCAAAAAGATTGGATAGAATTTTGGTACACCGTTCCATTTAAAAAAAGACTTAATCAATCATTTTACAACAACTATTTAATGGATGGAATTTTTAAAGAAATGAACATTGATTTTATTAAACCATCTTACGACAGCACTAATAAACACTACCGAATTAAAACATTGGCAAAAAAAGTACTTCCGAGAACAATAAAAAAATATTTGCAAGATAAAAACAGCATTGACATAAACAAAGACACCAACAATACGTTATTTCTATATAAGGAAATATACAAACGTTTAATACATCCACCAAATGAGAAAAATTTTAGAATAAATAACATACATGCATTATATTTATTGCAAACTTTAAAACAAGAATATTCACTATAATAGTATATCATGAAAAAAACAGTTTTACTTTCCGGATTATTTCTTTTATCAATTAGTATTTTCACCTTTTGTAACCGAAAAGCGAATGCTAGTAATGGAGAAAAATCTTCTGAGAAATCCGCAAAACTATTGAGTATAACAAAAAACGGCATAACACTTACTGAATTTTATTCCCTTGAATCATTTGAAAATGCAAGTATCCAACAATCTGTAAGTGGAACCTTGGATGAACTGGACAATAATACCATCAAAATTAATTACGAAACAAGTAATTATACTTTAGGGCAACAAACCAATATGAATAACATTAAATCATGTGCAAATTCAGCTCAAGGTCAGCATATTCACTGTATAGTTGACAATCAACCATACAATGCATTGTATAAAGACGAAGCCATTGTGAACACCTTAAAAGATGGGCAACACATCGTATTATCTTTTATTTCACGTTCGTATCATGAAAGTATAAAAAATAAAAATGCGTACACTATAACGTCTGCAATTACAGGTAAATCACGCTATACAGCACGTTATGCTGCACCAGATTTAAGCAGTCCAATGCTATTCTATAGTCGTCCAAAAGGCGAATACAAAGGCGATGAAACCAAAGCTATTTTATTGGATTTTTATTTAGTGAATTGTGATTTATCTAAAGATGGATTTAACGTAAAAGTAGAAATAAATGGCACCGAATTTATTTTAGATAAATGGAGTGGTTATTTCATGGAAGGTTTACCACAAGGTGAAAATAAAATAAAACTCACTTTAATAGATAAAAAAGGAAAACAAGTGGATAGTCCATACAGTATGTCAGAAAGAACCTTTAAATTGAGTAATTAAATTTACTCAAAATATTTTAATGCCAATTCATAGCTTTTTAAACCGAAGCCAACAATAATTCCTTTTGATACTGGTGAAATATATGAATGATGACGAAATTCTTCGCGTGAAAATGTATTGCTGATATGTACTTCTATAACCGGCGTTTTTACGGCGCGAATCGAATCTGCAATAGCAATGGAGGTATGTGTGTATCCTGCAGCATTTAAAATGATTCCATCATGCGTGAAACCAACTTCATGAATTTTAGAAATCAATTCTCCTTCAATATTACTTTGGAAATAAGAAATTTCAAGATTAGCATATTTTTGTTGCATATCACTTAAAAAATTCTCAAACGTTTCAGAGCCGTACACATTGGGTTCGCGCTTGCCCAATAAATTTAAATTTGGTCCATTGATAATGATAATCTTTTTCATAAACCAAATATAAAAAATAAACCAGATACCAACTATACTTTTTCACAAATGAGTAGTAACATTAAAATTTATTCTCCTTTTTTCATTTTCTTTACGAACTTTAGTGACCTATTTTATGTCGATTTGGAATTTATATATCAAAAACTTTGAAGGCTATTTAAAAATAGAAAAATCTTTGTCTCCAAATTCAATCGATGCCTATTTACATGATGTTGAATTACTCATGAACTATTTAAAAATAGAAAATAAAACGAATGACCCAAATGAAATAAAACTAAACGATTTAGAGAATTTTATTGCCTATTTACACGATTTAGACTTAAGTGATAGAAGTCAAGCACGCATTATTTCCGGATTAAAAGCATTTTACAAATTTTTAATGCTTGAAGCATTCATCAAAGAAGATCCTACCGTTTTATTGGAAGGTCCGAAATTAAGTAAAAAACTTCCGGATACACTTTCATTTGATGAAATCGAACAATTAATTGGTGCATTGGACTTAAGTAAAGATGAAAATGTACGAAATAAAGCCATGCTCGAAACCTTATACAGCAGTGGCTTACGTGTTTCCGAATTAATAAATTTAAAAATATCTCATGTTTATTTTGATATTGAATTTATTCGTGTTATTGGAAAAGGAAATAAAGAAAGACTAGTTCCTATTGGCAGTGACGCACTTAAACACATACAAATATATATGGAACATGTTCGAAACAAATTGCCACAATATCCAAAATATTCCGACATGTTATTTTTAAACAAAAGAGGTACACCCATTTCTCGTGTAATGGTATTTATTGTGATAAAAAATTTAGCAGAAAAAATAAACTTAAATAAAAATATTTCACCACACACCTTTCGGCATTCTTTTGCCACACACTTAATTGAAGGTGGCGCCGATTTGCGTGCAGTACAGCAAATGCTCGGACATTCATCCATCACCACTACTGAAATATATACTCATTTAGATCAACAATACTTAAAAGAATCCTTAGCCTTACATCATCCAAGATACAATTTAAAATAAACGGTTAGCAAGTAAACTTAGTATCTATTGATACCCATTTTAAATTCACAACAAAAATTTAACTTAATTATTTACTCAAAAAATCGTATCTTATACAAGTACAAACAATTCTCTAACTGTATTTAAAATTCCGCTTATGATTCGAAGTATCAAACATTTTTTGACTGAAAATTTATTTAAAAACAAAAATGCCGCCGAGCAAGAAAAAGGTATTCGCGCGTTTTTCATTACCATTAAACGATTTATAAAAGATTATTTATTAATTGCAACAGGAATTATTTCCGCTGGATTTGGATTAAAAGGCTTTTTAATGCCTAATGATTTCATTGATGGTGGCGCCGTGGGCATCTCATTGTTGATTTATGAATTAAGCAATATTCCAGTTTCAATATTAATTGTTATTATAAATATTCCGTTCATCATTTTAGGTATTCGAGTAATCAATAATACTTTTGCTATTAAAACCACATTGGCTATTATTACGCTTGCCATTGTAATTGCTTATATTCCATTTCCACACATTACCAACGACAAACTTTTAGTGGCCATTTTTGGTGGTTTTTTTCTGGGTGCCGGAATTGGATTAGCCATTAGAGGTGGTGCAGTAATTGATGGAACAGAAATAATGGCCATCTTTTTAAGTAGAAAATACAGCGTTAGTATTGGCGATATTATTATTATAATTAATGTCATTATATTCTCATTTGCTGCCTATTTACTGTCTATTGAAATTGCGATGTATGCGATGCTCACCTATCTTTCTGCTTCTAAAACAGTGGACTTTTTGGTCGATGGAATTGAAGAGTATTTTGGTGTTACCATCATCTCTGAAAATTCATTAGAAATACAAAATATGATAAAAGATGAAATGAAACGAGGCTTTACGGTTTTTATACAAAAAAAAGGAAGTGGCAAAAAAGGCGAACGTGCAAATATAGATTCCGAAGTAGTTTATACAGTTATCACACGATTGGAATTAGGGAAATTACAATCAGAAATAGAAAAAATTGACTCTGATGCTTTTATGGTTACACAAAGTGTAAAAGATATTAAAGGTGGAATGGTTAAAAAACGTCCATTAGATCATTAAAATTCTCATTCGTAAGATGATAGAAAATTCAATTAAACCTATGGTTTTGCTAGTTTTCCGTGCGAGTAATTATAGATTTGATATCCAATGATTTTAATCCCATTTTTACCGGAATAAGACGCGGAATTATTGGCATTATTAATAATGTTATACGCATCTACAAAATCATGTGTAGTAAAATAAGCTCCTGAAAATGTTGGATTTTCAGCACTAAAAATAATGATCACATCTAGCACTTTACCTTGAGCCATCGCTTTTTGACCTAAAATATCTAAACGAGGCTGTACATAACTAAACGAAATGGTTGGTTGATAATCATGGAGTAATAATCGATCAACAACCAACACTATACTGTCTGCAATTTGTGCTTCACGTATCGGATTGGAAGGTGCTCCAGATGAATCGCGCAACCAACCAATATACTGTTCTGTTTTTACAATTGGTATTTGAGTGATTCCCCAATTTTTCATGTTTTGTAATTGAGTAAATGAATACGTAAACGTTTGATCGCCGTTCCAAAATTCACGTTCTAAATTAGCCCAATTAAATCGCTCTAAAGTATCTGTTCTTGAATTATTGTAATTGTGCACATACGTCGTAAAATCAGAAGATTTTCCACGTGTTGCATTCACTTCTTTTAGTCCATAAATGGTTTTTGCACGTAAAATGAAAGCAGCTAATGTTGAATAGTTGGAAGTTTTAGGAAGTATATTTCCCAAGCCATATAAAGTAAGCGCATTAAATCGATGTTTATTTGCCCAGCGTAAAAGTGTATTTTCTTTTGATGTATCTTCAAAAATAGTATCAAATTTGTTTACATACAAACCACGATAAGTTGGATATCTTTTGATAGGATTAGTTCCAGTAGGTATGCAAGCATACACCAACGTTGAAATAAAAAAAATAAATGCAATTTTTTTCATCTTTTGGGTTTTATCATTTTTAAAATTAAATAAAATCCAGCATTAATGTATTATTTTTTCCATTTCAATCGAAGACTATTACTCACCACACTAACACTACTAAATGCCATGGCTGCACCAGCAAGCATTGGATTGAGCAAAAATCCGTTTATAGGATACAACACACCTGCAGCAATAGGAATCCCAATTAAATTATAAATAAATGCCCAAAATAAATTTTGTTTAATGGTGGCAACGGTTGATTTTGATAATTGAATAGCCGTGGAAATTTTATTTAAATCAGAAGAGATGATGGTCATTTTGGCTACATCCATTGCAATGTCGTTTCCTTTTCCCATTGCAATACTTACATCTGCTTGCGCCAAGGCAGTACTATCATTGATGCCATCTCCAACCATAGCTACTTTTTTACCTATTAATTGTAATTCTTTTACAAATGCAGCTTTTTGCTCTGGCAATACTTCTGCTTTATAATGTTGGATACCTAGTTTTTCCGCAACTGACTTTGCGGTTGCTTCATTATCACCAGTAAGCATGTAAACCGAAATTCCTTTTTGTTGTAAGTTATAAATGGCTTCTTTTGAAGTTGGTTTAATAGCATCAGAGATTGCAAATGCGGCTAAGGCTTGTTTACTATTCGCCACCCAAATTACAGTATGTGCTTCTCTCAACCATTTATTTGTATTTTCATGTAATTTTTCATCTATCGAAATAGCATTTTCATCCAATAATTTTTTATTTCCGATAAAATAAATTTCATTTTCAAAAATGGCTTTTATTCCTTTTCCTGTAATACTTTCAAAATTAGAAATAGGCACTTTTGAAGTTTGCAAATGTTGCACCACAGCATCTGCCAACGGATGTTCGGATTGCACTTCCATACTATACACCACCGCACGCAACGTAGGATTTTCATGCATCCAATATTCCTGATTCACTTTAGGTTTGCCTTCAGTAATGGTTCCTGTTTTATCTAAAATAATGGCATTAATATTTTTAGTTTGTTCTAAACTTTCAGCATCTTTAATTAATATACCTTGCTCCGCTCCTTTTCCTATTCCCACCATAATAGCCGTTGGAGTTGCCAAGCCTAAAGCGCAAGGGCAAGCAATTACTAATACCGTTATAAATGCCATTAAAGCTTGAGTAAAAGCATTTTCACTACTTGCAAAATACCATACAATAAATGATAACGTGGCTATACCTATTACAACTGGCACAAAAACAGCAGCTACTTTATCTACTAATTGTTGAACGGGCGCTTTGCTGCCTTGTGCTTCTTGCACAGCTTTTATAATATGTGCCAACATGGTATCACTACCAATCTTTTTGGCTGTAAACGTGAAACTTCCTTTTTGATTAATGGTTCCTGCAAATACATTCGATTTAATTTCTTTAAAAACAGGAATAGGTTCGCCACTTAACATACTTTCATCAACATAAGAAGAACCATCGATTACAATGCCATCAACTGCCATTTTCTCTCCAGGTTTCACTAATATTAAATCGCCAATTTGTACGTGTTCAATGGGAATTTCAATGGCTTGCTCATCTTTAATAATTGTTACTGTTTTAGGTTGTAATCCCATTAATTTTTTGATGGCAGATGTGGTGTTTCCTTTTGCTTTTTCTTCTAATAATTTTCCTAATAAAATAAATCCGATAATTACAGAAGCTGCTTCAAAATAAACATGACTGTGCAAACCTTTGCTATGTAAAAAATGAGGAAACAAAGTATTAAACACACTAAATAAATATGCAATTCCAGTGCTGAGTGCAACCAAGGTATCCATATTAGCCGTGCGATGGCTGGCTTGTTTCCAAGCTTGAATAAAAAAATCTTTTCCAAAATATAAAACAACAGGTGTGCTGAGTATCCACATTATTTCATTGGCATATTTTATATCCATAAAAAACATACCAATAATAACAATTGGAACAGACAGCACTAATGCCCAAATTGTTTTTTGTTTAAGCTTCTGAAAATTCTTAGCTTGAATCTTTTCGACTTCTAATTGTTTGTCTTTATGATCTTCAATCATTAAATCATATCCAGCTTCTTGAATAACAATTTTCATTTTTGTGGTTTGAATTAAGCTAGGATTATATTCAACTGTAACCGTAGAATTGGCAAAATTTACGGCTACTTGCAGCACGCCGTTTTGCATCTTTAATATATTTTCGACATTGATTGCACAAGAAGCACAACTCATACCTAAAACGGGAAATATTTTTTTAGTAGTTGTCATTCTAAAAATTAGATAATTAAAAAATCAATAGTTATACTTTTAAAACTAAGGATAGAACAAATAGAAAGCATAAATGTTTTTGAATAAAAAATCAACTTAAAATAGACATCAACTTTTGCGTAAAATCAATAGGATTATCGGCATGCACCCAATGGCCTGCATTTTTAATTTCTATCAATGAATTATCGGGAAAATATCTATCACAAGTATCAAAATTATCTTGATTTAAATAATTTGAAAATTCACCTTTTATAAAATAGGTATGATTTAAAAAAGTAGTTGATAGTGTTGGAAAATCCATTAACAACCGATAATGTGTTATTAAAGATTCAAAATTGCATTTCCAAACAAACTTATTATTTTCATCTCTTGATAGATTTTTTAAAATAAATTGTCGCACACCAAATTCAGGAATTCTACGTTGCAGAAACAAATCGATTTCATCTCGTTTGGTTGCCATTTTCAAAGGCGCTTCTGCCATAGCAAACAATATATCTTCATGTCCACCATCGTAAAAAGCAGGTGCAATATCTACAACAATTAATTTATTTACCAAAGTTGGATATAATAATGCAAAAAGCATGGCCACTTTTCCGCCCATAGAATGTCCAATTAGGTTGATTGAATGCAATTCATGTTGTGTACAAAAATCAAAAACATCTTGAGCAAGTAATTCATAATTTATTTCTTTTGTATGTGGCGAACGTCCATGATTTCGTTGATCTAGGATATAAACTTGATGTGATAAGGCTAATTGTTTTGCGATGGTATGCCAATTATCTAAGGAACCCAACAAACCATGAAGAATCAAAATAGGTGAACCGTTTTCACCAAGTTTTTTATAATTGAGTTGCATTGTTTTAAATATAATGTTCGTTGATGGTGTTTTTTAAATATTGCATATCGCGATGTAAAAAAGCATTCAAACATCTTTTTACTACTTCCATTTTTTGATTGTCTAAGAAATTAAAATTGTTTACAACAATATTTTTTTCTCCAAATAAACCAAAAAATATTTTTTCTTTTTGAAAATTTTGGTGGGTAAAAGACAAATAATAATGCAAGGTATTATACCTATTGCCATCATCATCAAATAAATAAAATTCTATTTCCAATTCATATGTTAAAGCATCATCATCTGTATATGAAACAGAGAACCAAGGTCCGTAATAATCTTCATTTTCTAAGCATTTGTTATATTCATCATTCCATGCAATAGCTTCGAAAGTAGCAAAGACATCTGCAGAAGAAACTCCTTTTTTTTGAATTTCATTATTGTTTAATTCTAAGGTGTAATCGAATTTATTCATTATATCATTTTACTTCGTTTCACTAAATAAGACAAAAGTATGGGCTGAAAGCCTTCGTGAATATCGGCTTCAACGAAATCTATTTTATATTGTGCGCATTTCAATTTCAAATTTGTATTTCGTTCCAACATTTTTTCGATATAAACATCTTTTATTTGATTGGGTTGCAGTTTTATGGTTTCACCACTTTCCATGTCAATAAATTGATATGGACGATTTTCAAATTTAAAATCAAGCTCTTTCAATTTATCTACCACATGAAATAATACAACTTCGTGTTTGTTGTGTTTTAAGTGTTGCAACGCCAAAAAAAGTGCTTGTTCGTTGGCACTGTCAAGCATGTCACTAAAAATAATTACCAAGGAACGCCGATGAATGGTATCAGCAATTTGGTGCAAGCATTTTACTGCATTCGTATTTTTTTGATTTGGAATATTTTGGATAATTTTATACAATTCATTCATCAGCATTTGATGATGCATTACATTTGTTTTTGTGGCAGTTTGTGTTTTTAATGTTTCATCAAAAACGGATAATCCTACGGCATCTCGTTGTTTTTTTAACATATACATTAATGCGGCAGCTGCCACACATGAAAATTCAATTTTATTAAATTCTTTAGCTTGTTTTTCTTGTGGGAAATACATCGACGAAGAAGCATCAATTACAATTTGACAACGCAAATTGGTTTCTTCTTCAAACTTTTTTGTGTATAATTTTTCTGTTCGTGCAAACACTTTCCAATCTATATCTTTGATGGAATCACCAGCATTATGCAAGCGATGTTCGGCAAACTCTACGGAAAAACCATGATATGGACTTTTATGCAATCCTATGATAAAACCTTCGACAACTTGTCGAGCCAAAATATCTAATTGGTCAAACGGATAAAAATCTTGTGGAGAAATAAGCATATCTAAAATTAAAAAATGGTTGACCAATTTATATCGATCAACCATTAAAATTAATTAAATAAATGTATTATGCTAGATGTGCATCTAATTTCTTTTTCAAATCTGATTTGGATGCTACACCAACAAGCTTATCTACTACTTCACCATTTTTAAAAAACAATAAAGTTGGAATACTCATAATCCCATATTGAGCAGCAATTTCGCGGTTATCGTCCACGTTTAATTTTCCGATTGTAGCCGTTCCTTCATAATCTTTTGATAAATCTTCTACGACTGGTCCAATTAGGCGACAAGGTCCACACCATTCTGCCCAAAAATCGACCAAAGCAACGCCTTGATTTTCTAATACTTTTTCTTTAAAGTTGTCGTTTGTGAGTTCTAAAGCCATTTTATTTTTATTTTATAGTTGATAACAATATTTTATCCATTGAGTTCAAAAATAGAAAAAAAGAATGGAAATTTTTTGATAAGATTTTTCAATTATTCAATAAGAGTTGTTTATAAGTCTATCTGTTTTATCTGAAAATAATTTCGTGAATAAGATTTTCTTGCAAGCGTTTATTCAAATCCGATTTAATTTTTTCTCTTGCTAAAAATAATTCATGTTTCAAAGCGGATGATTCGAGATAAACAAACAATTTGCCTTGTTTATAAAATATCTTGGAAGTTTGGTTGGTAATGTAAGTTCCCATGAGTTCATGCCAATATTTACGAACTTTCATTTCGTTCATTTTTCCGCCAATACGCATCTCTTTTATCATATCGTCGAGAACATCTTTGAGTGCCACAAATTTGGTGTTTCTATATGTCGCCAAGGTGAATTAATTTATATTGAGTGATATTATTTTCGTTTATGAAATGTTGAATTCTATTTTTATCTGTATCGGAAATAAATACTTGTCCAATTGAATCTTTGTTGACTAGTTGAATAATTTTGGCTATTCGATGAATGTCTAATTTATCAAAAATATCGTCCAAAAGCAATAAAGGAGTTAATTGTTTTTGTGTTTTTAACAAATCATATTGCGCTAATTTGAGCGAAAGCAAAAATGTTTTTTGTTGTCCTTGTGAGCCAATTTTTCGAATAGGTAGATGGTTAAGTTCAAATACCAAGTCATCTGTATGGATACCTTTTGTAGTACGTTGTGCATTTCTATCATGCGAAATAGAATCTTCCAATACAGAATCAAAATTTTTTAAATGCAAATCGGAAGTATATTGAACACTTACCTCTTCATTTCCTTCAAATATTTGGTGATAAAACAGGCAAAAAATTTGATTAAATTGCTGAATAAAGTCTTTTCTATAAGTATAAATTATATTTCCAGATGAGATAAGTTGTTGATTATAAACATCTAGTAAGTTTTTGTCAAAGAAACGATTTTCATAAAATGATTTTAATAAGGCATTTCGTTGTGCCAAAATCTTATTATAAAGTAGCAGTTGCTGAAAATATTCTGATGAATATTGCGACAAGGAAGCATCCAAAAACTTACGACGCAGTTCACTACTACCTAAAATAAGTTGACTATCGTCCGGTGTGATAATAACACAAGGAAATTTTCCGATATAGTCTGCTAGTTTTTCCAATTTGGATTTATCTAGTAGAATCTCTTTTTTCTCATTTTTCGAGTATTTAACTTCCACTAAATGAGGTGTATTATTTACGTCCAAATGTGTTTCTATTCTAAAAAATTCAGTGGTGAATCGAACATTCAATATATCTGATGAACTTAAATAACTTTTGGTAAAACAAGTATAATAAATGGCATCTAACAAGCTGGTTTTTCCGGTTCCATTATTGCCCACAATAAAATTTAGTTTAGTACCAAATTCAAATCGTTGGAAAGTATAATTTTTATAATTGGTTAAGACAAGCTGAGCAATACGAAAATCCGAGATAACCATACGATGCCAAATATACAGCCAAACCCAAAAAAAGAAACAGTTTCGTGGATAAATATTTTAAATATTTGATGAAAAATCGTACCTTTGCGCTCTATTTTAATATAAAAATATGGCTAAGAATAAAAATAAACAAGTAGAATCAGATATCTTAGAAGAAGGAAATGCACAGTTAACGAATGCATTTAACAATTACGAGTACTACTTTGAACAATATAAAAATGTAATTATTGGTGGCATCGTTGCGATAGTTCTTATTGCTGGTGGATTTTGGGCATATAAAAATCTAATTAAAAGCCCAAAAGAAAGCAAAGCACAAGATGCGATTATTTTTGCTCAAAAATATTTTGATATGGATTCTATGTCATTAGCCTTAAAAGGTGACGGACAACATTTAGGATTTGAAGCCATTGCCAAACAATATGATGGTACGTCGGCGGGAAACAGAGCAAACTTTGGAGCAGGTGTAGCAAATCTCAAAATAGGAAAATATGCAGATGCTGTAAATTATTTAAATAAATTTTCAACAGATGATGCTATTTTGAGTGCTAGAAAATATGGTTGCTTAGGAGATGCTTTTGCAGAGCAAAATCAAATGGATAAAGCAATTGAAAATTACAAAAAAGCTGCTGCGCAAGCAAATAATGAACTCACTGCTCCAACGTATCTTTTCCGTGCTGCTTTAGCGCTTTCACAAAAAGGAAATAACAAAGAAGCATTGGAATTATTCAAAAAATTAAATACAGACTTTCCAAATAGCCAAGAAGGTGCTGCTTCTGAAATCTATATCGCAAAATTAGAAGCAAAACCATTATAATACAAATTAACAATGGCTACTGCATTGCAAAACCTTTCTAATTATGACTCGGAGAAAGTTCCTTCCGGACAAGGAAAAGCATTTGGCATTGTGGTTGCAGAATGGAATAAACACATCACCTTTGAATTATTAAAAGGCTGCATAGAAACACTGTTAAAACATGGCGTAAAAGAAGAAGACATCAATGTGTCTTATGTTCCTGGTACGTTTGAATTACCGTTTGCGGCAAAGAAATTAGCACAAAATCATCACATCTCATCTGTTATTTGTATTGGCTGTGTAATTAAAGGAGAAACAGACCATGATATATACATAAACACATCAGTTGCTCAAGCCTTACAAACCTTAAATATTCAATTTGATATTCCATTTATTTTTGGCGTTTTAACACCTAATACAGAACAACAAGCTGTTGATCGCGCTGGAGGAATACATGGCAACAAAGGTGTGGAAGCAGCAGTTACTGCGTTAAAAATGTGTGTATTTTAATCCTATTTTCATTTTTTAAGCTTATTTTAACTCCTTAAAGATTTGTATCTTTAGATAGTATTATGCCAACAACAGCTGCTACAATTAATGAATATATTGAATCCCTAAATGATGAAAGAAAAGAAGTCATTCAAAATTTGATTGTACTTTTTAATAAAAATCTACCAAGTGGATTTGAAGCCTGTATGCAATATGGTATGCCTAGTTTTGTGGTGCCTCACAAAATATATCCAGCAGGATACCATTGCACCACAAATTTACCATTACCGTTTATTTCCATTGCCTCTCAAAAAAGCCATATTGGAATTTATCACATGTGCTTGTATGCCGATCCACAATTATACAATTGGTTTGTAGAGGCATTTAAACAACACAGCAATCAAAAATTAGACATAGGAAAATCATGTCTTCGTTTTAAAAAAGCGGAGCATATTCCTTTTAAATTATTGGAAGAATTAGCAAAGAAAGTTACTCCATTTGATTGGATTAAAATTTATGAAACAAACTTTTTAAAAAACAAGACTAAATAATTCCACATGAAATTATATACTATTGATACCGGATTTTTTAAATTAGATGGAGGCGCTATGTTTGGCGTAGTTCCCAAAACGATGTGGCAAAAACTAAATCCACCAGACGAAAACAACATGTGTACTTGGGCAATGCGTTGCTTACTCATCCAAGATAAAAATAGATTGATGTTAGTGGACACAGGCATGGGTGATTTTATCGACGATATTTATAAGAAGCGGTACCATCCATTTGGCGATGAAACTTTAGAAAAATCACTAGCGAAACATGGATTTTCACCAACAGATATTACAGATGTTTTTCTAACACATTTACATTTCGACCATTGCATAGGTGCTTTAAAGAATGATGGCAATCACCAACCTACGTTACGATTTCCAAATGCCACACATTGGACTTCGGCAACACAATGGCAATCAGCCATGCAACCCAATGCGCGTGAAAAAGCATCTTATTTAAAAGAATATTTAGAAGCCATTCAACATGCTGGCAAATTAAAATATGTAGAAAAAGAAGAACTTAATATGCCTAACGTAGAAATTGAATTTATGTATGGACATACAGAAGCAATGATGTTGTTACACATTTATAAAGAGAAACAAACTATCTCCTATTGTGCCGATTTAATTCCTTCACATCATCATATTAAATTACCTTACGTGATGGCTTATGATATTCGTCCTTTAGATACACTTAGAGAAAAAGCCATATTTTTAGAAAAAGCAGTAACTAATAATCATATTTTATTTTTTGAACATGATAAAGAAGTAGAATGCTGTACGCTCAAAAGGACAGAAAAAGGTATAGAATTTGATAGATTAATGAAATTAGAAGAAATTAATTAAGTATTGATATTAATATGACCTATCTAAAGTACCTCTTAAAAATCCTATTCCTATTTAGCTCTACACTATTGTGGGCGCAAATGGACAAAGCGGATAAATTATTTGAAGATTACAAATATGCACAAGCTATTGAAATCTACAAACCTATTGCCGACAAAGGAAATATACGAGCTGTACGAAAAATTGCAGAATGCTATCGAAAAATAAATGATTACGACAATGCAGAAAAATATTTTGCTATTGTTGTAGCTGATAAAAATGCGATTCCAAAGTCCAATTTATACTTTGGTCAAATATTGATGGCAAATGAAAAATATGACGAAGCAAAAAAATGGTTGCAAAAATATTTAAATTTAAAATCAGATGCGGATACCACGTTCGCCAGAACCTTATTAATTTCATGTGAAAAAGCAAAAACAGACTTAAGTATTGATCGAAAAATTATAATTGAAAACTTCAAAAGTATTAACACCAATTCTTCTGATTTCTGTGCTATACCATATAAAAATGGTATTTTATTTACGTCCACCAGAGAAGGAAAAATTAATGGAGCATCGGGCAACGCTTTCCAACAAGTCTATTTAGCTACTTGTGCTAAAGATTCATCCTGGCAAATTGAATCCTTAAAAGGTGTTGTCAATTCTAGAAACTACAACAGTGGACCAGCAAGTATTGATTCCTTACGTGATATGATTTATTTTACTAAAAATAATTTCCAATTAGGCGAAGCCGTTACCAACAAAAAAGGTGATGTTACACTAAAAATATTTTCTGCACGAAAAGTAAATGACCATTGGAAAGACATTAAAGAATTAGAATTTAACGACAAAGAATATTCATGTGCTTTTCCTAGTATTAACGCACAAGGAAATATGATTTTTTTTACTTCTGACAGAGCCGGCGGTTTTGGTGGTAAAGATATTTATTATTCTACCTTGACAAATGGAACTTGGAGTAAACCAAAAAATGCCGGAAATAAAATAAATACTAAAGGTGATGAACGATATCCATTTATACATTCAGATGGTACACTTTATTTTTCATCAACGGGTTTGCCCGGATTTGGAAGCATGGATATTTTCAAAAGTGTGCCTAATAAATTGGGTGAATTTGGAAATCCAGAAAATTTAGGAAAGCCGTTTAATAGTCCTACGGATGATTTTGGTTTTTATATAGATGCTAATCAAAGTCATGGCTATTTTTCATCCGATAGAAATGGCGGCATGGGCAATGATGATATTTATAAATTTGAATATTTAGATGTACCATTGACACTAAAATTATATTGCGATGGAAAAGCTGCCGACGATTTAGAAATCACGATTAAAAAAGATGGAGAAATTACAAAAACTGGAATCTATAGTAAACAACTTACTATAATATTAAATACAAATGCTCATTATGAAATTAGCTGTTCAAAAGTCGGTTTTAAAACACAAATATTCCAGCTAAATGTTTCAAAACATCAGAAACCAATTTTTAAAACAATCAGTTTAGAACAACCAAATTAGCAAAGAATTATTTCACTACTTGCACTTTATCAATAAATCGCCTATCTATATTTATGGTAGCATTCAACTTATACAAAATAGAGTACAAACCAAAAAACGCACGATGTAAATAAATGGCATGTCGTGAACCACGCATCGCATTGGGTTTTCTAAATTCTTTATTATCAAAAATTTCTCTTCCTTGTTCTTGTAGTTGTTGATGAAATAATACATCTCCAAAATTAAATACATCAGCTTTCATAGGTTTTGAAATTGTTTGGATGGCTTTCAACGCGGTTTCATAAAATAATTTTTCAGTTTCATGAGTATCATCATTACGTAAAAAATCCAAACCAACCAAACATTTTCTCAAGGCAATATCATCATTTACAATTTCATCTTTTGCCAATGAGAAATAGAAATTATAAAAATCAAAAGGAATGGTTTTTACACAACCAAAATCTAGGACTACTAATTTCAAATCATCCGTAACTAAAAAATTTCCGGGATGCAAATCTGCATGAAAACGTTGATGTTCATGAATAGAAGTATGAATAAAATTCATTAATGCTTGGCCAATTCTATTTTTAGATTCTTGGTTGGTTTCTGTATCAATAAATGTTTGCAATGGCATGCCATCAATCCAATCCATGGTCAGAATTTTTTTGGCTGACAATGTTTCATAATAATTGGGCACGATAAGATTTGGAATAGCTGAACTCCAAGCACCTATTTCCATTCCATTTTTTAACTCTAATTCGTAATTACATTCATCCGTTAATCTCTCTTCAAATTCATCAAAATATGGTTGTACTTCTTTTTCTTTAACTCCAATAAAACGGAGAAACAGTGGTTTTACCAAATTAATATCTGAATGAATACTATCAGCCACGCCTGGATATTGTAATTTCACGGCTAAAGTTTTTCCATTTTTAGTTGCTTTATGTACTTGCCCAATAGATGCAGCATGTTCTGCTTTTGTTTTAAATGTATCAAAAACATCTGTAGGCAATTTTCCAATGTATTTTACAAATGTATTCATCACCAAAGGCGTGCTTAATGCCATAGCACTATTTTGCGCCAAGGCAAACTTTTCAGCATACGATTTTGGCAAAACACCTGTATCCATGCTTAACATTTGGGCAATTTTTAATGCACTTCCTTTTAATTGACTCATTAATTGGAATAATTCTTCTGCATTTTTATCATTCAAATCATCCTCACTTACCGATGAACCTACCAATTTTTGTGCATTATGTTTGATGTAGTTGGCGCCAACACGCATGCTGGTACGAAACACGCTGGAAGCACGTGCTACTTTTGACGTAGGAAGTTTATCTTGTTCAGTTATCATTTATCTTTTAAAAATTAAAATTATAAATACTTATTTATGGCATGAAATGGATTATCTAAGTTTGATAAAATTGTTCAATAAGTCAATACCAGAATCAATGGCATTTGGTGATAGAATATCGAATGCAAAATGTATCGTTTTCTCCACCATTACATCCGTTTTCTCTTTATTTTCACTCGTATCATTTTTCCAATAAATTAAAATTGCATAAAAAGCATTCCATAAAATAGGAAAATAGGATTTAGAAATAAAAGGACGCGCTTGGATTTCACCAGTGTTTGACGCATCAAAAATCAAATTGGAGGCAAATACTGAAAATTCATCTTTTAATGCTTTTATAGATGGATGCAGCAAAAATGGAAGTCGATTTTGCGCTAGTAACAATTGATATTTTTCTGAATCTGTATTTATTGTTTGCAAAAAAGTGAATGTAAATGCCAACATTTTCTCCCGTGCTGAATATGATTCATAATGTTCATCCGCATTACATATCATAAATGTTTTAGCAATTGCAGTTGTCCAATTGGATTGATTTTCGATTTCCATTTAATTTAATAATGTATTATTCAAAATTAGTTCTATTAAAACATTTATTTTTGTTAGAAATTGTTAAGCTATGCATTCCATAGAAGAAATTAGAACTATCTTTTCTGCTTATTTAAATCAAGAATCATTCCAAAATGAACCACAAAATTTATATGAGCCAAATAATTATTTTCTTCAAATTGGTGGCAAGCGTTTACGTCCTTGCTTATTGATATTAGCCACAGAATTATTTGGTGGCGAAACAGAAGATGCTTTAGCTGCCGCTTTGGCCATTGAATATTTTCACAACTTCACGTTAATTCATGATGATGTGATGGACAAAGCACCATTGCGTAGAGGTTTTACTACTATTCATGAAAAATATAATTTAAACACAGCCATTTTAAGTGGTGACGTATTAATGATAAAAGCGTGTGAATATTTGGCTAAAGTGAATCCTATTTATTTCAAAACCATTTTTGATATTTACACTAAAACGGCTATTGAAGTTTGCGAAGGTCAACAATATGATATTGATTTTGAAACAAAAAAAAACGTAACACAAGCGGAGTATATTGAGATGATTCGATTGAAAACTGCAGTATTACTAGCCGCAGCCATGAAGATTGGTGCCATCTTGGGACATGCAAATCCTATTGATGCAGCACATTTATACCAATATGCCGATAATTTAGGCATTGCTTTCCAGATTCAAGATGATATTTTAGATTGCTATGGTGAAGAAAAATTAGTAGGCAAGCAAGTTGGTGGTGATATTATTCAAAATAAAAAAACATTATTACTCATTCATGCCATTGAAAAAAGTAGCGCAAACCAAGATGAAACTTTATTAAATATTTTAGGAAAAAAATATTCCGATGATACACAAAAAGTAGAAGATGTATTAACCGTTTTTGACAAATACAACACAAAACAATTTGCAATAGCCCAAAGAGATTTTTATGTGCAACAATCCTTAAAAGCAATTGAAAACATCAACTTATCTGACGACAGAAAAAAGGTTCTAAAAAGTTTGGTTGATTATTTAGTAATGCGTGCTTACTAATACTTGTTATTTCATAGAAGCTTTTGCCCAATCCATCACTAATTTTTTTTGAGCATCTGATAATTTAGCATTTTGATGCACAATTACATAACTGAACAAAGGCATTTCATTTTTCTCTAATGTTTCTACAATTTCATCTAATTTATGATTGGCTTTCTTTGTATCATAGTTACCAAATTCTGAAAAATTTAAATGTTTTTTCCCATTATTAACATGCTTGTTTAACCACCAAGCAACAGGCTGGATATTGTTATACCAAGGATAGGCAGTAGAATTACTGTGGCAATCATAACAAGAAGTTTTTAAAACTTGCAACACTTCCTCTGGAACTGATGCTACTTTTGTAATATCGGTTGCCAATATTTCAGTATTTTCATTTTTTTTAGGATGAATAAATTGAATAACTACTAAAATAATACCCAATGTTATGCCTATTTTCTTTTTCATATTGAATTTATTATACAAACACAAAAGTAAAAAGAATTGTTTATTTTTCTATTTATTCAATTAATTTTGATGCATGAAAATAATTCCTTTTATATTTTTTCTGATTTTTTCTCAAGTTTCGATTGCTGGAGAATATTTAAAAATAGTTTACGTCGCTGATTTTACACAAGAATTAAACGGAATTTCTTATTTAATGATAAGAGAAACACCCACAGATTCATTTTCTATGTTTAAAGATTCCATACGAGGATTTACTTTTGAAAAAGGAAATTCGTATTGCTTATTGACTGAAGTAATTAAAGACGATTTGGGTCAATCAATCTATGTATTAAATGAAATAAAATGGAAACAAAAAACAGATTCAAAACCGGCTAAAATGCAATCTATTATTCCGGACAGCAGTAAATGGATTTTGTATAAACTCCGAATGGCAGATGGCACTAAAACTTTTTCTATTTCAAAAGCATTTTTACAATTCAATATTCTCAACAGCACCGTACTTGGCAGTTCAGATTGCAACTCGTTTAATGCTGATTTTTCAATCGATTCCACAACAATCAAAATTGACAATATTATTGCCACAAAAATGGCATGCAATAAGCGTTCTATCGAGCCAGCATTTATGCAATGCCTTCAAAAGGTTACATCATTTAAGGTTACTAAAAATTTATTGTATTTTTATCAAGGAAACAAGCTGATTGCCTTATTTACTAAAAAACAAAAAAATAAAAAATAAAAAAAGCTGCCGTAAAACGACAGCTTAAAAAATAGTTCACACACAATTATTTTTTAGTCACTTTTACGTTGTAAGAACCTGAATTACCTTTATCATAAACAGTTTCATAAATCGAAACGTAAATTGTTCCGTCTTCTTTTGCTTCACCATCTAACTTAGAACCTGCTTGTGTTGTAGTGCCATATTTACCAATACGATATACCACACTACCATATTTTGGATCCATATCATCGGTATATGCGCCGTCTTTTGTGCCACTTACATAACCATCCGGATCAAAGGTTCCACTGGACAAGCTTTTTAAAACTACTTTTCCGTT
This sequence comes from Chitinophagales bacterium, assembly GCA_017984135.1. Taxonomy (GTDB): domain Bacteria; phylum Bacteroidota; class Bacteroidia; order Chitinophagales; family JADIYW01; genus JADJSS01. The sequence continues at coordinate 138,808 of JAGNZZ010000002.1, read as the reverse complement.
GGCTATAATGGTAAATTTGTCGCCAGGTTTTACATTTACACCTGTATTTACCCAACCTTTATCATTCTCGCTTCCTGAAATATTATAATTTGCTTTAAGTTTAAAACTTCCATCAGGATTTACTGCATCGGCGCTGATTGGGGAAATATCTAGACTCTCAATTTTATCTCTTTTGAAAATTAAATTTCCATATTCTGATTGAATTGTAATATCACCGAATGTAATTGATCCTTCAATATAATTAACACCATCAAATGTAACAGCATCTTGAACGGATGATCCATTTGACAAACCCGTTTTTACATACAACTCATCAATTAGTTGTTCTATCGTATAATTTTCATTATCCGAAATTTTGTAAAATGGATTTTGTGTGAAGGTCATAACAGTAGCCAAAATAGGCGTTCCATAACCTAATAATCTTTCGTAAATTACTTTTGCTTCTGTTTCTTTTACTGTTTGTAATTTATTTAAATCTGGCAATACAGCACCATCTTTAGTATGATCCGAAACAATGCCCAATTTCAAATTTGAAATTTTTTCTACAGGAATGTTTAATGTTCCATACGCAGAAACTACTGTTATTTTTGGCAACGAGGATTTACCTGAAACAACATCACCATTTTTTAATTTAACGGTAAGTTCCACATTATTTGCTGCAAATACTGAAGAAAATGAGCCTAAAGCAAAGAGCAATAACAAGGAAAAAGATTGAATTTTTTTCATAATTAGATAAATTTTATTGATTTTAAAAATACTTTATAATAACTAAACAAGCAACTTTAAAAGTTCCCATTAACACAAAATAAGAAAAAGAAATTAGATAGGATTTACACAAGTACATTCATCACAAGCACAAAGTGCTAAATATGGTGGAATATCTGCTGCGGAACGATGTACATATTGTTTGATTATTTTTCCTCTAAATACTAAAAAAACACCTGGCATTTGAAATAAATCTGCTTCATTATCGATGGATGAAAATGTACCTTTAGTAAGCCATAAATAGATTCCTCTAAACAATACTTTAATTCCAAATAACTGAAAGAAAGTGCCTCGTTTTAAATGAAATCCTTTATATAAAATTGATTCCGGATCCGACACAGATGATATGGATTCCAAATTAAATTTCTTTAATTCCTCCAAAGCTTCCTCTTTGTGATGCATGTGCACCAAAACTATTTTGGTTCCTTTGGCTTCAATTTCTGGTTGTAATTTTTTAAGATGCTCCAAGGTTTCTCTGCAAAACAAGCATCCAAAACGGCGAAGAAAAACCAACATAATCGGATGTTTTTCAGATTCTTCTTTTAAGTTATTGCCATCATTCAACTCAAAAAAGTCAAGCAATTCATTCAACTCCAATTTATTTAACTGAATCATATCATTATCCAATAAATATTGATGGTGATATGCATTATACAAAATAATACCGAATGGAATTAACCACAATAAATGATTGGTTAAAATCATGTTAAAGACAATGAAAGGTTCTTCTCCTAAATGATAAAAATAGGTGAAGCCTACTACTATAGCTAATTTGGCAATAAAACTTAACAATAATAAACGCCAATGACGTAAAGGATTAGGAGCAATCATTAAAAAGCCTATTCCAAATATAATTTCATATCCACCAATTAATTGCCAAAGATGGATATAATTTGGATGTGATAAAGAACATAAATCAAACCAAAAACATGGGAAAAATAAAACTGAAATTCCCCAAAGAATATGATATATTCCTGCAATAAATAACGCTGATTTAAACCACGCAGTATGTTTAGATGAAATAATTGACATTTCTATTTTTGTTTCAGTCTATTTAATAAACGACGCAGTATCTAAAATGTTTACAAAATGGAGAAATTGTTTTATGAAAGTGATTTCAGATTCAAGGTTTCATTCAATTGAAAAATGGCAAATGCAGTAAAACCTTGTGCTTTTAAATCATCCAACTGTTTTTTTGTATTTTTCTTATTATGTATCTCTATCGAAACGATATTTCCGTTTGCACGCAATGTGGATGCTTCTTTTAGCACTTGTGATAGGTTATTTTCATCACTAAATAAAATCACAATTTTCGCTGCTTCTGTTGGCACTTTGAATTGTTGTTCGTCCAAAATTGATATAACACGTTCAAAACCTATAGAAAATCCACACGCCGGAATATCTTCTTTACTGTTTAAAATTTTGGCAATCATTTTATTATATCTGCCACCACCAGCAATGGAACTGGAATAACCCTCAATTCCTATTTCAAAAATTTGACCAGTATAATATCCCATACCACGCACCAATGATAAATCAAACTGAATAGAAAAGTTATTATTCGTTGTTGTTTGAATAATTTGAATAACTTGTTTTAAATCACTCAAAACATCTTCTGAAATAGTGGGCAATAAATCTGAAATAGTATTTTCATTTACAGTAGATGTTAATGTTGATTGTACAATAGAAATAAATTTGGAAATTATTTGCGATTCATAGGCTGCATTTATAAGTTCTTGCTTTACACCTTCAATTCCAATTTTGTCTAATTTATCTAAAGTAATAAACACTTTTTCAAAATCTGTGGCTGCAAATCCACAATATGAAACTAAGGTTTCTAAAATTCGACGATCATTAATACGAACTTTAAACTTAGAAAAACCTAATTGTTGCAACGCAGATGTTGTTGCTATGATTAATTGGGTTTCTGCCAAAATAGAACTCACGCCAATAATGTCGATATCGCATTGTGTAAATTGTCGGAAACGTCCTTTTTGTGGACGTTCTGCACGCCAAACACTGCCAATTTGTATTGCCTTAAATTGTGTGGGAAGCTTGGCTCTATTATTAGCGTAGAAACGACACAATGGAACGGTTAAATCATAACGCAAACCTAAATCTACTAAATCATTTACTTCTTTTGTTGTTTCTAAATTCAGCTTCTCACCTCTTTTTAAAATTTTGAATAGCATCTTTTCATTATCACCACCATCGCCACTTGTTAAATATTGGATGCGTTCCACACTAGGCGTTTCTATTTGTGTGAATCCAAATTGTTTATATGTATTTATGATGGTTGTTGCCACATAGTTACGCAACTCATTTTCTTTAGGCATAATATCACGCATGCCTTCTGCTGGATTGGTATTTGTTTTCATGTATAAATTAATATTTTACTTCTACTTCAGTATTAAAATCTTTCATAAACAATGCACGTTGTGTTGACTTGATTTTAAAGGATTGAGTAGGAATATATACAATATGTTGTTGGTTGTAAAATAAAATAGACTTTGTTTCTTTTTCAATTTCTATAGATGCTATTTGTGTGGTATCTTTTGCATAATAAACAATCATTTTTTTTATTGGTATTTTTGAAGAGATAGATGTATAAATGATTTTCTTTTCATCCACAAAAGATTGGACATTGAATTTCTCATTCCAATTGGGTTTATTAATATCGCATTCCATCAAAATTTCCATTTCTTTTTGCCAATCCACTTTTATAATTTTCTTTGATTCTCTTTTTCCATTTATAAAAAATGTTTTTTCTTCTGATTGCTCATTTTTGATATTATTATTTACATCCTGTTGAACAATTTGAGTTAAGTCGAAATACGATTTATGTACATTTTCGAGTGCAGATTTTTTACTTTGTCTTTGACAAGAAATCGTCAAGAACAGGATTAAAAAAAATGGGATTAAAAAAGATAATTTATTCATGGTTCACTATTAAAATAATGGAGTTCCATCCATCTCATCTGGAATTTCAAGATTCATAATTTTCAAAATACTAGGTGCTATATCTGCCAATCTTCCGGGTTGCATGGTTCCTTTATAAAAATTACTAATTAAAAACAAAGGCACTATATTTTTAGTATGTGCTGTATTTGGTGTTCCATCCTCATTAATAATATAATCCGCATTGCCATGATCGGCAGTTAAAAATATTACATATTTTTTTTCTAACGCTTTTTCAATCACAGCTTCCACACATGTATCTACTGTTTCTGCTGCTTTTACGGCGGCTGCAAAAACACCAGTATGTCCAACCATATCTGCATTTGCAAAATTTAAACAAATAAAATCCGGTTCATTTTCTTCTATATGTTGTATCACCGCATCTTTAATTTCGTAGGCACTCATTTCTGGTTGTAAATCATACGTAGTTACTTTTGGCGATGGAATCATAATACGAGCTTCACCTTCAAATAATTCTTCTCTTCCACCGGAAAAAAAGAAGGTTACATGCGGATACTTTTCTGTTTCCGCTATTCGAAGTTGTGTTAAGCCATTTTTTGCAATTACTTCTCCCAATGAATCACTGATATTATCCTTTCCAAAAATGGTATGTACATTTTTAAATGTTGAATCATAAATGGTCATTGTTACGTAATATAATGGTATTGTTTCCATTCCAAAATCTGGCATATCTTTTTGGGTTAGTGCGGTAGATATTTCTCTGCATCTATCGGTTCTAAAGTTGAAACAAATTACCACATCATCATTTTCAATAACCGCAATTGGTTGCTTCTGTTCATTAACAACTACAATGGGTTCAATAAATTCATCTGTAATGTTATTTACATAAGAAGCTTTAACACCATCAATGGCATTATCAAATTTATTTCCATTTCCACTCAACAATAAATCATACGCCAATTTTATACGCTCCCAACGATTATCTCTATCCATAGCAAAATATCGACCACAAACGGATGCAATTTTTGTAGGCGTTGTTTGACAAAATTCTTGTAAATCTTGTATAAAACGTAACCCACTTTTAGGATCCGTATCACGTCCATCAGTAAATGCATGTACAAAGCTGGATATAACACCATGTTCCTTTGCACTTTTTATCAATGTTTTTAAATGATTGATATGAGAATGAATGCCACCATCAGAAACCAAACCAATAAAATGAACATTTTTATTGTTGGATTTTGCAAATTCAAACGCTTTTAACAGGATTTCATTTTGTGCCAATTCACCACTTTGTGCCTTTTTATTAATCAACATTAAATCTTGATATACCACACGACCAGCACCAAGATTCATGTGTCCAACTTCAGAATTTCCCATTTGCTCTTCCGGTAATCCTACAAATTCGCCATGAGTCAACAAGCCCGTATTAGGAAAATTTAAATATAAACTATCTGTAAATGGAGTATTTGCAGCTTCAATTGCACTCGAAGTTGGATTGCGATTTATGCCCCAACCATCCATAATTATCAACATTGCCTTTTGTTGTTCGTTCACTTTGTTAATTTTTATTAAAAAAAAACTATTTTTAGCATCGGTTTGGCACAGAATGTGTACCATAACTTTACGAAAATACGATTTATGAAGGTTTTAAAGCCAATATTGTTATTTATTTTTTGCTTACTTTTTTTTAGAGAGGTTCAGTGTCAGGAAATTTTAAGTACACTACCAACTTCATTGAAAAATGGAAATGCAAATGCGATTGCTAAAAACTTTGATAAAAGAGTAGATATCACCATTGATGACAATGCAGATAATTATAGCAGTACACAAGCAGAAGTAATTTTAAAAGGTTTCTTACATAAATTTTCAAGTAGAGATTTTACGTTGGTACATAAAGGTAATTCAAATGATGCAGCACAATATGCTATTGGTAATTTAAAAACCAATGCAGGTTCTTACAGAACCTATATCTTCATAAAAAAAACAAATAATACAAATTATATTCAAGAAATTCGCTTTGAAAAAGAATGATGAAATATAAGGTAAAAAAAGTTGGTTCTAATTTATAAAAAAAACAGGATATGGACTTTCAATTTTAGTCTATTCACCCAATTATACTTCTTTTGATACTTATTTTTTTATATTTGGGTTCTATATTATATCTATGATCACACAACAAGAACTCGATAAATTTATTACAGATGCGTTACTTGAAGATGTGCATGAAGGCGACCATTCTTCTTTAGCTTCTATTGATGCAACGGCACAAGGAAAAGCTCGACTATTAGTAAAAGATAATGGAATTTTATGTGGCTTAGAGGTAGCTAAGGCTATTTTTGATAAAGTAGATTCTCAACTTCAAATGGAAGTTCATATTTCGGAAGGTGCTCCTATCAAATGTGGTGATATTGCATTTCATGTATATGGATCAGCGATTTCAATTTTAACAGCAGAACGCCTGGTATTAAATTGTATGCAACGGATGAGTGGCATTGCTACTAAAACCAACGAATATGCAAAAATAATTGAAGGTACGAATGCAAAAGTCATTGACACTCGAAAAACAACACCCAATATCCGGTTTTTAGAAAAGTATGCTGTTACTGTAGGAGGTGGTTCTAATCATCGTTTTGGATTATATGACATGATTATGCTAAAAGACAATCACATTGATTTTTGTGGTGGCATCACAAAAGCAGTACAAAAAGTACATGAATACTTAAAAGCCAACCAAATGAATTTACGCATTGAAGTGGAAACGAGAAATATAGAAAATGTAAAAGAATTAATGGCTTGCGGTGGAATTGATAGAATAATGTTGGATAATTATACGCCAGAAAAAGTGAAAGAAGCAGTAGAATTAATTAATGGAAAATATGAAACCGAAGCAAGTGGTGGCATAACGTTGGAAACGATTCGTGCTTATGCAGAAACAGGTGTTGATTTTATTTCAGTTGGTGCATTAACACATTCCGTTCGCAGTTTAGATTTAAGCTTAAAGGCAGAAATCAATTAGATTTATCCAAAACATTTATAATGAAAAAAAAAGTACGTTTTATTGTCAATCCAAAATCAGGCAGTTCATTCGGTGGAAAATTTTCAGAGCGTTTAGTTCGACAAAATTTAGATTTATCTAAATTTGATTATGATATTTTTGTGACAAAATATGCAGGACATGCCATAAAAATTGCACAACAATCTTTAATAGAAAACATAGATATTATTGCAGTTGCCGGTGGCGATGGAACACAAAACGAAGTAGGACAAATGCTTTTAAATAAGCCAATTATTATGGCAAGTATTCCAACTGGTTCAGGAAATGCCAATGCCAGAAAACTGAAAATTCCCATCGATGTTGCTAAATCAATTCAACTCATCAACACTGGAAAAGCCTTAAAAATTGATGCTTTAATATTAAATGGTCAACCTTTTTTTATGGCTGCAGGAATAGGTTACGATGCAAAAGTAATTGAGCAATTTAATAAATTGCCTTTTCGTGGTGTAGGTGCTTATTTAACAGGCATTTTATCTACTTTCTTAACTTATAAATTGCCAAATTTTACCATTGAAATCGATGGCGAAACAATAATTGAAACCGAAGCATTTACGGTGCTGGTAACTTCCACCGGACAATTAGGATATAATATAGAATTTACTAAAAATAGTATTTTAAACGATGGAAAATTTGAAGTAACAATTGTAAAAAATTTTGATCGCTCAAAAGTTCCTGGATTAATATATGAAAGTTTTTTTGGAGATATTGCCTCGCAAGAAATGCTGGAAACACATCGTGTAAATAAATCACTCAAAGTCAGAGCCAACAAAATTGAAAGCATACAAATGGATGGCGATTACAAAGGCAAAACAAATTACATTGAAGTCACTTGCCAAAAAGAAGCCTTAAATTTTTTAGTAGATAAAGATTATGTAATCTAAATTATATGCATTTAAATCTTGCATTTAAAAATTAAAAAAATAGACATGAACGACGATTGGAAAAAAAAATTAGGCAACATGACTGTGTACTCGACCAATCCAGATTTTAAATTTGAAAAGGATGAAGACCAAATGGAGACATTGCTCAATCATCAACAAACTCTGATTGTTTCCATTGATAAAAAACAACGAAAAGGAAAAACGGTTACACTCATTGAAGGTTTTATGGGCAAAGTTTCAGACTTAGAAGCCTTAGCTAAATCATTAAAAACAAAATGTGGTGTTGGTGGCTCTGCCAAAGATGGTGAAATTGTGATTCAAGGCGATTTTAAACTAAAAATAAAAGAAATTTTAGAGAAAGAAAAATACAAAGTGAAGCTTAAATAAAAAACATGATTCGAAAAATAAATTTCAGATTTTATAATTAAGATTTAAGATTTCATCTGTTTAATATACACCATTTACGATTTACTTTCTACTATCCATTATTCAAAAAAAAAATGAATCTATCCGACGAAATAAATAATTTAAAACAACAAGCTTTAAAAAATAGAAAAGCAAATCAAAAAACTATTTCAATTTTAAAAAAGTTAAAACCATTTGATGTTGATGAACTTTTTCACACACAACACGAAGAAGTATTTGCACAAATAGATTGTTTGCATTGTGCCAACTGTTGCAAAACCACACCTGCCTTAATTTCAAACGAAGACATTAACAGAATTTCAAAATATTTAAAAATCTCTACTAAAGAATTTATTTTAAATTATATTAAAAAAGATGAAGATAATGATTGGATTCTAAATAAAACACCTTGTCAGTTTTTAAACAAAGACAATACTTGTGCTATTTATACCGTTCGACCGTTTGCATGTAAAGATTACCCACACACTAATAGAAAAAAAATAAATCAAATTTTAGATATCACGCTAAAAAACACAGAAATATGTCCAGCAGTAGCACGTATTATAAATAATATAGAACGTAGCCTAGTTGATTAATGTTTGGCAAATAGTTTTAAAATTTTATCCCAAAACCAATTTTCTTCTGCCTTAAAAATACCTTCAATTAACCTATCTACATTAGTTGCTAGTTTTGCTACCTCATTCACCATTTTTTGGAAATGTTTGGTTTCATCCGATTTATCTGAAAGATCGATATCCTTAATTTCATGCAACAATTTTAAAATAGGATCTAATTCACGGGTTTTTCTAATTTTTGCTACTTGCTTGGCAATTTTCCAAACATCTTTTTCGCCTATAAAGTAATCTTTACGTTCTCCGGCTTTAAAAACCTTCGACAATAATCCCCAATCCATCAACTCACGCAAGTTCATATTTGCATTTCCACGTGAAATCAATAATTCGTCCATTATTTCTTCTGTGCTTAATGGTTCTTTAGACAGTATCATCAAGGCATGAATCTGCGCCATTGTTTTATTTATTCCCCATTGCGAACCTAATGCGCCCCACGCTTGAACAAATTGCTTTTTAGCTTCTTCTAATTGCATAAACAAATATAGATGATAAATATTAAAGTTTCAAAAAATATTGAAAATAAGTCGAAAAATTGTAAAATTGACCGAATACTAACTAAAAACGACCGTTTACTAATTATGTTTGATTTAAATCAAAAGAAACGCTAAAATTGTAGTACAAAAATTAACCATAAAACTGCCATAAAACTATGATTACCCTTTTATGAGTTTCTCATAATGTTAATAATTCTTAGTTGCGTGAAGCTCAGGTGCAATGCCTGGGCTTTTTTCATGTATATTCCTATAAATGAATAAAAAATTAAGAAATAATTGAATAATTATGCTCCACAAATGTAAAATGCATAGAAATTACTTGAAAAATAAAAGAAAAGAAAACACAAATATTAATTCCAATCGAAAAATTTATACTCAAAAAAGCAGTTAAAACATCAAAAAAAATAAAAAAAATAGATACCTAAAAACAAGAGGACAAAACAAGCATTGGCAAATGCTGTTTTGAAAACAAATTTGAATCAAAAAAAATACCCAAGCGATTTTTAAGTTAATTTTCAATGATTTAGATTGTTGAAAAATAAATACAAATACAAACCCATTTAAAAACAAATTCTATTGTAATTTCACTATCATTTTACAATATTATTCAAATTAAATTCCATCTCAACATGTGCGATTTTGCCCCACTTCACTGCCACACACAATATTCACTTTTAGATGGTGCAGCCGACATTGATACCATGATTAAAAAAGCAAAGGCAGATAATATGTCGGCTGTTGCAATCACAGACCATGGAAATATGTTTGGTGCATTTAAATTTTTTAGTGCTTGTAAAAAACATGATGTAAAACCAATATTTGGGTGCGAAGTATATGTGGTAGAAGATAGATTTAATAAAAAATTTTCTAGAGAAAATAAAGATAAAAGATACCATCAATTATTATTAGCAAAGAATGAAATCGGCTATAAAAATTTAATGAAAATAGTTTCACTAGGATTCATCGATGGTATTTATATGGATTTTCCTCGTGTGGACAGAGCGTTAATCAAAGAATTTAGCGAAGGCATCATTGCCACTACGTGTTGTGTAGGTGCGGAAGTGCCTCAAACCATAATGTATAAAGGTGTAGAAGCTGCGGAGAAAATATTTTTAGAATGGTTAGATATTTTTGGGGAAGATTATTACATTGAAATTCAACGACATGATATTCAAAATTTTGATGAAACAGGTTGGAGTCAAGAAGCCATTAACCAAGAACTTTTAAAGTTTGCAAAAAAACACCATGTTAAAGTCATTGCCACCAATGACTCACATTACGTTAATCAAAAAGATTACGAAGCACACGATATTTTATTGTGCTTACAAACTGGGAAAGATTATGCCGATCCTAAACGATTTAAATTTGAAAATGATAAATTTTTCTTCAAGACTCAATTTGAGATGAAAGAATTATTTAAAGATGTTCCTTTTGCCATTGAAAATACCATGGAAATTGCTGAAAAAGTAAACAAATTAGATTTAAAACGCGACATATTATTGCCGGCCTTTCAATTGCCGATTGGATTTAAAAATCAAGATGACTACTTACGATTCTTAACCTTTGAAGGTGCAAAAAAACGTTGGGGCGATATTCTATCGTTAGATGTAGTGGAAAGATTAGACTTTGAACTAAAAACCATTCAACACATGGGTTTTCCTGGCTATTTCCTCATCGTTCAAGATTTTATAAATGAAGGTAGAAAATTGGGCGTATCCATTGGTCCAGGACGTGGTTCCGCAGCAGGTTCTGCGGTGGCTTACGCAGTAGGAATAACTAATGTAGATCCGATAAAATACAATTTACTATTTGAACGTTTCTTAAATCCGGATCGTATTTCAATGCCAGATATCGATATTGATTTCGATGATGAAGGTAGAGAGCGCGTCATTAATTATGTAATTGATAAATATGGAAAAAATCAAGTAGCACAAATTATAACATACGGAACTATGGCTGCTAAATCTGCCATAAAAGATGTTGGAAGAGTATTGAAAGTTCCTTTATCCGATACCGATAAAATGTCAAAATTAGTACCAGAAAAACCAAAAATAACTTTAGAAAAAGCCTACGAAGAAGTCGAAGAATTGCGCAATTTGCGAGACAATCCGATGTTTAAACACACACTACAATTAGCTGAAGAATTAGAAGGTTCCGTACGAAACAGAGGCATACATGCATCTGCTGTCATTATTGCACCAGATGATTTAATAAAATTTATTCCAATTTGTACCGCAAAAGATGCTGATTTATATGTTACGCAGTTTGATGGCAGTGTTATTGAAAATGCAGGCATGCTAAAAATGGACTTTTTAGGACTAAAAACATTAACCATTTTGCGAGATGCACTTCGTTTAATCAAAAAAAATCATGGAATAGATATCAACTTAAATACAATTCCATTAGATGATAGAAAAACATTTGAACTATATCAAAATGGCGACACTATCGGCACATTCCAATTTGAAAGTGCAGGTATGCAAAAATATTTACGCGACTTACGACCGGATAAATTTGATGATTTAATAGCCATGAATGCCTTGTATCGACCAGGTCCAATGGAATACATTCCTGATTTTATTGCTCGAAAAAATGGCCGCGAAAAAGTACAATACGACTTGCCAGAAATGGAAGAATATTTGAAAGAAACGTATGGCATTACTGTTTATCAAGAACAAGTGATGTTGCTATCTCAAAAATTAGGCGGATTTACAAAAGGAAAAGCTGACGAGTTACGAAAAGCAATGGGAAAAAAAGATAGAGAAAAATTAGACTCACTCAAACCTTTGTTTATTATAGGCTGCACAAAAAATAATATAGATACTAAAACTTGTGAAAAAATATGGTTAGATTGGGAAAAATTTGCATCGTATGCTTTTAATAAATCGCATTCCACTTGCTATGCATTTGTAGCCTTCCAAACTGCATATTTAAAAGCGCATTATCCAGCAGAATATATGGCATCTGTGCTCTCACACAACATGAGTGATATAAAACAAATCAATTTCTTTTTGAGTGAATGCAGAAGAATGAACTTAGTAACCTTAGGTCCAGATATTAATGAAAGTGATGTGCGGTTTTCTGTCAATAAAGCGGGTGAAATACGCTTTGCATTATCTGCAATAAAAGGTGTAGGTGAAGCCGCAGTGACAGATATCTTGATAGAACGTGAAAAAAATGGTGCTTTCAAAAATATTTTTGATTTAACTAAACGCATTAATTCACGAACTGTAAATAAAAAAAATATTGAATCATTAGCACTGTCTGGTTCGTTCGATAGTTTTCAAAACGTTCATCGAGCTCAATATTTTTACACGTATAAAGATGATTCCTCCTTTATTGAACTAGCCATCAGATATGGAAATAATGTAAAAGAACAACAATCATCCTCAGCCTTATCTTTATTTGGAGGAACGGCTGATGCAGAAATACCTGAACCAGAAATACCACAAACGCATCCTTGGCCAATTTTTGAAAAATTACAAAAAGAAAAAGAAGTGACCGGAATTTATATTACCGGACATCCTTTAGATGATTTTGATATAGAAATAAAAAATTACACAAACACAAACATTGACAATATTGCTTTTTTTGAAAACGCAGAAGTTACTTTTGCATGTTTAGTGAGCAGCGTAAATAAACGAGTCAGCAAAGAAGGAAAACCATGGGCAATTGTTCAATTTGAAGATGAAGACTCATCAATTGAAGTATTTTTTTTCAATAAAGATTATACTAGTTTTCTTGCCTTTATAGAGCCTGGAAACAGATTATTTATCAAAGGAAAATATCAAAAAAGCTTTAGAGATAAAGAAAAAAATGAGCTTAAAATTTTAGAAATAGAATTTCTGCAAGATATTATGGAAAAACATTGTAAAGAATTAAGATTAATGATGCATTACAATACGTTAGATGATCAAAAAATAGAAAATATCTATAAAATAATTTCCAAACACAAAGGCAATAAAAAATTTGTTCTATATTTATTTGACAATAATGAACAACCTCTATCTTTTAAATCAGGTAAAAGTGGAGTAAAAGTAAGTAAAGAATTAGTAGAACAATTAAGAAGAATTCCAGAAGTAGCCGTTAAAATTTTCTAATTCAAATAAATAATATCATGGCAATTCCAACAGAATTTCAAACTGCCACACCTTATTTGATTTTAAATAATTGTGTGAAATTTATTCAAATGATGCAAACTTTATTTCAAGCAGAAATAACAGAACAACATCTGCGAGAAGAAGATAACACTAAAATTATGCATGCCGAATTAAAAATTGGGAATGCAGTAATTATGTGTGCTGATTCAAATGAAATGTGGAATGCTCAACCTGCTGGTATTTTTATTTATGTTCACAATGCCGATGTATCTTACCAAAAAGCACTTGATTTAGGTTGCACAACAATTATGAATTTATGTGACCAACATTATGGAAGAACTTGCGGTGTACAAGATGAATTTGGTAATACTTGGTGGATTACTTCTGTATAAAATAAGTTACTTTTTCATACAAAATCAAATCATCTTTTGTCCAAAAAAATGAAATTTATTTTTTTTTGGCACAGCAATTGTAATTGTCTTTTTAATAAAAAAAAGTTTATGAAAAGAATCTTTACACTTGCAATTTCTATACTACTATATGGAAGTATTTTTGCTTCCGGAGAATTTTTCTTAAAAATCAGTTCTGCCGGAAAATACAAGGTTTCATTAAACAACCAAACAATCTCTAACCATAAAAATATTTTTCGATTCTTTGATTTAGATAATGGCATTTATTATTTAAAAGTAGAAGAAATGGGTTGGTATAGTCGTGTCATCTTCAACCAAAAAATAAATATTGCAAATAACTACAGAACCGTAGCCGAATTAGATAATTTTATGGGATTGCGCATCATTGATAAAATTCCATTTATCCAAAGTTTATGGTATGTAGATCATTTACAAAATTATCCGAATAACCATTCAATTTGTAACAATAACGGAAATTATCCACATCAAAATTGCAACCATAGCAATGGATATTGCAACCAAAATGGTTGGAATAATAACGGATGGAATAATAATTGGAACAACCAAAATGAATGGAACAACAACAACAACAACAACAATTGGAATAACGAATATCCAAATAATGGCAATATTTTCGGTTATGGTAATCTCATGAGTGATAGTGAAATTCAAACACTCATGCAATCTATGAAAAATGCAACGTTTGATGAAAAAATGATATCTGTAGCAAAAACGGCTTTAAAAAACAGCATGCTAAAAACCAGCCAAGTACATCAATTATTGGATTTAATTACTTTTGAACAACAAAAATTAGAATTAGCAAAATATTGCTACGACAAAACCACTGACAAAAATAATTACTACACGTTATACAATGATTTTAAATTCAGTAATTACAGCGATCAATTAGACAAATACATTAATAGCAAATAAATAATTCAACGTGTATTTTTAAGTAAGTCATTCCACGCGAGTGACTTACTTTTTATGTTTACCTAATAATTTAATGGTTTTAATTCGCACTGCCTCAATTGGTCGATCGTTTTTATCGGTTTTAACTGAAGCAATTTTATCTACTATTTTTAAGCCTTTAATTACTTTTCCATAAATGGTGTAACGCATATCTAAATGAGGAATTCCACCCATTTTTTTGTAAACATTTTTATGGTCTTCAGGCACCTCCAATCCTGTTCTTATTTTTGATTTTACAAAGGTAGAATCGTCTGGAAATTTACCTTGAACAATATAAAACTGACAAGCAGAAGACGCCTTTTCTGGATTGTCATCGCGTGCTTGTGCCAACACGCCTTTTTGATGAAATAATTTCGAATTAAATTCAGCAGGAATGGTATAACCTAAATCACCTTCTCCTAAAAATGCTGTGTCTGATGCATATTTAGAATTGGGATCACCACCTTGAATCACAAAACCATGAATCACCCGATGAAACAATAAACTATCGTAAAAATGTGCATTTACTAATTTTATGAAATTATCTCGATGTTTAGGTGTTTCATCAAACAGAACTATTTTCATATTTCCATAATTCGTTTGTATTTTTACCTTTTGAGGCTTTGCTTTTACATAAGAAACGAAACAAACGGAAAATACAACAAATTGTAAGTATTTCAGTCTATAAAGGATAGCTTTCATAATTATAAATTTAAAAAAAATCAACAAAAAAAATGGAAACATTTGAAATTCAAGATGAGTATATTCAACTCAATCAGCTATTAAAAGTAATGAATTGGTGTGAAAGTGGCGCACACGCCAATCAATTAATTGAGGATGGTAATATTAAAGTAAATGGAAAAAAAGAACTTAGAAAACGAAATAAAATATATAGAGAAACTGTTGTTGAATTTCAAAAAAATAAAGTGAAAATTATTTAAAAAAATGCTGTCAATAGATTGAATACGTTATCAATAATCGAAAAAAAAGATTCTAATCTTCAATATTAATTTAAAAAAACTTTAATTACTTAATTGAGTTTTTAATGATTTCTTGTACCACTGAAGGGTCCAACAATGTAGTAGTATCACCTAAATTACTGACATCATTTTCTGCAATTTTACGCAATATTCTACGCATAATTTTTCCACTTCGAGTTTTAGGCAATCCAGATACGATTTGTATTTTATCCGGTTTGGCAATCGGTGAAATAATTTTACTTACAATATCCTTTATTTCATTTTTGAAAGCTGTTATATTTAATATTCTTAGACTATCTGCTTCTTCATCTTCTATTATTGGATCGGTATCAATAATTCCATTTTCGATACTTTGTTTATCTACAATTACAAAAGCATAAATACCTTGCCCTTTAATATCATGAGGATAGGCAACCACGGCACTTTCCACCACATTTGGATGTTCATTAATGGCATTCTCTACTTCGGCTGTTCCTAAACGATGTCCGCTGATATTCATCACATCATCCACACGACCAATTATTCTATAATAGCCATCTTCATCTCTTCTACAGCCATCACCGGTAAAATATAAATTTTCATACGTAGAAAAATAAGTCAATCGGCATCTCTCATGATCACCATACGTCGTACGAATAATACTTGGCCAAGGAAATTTTATACACAAGAAACCTTCCACGTTATTTCCGGTTACTTCATAGCCACCACTATCCACTAAAACAGGTTGAACGCCAGGCAACGGCAAGGTTGCGAAGGTAGGTTTGGTAGGTGTTACATGTGCAATGGGTGCAATCATAATTCCACCGGTTTCTGTTTGCCACCAAGTATCCACCACAGGACATTTTTGTTTGCCTATATGTTCGTGATACCAATACCATGCTTCTTCATTGATAGGCTCACCTACTGATCCAATTACCTTTAAAGATGATAATTGATATGGCGTAACGTATTCTAAACCTGCAGCCATTAAAGAGCGAATGGCTGTTGGTGCAGTATAAAATTTAGTCACTTGTAATTTATCAATTACTTTCCAAAATCTGCCAGCATCTGGAAACGTGGGTATGCCTTCAAACATCACGGTAGTAGCTCCAGCTAGCAATGGACCATACGCAATATAAGAATGTCCTGTTATCCAACCAATATCAGCAGTGCACCAAAAAACATCGTCTTCCTCATATTGAAATACATTAATAAATGTATAGTATGTATAAACCATATATCCGCCGCATGAATGCACCACGCCTTTCGGTTTTCCAGTACTTCCAGATGTATATAATATAAACAATTCATCTTCACTATCCATTTCTACAGCATCAAAATGAGTAGCTGCTTTTTGCATTTCACTATGCCACCAAACATCTCTACCTGATTGCATATTTATTGTTTCGCCTGTTCGTTTATACACGATTACTTTTTTTATAGATGAAGTGGTTACTAAAGCTTCATCGCAAATTTCTTTTAAGGCAACTGTTTTATTTCCTCTATATAAACCATCAGCAGTAACTAATAACTTACAAGTGGCATCATTTATTCTATCTGATATTGATTTTGCGGAGAAGCCAGCAAAAACAACGGAATGAATGGCACCTATTCGTGCGCAAGCTAAAAGTGCAATCGTTAATTCAGGAACCATTGGCATATAAATACACACTCTATCTCCTTTTTCTATTCCATTATTTTGTAATACATTCGCAAACCGACATACTTCAACATATAATTCTTTATAGGTTAATATTCTGCTTGGTTCCTCTTCGTTATTGCTTTCCCAAATAATAGCTGGTTTATTTGCATTTTGTTCTAAATGCCTATCTAAGCAATTTTCAGTGATATTTAATTTACCATTTATAAACCATTTTACATTGGGTTCTTTAAAATTCCATTTTAATGTTTGTGTCCATTTTTGTTTCCAATGAAAAGAAGACGCTATTTCATCCCAAAATAATTCAGGTTGTTCAACACTATACTTATATACTGAATGATATTGTTCTAAAGAAGAAATTTTATGTTGCATAATTAAATTG
The DNA here is from genome assembly GCA_017984135.1 of Chitinophagales bacterium. Taxonomy (GTDB): domain Bacteria; phylum Bacteroidota; class Bacteroidia; order Chitinophagales; family JADIYW01; genus JADJSS01. The sequence goes on along the minus strand of JAGNZZ010000002.1, from coordinate 121,192 downwards.
AATCTATGTACAATTTATAAAAATTAAATTCAAAAATCAATTTTAAAAAAGTTATAAAAAAATAAAATTGAAATACATCAAATAAAATGCGATTAAATTCATGTCGAAAATAATTTTGTATTTTTGTATAAAATAAATAACATGAAACGTACAAGCATTCTATGTATATTAATTTTCATAAGTCTGATTTCATTTTCAAAAAAATCAAAAAATCAAAGTTTGAATATTAAATATCCGTTTACCGAAAAAATAGACCATAAAGACACTTACTTTGGTACAAGCGTTGAAGATCCCTATCAATGGTTAGAAAATGATACTTCTGCAAAGACGGAAGCATGGGTAGATGCAGAAAATAAAATTACATTTGATTATTTAGCCACTATTCCTTATAGAAATAAGATTAAAGAAAGATATAAAGAAATTTTTAATTATACTAAAGCGTATGATTATACAAATGCCGGAGAATACATTTTATTTTTCAAAAAAGAAGGTTTGCAAAACCAACCTAAATTATTTATCCAAAAAGGAAAAAATGGAATAGCCACAGAATTTATTGATCCTAATAAACTCGATTCTAGTGGGTTAACATCTATTAATATTTTAAGTGTTTCCAACGACAATAAATATATCGTACTTTCTGTAAGTAAATCCGGTAGCGATTGGAATAAAATCAATGTATATGAATTAGCTACAAAATCAAAATTAAATGATGAATTACAATGGGTTAAAAACAGCAACGCCAATTGGGATAAAAATGGATTTTATTATTCACGATATCCTAAGCCTGAAAATGGATCTGAATTATCGGTTATAAACGAATATCACAGTGTTTATTATCATAAATTAGGGGATGATCAAGTCCATGATAAATTAATTTACAAAGACTCTGCTGATGCATTAACCTATAATTATATCGGATCTTCTGAAGACAATGTGTATTTATTTTTATATAAATCAAAAGGAACCTATGGCAATGAAGTATATTATAAGAAAGAAGAAGATATAAATGGAAATTTCAAACCACTTTTTACCGGATATCAAAATGAATATGCTATTGTGGATGTAGAGCATGATAAATTTTTAGTTTATACGGATGATGATGCTTCTCAAAAACAATTAGTATTAATTGATCCAACCGATGCCGCAAAAAATAAATGGAAAAAAATAATTACTGAAGACAAACATGCTTTGTTAGAAAGTGTTTTAGTTATTGGTGATAAAATCATAGCTCAATATCTACAAAATGCCACTAATAAATTATTTGTATTCGACAAAGAAGGAAAAAATAAAAAAGAAATTGCATTGCCAGGATTAGGAACAATTGAAATACGTGCAACAAAAAAAACAGATCCATTTATTTTCTATTCCTTCACCTCATTTAATTATCCATTTTCCATATTTACTTATGATATAAAAACTGGCTATTCTAATTTATTTTTTAAACCTGAATTAAAATTTAATCCGGAGGATTACAAAACGGAACAAGTGTGGTACAAAAGTAAAGATGGCACTAAAATATCCATGTTTATTGTTTATAAAAATGGGACTAAGTTAGATGGAAACAATCCAACTTATTTATACAGTTATGGAGGTTTCAGCATCAACATGACGCCTGGATTTTCACCTTCGCGCATTTTATTATTAGAAAATGGTGGCATATTTGCCATGCCAAATATTAGAGGTGGCGCAGAATATGGTGAAGATTGGCATAAAGCCGGCATGTTAATGAACAAACAAAATGTATTTGATGATTTTATTGCTGCCGCACAATATTTAATTAAGCATAAATACACTTCAAAAAATAAATTAGCAATTGCAGGTGGCTCCAATGGTGGTTTATTAGTTGGTGCTTGTATGACACAAAAACCGGAATTATTTAAGGTCGCTTTTCCTGCAGTTGGCGTTTTAGACATGTTAAAGTATCAAAAATTTACCGTTGGTTGGGGTTGGGTCGTTGAGTTTGGCAGTAGTGAACAAAGCAAAGAAATGTTTGAATATTTGTATAACTATTCGCCTTACCACAATATAAAGAAAGACGTAAAATATCCGGCAACACTCATTACTACCGGTGATCACGACGACAGAGTTGTGCCGGCACACAGTTTTAAGTTTGCCGCTCGTTTACAAGAATTAGGTAATAAAACGAATCCTCTTTTAATTAGAATAGAAAAAAATGCCGGACATGGCTCAGGAAAACCGACTTCAAAAATTATTGATGAAATTAGTGATATGTGGAGTTTCTTTTTTTGGAATACCGGAATTAAAAAATTACCAAAATAAAAATTACGAAAGTAATTATGAGTCTAAAACAGCACTACCAACAAATTTGTACTGCCCGAAAGGATATTCCCATATTTGCTCAGCCATTTTGGCTAGATGTGTTTGCTGAAAAATGGAATGTAATTCTGATAGATGAAAACTTGTCCATCATTAAAAATATTTCTACAACTCAAACTATTAACGTATGCGCAGCACTGCCGTTTTGCATAAAAGGAAATTTAATTACTAAAAGAATTTATTTGCCCTATTTTAACTTCTATCAATCAATTCTATTTTTTGATGTACCAGATAAAAATATCCAACAAAAAATAAGTGAAATTATTTTTGAGAACTTACCAAAAGTATTAAAATCGTATTTTAAATTTTTACCACAATATTCAAATATTGATTTGTCAAAATTAAATTTTAAAAAATCGCAATATGCTACTTATTTGATTAGCGATTACGATATAAAAAAAATAAGTAAAAACCATACAAGAAATATTACAAAAGCCGTACAACAACAATATCAGCTCGTTGAAAGCAATACGATTGCTGAATCTTTCATGGTGATTGCATCTACATTTACCAGAAAAAAAATGAGATTAAATTTTAATGAAAATGAATTTGTGCAACTACACAAATTAGTCAAAATCCGAAAATGTGGAGCAGTCATAAATTGTATCGATGCCAATAAAAATATTCTTTCATCTGCCGTTATTGTTTATGACAACCAAACTGTCTATTATTTGCTAAGTGGCTACGACTCTAACTTTAGAAATTCAGGTGCAATGACTTTTTTATTGCATCAGTTAATAGAACAACACACACAAGCCGGAAAAGTTTTTAATTTTTGTGGAAGCGCACAACAAAGTATTGCTCATTTTTTCGAAGGATTTGGTGCACAAAAAGCAGCAATTTCGATATGGAAAAAATCAATGCTTTAATACCACAAACGCGCTTGAACATCTTTTAAATACTGCATTCCGGAAGCACCAATAACATTTCTTCGGGCAATTTTCATTCGTCGCAGCATGCTCAAAATTGTTTTAAAATAAACCAAGATGGAACCTTTCGATTTATAAAGAAAAAAAGCACTCCACATTATAAAATGTGTCATCACATATAACCATGGTAAATGTTTGTACACCACAATCATTTTATTTTCAAACATGCGTGCTTGT
>JAGNZZ010000002.1:38281-117649 GCA_017984135.1 Chitinophagales bacterium | reverse complement strand
TTAATGGCATCAATGGTATCTTCTGCTCTATTAAAACTGATGATTAAAAAAGAAAATTTTTGAGTATTCATTATGATTCAAGTGGTTCGTTCAACTGCTTTTGTTTTCTTAGTTTGAATAATAAACCTATAGATGCCAACAAGACTAAGTTAAATAATATATTTCCCAACAATAAAACTTGGTTGGTAGAAGCGTATAATTTAGGTTTAAATTCAAATGTAATTTTATATTCGCCTGCATTTACTTTCATGCCACGTAAAATATAATTCACCCGAATGTGCTCTGTCTGTTTTCCATCTACATAAGAAATCCAATCTTCATTTGGTCGATAAATTACTTCAGAAAAAACAACCATTTCATCTTTCGGTGATTTAAATTGATATTCCAATTTCATCGGATTTTTTGTATCCAATAATTTTATATAGCGAGATTCATTAGGCAAAGTGGTATCTGCATTTGGCGTAAATCCATTTATATATTTTTCAAATTCAGCATGTACGATGGCCGTTTTAGATGGTTGGATTTCTCGTACTTTTAACAATTCATCTTCTGGTGAATGAACCTTCTGAATCGAATTTACAAACCATGCATTGCCCAACGCATAAGGATTTACAATAACGCCATTAGCTTCCGGAGATTGCTTAATGTATTTGGTATTTAACATGTTTAAGAAATTGGCTTGCGCAAATCCCGATTTACTAATGGTTTGAAAATCGTAACTTAATCCATATTCAATGACATCTTGATATCGTCTTAGTTTTGCCGGATTATATCCACCAATCGTTCTGTGGAAGTACGCTGGATTGGCACTATTAAAAATATCAATGGAAAAATCTGCCATGCGTGCTCCATCTTTATTTTGTGCTAAAATAGCAGCATCTGCTGGTGTTTCAGGAAATGAATTCGATTCTAATACTGTTTTATCTTCAAAATCATCTTTGTTTAAATATCGTTTACTAATTGACCAAAAATCAAATAAAATAAAAAGAGTAATCAAGGAAGTGATAATTAATTTTTGATTGAATTTTCGAATGGAAAATAAATAAAGCAACACAAATACGAATGCCACTAACAAGAAGGAACGAATCGCATCTTTACGCATTAAATCGGCTCTATCTTTTTTCAAAGCACTATATATATCGTTGGAAAATTGTTCATTGGCTATTTGAGTAATTTGTGCTTTAAATTGATCGTCATTAGATTTTCCATTTTCATCAGCTTTTGATTGAAAAGAAAATACACTTCCTAATACAATGAAAAAAACCAATAAGCCACCTACTATTCCACCAGCCATTTTTAATGATTTAATTTGCTCTTCTTTGGTCGTAATGGCTTCATCAAAGAAATCTTTCAAGCCTAACACACCCAATGTAACCATTAAAATCTGCGTAAGTGCCAATATCATGGTTGGTGCTCTGAACTTATTAAAGACAGGAACAAAATCATACAACAAACGATAGAAGAACTCTAAATTTTTTCCGAATGCAATTAAAATAGTAAGCACAACAGACGCAATCAGCCATTTTTTCAAATTGCCTTTATATGTGAAACAACCTAATACAAATAGAAAAAAGACAATAGCACCTAAATACATTGGTCCTTGTACAAAAGGCTCAGAACCCCAATAAATCGGCATTCTTTGAGAAAATTGAGCAGCTTCTTGTGGTGAAATTCCTTTTCCCGTCATAGTATTAAAAACGTTTGAATTTTCACCTAATGAACCACTTGATGAACCACCTACAAAATTTGGAACAAATAATGAACCTAATTCTTCAAAACCAAAACTCCATTGTGTAGCATAATCAAAGCCAACACCTTTTTCGTGCGTAGTCGATTTAGTATCATTTATGCTACTTCCAGATGGATTCATTTTTGCTGCATTAATGATATCGCCGCCACGTGTGGTATCTTTAGAAAAATCATTAATAAAATAATTATTAAAATTCATCATGCCTACAATGGCAAAACAAACGACAATGATTCCGGCACTTAATGATGCATGTTTAATATCTTTAAGAAGGATATGTCTTACAAATTCAATCAGCATAAAAATGCCAATTAGAATAAAACTATAATAGGCAATTTGTACGTGCGCACCGGCAATAATTTCATAAGAAAAGATTAAAAATAAAATAGTACCGGTAATGTATTTTTTTTGAAAAATTAGCCAAGCACTGGCAAACAATGGTAAAAACATGGAAATTGTAATAACCTTAGTGATATGACCAGCATCTAAGTTTACAAAATTGAGCGTACAAAAACCAATAGCAATGGCACCTAACAATGCAAACTTTACGCTTCTTAACAGAATATAAAATCCGATAAATGCACCAATTAATAAGAAAAATATTTCCATTGCCGGATCTGGTATAACGCGTATTATTTTATGAATATATATTATAGGCGTTTGAATGATTGGATTAAATTCTAAACCACCAATCATATATGCCGGCATACCACTAAACATACGAGATGACCACAAAGCCGCAGTACCATTCATTGCTTTAAAGTCGGCTGACTCTTTATTCATGGCAATGTATTGATTAGAATCGTGCGTGGATAATTGCATTCCTTCTACCAAAGGTTTACAATAAATGTAGGCTAAGGCTACAAATAGCAATATGATTGCTGGTATTAAGATTTTATTGGATAGTTCAAAGCTTGAATTAGTAGAATTTGTATTGACAGTAGCAGCGGTTGCTTTTTTAACGAGATGAGGTTGTTTTTTTGCCATGAAAAAAAATTTATGCTAAATTACAATTTTATCCATTGTGAAGGAATAATATCTTTTGAATTAATACTAACATCTGCAAACCAATTTTTAGGCGCAATTACTATTTTTTCTTTATTTTGATTGAGCCAAGCCGCCCACCAACTAAAAGTACTGTTACAAATGATATGATGTTTACACATTGACATTAATTGCATGTCTTTATAACTGTTTGAGGTGCTGTTATTATGAGATATAAATTGAGTTGTTGGTGGCAATTGCAAATTTTCTTTTGCCCAATGTATATCATCTGAAAAAACAAAATAGGTTGGATTTGAAATTTGATTTTCTATAAATGTTCGAGCATCATTATAATAACTCAAAGGAATTTGAGCAAACTTATTTGCATTTTGTTTTAATGAAATATAATCGCCGCGACGAATGTGAATTGAAACGGAATTACATTGTGTAATTTGAATGGCTTGTTGTTGGTTTAACTCGTCTAAAGAATTTTTGAAAGTAAAATCATTTTGGATGATTTCTTTTATATTTTCAAAATATTTTTCAGTTTGGAAATTTCCTTTTACGTACGTATTATCTTTTGCATCTAGATATACAGGATTAAAATCATGTTGTTGTTCTGTAATAACATTCATTTTAGAAATTGCCATTTTATTTCTCAAAAAATATTCTGATTTAGCAAATGGATACAAATATTTTGATTGGATGATATTGTGTTCAACAATTGCCTTTATATCAAAAATAGACAATTCATATTGCATGGGTGTAGCCCATTTTTTGAAAGGCAACTTACTTTCTAAATAGGAAGTATTTAAGACTAATTGCGTATTATTTAATATAGATAAATTTCTCGCAAATGCATATTGAAACATTTGATTACCTAAACCGCCGGTGAGTAATACTTTTATCAAAATTTACAGAATAGATTTGCCAAATAATTTATATAAGATTGCTCTAACAACTAATTTAAAATAAAATAATTTAGATTTTAGAAATTGAAATTTATGTTGAATTTCTTGTCCACGCAAGAATGCATGACCACCTAATTTATTTTTATCCAATAACCATGTTTTTTGTTCAAACGGCAAATACCAATCTTGTGGATAGCAATAACCAGGATGCAATTTTTTAGGTTCTATTTTCGAAAAATAACAATTAATATGCGATTCATCGTGCCAACGTGCTATTATATCATTTTCAAAATCATTATCAATATTGTTTTTTAATGCATGGCAAAGATTTAAGAATGCTTGTGTTTGTCCGCCAATTAATCCACCAGCGAAATAATATTTGCCTTTGTTACTTGGAATATATGCCGTTGATTTTGGATTATTTTCATAATTAAATTTATGCCTAAACGTATGATACGCAACCGGATGTATTTGGCCAGTCAAAAAATTATCCTTGGCATTCGGCAACAATTCATCCTTCGAAATTGATTTTAAAAATGTATAATTTGCATTGAAGAAAAATAAATAATCCATCAATTTAAGTTCATTTTCTATGTTTAAAAACAAATGAAAACGCATCAGCGTATCTTTAGGCCAGCCCAATCGTTCTTGGTATATTTTATGTATTTTTTCTGATGAGGTGATTGCATCGCTATCGGTAAAAACAAAATAATGTTTTTCTGTATTAGGCAATAAATACTGTTCAGCACTTTGAAAAAATGTAGGCCAAAATACATCGTATTTTCCGGTACAAATATAGAGTATGCCTATTTTCATTTTTGTTTAAAAAGTAAGTTACGAATGATATTTCGCCATAAATAGACTAAAACTACAATAAATAAAAAACCTTTGGTTACTATTTGAAAAATAAGATTATCTATATAATTAGTTACTAAAAAATTTAGTGTTAAAACGATGGCAATGATTAGCAAATAATCAACAAAACGAATGACAGCTGGCACACGTGCCACTACCACTTTCTTGCAAATGATATAGGTACACATAAGCATAAAACCATAAGAAACTAAGGTTGTATAAGCTGCAGCAGCATATCCATATTTTGGAATATAAATCAAATTCAGCACAAAATTTATAACAGCAGAAACGGCAAAACTATAATAGAAATATTTTACTTTTTTTTCATAGTGAAAATAAAAGCTATACAACTCGTTAATGTCATTAAAAATATAGGATAAAATGAGAACAGGCATTAAATACAAACCGGCATCGAAGGCATCGTTCAAAGCTAAAATACGTCCACCATCGGCCGCAAAGAAAATAAAAAGTGAAGAAAGTGCTACCACCAACTTAAACATACTTCGCATTTGTGCAATTACTTCTTCTTCTTTTTTCTCGTTTAATAATTCAAATAATTTAGGTCGGTTTGCCGTCATGAATGCCGTAGTGATTCCAGAATAAATAATGGCAAATTTATACGCATAACTATACAAACCTGCGTCATTGCTGCCTTTAAAATTATTGATCATGATGGTATCTAAATAACCTAACACGAAACCACTTAATCCAATGGGAATAAAACTAACTGAATAGTGTATGATTTCACGCTTAGTAGTTGCAGGTATCGTTTCTTTAAAGCCAAAATAATTTCTAAAATAATAAAATAAAATAACCAAAGCCAATACCGACAAGATAATGTATTCGCCTATGATTCGACCTTCATAATTTTTTTTCCAATAAACAATAAATAAAATAGCTACTATGACGCGCAATAATTGTGTTACAAACTGCCAAATTCCGGATTGTTTGCTAAGTTGCTGAGCCGTATTGTAGGTATTAAAAAAATTGAAAACGATATTGGAAAAAACGGCAATAAGTATCCAAAAGAAAAGATGATTGGGCAACTGAATCAATTGCATAAATGGCTGACGGAACACAATAAGTACGATGCTACAAATGAAAAATGCAATAAACGAAGTACGTAAAAGATATTGCATCAAATCTTGTTTATTCAAATGTTCTTCAAAATAAAAGCGATAGAAACCATTGAACAGATTTAAAGAAATTACAATACCAAGCACACGAACGGTATTATTAAACACTTCATAAATTCCAAAATCAGATGGCAATAATAATTTGGTAAAAATGGGCAAGGTAATAACACTGATGAGCTGAGTAAATGCAAATGCAAGCGTATAAACGGAACCATGTTTTATGGTATCATAAAACGAAAGCGATTTTATATAGTTGGTAATTTTTTTCAATTTCACAAAGATACAATCTGCTTGCGGAATAATGAAAAGACAAAAATGGCCATTTCTTTTTTTCTAAGTGTTAAATTAAGTTGTGGTTGTAATTGTTTTTTTAATTGCGATAAGGTTTGATAAACTGTAAAGTTGTAATTTTTCAGGCGTAATAATTTTTTCAAGATACGTTCGTATAATACTTGTTTTAGAATAGCTTCGTCAAAATGTTGGTATTGCTGGTTTAAGTTCAATAATTTTGTAATCCAATTTTTTATAGCCTCCAAATCTTGAATTTCATTTTTTAAAGAAAACTCTACAAGGCTGAGGTGTGTTTGTATATCATTTTCATCAACATTACTTTTGAAATAATTTTTAAGTTCATCTGTAATAAGATACGAGATTCCTTCGCCCAGCTTATACCAATTGCTATAATGCATATTGTTATTATGGATTCTATAATTTATCAAAACTGCATTTAAGTTTATTGCTTTTGAATGTTGAATTATTCTTATCCAAAAATCAAAATCTTCACCAGCAATTTTTTTATAATTTAAATGATATTCTGCTAGTGTTTTTCTTCTGATTAAAATTGAGGTATGCACCAAACAATTGGTAAAAAGTAAATGGCATTTTATTTCCTCATGCATTTGAATAAAAGGAAATTCTTTATTTAATAAATTTCCATCACTATCAATCCAACTTGCTCTGCTTCCTACTAAAGAATAATCTGGATTATTTACAAGGAAATCATATTGAAGTTGAAGTCGATTTTTTTCTGCAATATCATCCGCATCCATTATGGCAATAAATTCTGAAGATGCACTTTCTATAAGCATAATTTTTGCAGCATAATATCCTATTTTTCCAGGTTGTAGAATTTTAATTCTACTGTCAGAATAAGATTTAATAATGGATAATGTGTTGTCAGTTGAACCATCATCTAAAATTATAAATTGAAAATCTGAAAAGGATTGAATTAATATACTATCTATAGCTTTTGCAATATATTTTTCTGCATTATATGCAGTCATTAGAACATTGATTTGAGGCATCGAATTTCTATATTTTAAATTAATAAAACTAAGATAAAAAGGTTCTTCTTAATTTTTTATAGTTCTTCTTTAGTGTTGTATAAATTTGTTTTTTCCATACAAACCATTTTCCTTTTTTTTCAAAAATATAAGATTGTCTGACCCAAAATTGGTCGCCGGCACTAGTATAAACAGTATCTTCAATTTTTATATAATGATGCTGTTGCATAAATTCTTGAATGTCTTTTTCCAAAGGTTGACCTTTATACAATTCTTCTGCTTCCACTTCTAACCAAATCATATTTATAGAATGTATAAAATCTTGTGCACCTTGCAACACCATTAGCTCAGCACCTTGCACATCCATGTGAATAAAATCGATGCCAGCAATAGATTGCTCCTCACAGAATTGTTTTAGAGTGGTAGTTTTTACTTTAATTTCTTTTTCAAACTTCAACCAAGGATGCACGTCTAATGTTTTTTCTGGAGCCAACAACGAACTGCTTTTATTTCCATAATCCCAATCCTGATTTTCTGCATCACCAGGTTTTCCCGACGAAACATAAAATGAAGTTTCACCAATCGAATTTGATAAGCATATCGAAATCGGATGTACATTTTTCACCTCAAAATTTGAAATGTTTTGCTGCACCATTTCAAAATTAGTAGGAAACGGTTCAAATGTAAAAATGTTGGCGTTGGGAAATAATTTTGCGTAGCGAATGGAATTTTCACCTTCACAAGCACCAATATCGAAAATAGTGATGGCAGCATCTTTTCCCACAATGGAAAGTAAAATTTTTTCTTGTAGTTGCAGTCGCTTATCTTTTATGTGTGCTGTTCTATTATTCATTTATTTTACAATCCAATTTTTAGGAACTAAATCTACCGATTCAGATAAAATATTATTCAACCAATATTTAGGCATAATTACTTTTTTATGTTCATTATTATTCAACCAAGCTGCCCACCAACTAAAGGTACTATTGGCAATTATATTATGTTTGCATAAACTCATTAAATAAAAATCTTCTATAGTCGATTTATTTTCAATTAATGTATAATTGATGGGCCAATTCATTTCCCGTTGCACCCAAGCAGCATCATCTGTAAATAAATAAAAATGAAGATCTTTATTTAATAACGCTGTAATATGTTGAATGGATTTTATGTAGTAATCTTTAGAACATAAACTATGAACATCCATGGCCGATAGATTCCGAATATAGTCACCACGACGAATATGGATAGAAACAGATTCTGAATGAATTATTTTTGAAACTAATTCAATATCATTAGAAATACCAGTCTCTTTTAAACTTAATTCTTTTCTAATGATTGGTTCCATCGTTTTAAAATATTTTTCCGATTGAAAAAAACCACGTATGTAGTAATTACCTTTTAGCTTTAGTAACTCTTCATCAAAACCGTAATCATCAAATTTATATTTGTGTCTATCACCAAATGTTTTAATTAATGTAATAATACGTTCTCCAGTAGAAAAGTCTGACCCATGAAATGAATGTAACAATTTTGCATCTGCAATTTTTGTTTGTACATTAAATGAATTTAATTCATATTTTCTCGGAGTCACCGATTCCTTTTTTTCATCTAAAAAAGTAGTATCTACAAATAATTCTGTATTATTTATGGCTGCCAAATGGCGAGCCGTAGCATATTGAAAAAGTTGGTTGCCTAAGCCACCCATTAATCGTACAACTATCATTATCTATTTATCTTATAAAAAGTAAGTACATTTCACTTCCATTTTCTTTGCTTTTACCAAGTGTCCATTCATTATCCACTTTAGTATTAAAATAAGTAAAAAATGGATATAACAGTAAAAAAGGAATTAAAAAAAATACAATAAAAAAAACATGTTTAACTTTTTTGGGTTTAGCATGCCAAGAGACCATAAAATATTTTGGTATAATAAACAAAAGAAATAAACCCATTAATTTAAATCTTTGAACCATCAAACAATTTTTATTTTTAGGAGAATTTGCTTTATTATAATCCGTTAAACCGAGAATATTAGAAATATTACTTTTGGCAATCCAGCTCAAAGCTCCATAATATTGATTGGCAAAAAAAGATGATTTTATTTTAAATCCATGTTCATTATTTGCAGCAATTAATTCATTGGAAGTCAACCTTCTTAAATGACCTGGATCTTCATAATAAAATCTATTTCCCATATTCTTATCTATTCCATTTACTACACAATTCGTTAAATTATACTCATAACTACCGATATTTCCGCAAGGTAAAATATGTAATACTACTGCATTTTCTTTACAAACACTACTAATTTCGCCTAATGTAGTTTCTATAGATGGAACATGCTCCAATACATGGTGCGAAAAAACAAAATCAAAAGTGTTTTTTAGTTTTAGCACCTCTTCATTTAACAAAAATGTGCAATTTTTATTTTTTGCTTTTGCAATTTGCAAAGCAACATCCGTAATTTCGCAGCCAACTACTTCGCTTTCTGGGTAAATACTTTTAATCAAATTTGAAAAGACACCTGTTCCACACCCAAAATCTAATATTTTGCATTTAGCCGGCAAGCTGAGGGATTTTAATATTTCAGAAATTCTATTTTTTTTCGACTCTTCCCATTCATCCATATAACCTTCTTTATAAAGGTCATCATAATAATTAATAAATTCTGTAGGTGTTTGAATCATGATAATAAATGTATATTTTGTAGCAAATTTACAAAATGTTATTCATTGGTTTAGGAAAAGGAGATATTACTGCGTTTTTTAAAGGAATTGGTATGTTGGGTTATGGATTGCCTCAACATCACATGTTATCCATAGAAACGCCATTGTATGCAAGAGCGTTTGTGTTTGAGCAACTCGATAAAAACGAAAAAGTTTGTTTGGTAAATTGTGAATTAGGATTCATCACACCATCTTTAAAACAAGGTGTTTTGGCTTATTTACAAAAAAATCATTCGGAATTAAAATACACAAATTCTAATTTATTATTATGCGCACAACATACGCATTGTGGTCCAAGTGGATATTCGCATCATGTATTATATAATATGTCCACACCTGGGTTTCACCAAGGCGTATATGATAAAATTGTTAACGGAATTATAGATGCCATTTTACAAGCCGAAAAAAACAAGCAAAAAGCAAGCATTCAAATGGGGAAAAGTGCATTTGCGGCTGATATTCCGGTGAGTTTTAATCGCGTAATCGAAGCGTACAACAGCAATCCTGAAGTAAGCAAACAAACCATGGAAAACCGACATTTAGCCGTTGATCGGGAAATGACTTTATTGCATTTTATATCAGAAACCGGACAACCGCTTGGAAGTATAAATTGGTTTGCGGTACATACTTCTAATCTACCCAATAATTATTATAAACTTTGCTCAGATAATAAAGGATTTGCAGCCACTTATTTAGAAGAAAGCATGCATGAAGAAAATCAACATTATGTTGCAGCCTTTGCACAAGGAGCATGTGGCGATGTTTCAGCACGCGTAAACTATAATTCAAAATTACCGGCAACTCGCGGAAAATGGGAAGGCTATTTCCCTGATGATTTAAAAAGTTCCAAATTTAATGGCAATTTACAATATGAAAAAGCCAAAGAAATTATAAAACAATCAACCACAGAAATCAAAGATGAAACGATTGATAGTATTTCTGTTTTGGTTGATTTTAGCCATTTAAATATTCATCCCAATTTCACCAATGGTATAGAACAATGTGTTACAAGTCCATCGTGTATGGGTGTGGCATTTTTAGAAGGATCACTTATGGATGGACCAGGATTACCCTTGTTTTTAGGGAAAATAGCTAGAAAAATAGCTAGAAGTACTAGAAAAAAAGAGCTTAAAAATGCGGTGAAAAATGGTGGTGAATACGAACAATTTATTTACAGAAAAAATAGAGCACAATCTGTTAAAGATATTGGCGTTGCTAGTGGTGAACGTACGTTTTTAGGTAATTTTACAGCTGAAAAAATTCCACTTCCTGGCTTTGTAGATGAAATGATTCTAAATATTAAAAAAGTTGCCAAACAAGGTGGTTTTGATTCTTCCCATCCTTGGACACCTCAAGTGCTAACATTACAAATTCTAAAAATTGGAACTATCGGAATTTGTGCCTTTCCATTTGAAATTACCACCGTAGCATCGTGGCGGTTAAAAAAAACGCTGGAAGATAGTTTAAAAAATAAAGGAATTGATTACGTTGTTCTGTGTCCATATTCCAATGAATACAATGGTTACATTACCACCAATGAAGAATATCAATTACAAATGTACGAAGCCGGCCATAATGTTTTTGGCCAATGGAGTTTAAATGCATTACAGCAACAATTCTCAGAATTAGCAATTGCTTTTAAACAACCCAAACAAGAAAGAAATCAAGACAACTCAATAGCTCAAGAAATATTTACAGCTGAAGAATTAAGTAAACAAGTATTCTTTCAAAGCAATAGAATCAAAAAGTTAACAAAAAACGAAAACAGCTAATAATTATTAATTTTATTTTTAAAAATAAAGCATGGGTAAAGTATTTAAAAATGCAGCAGATGCTACTTTTGACATTCAAAATAATATGACACTAATTTTGGGTGGATTTGGGTTATGTGGATTGCCAGAAAATTGCATTGCAGAATTAGTAAAAAAAGGCGTAACAGGATTAACCTGTATTTCCAATAATGCTGGCGTGGATGATTTTGGTTTAGGTTTATTGCTTAAAAACCATCAGATAAAAAAAATGATTGCCTCTTATGTTGGTGAAAATGCAGAATTTGAACGACAACTTTTAAATGGTGAATTAGAAGTAGAACTTATTCCTCAAGGTACCTTAGCCGAACGTTGCAGAGCCTCAGCCGCTGGAATTCCTGCCTTTTTTACACCAGCTGGCTATGGCACTGAAGTAGCAGAAGGCAAAGAAGTTCGTGCGTTTGATGGAAAAATGTACATTATGGAACGACGTTTTTATGCTGATTTTTCTATTATAAAAGCTTGGAAAGGCGATACCAACGGCAATTTAATTTATCGTGCAACGACTCGTAATTTTAATTTACCAATGGCAGGTGCCGGAAAAATCACCATAGCAGAAGTAGAAGAATTAGTGCCTGCAGGCGAATTAGATCCTGACCAAATTCACACACCCGGAATTTTTATTAAACGAATTTTCCAAGGTGCTACGTATGAAAAAAGAATTGAGAAAGTAACCGTAAGAGAAAGATAAATATTTAATTATAAATCTTAATTCTGAAATCTGAAATCTCAATATTATGTTAGATAAAAATGGAATTGCCCGACGTATTGCTAAAGAACTTCAAGATGGTTACTATGTAAATCTTGGAATTGGAATACCAACGTTGGTAGCAAACTTTGTTCCCGAAGGGATGAATGTTACTTTTCAATCTGAAAATGGCATGTTAGGCATGGGTTCATTTCCATTTAGTGGCGAAGAAGATGCAGATGTGATAAATGCCGGAAAACAAACCGTAACCATGTTACCTGGTGGTGTTTATTTTGATTCGGCAACTAGCTTTGCCATGATACGTGGTGAACATGTGGACTTAACCGTTTTAGGCGCAATGGAAGTATCTGAAACGGGTGACATTGCCAACTGGAAAATTCCTGGAAAAATGGTGAAAGGTATGGGCGGCGCCATGGACTTAGTTGCTTCGGCAAAAAACATCATTGTGGCCATGCAACACGTAAACAAAGCAGGCGAAAGTAAATTATTACCAAAATGCACCTTGCCTTTAACAGGCATTGGTTGTGTAAAAAAAATAATTACAGAATTAGCCTTTTTAGAAGTAACACCCAAT
Source organism: Chitinophagales bacterium (assembly GCA_017984135.1). Classification (GTDB taxonomy): domain Bacteria; phylum Bacteroidota; class Bacteroidia; order Chitinophagales; family JADIYW01; genus JADJSS01. The sequence goes on along the minus strand of JAGNZZ010000002.1, from coordinate 104,913 downwards.
GGTTTTAAGCTTATTGAACGTGCGCCTGGTGTAAGCGTAGAACAAATTCAACAAGCAACTTTAGGTAAATTAATTATTGAAGGCGATATTCCTGAAATGGCAATTTAATTACAACAAAGGTACGTCAATAAATAATTTTACATTGCCATCTGTTCCTTTAGAACGTTCTTTCATGGCATTTAATTTATTGACATCATTACAGATAATTAAAAATAAATATTCATCATTCAACGCACTGCTTTTTATTTTTTGGTAAGGATCGCCGGCATAGGAATTTAAATTCGTTACTTTACATCCATGTTGTTTATTATAATGCGAAGCAATTCCTTTTAATAATATTTCGACATTTTCTACAGATCCAGTAATCATAATCGGATATAAAATATTATCTGTCAATTTCATTTTTGCAACTGCTTTAAATAATCCTTGTGGATTTTCTAATTGAAAAGCAAAAAATTCACCCCAATTAATAGCTAAACAAGCGGCATCCATATTGCCATTTGCATCAGGCACCATATATATTCGAGTTGATTTTGAGTAAGCAAATATTTTATCCAATGTATCTAAAAAATCTTCTTCCGATTTTAAATGATAAAAAGTATAATGTTCCTTTTGCGCTTTTAGCTTATGATAAAATTCAATCAATTTTTCTTTATCATCAGAAATATCTATGCATTTTTTAAAAGCAGTTTTACTTCCAAAAATTTTATTAATTTTTGTATTGTTAATGAAAGCCCATTTTTCATAATGTTTTTCATAAAGCTTTGTGTTCAACTCCAATGCTTCATTGATGGCTTGGTTCTCTTTGCCCATCGCACCATAAGTAAATGCGACATTTTCCTCCACACCTACTATGCTATGCATAATGCTAAACATCAATGTAAATATTTTTTTGCGTCGATAGATTTTTTTGTTTTCTTCCACGCGCTCACTCACTCGAAGCATATTATAATAATAGGCATCATAACGTTCTCCTTCTACGTGGACATCCATTAAATTTACATGTATATACCCAACAACATTATATTCTCGTTTACCTTGTTCATTTAATTTTTGTGGATGCAACACGATCACTACTAATGCATCTTTATTAATGGATAAAACTGAATCCGGAAAATTGTGAAAATAAGCTTGAAAGGCAAATTTTCCTTGACCTTTATTGTTAATGTGTTTTTCAGGTACAGAAATGATATCTCTACATTGATGGAAAAAATAGTTAGTATCGTGCACATATCCTAAATTATTAAGGATATCTCCCATTTCTGACAAGTAATTTATATTGGTAACTATAATTTCTAAAGGTTCTTCAAAAATATCGTACGAGTCGATATCGATTGTTTTATAGGAAAATGTTCCATCAAGGTTTTTATCTACTCTTTTATAGTTTCGTTTTTGCATAGTAGTATTTATATGCAAATGTAGGTTTGTTGAATGACGTGTTATATTACAGAAGTTAAATTTAGCATTGCATTAACGAATAATCTGCAAAATACCAATTTGTTGGTAATGGCTATTTAGTATGATTTTCTATTAATTAGATTGCTTTAAAAAATTTACCAGGTAAGGCACCAATAATTCCTTTTAATTCTAATTGGAGCAAATATGCCGAAACGGCACTTTGAGGAATGTTTGTTTTTAAGTATATATCATCGATAGAAATTTTTTCACATTGCTTGATATAATCATAAATCAATTGCTCGTGCTCGTTTAATTCTAAAAATAATTGGGCTTGAATCATATTAATTGGTGGACCTACATGATCTAAATCCCAATTCATAAATTGTATAATATCTTCAGGTGAGGAAACTAAATTTGCTTTATTGTTTTTGATTAGTTGTAAACAACCTTGAGAGAAATTATCCGTAGTTCTGCCTGGAAATGCAAACACATCTCTATTATACGAATTAGCGATTTCTGCGGTAATTAATGCACCACCAGTAATGGCAGATTCCACCACAATTGTAGCATCACTCATACCAGCAACAATTCTATTTCTACATGGAAAATTTTGTTTATCCGGTTTCGTATTGCTCAAAAAATCTGACACAATTGCTCCATTTTGTTGCAATCGTTCTGCAATTTGACGATGTTGAAATGGATAAATTTTATCTAATCCATGTGCTAATACTGCTATGTTTTGCATATCATATTTCAATGCAGCTTTATGAGCACAAATATCAATGCCATACGCCAATCCACTCACTAAATGCACGTTATAGTTGGAAAGATGTGCAACTAATTTCTCTGTAATTTCATTTCCGTAATCAGTGCTATTACGTGTGCCAATAATATTAACGAATCGTTCTCTATTATAATCTACAGTACCTTTGGAAAAAATAAAAAGCGGTGAATCCGTACAGTTTAACAGTCGTTTCGGATATCGTTTATCGTAATAAAATAAGACATCAATTTTATTTTTTTCTATAAACTTCAGTTCTGTTTCGGCTCGTTGTAAAGCGCTTAAAGTATCTTTAAATAATTCTGCTGTTTTGGGTCCAATGCCATTTATTTTTTGCAATTTAGTACTACTCATTTTAAATAACGCACTGGCACTTCCGGCATGGCTGATGAGTGTTTTTGCATTAACATCACCTATTCCTTTTAGTAAACTTAAAGCAATTCCGTAGAGTATCTCTTCATTCATTTCATATAAAGAGTCAAAATGCAGAAAATTCCATAAAAAATGGAAAAATATTTTTTTAGAAATCAGTATATCTATTAAAAAGATTGGTGCGTAAGCTAATACCGAAATAAGTATTCTGTTGTTTGATGTTGCCTGTTTTTTGGTATCTATAATTGATGAATGCTTCCGCAGATAAGTTTATTTTTGGATTAATTAAATAACCACCACGTGCCTCTACATTTATGATATTCGTACGTTTACCTTTTAGAAATGTGTTCCCGTAAGCCGTTCCCAAAATGGGCGCAATTAAATAATCGGAAACAAAGATATTGCTGCCTTGATGTTGATAGGTATTGTCTAAACCTTGTGCTACATATTGGAATTTAGCAGAAGCTGTCCAGTGTTTATGCCAAAAATTTAAAAAAGTAATTGATTCTAAAAAATTTGCACCTAAAGGATGCGTTAAGGCTTGATTGAAATTTGTATAACTTTGTTCCGGTGCTTTATGTGCATACACAAATGGACGAACGATATTTAGCTCGGTTTGGAAATCTAAATGTTTAACTTTAAAAATATCGAATGATTTAAATCCGAATTGTGCGGCCACTTTCGTTCTATAAAACCCTTTTCCTTTACGTGCAGCTGCTACGTCCATATCATCTAACATAATTTGAGTATAGAAAATATTTTTAGGAGATGCTTTAAATTTCATACCAATTCCTAACACTACGTTATCTGGTGAACCTAATGCAAATTCCACTGGACGAATAAATGCCATTGGTATTAGATAGCTAAATTCGATGCCTCGTCTCCGAGTAGAATCGCCTTTGTACCAAGTTACACCTTCGAAAAATGTGAACTGCATCCATTTTGCCACATCCACTGAAATTAAATGAAAAGTAGCATATTTAGTTCGGAATTTAGAAACATCATTGCTTACATTAAATCCATCAACTGGTGCATATCGCATGATGTTGTACAAGCAAGTATATTTAATTCGCCAAAAATTGGCTGTTAATTTTATATAAGGTGTGTTTGACGCATTATCGCTTAAAAATAAAGAACGATAGCCTTCACCAAAAAATTGCTTATCGTTCCCAATTTGAAAATTAAAATGTTTATTAGGAGAATACGACAAATAGCCTGAAAACAAATGAGAATTTAATCTATTTCCTTTAAATCCGGCTTTTCGATAGCCCGCTAAAACACCATATTGAACGGCATAGTTACTCACTTGCTGCAAATAGTCTTCGGTAACGCCTTGATAAGTAAAAGAAAGGGAAACTTTACGACCCAAGTTAGCATCCAATCGAGCTCCATAACCAACGGTATAACGCATTTTTTTACTATTAATGTCATACCCAAACTGCATATCTAAAATGGGATTAAGCGCAAAATAGAATTTCTTGCGTTTGGCAGAAACCGATAATAAATCACCTTTTAGAATACCGAACTTAAACCCATTTTTTGAAGAATCCGTATCAAAACCCAATTCTTGCATCGCTGAATCGGTGATAGCAGCTTGTACTTCTGCCATATTATATGGCTTAGAGGCTGTTATAAATCTAGAAGAAGTAGATAGATATCTTTCTAAACGATTTTGCATTTCGTAATTCAACGGGAAATTAAGTTGCTGGGCAAACAAGACAGAAGTAATACAGCAAAAAATAAGTATAAGCGATTTTCTCTTCATAAACTGTTTGCTAAAATAATTGTTTAAATTTTAATAAAATAGAGAAACAGTAAAAAGTTCGCATCAAAAACTATTTTCGGTGAAAATAAGCATAATTATTATATATCCATGACATTAAGAAGCATTACCAATCTAATAAAATTTTATCCATCTTATTTAGGAGCTGGCATCAGTATCAAATACGTAAATGAAGCGTTTACTAAAATTACTTCTCAAATGAAGATGCATTGGTATAATAGGAATGCCGTTGGCACACATTTCGGTGGTTCATTGTACAGCATGTGCGATCCGTTCTATATGTTTATTTTAATGGAACACTTAGGCAAAGACTATATAGTTTGGGATAAATCCGCTTCTATTAATTTTATTAAAGCAGAAAAGAAAACCGTTTTAGCCACTTTTGAAATTTCATTAGATAAAATTGCTGAAATAAAAAAAATGGTAGATGAAAACGGAAAAGGTAATTTTACTTTTCATACAAATATTGTAACTGAAGCGGGAGAAATCGTTGCTGCGGTAGAAAAAGTGGTTTATGTACGAAATAAACAATTTAAATTTCAATCTAAAACTACAGACCACTCTTAATCTATCTTAATTTTTTATTGTTTTTGTGATGGCTAATGGCTGCGTGCATAAACACAGCAACCAATATTATAAACGAACCTAAATAAAACTGCCATGTTAATTCTTCATTTTCGCCCAATAAAATAGCTGCCAAAATAATTCCATAAATAGGTTCCAAATTATTAATTAATGAAGTGGTAAATGCATCACTTGCTTTTAAGGCATATAAAAACAAATTATATGGAATGGCTGTACAAAATACCGAAAGTATGATAAGATAAAAAAAGTCTTGCACGTTCGGCAAATGAAATGCACCAGGATTAAATTTTATATAAAAAGGCAATAATAAACTCATAAATAACCAAGCACTCAACATTTGAACAAAAGTAATCGTATTAGGTGCAATTTCTTGCGTGTACTTTTTATTATATATATTAAATAAAGCCGCCAAAAAAGCCGCCAAAATTCCGAGCAACAAACCTTTACGGTAATGGATATCTAAAGATTGGTTGATGAGTAAAATTCCGGGAATTACACTAATGCCTAAAATTAAATTCAATTTATCGAATTTCGTTTTTAGAATGATTGGTTCTAAAAGAGCTACAAACAAACTAACAATAGCAATACAACTCACCGCTATGGATGCATTGGAATGTTTGATGGAACCATACCATGCAATCCAATGTAATGCTAATAAAATCCCAATTGCACTAATTATCAAAAATGTTTTCTTATCTATTTTTTTTACATGTTGAATCATTTTAGGAAGTAGCAACATGCTTACGGTAACCATAAACACACGATACCAAACCAAGGAAAACTCAGAAATCGAAATAACTTTTCCTAAAATAGCAGTCAAACCCCACAAAAAAGTGGCAATATTCATTTGTACATAGGCCTTGCTACTAAATTTCATGGTACAAAAATACAGAAAGATACTCCTGTCGATACATCCATTTTGTATTATATCTAAATTATGATTAGCTTTATATGTAAATCAATCAAAATGGAAAGAAAATACAAAAGTTTTTGGAGTTTTTATCCTTATTATTTAACCGAGCACAGCCAACCTATTTGTCGTTTAACGCATTACATAGGCACCACAGGATTGCTCGTAGTTATTGCAGCTTCAATATATACAGAAAACGCTAAACTACTCTTTTTTTTACCCATTGTTGGATATGGATTCGCATGGTTGGGTCATTTTGTATTTGAAAAAAACAAACCGGCAACTTTTCAATATCCTATCTATAGTTTAGGTTCAGATTTTGTAATGTACTTCCATTTTCTCACCGGACAAATTGATAAAAAATTAGAAGAAGCCCACAAAAGCATAAATACGACTGCTCAAACGCCTAATTAATATTAAAAATTTAACTATTTAAGCAATATTAACACTTTGCAATATGAAGTCGTTGTAATTTTAGTTTGTGAATAAAAAACTCATCCTATTTACATCTATATTAATATTTCTCGGATTATTTGGAATCGGTGCTGTACAGTTATTTTGGCTTAAAGGTGCTGTTAAATCACGTGAACAAGATTTTGACAAAGCAGTTTTTGAAAGTTTAAATGAAATCTCTTTAAAAATAGAAGATTTATCGTATAAACCCATTGTAAGTAAATTACTACAAAACCAAAGAATACATACAAATGCAGATGGCGAAATCATCATTGAAATGTCGAATATGGCAGAAGACGAAGCATATTCGGATGAAATAGAAACATTGGAACCTGCACAGCTGCAAAATCAAGTACCTTTTAAAGAAAATAATTCGTTTTTTAACTATCCAAATCCAACGGAAGAATTTCCTAGCGAAGTGGACAATCTACAAGAATTTATGGTACAGCAAATGACCAGCTTACAACCTATTTCAGAAATTTTAGATACTTCTAAGCTTAATCAACTTATAAAAGAAACCTTACAAGCACATGGCATTCATACTAAATTTAAGTATGGAATTACAGAATACACGACTAATAATTTTGTGTTATTGTCTAAAAATGCTCCATTATCAGAATTATACAAATCACCATATTCTGTAAAATTATTCAGGCGGAGTATGTTTGATGAAAATAAAACATTAAAACTATTATTAACTGAAAAGAAAAAATTCCTTTATTCTTCCATCACACCTATGATTGCTTCGTCCACCTTTTTCTTTTTAATGGTCGTGCTTGCCTTCTATTTATCGTTTAAAATAATTTTCAGACAAAAAAAGTTGTCCGATATGAAAACGGATTTCATCAACAATATGACGCATGAATTAAAAACGCCAATTGCTACCATTTCTATTGCCAGTGAAATGCTGAAAGATAATTCTATTTCTGAATCTAAAGAAAATAGAGCTAAATACGCTGGAATCATTTTTGACGAAAACAAACGATTGTACAACCACGTAGAGCAAGTATTACAAATAGCACGTTTGGAAAAAGGCGAACTGCAACTCAACTTAGAAGATAGAGATGTGCATGAAATTATTAAAACGACAACTAATAGATTTCAACTTATTTTGGAAGAATTAAATGGAAAATTTGAACTAAACCTAAACGCAACAAGTTATATCTATAAAATAGATGAAATGCATTTTACGGCAGCTATCAATAATCTAATTGACAATGCCATCAAATACAATGACAAAGTTCCTTTAATCAAAATTAACACTTTTAACACTACAACAGGCATACAAATTGACATAAAAGATAATGGCGTTGGATTATCAAAAGATGAACAACAAAAAATATTTGAAAAATTTTATAGAGTTACAAAAGGCAATGTACACGATACCAAAGGATTTGGCTTAGGCTTGAGTTATGTTCAATCCATCATTGACAAACACGAAGGAAAGGTTTGGGTAGAAAGCAAACCAAAAGAAGGCTCAACATTTAGTATCCAAATTCCAAACTATTTAAATTAATATTTAACCACCTATAATTCAATACTCATGAACACAGAAATTAAAAAGAAAGTATTATTGGTAGAAGATGATCCAAATTTAGGAATGCTTTTACAAGAATATTTAAAACATAAAAACTTTGAAGTAGATTTAAAACGCGATGGTGTGGAAGGACTTTTCGCATTTAGAAAAAACAGCTACGATATATTATTGTTAGATGTCATGATGCCCAAAAAAGACGGATTCACTGTTGCAGAAGAAATAAGAAAAGAAGACAAAGAAATTCCAATTATCTTCTTAACAGCAAAATCACTGAAGGAAGACAAAATTAAAGGATTAACCATTGGCGCTGATGATTATATTACGAAACCATTTAGCATGGAAATACTAGAACTTAAAATGCATGCTATTTTAAGGCGAACCGAAAAACACGACGTACAAGTTGCACTAGACGAATACAGAGCCGGCGATTGTATTTTAGATTATAAAAATCAAAAAATAAACGTAAAAGGAAGTGAAATAAAACTCACCACTAAAGAAAACGAATTACTACGTTTATTCTTTGAAAAGAAAAATCAAATATTAGAACGCGAATTGGCTTTAAAACACGTATGGCAAGATGATAGCTATTTCACCGCGCGAAGCATGGATGTGTTTATTTCTAAAATTAGAAAATACATTAAAGACGACGAGCGCTTACAAATACTAAATATCCATGGGCAAGGTTATAAATTAGTAGAAAACGAAATTGCATAAATGCACTACACTGCTTTAATTTTAAGTTTATGTCATTTTCATTCATGAAATTTGGGAAACCATAAAAAAAATGTATCTTTGCTGTTCATTTTTCAAAACCTGAATATCATTTTTTGATAAAACAGGACTAAAAAACTAAAACATATTTCAATATGGCAACAAGATTAAGACTTCAAAGACATGGCTCAAAAGGCGCACCTTTCTACAAAATCGTAGCAGCTGACAGTCGTGCAAAAAGAGATGGTAAGTACATCGACCAAGTGGGCACTTACAACCCAACTACAGTTCCGGCTACAATTATTTTAGACATGGAGAAAGCCGTAAAATGGTTACAAAATGGTGCTGAACCAACTACAACCGTTAAAGCTATTCTCTCTTACAAAGGAGCTTACTACAAAAAACATTTATTGCGTGGCGTTAAATTGGGCGTTGTAAAAGCGGAAGATGTGGAAACAAAATTCATCGAATGGGCTGCTCAAAAAGAAGGCAAAGTATTAGACCACAAATCAAAAGCTGATACTAAGAAAAAAGAAACGTTACAAGCAATCATCAATACACCTGCAAAAGTGAAAGAAGTGATTGTAGAAGAAACAACGGAAGAAGTAGCGACAGAAACACCAACAGAAGCTACAGAAACACCGACAGAAACAGCTGAATAATTCATTTTATTTTATAGCATAAAATCCCGACTTTTACGTCGGGATTTTTTTTATCTTTTGATATCACATTAACTGAAAATACGTCTAAAAAATGGAATTAATAAAAATAGGAAAAGTATTAAAAACACATGGCTTTAAAGGGCATTTAAAAGTATTCATCGATGAATTTTACATGCATGATTTTGAAGAAATAAATGCCATTTTCATTAATCAACTTCCCTATTTTATTCAATCTAAAGATATTAATTCTGATGCTCAAGCTATTCTACTTTTAGAAGATATTGACAGCAAAGAAAAAGCGCAAAAAATACAAGGCAAAGAAATTTTTGCCAAAGAGGATGACTTAACTGAAATATTAGACGGCAATGAATACGACGAAATGATAGGCTTCGACATCCTAGATGAAAAAGTAGGTAACATTGGAAAAATTGAGAAAATAATAGAAATGCCATTTCAATTTTTAGCACAAGTATTAAAAGAAAATAAAGAAATTTTAATTCCATTACACGAAGATTTAATCAAGAAAATTGACACTAAAAAGAAAACCGTCGAAATAAACTTACCCGATGGTTTTTTAGATATTTATCTATAAATAATTAACCATGAGAATCGACATCCTTGCTGCTGTTCCTGATTTATTGCAAAGCTTTTTTGCTCATTCCATTATAAAACGAGCTCAAGAAAGGAATTTACTAGAAATTAAAGTCCATAACCTTCACGATTACTCTAAAAAAAAGTTTAAACAAATCGATGATTATCCATTTGGTGGCGGTGCCGGCATGGTTATGGCTATTGAACCCATTCTCTCTTGCATTGAAAAATTACAAAGTGAAAGAAACTATGATGAAATTATTTTTATGACGCCTGACGGCAAACTTTTAGAGCAAAAAATAGCAAATACGCTTTCTTTAAAAGAAAATATAATCCTATTATGTGGACACTACAAAGGCATTGACGAACGCTTGCGCGAGCACATCATCACGATGGAAATCTCTATTGGAAGTTATGTGCTTTCCGGTGGCGAATTGCCCGCAGCTGTTTTGGTGGATACTATCGGACGTTTAATTCCAGGCGTTTTAAACGATGAAACATCCGCTTTGAGTGACTCCTTTCAAGATAATTTACTTTCGCCACCTGTTTACACAAGACCATCCAATTTTAACGGTTGGAAAGTACCTGACGTACTACTTTCTGGCAACGACAAGCTCATTCATGAATGGCGACACCAACAAGCCTTGGAGCGAACGCAACAACGTCGTCCGGATTTATTAGAAAACGATTAAATAACATTGATTTCTGTAAAAAATTAAGTATCTTTGCACACGCTAAAAATTTACACCATGGAAAAGGTTAAAGAATTAACTAAAAAATTAACAGAAACAAAAGAAATTCCTGACTTCAAAGCAGGCGACAACATAAGTGTACACTACAAAATCATTGAAGGTTCAAAAGAGCGTATTCAGTTGTTCCGTGGTGATGTAATCGAACGAAAAGGTACAGGTGCTACGCAAACATTCACCGTTCGTAAAATCTCTAACGGCGTTGGCGTGGAACGTATTTTCCCTTTATTATCACCAAATATCGACAAGATTGAAGTGAATAAAATTGGTAAAGTTCGCAGAGCTAAAATTTTCTACATTAGAGAATTAAAAGGTAAAGCTGCTCGTATTAAAGAGTTGGTTAAATCTTCAAAATAGACATAATCATAATAAAAAAAATCCCGAAAAATTTTCGGGATTTTTTTTTATTTATAAGGCATACAAACTTGAAGGCAAATAAAAAATAGGTCTGCATACACAGACCTATTTTTTCCGAAAAGTGTCGAGGTGATCGTTTATTTCTTATAGAATAAACCAAATATTAAATATCTCCTTAGTATTATATGTAATTTATTCGACTAATCTTTTACGATTCTTCTAACAACACTTCCTTGTGTTGTATAAAATTGAACCATATAAACTCCATTAGCTAAATTGTCTAAGTTTACATCAACTTCGTTTAAGCCTTTATTTAAGCTAGCCGTTTCTTGCTTTGCCATATTTCCAGAAATATTGAAGTATTTAACCTGTATAGTTGTAGGCGTGGAAGTATTTACGGTAAGTTGTGTTTTGTTCTTTTGCTGAATCAAATCGCTAAAAGTAATTTTATCTTCATTTTGGAAATTGGCAAAAGTACTAGCTGACATACTTACGTTTTCTGCTAATAAATCACTTTGTGCAAATGTTGTGCCTACGTATGCAATAAATACAATACTGAGCAACATGGTTTTGTTTAATAAATGTTTCATAACTAAGGTTTAAATGTTATAAAAATTAATTAACGAATAAATTGCAGAAACTAAGAATGCCTATAAAAAATAAATGGGTTGCTGGGTCATTTTTATGTTTCTCGTTTTTATTAGTTAAGGGTTTACAATACAATATTAGCATAACATGAATACATTGTCAAGTTAAAAATTAAGAAATTGTAAAAAAAATGCATTATTTGATTTAAATCAATACAATTATATGGTACAATTTTTGAAATAGATTACATAATCTAAAAAAATTATGTGTAAATTATCTACTTCCTTTACGTTTACTTGTCTTTTTTTGTTGAATACATTTGTTTTTGCATTGGATATAAAGCAACTGACAGATTGGAGTACTGTAGGTGCAACTGCTATAAATACAAAACCCATTCAACAATTAAACATTTCAGAACTAGGTGGTAAAGCAAATATTTCTACTTTCGACAATTCAATTATTTTGCAAAAAGCAATACAATCCTTAAATGGAAAACAAGGAGAAATTATTTTCAACGAAGGAATATATACGTTTAAGAAAGGAATATCTATTTCATCAAATGTGGTGATAAAAGGAAAAGGAAGCGATAAAACAATTTTTGAATTTAATTTAGGCGGCAATAACGATCTCATTTCCATACAAGGAAAAACAAGTATAACGACATCTCCTATTATTTTAGGTACAAGCAAAAATAGTCAATCAATTAAAATAAAATCTACCGCCGAATTTAAAGCAGGCGATTACGTACTTGTAAAACAAACAGCCAATCATCTATTAGCGTCTAATTGGGCGTATAATTCTTTTTTTCAAATTGAAAAAATTAAGCAAATAAATGGAAATGAAATACTATTAGAACATCCATTGCGACTGGATTTTCCAATTGCCAATCAGCCAATATTAGTAAAAATAAATCCGATTGAAAATGTAGGAATTGAAGATTTAAAAATCAAGAGACAAGATGCCACTTCAAATCAAACTTCAAATATTTTTTTAAATTATGCTGTAAATTGTTGGGTGAAAGGTGTTGAATCAGAAAATACAAATTTCGCACACATTAACCTGCAAAGTGCTGCAAACATAACAGTTGCCGGAAATTATTTGCACGATGCATTTGATTATGGTAGTGGTGGAAAAGCCTATGGTGTAGTATTGCAGTTGGGTGCCGGAAATAATTTTATTTTTGATAATATAGTACAACACCTGCGACATTCCTTTTTATTACAAGCAGAAGCAAACGGAAATGTAATTGCATATAACTATTCGTACAATCCATATTGGACAGAAACATGGTTGCCATCAAGCGCAGCAGGTGATATAGTATTGCATGGCAATTATCCTTATGCAAATTTATTTGAAGGGAATATCGTTCAAAATATTGTGATAGATAATTCACATGGAATTAATGGTCCACTTAATTTATTTTTCAGAAATAGAATAGAAAATTATGGCATTGTAATGAATGAAAATGCCGGTGAAAACATGAGCTTTATTGCCAATGAAATTACAGGCGCAGGAATTTTAAAAGGCTTATTTAATTTAAATGGAAATCAATTAGAATTTGCTAATAACATCAAAGGGAAACAACAAAATGGTAGTGTAAAGGAAGCTAGCTTAATTAATAAAAATTATCAATCAAAAATTGGATTTCCCAATGTAGTAAATAGTTGGAAAAATGAGGCATACATACGCAATTCTAATACAAAGAAAACCATCAACAAAACGCAAAAAAAAGACGTAAATACATCCGATATTGATGTCTCAAAAAACAACAAAATCAAAAAGAAAACAAAGAAGAAGTGTAAACGCAAAAAAACAAACCATAATTATGGTTCTACTTCTAATATTTTTAATGCATTGGTTTTATCTGTTTCATAAACTAATAATTCAAAATGAGCCATTCCAAATTGCAATTGAGCAACATTCTCATTTCTTATAAATGCAAAAATTCCATTTTCTTCTAATTTGAATTTGGCCAAATCCACATCAAACTGATTGAAATAGGTGCCGATTTTAACTAGATATTCTTCCATAAGATAAATTAATTTAAAAGTTGTCCGCAACCATTTAGCAAATTATTATTGTGAGTAAATGTTACTTTAAAAATATACAAATTATCACTCATACCATCGGAACAATTTTGTTTTATAATTTCTAATTTCCCCATTTTATTTTGTTCATCTTTTAGCTCCAAACTATATGATGTAGGTGTTTGTACTATGTGTTGCAAAGTAAAATAAGTGGTATCAATTTTATCTTGTAATTGTGTAAACATAAAAGTATCTTGATGTATATAAAAACTCCAAAATGGTTCGGTACCAATTCCTTTAAAATGAAATGTATCAATACGTGTTTTATTGTTGTCCATCATTTTACTTTCAACAACGGAAGAAGACACCTCTGCATTTTTTTTTGAAGTTTGATTTTTAAAATTACAACTTTCAAAAACAAACACAAATGAGACTAAATATAATATATTTTTCATATAAAAATTAAAAGAGTGAACCCGTTTGGGCAGGTGGTATCTTACCTACATGTAGATACGATTTAGCGGTAGCTTCACGTCCACGAGGTGTTCTTTTTATATATCCTTCTTGTATTAAAAATGGTTCATATACTTCTTCAATAGTGCCACTTTCTTCACCTACTGCAGTTGCTATTGTCGTTATTCCTACCGGACCACCACCAAATTTTTCTATAATGGCAGACAATATTTTATTATCCATTTCATCCAATCCATTCTCATCGACATTCAATTGCGACAAAGCATATTTTGCAATTTCTAAATCAATTTTTCCGTTGCCTTTAATTTGAGCAAAATCACGTACACGTCGCAATAGTGCATTGGCAATTCGAGGAGTTCCTCTACTTCGTTTCGAAATTTCAGAAGCCCCTTTTTCATCAATTTCTGTATTTAAAATATAAGAAGAACGTTTGATGATTTTTTTCAATACCTCAGCATTATAATATTCCAACCTAAATGTAATACCAAAACGAGCGCGCAAAGGAGCTGTCAACAATCCGGAGCGAGTGGTAGCACCAATTAAAGTAAATGGATTTAAACTAATTTGAATGCTACGTGCACTTGGTCCGCTATCAATCATGATATCAATTTTATAGTCTTCCATTGCCGAATATAAATATTCTTCAACGGTAGTATTTAATCGATGTATTTCATCAATAAATAAAACATCATTCGGTTGTAAATTAGTCAGCAAACCGGCTAAATCACCGGGTTTTTCTAAAACTGGACCGGAAGTGGTTTTAAGTTCTACGCCTAATTCATTTGCAATAATATTCGACAAGGTAGTTTTTCCTAATCCAGGTGGTCCATGCAATAATACATGATCCAATGCTTCGTCTCGTTGTTTGGCAGCTTGTATAAAAACATTTAAATTTTCAATAATTTGAGGCTGACCTGAAAACTGTTCAAATGCTTGTGGACGCAACACTTTTTCCAATTCTTTTTCTGTCTTGGATAAATAATCGCCAGTAGCATCTAAATTCGGATTTTGCATGGGATAAAGATACTAATTTCAATATTCAATTCTAAATGGACCCTTGTTTAATTATTAAAGCGGATATTTTTATTTCAATTTAATTATTGACATTAAAGGATGATGATCCGATAAATGTATAAATCCTTTTGTACAGTATGAAGTAGGTTGCTTAGAATTAAGGATTTCAGTTGAAATAACAGATACACTTGAAGCATGTTGTTTTCTTAATAAAATATAATCTAAAGTTTCAGTGTCATGAGTAAAAAACTGATAGGCTAACTCGTTTTTACTGCCATCCCAACTGTATTTTTCACCACTTAATGAAATCGGTAATACATCTAAAACATCAATCATCTTTTGATATTCTGTGCTATCAAAAAAATTCACATTTAAATCACCTAATATAATTTGTGGTATGGAATCTTGAAAATATATATCTGCAAGTTTATTCTTTAACTGTTTAAACTGTTTTTCACGTGTAGCTGCAAATTTAGTAAAACTTTGAGCATGCGTTGCAATGAGTTGAAAAGGCTTGTTTCCTATTTCTACTTCAACATATAACGCACCTTTTCTAGCAAATCGATCCGTGCCTTTTTTCTTCTTATAGGTCATAAAATGTTGATTTTTTATAGGATATTTACTCAATACCCAAAGCCCGCTATTCGTTTTAAAAAATCCTCTTGGGGTAATTTTTGTGGAATAAGGATAATTTTTATTCACTTTATCCATAAGCACTTTTCTTGAGGATTTCAAAAAGGCTTCTTCCAATACGAGGATATCCGGTGCTAACTGTAAAATATATTCAGCTATCAATTCAGTTCGTTCCGCTTGACATGATTTAAATATAATTGGTGGAATCATAAATATATTCCACTCCAAAATTTTAAGTGTTTGTGAAAATGAAACTCCTTGCACAAAGAAAAAAATGAAAAAAATGAAACATCGTCTTATATACATAAAATCAATTTACTTGTTACAACAACTAAATATCTATTTTTAGATACCAAATTTTATGTAAAATCGGAATTTTGATGAACATATTCTGTAAAGTTTATGTTAAAGAGGTGAATATTGATTATATTTGCATTTCATAAATACCAAGATTAAAAATTATTTTCATTTTCGTATTTTAAATTAAACTAAACTATTTTAAAAGATTAAATTATAAGATATGTCAGCAGAAAAAATTTATATGAAAGATGGACACTTACAAGTGCCTAATGAACCTATTATTCCGTTTATAGAAGGAGATGGAATAGGACCCGACATTTGGCGTGCATCAGTACGAGTATTAGATGCGGCCGTGGAAAAAGCATATAAAGGCTCTAAAAAAATACATTGGAAAGAAGTATTAGCAGGCGAAAAAGCATATAAACAAACAGGTTCTTGGTTACCTGATGAAACGTTAAAAGTAATTGAAGAAAATTTAATTGCCATCAAAGGTCCTTTAACAACTCCTGTTGGCGGTGGAATCCGCTCATTGAATGTTGCACTTCGTCAATTATTAGATTTATACGCATGTGTTCGTCCGGTTCGTTACTTTGATGGAGTTCCTTCTAACTCAAAAGTACCAGAACAAGTGGACATGATTATTTTCCGTGAAAACACAGAAGATATCTATGCAGGTATCGAATGGCTACAAGGAACACCTGAATGCAAAAAAATAATTGATTTTCTTCAAAAAGAAATGAATGTAGGTGATAAAATTCGTTTTCCTGAATCATCATCAATTGGTATTAAGCCGGTTTCATTAGAAGGTTCTGAGCGTTTAGTTCGTTCGGCAATCAACTTTGCATTAGCACAAAAAAGAAAATCATTAACCTTAGTTCACAAAGGAAATATCATGAAATTTACCGAAGGTAAATTTAAAGAATGGGGTTATAAATTAGCTGAACGTGAATATGGAGATAAAGTGTTCACTTGGAATCAATATGATTTCATTTTAGCAGAAGAAGGACCGGAAGAAGCAAAAGCAGCCATGAAAAAGGCGGTAGAAGAAGGAAAATTAATTATCAAAGATGCCATTGCGGACAACTTCTTACAACAAATCATTTTACGTCCAAATGAATATGATGTAGTGGCTACATTAAACTTAAATGGCGATTATATTTCAGATGCACTGGCTGCCTTAGTAGGTGGAATTGGTATTGCACCTGGTGCAAATATCAACTACATTACAGGTATGGCCATTTTTGAAGCGACACATGGCACGGCTCCAAAATATGCAAATCAAGATAAAGTAAATCCAAGTTCCGTTATTTTATCAGGTGTGATGATGCTCGAATTTATGGAATGGCAAGAAGCAGCCGACTTAATCATTAAAGGTATGGAAGCTGCTATTACACAAAAAACGGTTACGTATGATTTTGAACGATTAATGGAAGGTGCAACGTTGCTTAAATGTTCTGAATTTGGTGAAGCCATTATCAAGAACTTTTAAAGGAAACAAAATATTCTCTAATTATCTTAAATAAAAAAACTCGCTTAGGCGAGTTTTTTTTATGTCTAAAAATAGAGAAATTTGAAATAACTAGCTCTTATATTTTACTACTTCTGTTCCGTAATAGATGGTCGGCAATTACCAATGCAGCCATGGCTTCAACTATCGGAACGGCGCGAGGCAATACACAAGGATCATGTCTGCCACGTCCAGTTACGGATGTTGTATTTCCAAATTTATCGATGGAAGGTTGTTCATGCATAATTGTAGCGATTGGCTTAAAAGCTACATTGAAATAAATATCCATCCCATTACTAATGCCTCCTTGTATGCCACCGGAATGATTTGTTTTTGTCTTAATCTCATTTTTCGTTGAAATATAAAACTCATCATTATGTTGTGAACCACGCAAAGTAGTTCCTTCAAAACCACTGCCATATTCAAAGCCTTTTGCTGCATTAATGCTCAACATAGCCTTCCCTAAATCAGCATGTAATTTATCAAAAACCGGCTCACCTAAACCCGCTGGAACACCTGAAATAACACAAGAAACAAAACCACCAATCGTATCACCCTCTTTTTTAACCTGCTTAATAAGTTCTATCATTTTAACTGCAGTTTCTGCATCCGGACAACGTACTATATTATCTTCTGTTTTAGATAAATCCAACTTATCATAATTTTTTTCTAAAGCAATTGAACCTACTTTAGAAACGTACGCTTGAACTGTAATGCCATAATGTTGTAAAAGCATTTTAGCGATTGCTGCAGCAGCTACACGTACAGCTGTTTCGCGTGCTGAACTTCGTCCACCACCTCGATGGTCACGTGTACCATATTTTACATCGTACGTAAAATCAGCATGAGAAGGTCTATAATTGTCTTTTATATGGTCGTAATCTTTTGATTTCTGATCTTCATTTCTAATTATAATTCCAATAGGCGTGCCTTGAGTAACACCTTCATAAATTCCGGAAAGTATTTCAAATTCGTCTGCTTCCTTTCGTTGTGTAACAATGCTTGATTGCCCAGGCTTCCTTCTATCTAATTCCGATTGAATAAATGATGTATCCACTTTTAATCCAGCAGGACAGCCATCAATTATTACACCTAAAGCCACACCATGACTTTCGCCAAATGTAGTAATACGAAAGAGTTCGCCAAATGTATTCCCAGCCATATCAACAAAGATAAAGAATTATATTTGATATGAAATTGATACGTTAAAATTTGAATTTAAAATAACACAAAAAAATCACAGATGTAAATCTTCAAAATTCTTGACTTTTCATAACTTGCATAAAATTTTTATTTATGAAAAAAATAGTTGGCATTTTTATACTTTTAAGTTCATTTTTAAATGCAATAGCTCAACCTAAAACAATCCTAAATAAACAAACTTTAAATCGTCCAAAATTAGTTGTTGGAATTGTAATAGACCAAATGCGTTGGGATTTTTTATATCGATATTACGATAGGTATTCAAACGATGGATTTAAACGATTATTAAACCAAGGTTTTAATTGTGAAAATACATTTATTCCATATTGTCCAACGGTAACAGCCGCCGGACATGCCTGTATTTACACGGGAAGCGTGCCAGCTATCAATGGAATTGTAGGCAATGATTGGTATGATTATCCATCTCAAAAAAATAAATATTGTACAGAAGATAAAACCGTGCAACCAATAGGAACTGACAACAACGACAAAGGACAAATGAGTCCAAAAAATTTATGGGTTACAACAATTGGCGATGAACTTAAATTAGCTACGAATTTTAGAGCAAAAGTATTTGGCATTTCACTCAAAGATAGAGGCTCCATTTTACCTGCTGGACACAGCGCAGATGCCGCATATTGGTACGACACCAAAACTGGAAATTTCATTACTTCTTCGTATTATAGAAACGATTTGCCCAATTGGGTAAAAAGTTTTAATACACCTCAAGTAGTATTAAATTACTATCAAAATAATTGGAACACTTTATATCCTATCAATACCTATTTACAAAGTGATGAGGATGAAAATAAATATGAACACACAGAATTTGACAGTACTCAAAAAAAATTTCCTTATGATTTAAAACGATTTGCAGATACTAAAAATTTTGATAAAATTTTCAGCACGCCGTATGGCATATCGATGACATTTGACTTTGCAAAGGCTGCTATAAAAAATGAAAAAATTGGAATGGATTCCATTCCTGATTTATTAGCTATTTCAATTTCATCAACCGATTATATTGGACATGCATTTGGTCCAAATTCTATTGAAAATGAAGATACCTATTTGCGATTAGATAAAGACTTAGCAAACTTCCTTAAATTTTTAGATATTGAAATTGGAAAAAATAATTACACTTTGTTTTTAAGTTCCGATCATGGCATCGCACATATACCTGAATATTTAAAAAAACATAAAATACCAAGTGGAATCGTTGCTGGCACTGCATTAAGAAAAAAACTCAACCAAATTTTAAAAGAAAAATTTGGATACGACACTATTTGTATCGCAAATTTTAAAGGTCAATTTTATTTAAACTTTGAACTTATTGAACAAAAAAAATTAAATAAAATTGAAATTACAAACGAAGCAATCGCTTTCTTAAAATCTACTGAAGGAATTGATCGAGTTTTAGATTTCACCAACCTACAAAATGCTATGCTTCCTAACGAAATTAAAGAACAATTCATCAAAGGCTATCATCCACAACGGTGCGGCGACATACTAACCATATTAAAGGCTGGTTATGTTGATTCAAAATACAATACGGGTACCAACCATAGTGTTTGGAATCCTTATGATGCACATATTCCATTGCTATTTTACGGCTATGGCGTAAACAAAGGAAAACTCAATAGTAAAACTTACATGACCGATATCGCTCCTACTATTTCAAATATTCTAAACATCCAAATGCCAAATGGTTGTATCGGCAACACGATTAATGAAGTCATTAAAAAATAAAATCTAAATAAAAAAACTTTTAGTGATTTGTGCGTGCCGGCATGCTTACACACAAAATCCAAACATGCCGTCAGGCTGTTTGCTCCAATCTTTTTTACCCACGCGAAAAGCTACATAAAAAAGTATTTCCGCTTCCATCCTTCACGCATGCGTACAACATTTATTAAAAGGAATCAATATATAATAGCTCGTTTAATTTAATAATTAATAGACAATTTGATTCAGACAAAATCAAAGCGATAATCTTTAAAAAAATGGGACTAAAATAAAAAAATTAAAATCCATAACCTTTAAAACCTTCAATATTTATTAGCAGTTTAAAATAGAACAATCATACGAAAACAAATAAAAAAAAATGGCGAAGATGAATAACATTCAAGTATAATATCCTACTATTTAAAATTGCAATAAAGGAGTAGCAATACTAAAATAAATCATTACCTTATTTGTACCTATTTACCTTATGATTAAATGTATTTCCAAAAAAAATTTCCATTTACTCTTTTAAAAAGCATATAAATACAAATAATACCATTAATCACGTATTTTTAAAATAAATTAAATAGTTTACTTTTGAAAGTATAAATCAAAAAAATAGTAATCATGAAAAATTTAATTTATTTATTTACATGCATCGTTTTATTTACTGCATGTACCAAAAAAAACACCACGCCACTTAAAGCCGGTCAAAGTAGATTTAGCTTTTCTGTAAGTGGTGCCACCTCGGGAAATTTTGATTCAGACGACAAACTAAGTAGTGTTTTATCGAATGGCTCCTACTTAAACGTTAGCGGTTCCAGTGTAAATTTAAAAACATTTACTACTGAATTGTGTATGATGTTAATTCCTACGCCTGTAACCGTTGGTACCATATTCAATTTATCTTCTATGTCCACCTCCGATGCATTGCCCACATTTTCATACACAAAAGGTTCAACCGGATGGGCTGCAAGTCCAGGCGAAAACAATTTAACGCTGGAAATTACAAAAGTAGATGGCACTTTAGTGGAAGGAAAAGTAAACGGCACTTTAAAAAATGAAACCGATTTAACCGAAGTTACCATAAACGGTACTTTTACTTACAAAGAATAATAAAAATAAATAATTATCTAGTAGTGCTATCTTTTGATGGCACTTTTCTATTTGTGCAAACATGATTAAGATTTCATTTACATTCATTATTTTTGTCGTATGACTTTTGAACAACGCGCTCAACTTTCGGAAACACATATTTTTAAAGCTGTTTTCCCTAATACCACCAACCATTACGACACCTTATTTGGAGGCACTGCCATGCAACTAATGGACGAAGTAGCCTTTATTACTGCTACTCGATTTACCCGTTTAAAAATGGTAACTGTTTCTTCTGACAAAATAGATTTTAACGTTCCCATTCCAAGTGGCACTATTATTGAATTAATAGGTAAAGTCATAAAAATGGGCAACACCAGCTTAGATATTAACGTTGATATTTTTATTGAACTCATGAACTCCGATAAAAGAGAATTAGCCATTAATGGAAAATTTAAATTTGTTGCAGTAGGCGAAAATAAAAAACCGATTCGTATTGACATTGAAAATATTAAATAAAAAATGGGTGACGTGAATAATCCTATTTAATATCCATTTTTATCTAATGAACGTTTACTATTCATCTTTACTAAAAATAAAATGAAAAAAATAATAACAAATCTTGCCTTCTTAATATTTACTGCAACCATTTCAGCACAAGAAAGCGGAATGCATTTTGAACAAGATGCAACATGGCAACAAATTCTAGAAAAGGCTAAGGCAGAAAATAAGTTTATTTTTTTAGATGCGTATGCCAGTTGGTGTGGACCATGCAAATGGATGGCAAAAGAAGTTTTTCCCAAAGCAGAAGTGGGTAATGCTTTGAATCCTAACTATATCAATGCAAAAATAGATATGGAAAAAGGCGAAGGCATAGATTTAGCTAAAAAATATAATGTAAGAAATTACCCAACCTACTTGTTTTTTAATGCTAATGGCGAATTAATACATCGAAGTTTAGGTTCAATGCCGGCAAAAGATTTTATTAATTTATGTAATAACACACTAAAACCAGAACATCAATTTATTACATTAAAAAATAAATACCTTGATGGCGATCGCGATACTACATTTCTGCGTAACTATATTTCTATTGCCAATTATGCACAAGATTCATCTGCACAAACAGCTTTAAAAGAATTTTTAAGTATTACAAAATTTGAATTATCAACAGCCAATATTGAATTGATTTTTAACACCACAAACAGCATCCACGATACAGGATATTCGATTATGCATGCTAACAAAGAAAAATTTATTTCCTTATTGGGTAAAAAAATAATTGAAACCACAGAAGAAGATTTAGTTTGGGTAGAAGCCAAAAAAGCAAGTAAAAAAGGTACCGACAAATTGGCCTTTAAAAAAATTATTCAAAAATATTTGCCGAATAAAACCAATCTATTATGTGCTGAATATGATTTAAGCTTGTTGAAACGTGCACAAAACTGGAAAGCTTACTTGCCAAAAGCCATTGCATTTGCGAACACCTATTGTAAAAACGATGCAGATAGATTAAACTATATAGCTGGAAATATTTGGGAAAACTATACGAATAAAACAACATTAGAAAAAGCACTTCAATATGCCTTGCGCTCCGTTCTACTTAACAGTAATTATGACAATAACGATACCGTTGCTCGTTTATATGCTAAATTAAACAATAAAAAAATGGGATTAAATTATGCTGGAACTGCTTTAGCATTAGCAAAACAAGCAGATGCAGAAACACATTCTATTGAAGAATTAATAGAAACATTGAAATAATTTATTTCTTATCGCCGGCGTAAACAATCTTAATTGTTTCGCATTTTTTCATATCCGAATTTAAGATAAACATACGTTGTGTAACCTTGTCATCTATCGAAATGGCAGCCGTATTGGGTGGAATTTTCCCTAAATTTTCAGCAAATAACAACAACTCATTTTCTTGTTTTTTTAATTCTATTGGAATTTCATGTTTTCCTTTCTTTAATGGAAAATTTGTCAATATCCAAGTGTTGTTTAATTTTAACGAAATCAAATCACCATCTTCAGTATTGTTATCCCAAACATTTAAAATAATTTGGGTACTTTTCACCGTCCATTTTTTTACCGATATCAGTTTGCGTGCTGCTAAATCATCTGCCCGTTTTTTCTTCGATTTAATGGCATCATCTGCATTCTTTTCTACCTTTACAAACGATGTATCTAAATGCTTAGGACGCAACAAAACAGAAGTAAAACATTCAAATCCAGGTACAAAATTACCATCACCATCTAAATTGGTAAACTCTTCAATGGCATGGTAAACCGGCAATCGATACAAATCTAATTTTACATCTTTGCCACTTTGACTCAATAAAAAATATCCAGTAAAACAATCTTCAATATGCAAATAAGGATACGGAAATTCTGTTAACTTATCCATTTTATCGATGTACAATTTATTCGATTCTTTTAAGGTAGTGTGCAATATAAATTCTCCAGAATATTCATTACTAAACAACTTTAGTTTTATATCGTAATTATCTTTTTTCTTACTGATGATACTGGCATTAATAAAATAATCTCGGTTGTCTATGTGTCCAACTATTGCACCACGCCACTCACCTACCAATGTATTATTGGCAAGCATCCAACTTGTACTAAAATTAAAAATTAGTAAAAAAATATACTTTTTCATTTTAAGTGAGTTGTTGATAAATTTCCACACATTCCATCGCTTCTTTCACATCATGAACACGTAATATTGATGCACCATGCTGTAAAGCAATCGTGTTTACAATAGAAGTAGCATTTAAAGCATGTTCTGGAGTGGTGTTTAATAATTTATACAACATGCTTTTCCTTGACAAACCTACTAAAATTGGTTTATTTAGTTGCATAAAAAACGATAGATTTTTCAATAATGTATAATTTTGTTCTATGGTTTTAGAAAATCCAAAACCTACATCAATGAGTACATCTTTTATGCCAATTTTTTCAGCAATATGTATTTGTTGAACAAAAAATTTAAAAATATCCGTTAAAATAGAATCATAATGCGTCTGTTGATGCATTGTTTGCATATTACCAAGATGGTGCATTAAAATAATTGGGCAATCATATTTTTTTGCTATTTGAAAAATTTGGATATCATGCGTGCCACCAGAAATATCATTAATAATGGAAACACCGGCTTGCACGGCTTCATTTGCCACTTTACTATTATACGTATCAATACTCAAAATGACATCCGGAAAATGAGCCTGAATGGATTCTATAATGGGAAGCGCGCGTTTCAATTCTTCATCAATCGAAACCTCACATGCTTGAGCTCGTGTGGATGCGGCTCCAATATCAATAATAGTTGCGCCTTCGTGTATAAACTTTTCTACTTTCTTTAAAATTTCAGATTCCGTTTTAGGTATTCCACCATCATAAAAAGAATCAGGCGTGCCATTTAATATCGCCATCACAATTGGTTGCTCTACCGATAGCAATTTGCCTTTACAATTTAAACTCAAATGATTCATAAATATACAAATCTCAAAAATTCATTTCGAAAAAAAGGCTAAATTATGTATTTTTGGTGATTGATTTTTCTTTTTTAAAAAATTGAAAAAAAGGAGTCATCTAAAAAACAAACATAAATTGTTTGGAATTTAACTAAAATGAATAACAATACACTTCAACAATACGAATCTGCATTTGCCATTTGTAAAGATGTCTTTTTAAAGAAGACAAAGGATTATGGTACTTCTTGGCGCATCTTGCGTGCTCGTTCCATCACCGACCAAATTTACATCAAAGCAAAACGAATCAGAACTATTGATGAAACTGGTGAAAACAAAGTAGGTGATAGTATAGATTCAGAATTTGCAGCATGTGTCAATTACGGAATCATAGGAATCATCCAATTAAATTTGGAAAAAAATAAAAATTATCCAGTCGAATTAAATTTCAACGAAGCTGAAGTATTGTACAACGAACAATACAATGCCATAAAAAAATTATTTTTAGCCAAAAATCATGATTACGGCGAAGCCTGGCGTGATATGAGAATCAGTTCTTATACGGATTTAATTTTGTCAAAATTACACCGAATCAAACAAATTGAAGAAAACAAAGGACAAACTATTATTTCAGAAGGCATTGATGCCAATTATATGGACATAGTAAACTATGCCATCTTTGCTTTAATAAAATTAGAAGAATGATGTGAGATACTTCAATCTATATTTACGAATCACTAATTATTAATCACTAAAAAAATGGATTTAATTACTCTTATCGGATTATTTGCAGCAATTGCCGTTGTTTTAACATTTATAGGTAAATTTTTATTTAGCCAAACTAATATTCCTATTAATTTCTTACGCTACTTAGTTGGTGTTTGGTTTATATTTTCAGGTGCTGTAAAAGCCATTGATCCAAGTGGAACTGCCATAAAAATGGAAGAATATTTTGAAATTTTTGAAAAATCAGTTCCATGGTTAGCATTTCTTTGGAAATTTTCTGCACATCATGCATTAGCAATTTCATTCTTCATGATTATTTTGGAAATCTATTTAGGATTAGCACTCTTATTAGGCGCATGGAAAAAACTAACGATTTGGTTGTTAATTTTATTAATTGCCTTCTTCACGTTCTTAACTGGATATTCAGCTAAAACAGGCAAAGTAACCGATTGTGGTTGCTTCGGCGATTTCTTGAAACTAGCACCTATTCAGTCTTTTTATAAAGATTTATTTTTAAGTGTTTTAATCTTGTTGATTTTATTTGGGCAAAAATCAATCAAAGAATTATTTGGTAAATTACCCAATAGAATACTGTTAGTTTTGCTCACATTAGCAGCTATTGCGTTTGCTTATAGAAATATTTATTATGAACCGATAGTAGATTTTAGACCCTACCAAATTGGCACCTCAATACCCGAAGGTTTAAAATTACCTGCCAATGCGAAGCCTTATAAATACGAAAATGTTTATACGTATAAAAATAAAAAATCAGGTAAATTAAAAACATTTCCACCCAATCAATTTCCCGATGCAGCCGATTATGACAATTGGGAATATGTGGACAGAAAAGATATTATGATTCAAAAAGGTGATGACCCAAAATTAAAAGATTTTGGAATTAAAAATATAGATGGTGTTGATGTTTCAGCAGATTTATTTACAGAAGAAGAATACATTTTCTTCGTCATTATTCCTGAATTGAAAAATGTAAATATTGCCGGTTATCAAAAAATAATTAAAATTGTGGATGCTGCAGCAAACGATGGGAAATTTATTTTCATTTTAACTGGAAGTTTAATAGAGGAAATGCATGCATTTGAAACTAAACATCAGCAAGAATACGAATACGAAATTTACAATACAGATGCTACTCCATTAAAAACTATTTTACGCGCTAATCCTGGTTTATTGATTTTAAAGAAAGGTACTATCGTTGGAAAATATCATTTCAATGAATTAACAACTTATAGTGATTTGAAAAAAAATGTTTTAAAATAAGTATCTTGGAGTTTCAATATGTCAAAATTCATCTTAAATAAGTTTTTTTACGGAATATTGGTTTTAATCGGTGTTGTATTCGTGGTTTTTGCACTCTTTAATATATTACCAGTAGATCCTGCACGATTAACTTTAGGACAGCGTGCCGATGTGGAATCCGTAGAGGCCATCAACAAAGAATTGGGTTTAGACAAACCTAAATATATTCAATTTGCTTTATATCTAAATGATTTATCGCCCATTGCCATTCATGATGCAGATGCTAAAACACAAGAAAAATATAATTATACTAAATTAATAACAGTAGGTGAAAATAAAGCATTTGTGCTCAAGTCTCCATTTTTACGTCGCTCCTACCAAACTAAAGAAAATGTTTCTGAAATTTTAAAACGCGCTTTGCCACAAACCATCATATTGGCATTTGCAGCCATGTTTATTGCTAGTATTGTAGGCATTTTTTTAGGAGTAATTGCTGCCGTTAAACAACATTCATGGTTCGACAATGCCGCCATGTCTTTATCTGTTTTAGGTATCTCCGTTCCATCTTATTTTTCTGCTATCGTTTTAGGTTATTTTTTTGGTATCGTTTTAAATAAATATACCGGTTTAGACCAAACTGGTGGATTAACCATGATTGATGATTACGGCAATGAAGTGTTGATGTTGAAAAATTTAATATTACCTGCATTTGCCTTAGGTTCGCGTCCAATTGGTATTATATTTCAGTTGACTCGAAGCGCCATGTTAGATGTTTTATCACAAGACTTTATCCGCACTGCCAAAGCAAAAGGATTGAGTAATGTAAACGTATTATTTAAACATGCCTTACGCAATGCACTCAATCCGGTAGTCACTGCTGTTTCAGGCTGGTTTGCATCCTTATTAGCAGGTTCCTTTTTTGTAGAAGTTATTTTTGATATAAAAGGATTAGGTTATACTGCAGTGGATGCCTTACAAAAATTTGATTTTCCGGTAGCCATGGGAAGTGTATTATTCACCGCATTCGTGTTTATTATCATGAATATTTTGGTAGATATAATGTATGCCATTCTCGACCCACGAATTCGAATTAATAAATAATTTAAGCTCATTTTTTATTTTAAAATTCAAGACTAAATGCTCATTTTTTTAATAGGTTTTATGGGAAGTGGCAAATCTTTTATTGGTCGAAATTTAGCACCTATCTTAGATTTTGAATACATTGATATGGATAAATATATTGAAGAAAAAGAAGCATTATCCATTACAGAAATTTTTGAACAAAAAGGAGAAGTATATTTCAGAGAACAAGAACATCTCTTTATAAAAAATATTGACACCACAAAAAACTATGTAATCAGCACAGGTGGTGGCGTGCCTTGTTTTTATAACAATATGGACTTAATGAATGAAAAAGGACTTACTATTTATTTAAACAGAAGTAAATTATTAACCATACCACGGCTAATAAAAGGCAAGCATAAACGTCCACTTATTGCCGATTTAACGGAACAGGAATTGGAACAATTTTACGATGAACGATTGTCTGTTCGAAAGCTATTTTATGAACAAGCACAACTTCATGTTGGAGATGCTGATTTAGATGAAATAGTGGAACTCATTAAATCGAAATGGAATTAATGAATGCTTATTTTTTTACCTAAGAAATGTGGTTCCGTGTGCAATACATACAAATCTAAAAATAACAACACACGTGCAGCACTTTCTCTAAAAATATTATACAATCCTTCTTTGAAATTTACATCTTTAGCATTAAATCCTATTGCCTCTAATCCGTATGCATTTGCGATCATTAAAGCACGTTCGTTATGAAATTGTTGAGAGATAATGGTTACTTTCTGTTGGCTAAATATTTGCTTACATCTAATTACAGAATCGTGCGTTCTAAAACCGGCATAATCCGGCACTAAGCAAGAATCAGGAACACCTAATGCAATAAGAGCATCCATAAAATCTTGCGGTTCATTGTAACCATGCCAACCATTATCACCAGAAATTAAAATCTTATTTATTTTCTTTGCTTTCCATAAGGCATACGTTGCTTGCAATCGATATTGCCAAAATGGATTTATCGTTTTTTTATCTTTCAATGTTTTACAAGTGCCTAACAATAATCCAATTTTATTAAAAGGAATTTTATCCGTATCAAAATAAGTTTTACCGATTGCATGTTGCTCTACTTTATAATTACAAAAAAATAGCATTAATAATCCAACTATAAAAAGAGGAAAATACACCATTAAGAAAAATTTCTTAGAAAAGATAGATTTCATTCAGCTAAAAATGCATTTCGTTATTGAATTTTATAAAAATATTTCAATTGCATTTCTAAAGATAAAGAAGCATAACTAAAGAAATTTTCCTGATAAGGCACTTTATTTTTCTCTAACAACTTTAACATATTATAGCCTGTTGTTCCAACATAGTATTTATCATCCTTCAATTCTGAATTATTATCTTCATTCGTAATCGAAAAATCTTTTACATACAGCGTATCACTTGCTGCTAGTTTTTCTGAAATAGGAATATTATGAAAATTTTCTTTCAATTTTTCTTCCATGCGCACACATGTACCTTCCAACTTTTCCCAAAAATTTTCTGCTGCACTTACCCATGTTTTCTTTTCTTTATTATATAAAGTATGTCGCTTTGCTCGTAAACGTAAAAATTCTGTAAATAATTCTTTTTCTGTTTCTACAGAAGATGCAGCCAATGCCTTTTTTAATATTTCATTTTCTAGTTGCAAGGTATCTCTAAAAAGTGCATGATTTCTATAAATACCTTGCATGCTGTCTATTTCATACATTTTACCTTCTTCGTATAAACGAATGGCATAGACCATCATCGCTTCATTTGCATATTGAAACTGACGAAACAATTGATGCATCACCGGAATCGACCAAGCTTGAGTTGATGTTATCTTTGCATCTTTTTTTTGCATCAACTCAGGCGAACTAATAAACAATACTGGCGTTCTGTAGTTGATGTAATATTTTTCTTTTTTTGGATTAAATTGAAATTGTGTTTCAATAACATAAGGTGCACTGTCTAACGGCATGTGCATACGCCAAATCGTCCAATCGTATTCATTTTCCATGACAGTATATTTACTGACTTGATTTTTCATTTTTGGAAATGGATGAATAAAATAGGAAACCGTATCCGCAAAATAAACTACCGTACTCGGAAAATCATCACCTATCATTTTTTTCCAATACAATTCACCTACATAATTTTTCATTGTACGTAAATATTCCATTCTGTCGGTTACTAATTTGTCTGCAGTACTCGCTTGAACTATTTGAACCGGAGGTTGTCCCGCATTGACGTTCAGTGTCAACACAAACAAAATAATTAAACTAAATGCTTTCATTGTTTTAAGTTTTATTTTTTTTATAGAATTAGAAAAGATAAGCACCTTCTACTTTTTCATTTTCAATTTTTACAATTATATGTTCATTTAATGTAGTCGCTATTGGGAATCCAACGATATCTGCATTAATGGGGAAAGTTTTATGCGTTCTATCAACCAACACCGCAATAATTATTTTTTTTGGATAAAAATGGGTCAGTGGTTGTAGCGCATAAAACAACGTTCTTCCTGTATTGCCTACATCATCAATTATCAAAACTGTTTTATTATTCAAATTTAAACTATCTTTTATAAATATGTTCTCTTTTAAAGGCTCCTGTTTATTAATACAAATAGAGGAAAACTCCATTTTTTTACTTGGATCATACGCTTCAATTTTTGAGCCAATTATTTTTGCTATATCCAATCCACCACCAGGTTCTATCCCTAAAATTACGATTTCATCATTTTCGTACGTCAATTCTAATACTTGAAAAGACATTCTATCCAACTTAAGTTCGATGCTCGTTGCATCTAAGATTTTCTGCGCAGTTAAAGGAATTAGCATACTAAATAATTTAGATTATTTCTAAATAAAAAAAAATAAACATTCTTTCAAAATAGAAATTAAAAATAAGCCTATAATAATGTATTTTCGCAATAAAATCAAATCTAATTCTGATGAGTTTTCTAACAATCGTACAAATTCTGTTTTTTATTGCTTTAGTAGGCACAACTTTTTATTTCGCTTTCCGCAAATTTAAAGAAATCTACGACAATGTAAACATGGGAAAGCCCGAAACCATCCATTCGACATTAAGTTTTCGAATAAAAAGCGTTTTATTAATTGCTTTTGGGCAAAAAAAGATGTTTAAACTTACTTTTCCTGCCTTATTACACTTAGTTATATATGTGTCCTTTTGCATCACTCAAATTGAATTATTAGAAATATTTATTGATGGATTATTTGGAACACATCGCTTTATTTATCATTTATCAGAAGGTACCTTCATTAATTCATTTTATGTATTTGTCATCAATTTTATTGAAATACTTTCATTATTGACTTTATTTGTAACCATTGCCTTCATTTTAAGAAGAACCACTTTCAAAATTGACCGATTTAATAAACCGGAGATGAAAGGCTGGGCAACAAAAGATGGTTTACTCATTCTTGCAGGCGAATTAACTTTAATCTCGTTTATTTTTATGATGAACGGTGGCGATAGTGCCATGCATATCCAAGAACATGGAACAGGTTATGGTTTTATTTTAAGTGGTGCATTAGGTTATACCATTTCTGATTTACCAATTGGATTATTACATGCAATCGAAAAAATAGGATGGTGGGGACATATCTTCACGGTGATGGCATTTATCCTTTATTTACCTTATTCAAAACATTTACATATTTTATTAGCGTTTCCAAATACCTTTTTCACTCGACCGGAACCGAAAGGTGAAATGAAAAATATGCCGGCAATACAACATGAAGTACAGTCCATGATTGACCCAAGTTTTGTTCCTCCTGCAACAGATGGTGAGGTTCAATTTGGCACAAAAGATGTGTATGATTTATCATGGAAAAGTTTATTAGACGCTTACACTTGCACAGAATGTGGACGTTGTACTGCTGCTTGTCCGGCTAACCAAACTGGCAAAAAATTATCGCCAAGAAAAATTATGATGGATACGCGCGACAGAATGGAAGAAATTGCAGCGTGTAAAAAAGAACATGGTCCAGATTTTATAGATAATAAAACCCTATTGGGTGATTATATTACCGGTGAAGAATTACGTGCTTGTACCACTTGCAATGCTTGTGTAGAGGAATGCCCGGTGAGTATCTCCCCGC
This sequence comes from Chitinophagales bacterium, assembly GCA_017984135.1. Lineage (GTDB taxonomy): Bacteria > Bacteroidota > Bacteroidia > Chitinophagales > JADIYW01 > JADJSS01. The sequence continues at coordinate 72,774 of JAGNZZ010000002.1, read as the reverse complement.
TAAATATCATTTTAGAATTAAGACGGAATTTAATCATGGAACAATCCGATTCTCCAGCAGAATGGAATAATGTATTTGCTAATATGGAAAACAACCAAGCACCTTGGCAATTTTCTCCAAGCGATAGATTAAATTGGACGGAAGAATTGAAATAATAAAATCTAAATTATAAATGGTGAAGTATAAATTACCGTTACTATTCACCATTAACTATTCACCATTAACTAAAAAATAAAAAACACAATATGCAATATAAAGTACCAGTAATGTCAGACCTTGTTGCAGAAGGAAAAACACCAGATGTTATTTTTTGGGTGGGCTGTGCAGGCAGTTTTGACCAACGAGCGCAACGCGTAACCATCGCATTTACAAAAATATTAAACCAACTTAATATCAATTTTGCTGTATTAGGAACTGAAGAAGCATGTACCGGCGATCCGGCACGACGAGCAGGCAATGAATTTGTATTTCAAATGTTGGCGCAGCAAAACATTGCAACCATGAATGGCTATGGCATCAAAAAAATATTGACTACGTGTCCTCATTGTTTTAATACCATTAAAAACGAATATCCGGCCTTAGGTGGAAATTATGAAGTGTTGCATCATTCTACTTATTTACAACAATTAATTAATGATGGTAAATTAAAAGTAGAAGGTGGTGCTTTTAAAGGAAAGCGTATCACTTATCATGATTCTTGTTATTTAGGAAGAGCGAATGAAATTTACGAAGCGCCACGTGCTATAATTGAAGCATTAGATGCAGATTTAGTAGAAATCAATAAAAGCAAAGCAAACGGATTGTGTTGCGGCGCTGGTGGTGCACAAATGTTCAAAGAAGATGAACCTGGCAATACACGTATCAATGTACAACGTACGGAACAATTGATGGAAGTATATCCGGATGTGATAGCAGTGGCTTGTCCTTTCTGCAATACAATGCTTACAGATGGTGTTAAAAATGAAAATAAACAAGATGAAATTAAAGTAGTAGATATCGCAGAGTTAGTAGCTCAAGCAAATCAGTATTAAGAGTTCTATTTCATCAGTATGAATAAAAGGTCAAAAGTAAGCTGACCTTTTTTTATTTCTCAATATGGAGTAAGTGATTTTTAAGGCGACTAAAATTCTACAAAAAATAATTTCGTTTCTTACATCTAAACAATTACATGAAAATTGTTCTAACAGTAGCTTAAAATTAGATAACAAAGAAAATGTTAAAACAACAGAAATGAAACTGTTGATTAAGTATAAACAATTCAATTTTTTGTAATTTTGTACATCAGTACATTTTTATAAATTAAAGTTTATGCTTACACCATACCACATTTTACCTCCAAATTCAAAAGTTTGGATTTATCAAGCAAACAGAAGTTTCTCTCAAGATGAAGTTCGTGAAATAAGTGATATTTTAGAAAATTTTACAGATTCCTGGAAATCACACGGACAAGCTTTAGAAGCTTGTGGCTCTATATATTACAGAAGATTTATTGTATTGGTTGCCAACACCGAAAAATGTTCCGTAGGTGGATGTTCTATTTATGAATCTACAAAATTAATTGAAGAAATTGAAAAAGCATATCAAATTTCTCTTTTTGATAGAATGAAAGTAAGCTATAAAATCTCGACTGATTTAGTAGGATGTTTCCCTTTTACTGAATTAAATAATATGTTGGGAAATGGAAAAATTAATGAAGACACCATTGTGTTTAATAATTTAGTAGAAACTAAAATTGATTTTGAAACGAAATGGGAAATTTCGTTAAAAGATTCTCCTTACTTTAAATTCGTAATGGTTTAATCTAATTTTTTCTGTATTTTTACAACAAACGCAAAAAAATGCGGATAAGTAACATCTATATACTCTTTATTGTTCTTTTTATTTCGAGTTGTGCTCGTCCGTATAGAAAATTATCCATGTCAGAAATTCCATTTAATGAATTTAGAGATGAAATAAAAATCAGTTATTCCATTCGACAAGGTGTGATGTACAATACAAAAAATCGTTTTTATGCAAAAAAAGAATTTAAGAAGAACGTAAATTTAATTGCATTTAAAATCATTAACAAAACAGAATTACCTATAAACATAAATGATTTAAAATATTACTGTGGTGCTACTATTCCGTTGGCACCAATAAGTATTGAAGAATATTATAAAACAGTCAAACAAAAAGCCGAATTATATTGGTTGTATTCACCAGGCGTAGTGGTATATCCAAGACCTCCAAAAGGAAGTAAAAAATTTATTCCTTTGCCGTTTGGAATTCCTTTAGCTGCCATTAATTATGGTGTTTCCTTAAAAGCCAATAAAAAAATGATGCGCGACTTACAATTATTAGATTTAAGCAACAAAGTGATACAGCCACAAGACAGTATCGAAGGTATTTTAACTTTTAAAAATGTGGACAATTGTGGCGATATCTATATTTCAGTAAAAGAGAATTAAATTATACATCATCAAATGGACAACACTACACAAAAATTTTTATCTATAGGAAAAATAGAAGGATACAGTTATTTAGCTTTATTATTGATTGCCATGCCATTAAAATATATGGCTGATATGCCACTGGCTGTTCGAATTGCAGGCTCATTACATGGAATTTTATTTGTAGCTTTTGTGTTTTATATTGCCAAAATGTATTTCGAAAAAAGATTAGACATGGAAAATTCTATCTATGCATTTTTATTATCTATCGTTCCATTTGGTACATTTTTTTTAAAAAAATTAATTAAAGAATAAGCAGGATTATTATTCAATAATTTTTTCCATTTTCATACTTCTCGAGCCTTTTAATAAAATTTCTGCATTGGTGAAATCTTGTTGAACAAACCATTGTTGCGTTTCCAATGTATCTTTAAATTTTAAAATATTAATTGAAGGTGTGTTGGTATTATTGAATGCATTGCCGACTAATATTATTTTAGAAAAACCTAAATGCACTGCTAAATCAGCTATTTTCTGATGTTCGACTTCTGTATATTCGCCCAATTCAAACATATCTCCTAATATAACAATTTTATTTTGCGAAGTTGACTTAGAAAAACTTTCTAAAGCATGCTGCATACTGCTTGGATTGGCATTGTAGGCATCTAAAATTAAATGATAACCATGTTGAACTATTAGTTGAGATCGTGCATTAGTAGGCAAATAACTTTCTATGGCATTCTTTATATTATCATTTAACACATTAAAATATTTTCCCACAGCTATTGCACACATGAGGTTGCTATAATTATAACTGCCGTATAAATTTGCATTGATTTCAACTTCTTCAAATTGGATTTTCAAAAATGGATTTTCATTTATGATTTTACTTGTATATTCATTCGATTTTCCATTTCCGTAGGATATAGCATGTTCTATATGTCGTTCTAAAATCATCTCTTTCAATACATCTTCATCGCCATTAAAAAAGATAATACCTTTGTGCGTTTTTAAATAATCAAACAATTCGCCTTTGCCTTTTCTAATTCCAACTATTCCACCAAAGCCTTCTAAATGTGCTTTTCCGCAATTCGTGATGATGCCATGTGTTGGTTCAACATATTTACAGTAGCTTTCAATTTCTTTTAGATGGTTGGCTCCCATTTCAATAACAGCAATTTCGGTTCCTTTTTGCATCTGTAATAATGTAATAGGAATGCCGATATGATTATTTAAATTACCTTTGGTATAATGTGTTTTATAGGTTGTTGCCAACACGGCATGCACTAATTCTTTTGTTGTCGTTTTTCCATTTGAACCAGTAATGGCAATTACGGCTTTAGGTTGAATCTGTTTTAAATGAAAATTAGACAATTGCTGAAGTGTACTCAAAACATCATCCACTACAATAAAACGATTGTCTTTTTTATACTTATATTCGTCAATAATAGCATACGCAGCACCTGAATTAATGGCATTTTCAGCATATCTATTTCCGTTTGAGGTGATTCCCTTTAAGGCAAAAAAAAGTTGATTATTCTCTACATTTCTGGAATCAATTGTAACTCCTGTTGATTGTATAAATAGATTATATAATTCTGGAATTTCCATGAGATAAAATTAAAAAAGTCCTGAAATAAAATCAGGACTTTTTATAAATAGAATGTTGATTAATTCTTAATATTTTCTTGCTTTTTTATTGTTTGATTGAGTTTTCTTCAATTCTTTAAATGCTTTTCCACCAAACATATTTCCATCTGGAGAACCGACACGAACCATTGCACAGCGGAATCCAATATCATCTGAAGATTGATCTTCATTTATGAATCTTCTTGTACCTGGCGATAAATAATATCCTCTATCTCTCCAAGAACCACCTTTATATACTCTAGCTTTATTATTAATTAAAGTAGAAACGCCATATTGATATTCCACTTGAGAGGAAGAGTCACCGTCATTATAATCTAAAGCGAAAGCTTTTCTATAATTTCTTCTGTTTGATAACTCATCATCTTCTTGACGAACATATTTAATTCTACCCATCGTATCTAAACCAGATTCAAATTCAGGTTTCATAAAGATATTACCACGGAATGTATTTAAGTCTTCACCATCTGGCTCAGTTAATGGACGATACACATCTTGAGTCCACTCGTTCACATTTCCAGCCATATTAAATAAACCAAAATCGTTTGGATAGTTTGCATGAACATCTGCTGTAATTTCAGCATTGTCATTTAAAGCACCAGCCACACCCATATAGTCACCACGACCTCTCATGAAGTTCGCCATGAAATCGCCTTGACTTTTAGTATGTTTTTGGTAACGGAATGTTGCTCCATCCCAAGAATAAATTCTTCTATCCGTAACAACTTCTTCTCCTGGCATTGGCATATTCCCTCTTAGTCCTAAAGCGGCATATTCCCACTCTGCTTCTGTCGGAAGTCTATAATCTGGCAATAAGATTCCATCACCAAAGCTAACATTTCTTTTTCCAGAACCATTTGGGTTTAAATCTTCTTTTTGTTTTTTGGTAGCACCTTGATAAATACCAAGTGCATACGCTTCCGTATTGAAATTATCTTCATTTTTTTGATTGGCATTTAAATCTAAATACCCTTCTTTTATTAAAATCATTTCGTTCACACGGTCTGTTCGCCACTTGCAATATTCTGAAGCTTGCAACCAATTTACACCTACAACAGGATACGTGTTATAAGATGGATGTGTAAAATAATATTTTACGTATGGTTCATTATACGCTAAGTTTCTTCTCCAACACATAGAATCGGGTTTTGCGCTTTTCACAAACTCCGGATGATCTGTACCAAATACACGATCTAACCAATATACGTATTCACGATAATCTAAATTGGTTACTTCTGTTTCATCCATGTAAAAGGAAGACACAGTTACGCGACGTTGCACATTGTGGTTCTCATACATCAAATCATCTTCGGTTGCACCCATAGTGAATGTACCACCTTCTACCAAAACTAAATTTGGTCCAGTAATTTGATTGGTGTTTTCAGAGCGTTCAAATCCACCCCATTTTTTATCGTTGTAATTCCAACCGGTAGTAGCAGATGAATTGCTTTTACCACCACCTTTACAACTAACGGCTAATACACCAGCGACAACACAAAAGTGTAAGACTTTTTTCATTCTATTAAAGGTCATTATTTCGGCTTTTTATTATAAAAATCAAAGATAGACTAAATAAATCAAATTGCAAAATATTTAGATTAACTTTATAAACGTAATTTTTTAAAACTTATTGTAATTTTACGTTAAAATTGCACAAAAAATTACTAAACTGCATGCGAATTCAATTCTTCACCGTTTTTAGTAAACAAATGTTTATAATATTTAAGAACAAAACATTATGGATGGTATTTTTTTGCACACTTTTAAGCGATATTCTTGCTCAAAATAATCCAATTGTAACTAAAAATATTCAATTAAATTGGAACAAACATGCTGATAAAATAGATTTTTCAACTTCCGACCATTTGGCAATTTATAATTATCTACCTTCTTATTCTTTTGCACAATATATAGGTCGAGATAATCAAGTTCAAGTATCTCTCACGCATCCTATCTATTCTACTTTACAAAATACATCTTTATTAAGTAAAGCTCAATTAGAAATGATTCAAAATGATGTGATTATTAAAACTGAAATTGGGTCAGAAAGAAAGCAAAATATGGCTTCAGTTTCCATTCTGCCTTTTAGAGTAAACAATGGCAATATTGAGATCTTAACAAGTTTTGAATTATCCATTACACCTACTTTAACACCTATGGAGCGCATAGCAAATGAACAAAATATCAACCGAATATATGCACCAAATTCAATTTTAAATACTGGCAAATGGTTTAAATTCGGCGTAACAAAAACCGGAATATATAAACTAGATTATAATTTTTTAAAAAACTTAGGTTTCTCTCCATCTTCTATTTTACCTCAAAACATTCGTATTTTCGGGCATCGAAGTGGCATGCTTCCAGAATTGGCTGGAGCTACAAGAGAAGATGAACCTTTAGAAATCCCAATAAAAGTGGTTACAGCTTCTCCAACTCAATTCCAAACAAATGATTATATATTAGCCTATTTACAAGGTCCTGAAAAATGGTCGTTTCAGAGTACCTCACAAACATTCAAAGCACAAAAACATTTATACAGCGATACAAAAAATTTCTTTATTTCCGCTGACGTAGGAATGGGTGCAAGGATACCAAGCATAAATTCATCTACATTACCCGCTACTAAAAACATTAACACCTATAATGATTATGGATTTTTTGAAGAAGATAAAGTCAATATCGCAAAATCCGGAAAACAATTTTTGGGCGATGAATTTGGAGGCATTAACAATAAATCATTTGCATTTAATTTTCCAAATCTAATTTCAGCTCAACCAACAAAAATTACAATTGCGGTAGCTGCATTTTCAAAAGCATCCGGTTCTTCATTTACTATTACGTCAGATGGAGGAAACAATTCAAATACAATTTTTTTAAACAATGTTGGACAAGTTTCAGGCATAGACAATACCGCAGTTAGAGATGAAAAGATATTTAATTTTTTTAGTTTAAATCCTAGCTTTACTATCGACCTAAACTATAATAGAAATGGAGATTTTAGCACAAAAGGGTGGATAGATTATATTCAAATAAATGCAGTTTCAAATTTAAAATACAATGGAGAACCTTTGTATTTTAGAAGCATCGCTTCTGTTGGCAGTGGTAATATCTCTAATTTTGAAATTCAAAATATGAATAACCAAGTTGACATTTGGGATGTAACCAATCCTTTCAATATCGAAAAAATAAATTATACTTTAAATGGAGCTATTGCATCTTTTAAAATCAGTACTGATTCATTAAAAGAATTCGTGGCTTATGAATCATCTGCCAATTCACCCATAGCGATGGGTTCTGTTTCAAATCAGAATATACATGGATTGCCTCAAAAAGATATGTTGATTTTTACCCGAACCGCATTTTTATCTCAAGCAAACGAATTGGCACTTTTACATCAAACCAAACAAAATTTACGTGTTGCAGTTTTGGAATTAAATCAGGTATTCAATGAGTTTTCTTCTGGCTCAAACGACATTACTGCTATTCGAAATTGTATAAAAATGTTTTACGATAGAGCAAACGGCAATATTTCACAAATACCTAAATATGTTTTAATAATTGGAGATGGCTCGTATGACAATAAAAATTTAGGTGAATTTTTAATGCCAACGTATGAAAGTGATAAAACATACGAATCTTTAGAGACCTATGTTTCTGACGATTATTTTGGATTATTAGATGATAATGAAGGTGCCAATATTACCAACACAGGAACAGAAAAATTAGACGCAAGTGTAGGTCGAATTCCTGCTGACAATATAACCCAAGCACAAACAGCCATAGATAAAATAAAAATGTATCTATCCTCAGTCGCTTACGGAGATTGGCGCAATCAAGGAACATTTATTGCCGATGATGAAGATTTCAATATTCATGTTGAAGATGCAGATGAGATTGCTCAAAATATTGCCTTAGCACAAAACAAATTAAACATTGATAAAATATATTTAGATGCTTTTCAGCAACAATCTTCCACTGGTGGTGCAACCTATCCTGCTGTAGTAGATGCCATACACAAAAAATTATTTACAGGAACTTTATTTATTAACTATGTAGGACATGGTGGTCCAATCGGTTTAGCTAAAGAACGAATTCTTTCTATTGATGATATTAACCAATGGAAAAATGAAAATAAACTTCCATTATTTATTACGGCATCATGTGAGTTTGCACCTTACGATATTCCAGACCAATACACTGCTGGCGAACGTGTTTTGTTTAAAGAAAATGGAGGTGGCATTGCGTTACTTACCACGACAAGAATTGTTTATTCGCATCGAAATAAAACAATGAATCAAAATTTCATGAATCAATTTCCGATTGCCTACTCAGATGCAACAATGACTTTAGGTGATATGCTAAGAATAGCAAAAAACAACACAAACACCAATGATGGAAATCGAAAATTTTCACTCCTTGGCGATCCGGCTTTGCGTTTAGCTTTACCTAGTTATAATGTTGTAGTGACAAAAATAAATTCATCACCTATAGTATCGCCACATGACACGCTGAAAGCATTGTCAAAGATTACTATTGAAGGCGAAGTCCGAGATTTATACAACCAAAAAATGACTGATTTTAATGGCATTACAGCGATTAATGTATATGATAAAATGAAATCTATTTCAACATTAAAAAATGATCCTGATAGTTATCTTTTCCCTTTTAATATACAAAAAAATAGTATCTACAAAGGAAAAACAAAAACAACAAATGGAGTATTTTCATGTACCTTTTTAGTTCCAAAAGATATAGATTATAATTATGGAAATGGAAAAATCAGTTTATATGCTTATGCAGATACTACAGATGCATCCGGCAATACTGCTGACATTGTAATTGGTGGTGTTAGTGATACATTTCCTATTGACAATAAAGGACCTATCGTGGATGTTTTTATGAATGATGCAAAATTCGTATTTGGAGGAATTACGGATGAAAATCCAAAATTACTTTGCAATTTGTTCGACGAAAACGGGATTAATACCTCCGGAAATGGAATTGGGCATGATATTACTGCCATTATTGATAATGACACAAAAAATATTTATACTTTAAATGATTTCTATGAAACAGATGTCGATAATATTTCAAAAGGAAGCCTTACTTATCCATTCTCAAAATTAAGCAAAGGCAAACACACTTTAGAAGTGAAAGCTTGGGATGTTTTAAATAATTCAGGTGTAGGTTATACTGAATTTTTAGTAGAAGAAACTGCAAAACTAGCACTTTCTCATGTTTTAAATTATCCCAATCCTTTTACCACAAGTACACATTTTATGTTTGAACATAACCGACCAGGTGTTAACTTAGATTTAAAAATTGAAATTTTTTCAGTTTCTGGCAAGGTAATTAAAACCATATCTAAAAATATTAATACTATTGGATATAGAGTAAATGATATTGCGTGGGATGGATTAGATGATTATGGAGATAAAATTGGACGTGGCGTATATATATATAGAGTAACCATAAAAGATGAATTTGGGAAAAAAGTAAGCCAATATCAAAAATTAGTTGTGCTAAATTAGATTATTTCAAATAAATTTACCATTTTAACGTTTTCAAATACAGTGATTACTTTTATGAAATACATTTTGAGACCTCATTGCCTCCTGCCTATTCTATTCCTTATCTTATCTTGCACCTCAATGCATGCGCAAATAAATAGTAGAAAAGGTGGAATTAACACCGTAAATAGTGCTGTTCCTTTTTTAAGAATTGTTCCAGATGCACGTGGTGGTGGTATGGGTGATGTTGGCATAGCAACTTCTGTCGATCCTAATACATCTTTTTACAATGCCTCCAAATTAGCTTTCGCTAAACGTAAATTAGGCTTATCTCTTTCCTATGCACCTTGGTTACGTGCTTTAGGTATTACGGATATATTCATGACGCATTTTACATTTTATTACAAAGCTACTCCAAACGATATCGTTCATACATCACTTAAGTTTTTCAGCTTGGGAGATATTGAGTTTACAGATAATGGCGGAAACTCTATTGGAAGTGGAAGACCTAGAGAATTGTCTTTTGATGCAGGTTATACACGACGCTTAGGCAAACACTTTGGCTTAGGAGTTGCCTTTCGATATATTTATTCCAATTTAGCGCAAGGACAAAGCATCGGAAGTATTCCTATTAAAGCTGGACATGCAGGCGGTGTTGACTTAACAGGTACCTATAATTTAGATATGACTGTAGGTAAAAAGAAAATGAAAGCCAACTTTATGACCGGTATCGCTATTACTAATATGGGTTCTAAAATATCCTATACCGCAGATAAGTTAGAGAAAGATTTTATTCCAACTAATTTTGGAATTGGATTTGGATTCAGATTACAACCAACCAAACAACATGAATGGGGAATTTATTTAGATGCCAATAAATTATTAGTACCTACGCCAGATACCATCGATAAAAACAACGACAATATCTACGATTTCAAACAACAAAATTCATTTAAAGGTATTTTTAAATCTTTAGGCGATGCACCTGGCGGATTTAAAGAGGAAATGCGTGAATGGACGATGGGCATAGGAACAGAATATTGGTATGATCATATATTTGCTGCACGTGTAGGCTATTTTTTAGAAGCCAAAGACAAAGGATTTAGACGCTTCGTGTCTGCAGGTGTAGGTGTTAAATATAGTGTTTTCGGCTTAGACTTTTCTTATTTGATTCCAACAGGTGGCGCACGAAATCCACTCGATAATACGTTTAGATTTTCTTTAAAGTTTGATTTTGCAAAAGTAGGTGGCAACAAAGTAGATGACGATGGTGAAGACATTAATGATGCCACAGACAAAGTGGATAAAGCAACCAAAAAACGCTTGAAAAAAGGTGGCGGAACAGCACAATAAACGTGCTTATTGAATTGCATTCTATTTGCTGTTAATCTAATATCTTTATAAAAATATTAGGCTAAAAAAAATGCATTTTAATTAATTTTATTTTCTGAATTCTGAATTCTAAACTCTGAAATCAGAAATAAAAAAAATCACCCTTCAAAATTAATAGAAAAAGTAAAGGAACGATTATACAATCCTTTAATAAAGCGTGATGACGGCAACGAATTATCGTATTTATGAGAATTTAAGACGGAATTAGAAACTTTAAATTCTGGAGAGAAAATGAATAATGGAAAATGAATTTCCAAACCTGCACCATAATTTATGGCGAAATCATGTGGAGATTGAATTGGCATATTGGCTTTTCTTCGTACTTTAAATTTACCTCCAATGTCATATCCATATTTTAAACCAGCAATTAAATAGATTTTGACATCTTTTAAAGGTTGAGATTTAATTTTAAATTCTATAGGCAACTCAAAAAACACTTGTGGAATTTCTTTCTTATCCGTGGATGCATTTGCAAACGTATAATTTAATTGTTTGTTGGAAAATAAAAAGCCAGGCGTTGTACGCAATTCCACGTATTTATTGATGTGGTAACTAATTAAAGCACCAATTCCAAAGTCAACGCCATATTTTGATTTTATAGCTAAAACAGAATCACTCGTTGCAAATAATTCGTTGTGTTTAATTTTAAAATCGGTAAATCCACCGGACAAATGAATACCAAAATGATAAGGTTTTCGTGCAAATTTCATATCGTTTTCCATCACATTACGTTGACTAAAAACGAATGCCGGTACGAAAAATAAAATCAAAAGAATTATTTTTCTGCGATGTAGATGGTACTGATACCGAAAGTTAGTTGTTTGCATTCAATTTTTTTAAAACCAGCGTATTGCAATAATTCTACAAATTTTTTGCCATCAGGAAAAATACGAACACTTTCCGGCAAATAACTATAAGCACGTGCATCTTTGGATACCAATTTTCCAACAAATGGTAAAACGTTGCAAAAATAAAAATAGTATAATTTTTTTACCAACCAATTGGTAGGTTTTGAAAACTCCAACACAAAAACCTTTCCACCAATTTTTAAAACGCGATGCATTTCACCCAAACCAGCAAGTACATTTTCAAAATTGCGAATACCAAATGCAATGCTAACCGCATCAAACGAATCATTTTCAAATGGCAAATGTTCGCCATCTGCTAATTTCAATTCAATGGTGGGAATATTTTTTGTTTTCTCCTTTCCTACTGCCAACATGTTCTCCGAAATATCAACCCCAATTATTTTTTCAGGATTCAATTTAGTTTCTGCAATGGCTAAATCCGCTGTTCCAGTTGCCACGTCTAAAATAATTTTAGGAGATGTTTTACCCATTAATTGCACTAATTTTCTTCTCCACAGTTTATCAATTCCCATGGAAAAAAAATGATTTAGAAAATCATACGTGCCAGCAACATTATTAAACATGTCGGCAACCTGTTTCTTCTTGCTTTCTTCTGAATTATATGGCGTTAATGGTGTACCCAAAATAAATATGAATGGTATAAAAAAAATATTTAGCACAAAAGTAAAAAATTATAGTCCAATATTTTAAAAATAGTATTCATCTTTGCATTAATTAATAATCAACTTGATACATCACGCAAAATTTATAGGTTCATTCCCAAAAACGGATGACTGTCCTACGACAGGATTTCCTGAATTTGCATTCATCGGAAGAAGCAATGTAGGCAAATCGTCGCTCATAAACCTAATAACCAATAGAAAAGACCTGGCCAAAGTGTCTAAAACACCAGGAAAAACACAAACTATTAATTTCTTTGAAATAGACGAAAATTGGTATTTAGTGGACTTACCAGGTTATGGTTATGCACGTGTTTCTAAATCTACAAGAGATGTTTTTAGTAAAATGATTAAATACTACATCTCACACCGTGAAACCCTTTTAACTTTATTCGTTTTAATTGATGCCACAATTTCGCCTCAAAAAATAGACTTAGAATTTATAAATTGGTTAGGAGAAATGCGCATTCCGTTTGCTTTAATTTTCACTAAATCTGACAGAGAAAATGCGCTTACCATACAAAAAAATGTGCGAAATTTTAAAGAAAAACTTTCAGAAAATTGGGAGACATTACCCAATTACATCATTACTTCATCTGAAAAATATCGAGGACGAAACGAAGTACTAACCTATATACAAGAAATAATTCAGACTCAGCAAGAAATTGAACCAGAATCATAATCACATTTATCAACATACTTTGGCAATATTTTTGATTCTAACTTTGCAATTGTAGTAATTTTGCCAAATATGAAACAACTTTTTACGTTATTCCTATTTATCTGCTCCTTAACTGCGCAAGCGCAAGATGTGAATGGCACTTGGGTAGGAAACTTTGTTCAATACATTCACAACCGATACGATGTAGAACTAGTAGTTGAAAAATTAGCTCCAGGCAATATTTTTTCTGCTCGATTGCGTGTGATGGATGATTATTATTTTGGCGAATACAACGTCAGTGGATTTATCTGCAACAAAAAATATTTAGAAATTACCACCATTGTATTGTTGCGTGAAAGTGGACCAGCCAACTGGATTGATTGTTTGAATGGTACTTTTGATTTAAACGATGATGAAACAGTTTTATCATTTACAGACACATGGTTGTTGAGAGATGAAAAAAACAATGCATGCAAAGTAAAATATATTCAAAAAGATATGTTTCAATGCCTACGTTCAGCCTATTTGCATAAAGCAAAATACCAATCAGAGATAGCGGCATTTGATACTAAATGGAATTCGGTTGCCATTACCAGAAACCTCAATAAAAAAGCATTAGATGAAATGTTGGCAAATACAAAACCTACTCAAAAGAAAGAGCCAGCACCAATTTTAAAAAATGATAAACTTCAAGATACGATTACATCCATGCAACCTAAAGTTGTTTATACAACACCTGAGCCTAGTACAATGGACTTTACCAATTCGGAAACAAAAATTGTGGCAAAAAATGAAGATCGGGCACCCATTATTGACACGTTTGAGCAAATACAAACCAGACCAGTTGTAATCAAAGATGAATTAGAAGTTAGCCAAAAAGAAATCACCATAGAATATTGGGATAGATACAATGAAGATGGCGATTCTATTAATTTATACCTCAATAAAAAACCAATACTAAAAAATGTACTGCTCACCAAAGCAAAGAAAACAATTATTATAAATTTGGAACAAGAAGTAAATTATTTAGTGTTAGATGCCATTAACCAAGGAACAGAACCACCGAATACGGCTTCCATAACCATTAAAGATGGAAAAAAAATACAAAACGTATCCTTAACTTCTAACTTGCGAACTAGTGGCGCTTTAAAGATTGTGTATAAAAAACCAGTAATACCAAAATAACAATATCATTTTCAAGGAATTAAGATTTTACTTATCCTTAATAATAATCTCATTTTAAAACTATAAAAAACAGAAAAAAAGTGTATCTTTGCATTCCAAATTAACGAAAAAACTTATTCAAATGAAAGCAGATATCCATCCAAAAGAATACAGATTTGTAGTTTTCAAAGATTTCTCTTGTGATCACACATTTTTAGGTAAATCTTGTGCAACAACTAAAGACACCATCAAATGGGAAGATGGCAATGAGTATCCATTAGTAAAGTTAGAGGTTTCAAATGTTTCTCATCCTTACTATACAGGAAAACAAAAATTATTAGATACAGCAGGACGTATCGATAAATTCAACAAAAAATACGGTAAAAAATAATTTACTGATTTGTCATTTAAAGCGAGGTCTCACCATAGGTGAGACCTCGCTTTTTTTATAGTCGTTTTTAATCATTGTTCACTATTATTTTACGGTTTTTAATTTTATTTTTACACTATGTCGAATCCTCATTTTATACTTTTTGATGGTCCTCAACGACCTGATTTATTACCAATTACTGCCACACGCGCTATTGCCGATTTACGCATTGGTATCCTTACCATAAAAGAAAAATGGGAAAAACATTTAAATACATCTGTTTCAATTTTAACACAACACTACTTACAACCTAAATATCCATTCCAAAATCAAAAAAATACCATTTATATCAACGCAGCTTTTTTGCCTAACAAAAATTTAGTGGATACAATCATCCAATTAAATGAAGCAACAGCATTAATACAAGAAAATAAAATCATTGCTTTTAAATCTCAAAAAGCCATTTCAACCTTAGAAGCAATAAACTTAAATGAATATTCTGTTACAGAAATTTCCAATCAAAACGTTATTCAATATCCTTGGGATATTTTTACGCAAAATGGAAATGAAATTAAAAATGACATTCAATTATTAGACTTAAAACCCAATCCAGATAAATTATCCAAAACCAATATACTACTTGGAAATCAAATTTATATAGCAGATGGTGCAACTTGTGAAGCTTCTGTTTTAAATACCAAAGATGGTCCAATTTATTTAGGAAAAGATAGCGAAGTGATGGAAGGTTGCACTATTCGTGCACCTTTTGCATTGGGCGAACATGCTACCCTTAAAATGCAAACAAAAATTTATGGCGATACCAGTATTGGTCCATATTGTAAAGTAGGTGGCGAAGTATCTAATTCTGTGCTGCTCGCCTATTCCAATAAAGGACATGATGGTTTTTTAGGTAATTCCGTTATTGGTGAATGGTGCAACTTAGGTGCTGATACTAATAATTCAAATTTAAAAAATAATTATAGCAAAGTAAAAGCTTATCATTATCCCACAAAATCATACATCAATACCAACTTACAATTCTGTGGTTTAATTATGGGTGACCATGCTAAAGCTGCCATCAATACTCAATTTAATACAGGCACAGTCGTTGGTGTTTTTGCCAATGTATTCAGCGCAGGATTTCCGCCTAAATTCATTGCTGATTTTGCATGGAACCTGGATGTATTTCAATTAGAAAAAGCATACGAAGTAGCACAACGTGTTATGGAACGACGTAGCATAATTTTAACTGAAAACGATAAAAATATTTTGAAATATATTTATGAAAATAGATAAGATGAGTAGAAAAAAAATAATTGCCGGAAATTGGAAAATGAACGCCACTAGAAAGGAAGCGGTCGAATTAATTAATGGCATTCTGGCACAAACAAATGAGTACCAATTATCTACAAATAAACAAGTAATTATTGCCACACCATTTCCATACATACATTATTGTGCTACGCAAGTACAACCAAATAATTACATACATGCAGCTGCACAAAATTGTAGCGAACACGAGCAAGGTGCTTACACAGGCGAAGTATCTGCAAAAATAATTGCATCCTTAGAAGTGCATTATGTGATTCTTGGGCATTCGGAACGACGACAATATTTCAACGAAACCGATGCACTTGTTTTGCAAAAAATAAAACAAGCACTTGCACAACATTTAATTCCTATTTTTTGCTGTGGCGAACCTTTAGATGTTAGAGAAAACAATGCACATTTTTCATACATTCAATCACAATTAGCAAATTGCCTTTTTTTATTAAATGAAAATGAAATAACAAATATAGTTATTGCCTATGAACCTATTTGGGCTATTGGAACAGGAAAAACCGCCACACCAGCACAAGCACAAGAAATGCATGCATTCATTCGAAATGAATTAAAAAATAAATACAACAATGACATTGCTCAATCTGTTTCTATTTTATATGGTGGAAGTGTGAACGCAAAAAGTGCAACTGAATTATTCGCCTGCTCTGACATCGATGGTGGCTTAGTGGGTGGTGCCTCTTTAAATGCTGATGAATTTTCTAACATTATAAAATCAATGCCATAAATGATACATATTTATTCCATAATTTATCCAACTTCTTTAGAAAAAGAGGATTTTGTAGGTTTGTTTTTTGAATTGGAAACGGAAGGTATAGAAGAGAAAGATGACACATTGGATATCTACATAAATGACGCTCAAAAACAAAATGCGGCTGAATTTATACATGAAATTTGTATAAATTACGATATTACTTTTACTACCTCTTTTTTAGAAAATAAAAATTGGAACGAACAATGGGAACGTTCATTTAATCCCATTTTAATAGATGATTTTGTGTATGTACGCGCTACTTTTCATCCACAAAATTCCAAAACTGTACACGAAATAATTATTGAACCTAAAATGTCGTTTGGCACTGGTCATCATGCTACCACTTCGCAGATGATGCGTAACATGCATTCCTTAGATTTTAAAAACAAAGTCGTTTTAGATGGTGGTTCAGGAACCGGTATTTTAGCCATTTTAGCAGAAAAATTAGGCGCCAAACATTGCATTGCTTTAGATAACGACGAATGGTGTTACACCAACTGCTTAGAAAACATAGCACTCAACCAATCCAAAAATATTGATGCTGAAATTGGTGCATTAGAAAATGTACAGAATAAAAAATTCGATATCATTTTAGCCAATATTCATAGGAATTTTTTACTGGAAAATATGGGCAATTTGAGTTCCATTGTAAATATCAATGGATATATATTAATTTCAGGTTTTTACCAAGCTGACAGTAAACAACTTTTAGAGGAAGCATTGAAACATCATTTAATTGCAAACTATATGACCTCTCAAGAGGAATGGACATGTATCGTTTTGCAAAAAAAGAGTTAAACAATTTGATATGAAGAAAATAATTACCTTTTGCATAATATGTGTTCTATTTTTCAACGCAAATGCACAGTATCCAAAAGAATTTCCTGCAGACAATGCCGGCTACGGAAAAATGTATGCTGATTTTGTGAAAAATCATTGTACACGTGAGGATTGCAAAGAGGTGTCAGAGAAATTACCAAAAGCAATTTTATCAGGAAAAGCATCTACCTATTTTTTCAAAATAAAAGGCATCACACAATCCATGTTAGTGAAAAAAGCGGCAGCTTATCCAACGTTTTTTCAATTTGCCAATCTACTTTTAGTATTAGAAACAACTAAAACAAATGCCCTTGTTATTGATAAAAATTTTGATATACTTCAAACATTAATCGACAAATCAAAACCCGGAAATATTAAAGAATTCACGAATTACATTGTCTATCTTAATGATTTGTATGCAAAAAATGCCATTTACTATACCAACACGAACACTTGGCAAGCAACCGGTGATTATACCGTTGAATTCAAAGACGACAAACCTGTTTATAGCTTCTCTTCAACTGATTTAATTGGTATTTCAAATGTTGATACCTTAATTTTAAAAAATGAAAAAGGAATTTACTATCCATTAGAAAACGTATGGCTGGGAAAGAGTGGTTCCATTTTTATGCAACGCAAAGGATTTGATCCCGTAAATAATTTTGTAACATTCGGTAATCATCAAATAAATTTTGCTAAATCAGATATCATTATTGATTCCGCAAAATTTACATTTAAGCCTGTTTTATCTGAAGTACTTTTAGGCACTTACACGGATAAATTATTGCAAGCAACATCTCAAGAAAGATTATATCCAAAATTTCGTTCATACAGCAATAATGTAAACTTCAATACATTAAGTAAAGAAGTAAAAATGAAAGCTGGTTTTGAATTAATCGGTACGGATATTTTTGGCGTTGGCTCTGATTCTATTCTGCCTACCATCACGCTTTTAGGAAAAAACAATAAAGAATTAGTTCGTGTTACATCGAATAGAATTCAATTAAAAGAATTTAAAAATATTAGTGTGGAAGATGCGTCCATGACTATTTATTTAGATAGCAATTCCATCAGCCATCCATTCGTAAATTTTTCGTATGCTTCTGCTACAAAGGATGTAAAAGCCTATCGCGATATGAAACCATTATCGAAACAACCATTTACCAGCGATTATCATAAACTTTTTCTTTTTGCAGATGAATTACGTTGGAATTTAGACAGTACAATAATGCGCTTTAGCATGATAACGCTTTCCGGTGATAAGCCTGCCATTTTTGAATCTTTTAATTATTATCAACCTAATCTGGAAAACAAATACAAAGGTGCTAACGAACAAGGACCTATAGATAAAATATATCGTTATTATGAAAGTACCGGAAATAAATATGTTGATGCGGTAAGTATTGCTTTAGATATCAATCCTGGAGCACCTTTTAGCGCTACACAACATATTTTCTTTAAATTAGTGGAAGATGCTTACATCAACTATAATCCAAGTACACGCATCATTGAAGTAAAAGAAAAATTAATCAACCAAGCCTTATCTGCAAAAGGAAAACAAGATTATGACTTCATCAAGTTCGCTTCTTTTAAAAGGAACTTAAATGCACGATTAAATATCAAAACAAACTTGTTAGAAATTTATGGAGTGGAAGAAATTAATATGAGCACAAAATCAGGTGTTAAGTTTATTCCTTCAAATGATACCGTTCGGGTTGGCAAAAATCGGGTAATGACTTTAAACGGAAAAATACAAGTAGGCAACTTTGATTTCGTAGCACAAAAAGTGGATTTTGATTATGATAATTATGCATTTAAAATGAAAAATGTAGATTCAATGGTTATTTACGTACCAGAATCAGACAAACCAAATGAAAATGGAGTCATTCGATTAATACGTTCTAAAACACCATTACAGAACATTACAGGTACTTTGCATATAGCAGAACCCAATAATAAATCTGGCACTAATAACAATCAAAAATATCCTTACTTTACAAGTGCAGATACTTCCAAAATTACCTACGACAAAGGTGCTAATGGCGATAAGTATGATAAAAACAAATTCTACTATCAAGTATATCCTTTTGAATTAGATAGCTTAAATCAAATCAACACCGAACTATTACAATTAGACGGACAATTAGTTTCCGGCGGAATATTTGAACCCATAAAATCAGGACTAAAATTACAAAACGACAAAGCGTATGGAATTGATGTCAATACAGGTGCAAAAGGTTATAATTTATTTGGAAATAAAGGAAAATATATCGCTGATTTAAAATTAGATGGCAATGGTTTATCGGGAAAAGGACTGTTTGAATTCGGTCCAGCAAAATTATATGCAGATACTTCTTTCTTCTTTATGGATAGCGTATATGCTGATTTAGATAGCGTGCGCATTACTGAAGATAAAGTAGCCAATATGCCACAAACAAGAATTAACCAATCATCATTTGTTTGGAATGTAAAACGTGATTCATTAACCATTTCAGAAGGCAAAGATGAAAACTTCAGTATGTATAATAACACGACTGATTTTAATGGAAAATTAATTTTGCATAATAAAAACCTATATGGTGTAGGTATCTTATCTTGGAACCATACCAAATTACAATCTGAAGATATTACGTTTAAAGCCAGAAAATTTGAAGCTAAAAATGGTAATCTAAACTTATCAACGGATGATGGCATTTCATTATTAGCATCTAACGATGTAAATGCAAAATTTGATTTAGATAACAAAATTGCTGATATTGAACTCAATAAAAATGATACCATTCCTTTGGAATCATTTAAATATGTTGCCAATCCAAAATTCTTACATTTTGATTTAGCAAAAAATAAAATCACTTTGAATGCCGCTTCTTCCTCTTCAAAATTCTTTTTACTATCTACCGATGTAACAAAAGATTCCTTGAAATTTGTGACCGCAGCAGCCGATTTAAATTTAGCTGATAATTCTATTCATTTTGCCGGAATTAATGAATTACGCCTGGCTGACTCTAAAGTGATTCCTGATAAAGGCGAAATATTTATTGAACAAGATGGAACCGTTCGCACTTTAAAAAATGCAACTATCCTCTTTAATGCTGAAAAAGAATTTCACACGGTAAAAGATGCAGAAGTAAATGTAATTGGACGAAATGATTTTAATGGAACTGGTAATTACTACTTTAAATTAGACAATACAACAACCGAAAAAATTGTTCTTTCTGACATCAATGTACACAATCCTTATCGTGGAATTATTCCAACAGAAATAAAAGGAAAAAAAGGAAAAAAACAGGAAGACCAAAGAGACTTAAGCAAGATTTATACCTTTGCAAAAACGGTTATCCTTGAAGAAGATAAATTTAAATTGGATAAAAAAATCTACTATAAAGGAAATTTTGATTTCGATTCTAAAAGTAAAGATATCTATTTAGATGGAGCCATAAAGGTGGAAATTTCAAATAACTCTAGTGATTGGATTGCAAACATACAAACACTTGACCCTAAAAAACCAGCTGTTAGCATGGATAGTATTTTAAATCAAGCAAATAATAATTTATTTGTAGGCTTAATGTTAGACAAAAATACACCGGAATTTTATGCTGCCATCTTACAAGATAAACGCAGCAGCAGCGATGCATCCATTATGAACGTAAAAGGTTCTATGCAGTTTAGTAAAACCGAACCAGGTACTATTGTGTTTGGAGATGAAATTGCATTCACATCACCATATTCTTACAAATCATGTTTGAAATATAATGAAAATACAAAAGCGATAAATGCTTCAGGAGAAATTGGATTTGGATTAGATATAAAACCATGCAAAATTACTTCTGTCGGCATATTTAACTTTAATCCATCCAACCAAAAATTAGAAATTACAGCTGACTTAGCCGTTAATTTTAAATTACAACCTTATGTTTCAAATACTATAATCGATAAATTTTTAGCTGGCGAAGGTACAGCTAGATTTGTGTCCTACAAACGCAATAAATCCATATTTAGAGATATTGCCGTATTATCAAAAGATTCCTTAGAATCCAATAGAATTATTGCCAATGTGTACGCTTTCGATTCATTGGCCATACCAAGTAGTTCTGATTATAATATGCTAATTCATGGAAGCAAATTTTATTGGGATGATCAAGATGCATCTTTTAAAAGTGTAGAGAAAGTTAGCTTAGCCTACTTTGGTTCAACCATCGTTAAAAGAGAATACGATGCCTACATAGAATTAGGTTATGCCTATGGTGGCGATTTTGTAAACATATATCTACAAGGAGCTTCCGGCAATTGGATTTTCTTGAAAATCATTCGCGGACAAATGGGCATAGCTTCATCTATTCCTGAAGTACAAAATGAATTTTTCCTGTTAAGAGATGCCGATAAAATTTATAGAGAAGGAAAAGAAGTATTATTCCAATTACTTCCAGCAGATTTGGGCATGCGTGATAATTTTGTAATACGAATGGAAGATTTTAAAGCTCGTTTTAAAGTTGGAACGGATATCAACAAACCAATTGCTCCACCTACCGAAACGCCAATAGAAACACCTACAGAACCAAAATAAGTTGTTTAATCTATTTTGAAAACAATACATAAAATACTTAGCTATATCATTGACTATCCACTTGAAAAAGTAGATAGTCAATTTAGTGGCAATGTAGAAGTATCTATACATCGTGGAGAATACAAACTAAGTACTAAAAATGTTATTTATTCTTTCGGAAAAAATTACACCTCTTTTGAAACAGCATTAGAAGCCATTGAAGCACAAAAACAAAATATTCCATCTGTCTTAGTCATTGGTTTTGGGCTAGGAAGTGTGGTTGATTTATTAGAATCCAACAAAAGTATTCAGCAAATTACAGCAGTCGATGCCGATGTTGTGATTTTAGATTTAGCAAAAAAATATTCCAAAGCTAAATTAAAAAATAAAGTTACTTATTGTTGTAGTGATGCAATGGATTTTGTGAAAAATGAATCGCAACAATATCATTTAATTTTGTTTGATGTGTTTATAGATGATGAAACACCAATAGATTTTATGCAAGAAGATTTTTTAAATGCTTTAAAAAATCTAGCAGCAAAAGAAGCTTATCTCCTATTTTCAAAAATAAATGATAGTCAAAAAAATAGAATTGAAAACATGCAGTTTGAGAAAAAATTTAGTGCTGTTTTTCCCAATAGTTTTTCAATAGATGCCAATGGAAATAAACTATTCGCATGGCAAAATAAATAAATCATTTTCTAAAATTACGTCGATGTAAAAACGGCGTTAGCGAACCCACCAACGCACCTACTGCATAACCAGTAATCACATCTGTCCAATAATGCTTACCTGCTTTCACGCGTAACAAACCGGTTAAAACAGGAAACACAGCCGCACTTGTCCAAACCAATGGTTTCCATTTAGATGTAGGATGATAATCTGCATAAACCATGGCAATAAAATACGTACTGGCAGTTGTAATAGACGTATGACCAGAAAAGAAAGATGCCGTTGCGCTTTTTCCAAATTTATTTCCATAATTTTCTTCACTATACACATAAGGTCTTTTTCGTCGCACCATCTCTTTAGTAAATAAAGTTAAGGTGGTTGTCAAAGCAAATGTTTCCATCCATATAGGCAAAACAGTTTTCCAATCTTTTCTAATATCTTTATCAATAAATAAAAAAACAGGACTAATAGCTGCCGTATATTGAAACACATCACTTGTAATAGCCGCTGCTTTTGAATGTTGATATACTGCATATCTGTCAAATTTATTGACGTCTGTAGGTTTTAAATTAGACACATCGGCCAAGGTTAATGGCTTATTTTTTTTATGCTTTATTAATGCACCGATGCCAGTTCCAGCAGTAATTAATCCGATTGGTATATCTACACCTAGCCTAAATTTATACACACTTTTTCTAAACGAAGAATCTTGTGCATACGATGTTCCGATGAATACGAAAACAAAAATGTAAATACAAACGTTTTTCATATCGTTAAAAATAGCACAAAAATTGTAGTTATAAAGTTTAATTGATAAGTAAATTGTATTTTAGAAGTAAAATTTATCCATGAAAATATTTTACACGTTCATTTTTATGTTACTAGTCCATGCCACTTTTGCCGATGGAATGAAAATAAATGGAAATATTAAAGATGAAGACAGTAAGAAAAATATATCCAACGCCATTATTACACTTTTTTTTTATAATGGTGTTGAGTTTTCTGCCACCACAGATTCGCTTGGAAATTACGCCATTCAAACAAATGTAGTAGTGCCAGATGGAGATTATACCATTCAAATAAATGCTGAAAATTATTATACTTTAAATGGATTTATTCATGTTACAAAAAATGCACATTTTTCGTTTTCTTTAAAACAAAAAAACAAGCCTAAAACAGCATTAAAAAATGAACTTGGAAATGAAATTAAACAAGATACATTAAAACCGACATTACAAGGTTATGCCACTAATAATCTATTATTTTTAATCGATGTTTCATCTTCCATGAATGCACCGGATCGTTTGCCACTACTCAAAGAATCATTAAAATATTTAGTGGATGAATTACGACCAAGCGACCAATTAACCATTTTAACTTTTTCAAAAGGTGTAGAAGAAATATTGGCAGCAACATTTATAAATGACAAAAAAAGTATAAAACAGAAAATAGACAACATACAATTTGGAAGCACCACCGAAGGCAATATCGCATTGTCCATTGCCTATAAAAAATCATTAAAAACATATATAAACAAAGGCAATAATCGTATTATTTTTGCTAGTGATGGACTGCTTACGTCTGGCAAAAATAGTTATGAAAAAATACAAAATACAATTGAAGATGGATTAAAAAATAACATATCCTTGTCTATTTTTTGTTTTGGTAAACCCACAGAATATGTAAAAACTAAACTGGGCAAATTAGCCCAAATTGGTGGTGGAAATTATGCATCTATTTCCAACATAGATGAAGCCAAATATTTTATGCTTGAGGAAGCAAAAGCAGTAAAAGAATAAATATTTTAAGAAACACGTATCCATTCACGCATCCAACGTTCTGGAATTTCATTGTTTAATGCGGTCAAATAATCTTTATATGTACATGGAATTAGTTTATGTTTCTGTATATCAAATTTATCATACATAATTTTCATCCACCATCTATCGCTCTTTTTACTTTTCAGGAAAATGAAATCATTTTCTGCATCATCAATTTGTACAATATATTGACTAAAATCTTTTTCATCCGTAATTGGGTAATCATTTCTTCTCAAACTTACGCCTTCCATAAAATACCAAACCATTTGAGCCACTTGTTTCGCCGTAATTGCTTGAACATCTAATGACGGATTAAAATCAAAAATTCCCATGCTCATTAATTGGTCACTCATTCCGGCATAACGCGCCACGCCACAAGCTTCATCACCAAACATTCCATTTGGCGATGGCTCTGGTTGTGCCGGTGCATCAGAATGTCGAATGGCATTTATATTATACATCACCATAGAAGCTTCTCTCAAATAAGGTTCTGCTTCAAAAATATGTTCTCTTATTTTCCCAACACGTAACACATTATGTTCTTTACTACTTAAAAATGATAATTGTTTTTCTTGCATAAGATAGGATTGATATGCCACCAAATTATATTGCTTTAAAAATCCACTTAAAAAGAAATCTTTCAAGTAAGTTTTGTGTATATCCATATCGCTGTCATCCCAAATAACTTTTGCTGCCACTTGCGTAACCGTCAATGGATTTTCGAAAATCTCATGCGCTTTAAATTGTGCAGACGCCAACGCAGCATCACCTCCAATAATAATCGTAATAATATTATGTTTAAATAATTCTTGCAAGGTTTCTACCAAAGCCACGAGTGTATCTACATAAGTTTCTCCTGCTTTTATATTACCAACATCCAATAATTTAATTCCATTTGTAAATGCTGCATATTGATAAAGTTGCTTGCGAACCGCATTAGCAGCGTGTTCAGTTCCTTTATTGTCAATATAGCCACGATAATCTTCCACACCCAGCAATGCCACGCTATAATTTTCAAATGTATGTTTTTGTTGATATAGGTGAATATATTCTGTTACTTCTTTATTAGGGAAATAAAATTCATGAAGAAATTGTGGGTCAATAGGTTGCAAAAAATCGCTCAACATAAAATATCTTTATAACAAAAATAATGGCTTCAAATGGATTAAAAATATTATTTACTCAACGATTGTGAATTATAAAGAACGTTGCCGTATGCAAAAACATACGGCAACAAAAGGAACTAAATGAAGATTCGAGCGTAAAACACTCGAATTACGTTGGATATTTTCGAGACATGCACTGTATTATGCTGCCCAACTTTCTCTATCTAAACTTCTAAACTGTATAGCTTCCGCTAGATGTGTTACATTAATAGATTCGCATGTATCTAAGTCTGCAATCGTTCGAGCCACTCGTATGATGCGTTCATACGCTCTTGCAGATAAACCCAAACGTTTCATGGCAGTATTTAATAACTGCTGCGATACATTATCCAACACACAATTTTTCATGGTTTGCTTGGTACCCATTTGAGCATTGCAATGGATTTCATCGTTCATAAATCGTTGTTCTTGAATTAATCGAGCTGCAATGACACGCTGACGAATAGCTTCACTTTTTTCTGCCGCTATTTTTGAAGATAAATCTTCTAATTTCACCGGAGTTACCTCCACATGTAAATCTATTCTATCTAGTAGTGGTCCTGAAATTTTATTCAAATACTTATGTACTACACCAGGTGCACAAACACAGTCTTTTTCCGGATGATTATAATAGCCACATGGACATGGATTCATACTTGCTACTAACATAAAATTTGCTGGATAATCGATAGAAAAACGAGTACGTGAAATATTTACTTTTCGTTCTTCCATTGGTTGACGCATTACCTCTAAAACATCTCGTTTAAATTCAGGCAACTCATCTAAAAAAAGGACACCATTATGTGCTAAAGAAATTTCGCCCGGCTGAGGGTTGCTTCCACCTCCTACCAATGCGGCATTTGAAACCGTATGATGCGGCGAACGAAATGGACGTTGGTATAATAAAGATGAATTATTTTTTAATTTTCCGGCAACAGAATGAATCTTAGTCGTTTCTAATGCTTCTTGCAAGGAAAGTGGTGGCAAGATCGTTGGTATGCGCTTTGCCAACATCGTTTTTCCGGCTCCAGGCGGCCCAATTAAAATTACATTATGACCACCTGCTGCTGCAATTTCTAATGCTCTTTTAATATTTTCTTGTCCTTTCACATCTGAAAAATCAACTAAGTTTGAAATTGCGTGTTGAAAAAAATCTTGTTCCGGATTTACTTTCGTAGGTTCAATTGCTTCTTGTCCATCTAAAAAACGAACCACATCATCGATATGTTCCACACCATACACTTTCAAATTGGAGACAATAGCTGCTTCTTTTGCGTTTTGAATAGGCAAAATAATACCTTCAAATCCATCTTTATGTGCTTGAATGGCAATTGGCAAGGCTCCTTTTATAGGTTTTAATTTTCCATCTAAAGAAAGTTCGCCCATCATAATATACTTATTCAACTGGTTGGTTTTTAGCTGTTCAGATGCTCCTAAAATACCTATGGCAATAGGTAAATCGTATGCGGAACCCTCTTTTCGGATATCGGCTGGTGCTAGGTTTACAATGATACGAATGCGTGGCATGTTGTATTTATTGACACGCAATGCACTTTCCACTCTACTCCAGCTTTCTTTCACTGCATTATCTGGCAGGCCTACCATAAAATACTGTGTACCTTGACACACATTTACTTCTATCGTAATTGTAGCAGCATCGACACCGTAAACAGCACTTCCAAACGTTTTTACTAACATAATTGTTCCTTTCCTTTATAAAGAGTCAAGAACCCTATCAATTCCATAAATTTTAGAATAAAATAATTAGACAATATTACAATAGATTCATTTTCAATAGAATAAATGAAAAAATAATTATCTCAAAAAAATCAAACATTTAGATGATATCATTTAAATAATAAAATAAAATGTAGATACTGATGGACAAATCATTAAAAAATATTGAAATTTAAAAAACGATTTACTATCTAAAGTTCAAAGAAGAATACAAATATTTTTATTACATTGTTGTACAATCTATAATAAAAAAATCTTCCTAAAACATGGATTCAACCTTACCAAAAACAGGACTAAATAGAAATGACATTCAACAGCAATGGGACAATTACACTGTTGATGATATGAATTGGAAAGAAGGAAAATTTTTTGGTTATGTGTATTATCCTGGAGAAGAATATTATAATGTAATAAAAGATGCCTATTCTAAATTTTCTGCTACAAATGCCTTGAATCCAGCTGTGTTTCCAAGCTTAAATAAAATGGAAAATGAAGTGGTTCGAATTGCGGCTAACTTATTGCATGGCGATGAGCACGTTTCTGGATGCATGACTTCCGGTGGAACTGAAAGTATTTATATGGCCGTGAAAGCAGCCAAAGAATGGGCAAAGAAAAACATGGCTACAAAAAATCCTTTGTTATTAGTAGCTTCTACCGCACATCCAGCATTTTGCAAAGCAGCAGATGCAATAGAATTCAATCATAAAACTATAAAAGTTGATGCAAATTTTCAGTTAGATTTAGAAGATTTAAAAAAGAATATGACCACTGATGTTGCAATGGTGGTGGCATCTGCTCCATCCTATCCGCAAGGTATGATTGACCCTGTTGAAGCAATTGCAAAAATTACGAAACAACACAAATGTTTACTGCATGTAGATGCCTGTGTGGGTGGATTTATATTGCCTTTTTTAAAAATGGAAAATGTAGCTATTCCAAAATTTGATTTTGAAATTGATGGTGTCACCTCTATGTCGGCAGATGTACATAAATATGGATATGCGGCTAAAGGCGCATCCGTTATATTGTATAAAAATGCTGAATTGCGCAAAGGTCAGTTTTATGTAAAAACCGACTGGAGTGGTGGTATTTATGGTTCGCCATCATTTATGGGAACACGTGGAGGTGGTCCAATTGCTGCTGCATGGACAGCCTTAAATCATATTGGGGAAAATGGATATAGAATGATGGCAAAAGAAGTATATATTGAAACCAATTTCATTAAAGAGAAAATTAAAATAGAAATTCCTGAATTAAAAATTTTAGGAAATCCGATTGCCACTTTATTTGCATTTAGTTCTGAAGTAGTTGATGTATATGAAGTAGCCGATGAATTAGCCATTTTAGGTTGGACCATCAACCGACAACAACTTCCATCCAGTTTGCATGTTTTATTAAATTATATTCACGTTGGAAAAGGGGAATTATTTATTCATGATTTAAAAATTGCCGTAAAAAAAGCGAAACAATTTTCCTTATTACATTTGAAAAATAATTTACAATTACAAGCGGTAAAAAGCTTAAAGAAATTATTGAATGAACAACAATTCTCCACTTTAACACAACGCTTTTCAGGTGGCAGTGATACTAGCAAACGTAAAGCGGCCATGTATGGCATGATGAGTGAACTATCTGGAAGTGGTTCTTTGAATGATTTAGTCTTGGATTATTTGGATAAACTATATCAAATAGAAAATAAAAAGGAGTAGATTTGCTTAAATAATTTAGATTAAATGGTAAAACATATTCCAAACTCAATAACACTTTTAAATTTATTTTTTGGTTGTTGTGGTATTCTTGCATGTTTCAACCATCAATACGCTTTAGTTCCCATTTTTATTGGAATTTCTTTATTGGCTGATTTTTTAGATGGCTTTATTGCACGTGCATTGAATGTAAAATCCGATTTAGGAGGTCAATTAGATTCCTTAGCCGACATGGTAACATTTGGTGTTTTGCCAGGTATGATGCTATATTCTGTTTTAAGTACAGATATAAATTTAATGAGCAATGAAATCCAAATCAATCGAGCTGTTTTACAAAAACCAGCTGCATTATTAGGGTTTGTTTATACCTTATTTGCTTGTTTGCGTTTAGCAAAATTTAATTTAGACACACGACAAACAGTTAATTTCATTGGATTAAACACGCCAGCTTGTAGCCTTTTTGTATTAGGTTTTTACATGCAATATTTTACGGAATGGCGATTCCAAAGCAATTGGGATTTTATCATTTATTCAAATATAGCGGCCATGATTATTCCGTTTATACTGGCATTTTTTGCAGTTGCAGAGATAGAAATTTTCAGCATGAAAGGAAATCCATTTAGTTGGAAAGAAAATAAAATGCGTGTACTCTTTTTATGGAGTACTATTCCTCAATTATTTTTTTTAAAATGGATTGGGTTAAGTACAATTATTATCAGTTACGTAATTTTCGCTTTATTACACAATCTATTTAAACAGCAAACAGTTCAATAAAAAACCTCAAATACATTGCATTTGAGGTTTAATATAAAAGAAGGCGTAATTATTTTGAAAAAAAATCTGCTCCTATTTTGGCAAATTGGCAAATAAATCCGCCCATTATACATAAACTTAAAATCCAATATCCAGCATTAATAGCGATATATTTAAAGCCACGCCGTTCAAATAAAGCATTGATAGTAACCATGGGCAATGCGATGGCGATACCAGTTATGGTACCATGAAATGCACCATGCTTAAAGGTTCTAAATTCATTGCCATAATGATCAAAACCAGTTTTTAGAAAAGCCAATGCATCAACATTGTTTTCTGCTATCACACGTTGCAACATTCCAAAAAAACCGAATTGATGAATGACAATTGAGCTTAGTCCGAAAGCGATGAAAATGCTCATAAAATAAGACAATCCAAACACCAAAGGTGCATTAAAGTTTTCTTGTAGTTTTTTCTCATCAAAACCGCAAGCATGCATCCAAGCATTACCAAAAGTTTTTGGATTGTACCAAAGTGAGCCTATTACTAAAGGAATTAATGCGGCTAAAAGCATCGTAACTAAAAAATTAAATTGCATGTTTTGTAATTTTATTGATTTAAAAGTAATTGAAATAAAATTAGGCTGTGTTAAGGTTATAACTTAGTTTTCCACAGCAACATAAATAAAAAAAGAGTTGCCAACTGACAACTCTTGTTATGTGTGGATGAAAATAAATATTAATTAAGCTACTGCCTTTGCTACTAATGCAGCGGCTTCTGAAAGTAAAATGGCCGATTGAACTTTTAAGCCGGAAGCTTCTATCATTTCTTTTGCCTTATCGGCATTGGTACCTTGCAAACGCACAATAATTGGAATTTCAATATTGCCAATATTTTTGTATGCTTCGATAACACCTTCTGCTACTCTATCACAACGAACAATACCTCCAAATATATTAATTAGAATTGCTTTTACATTTTCATCTTTCATGATGATTCGGAATGCTTTTTCTACACGTTCTGCATCTGCTGTTCCACCAACATCGAGGAAGTTTGCCGGTTCTCCACCGGATAGTTTAATGATGTCCATCGTAGCCATTGCTAAACCTGCACCATTCACCATACAGCCTACATTACCATCTAGCTTTACATAGTTAAGTTCTGCTGCACTAGCTTCTACTTCTGTTGGATCTTCTTCCAGCAAATCGCGTTGTGCTTCTAAATCAGCATGGCGAAAAAGTGCATTATCGTCTAAATTCACTTTAGCATCTACTGCAATAATTTTATCATCGGAAGTTTTTAAAACCGGATTAATTTCAAACATACTTGAGTCTGACATTTCGTATGCTTTGTATAATTTCTGAGTGAAGGCTACCATTTCTTTAAATGCAGCACCTGACAAACCTAAGTTAAAGGCAATTCTGCGTGCTTGAAAAGCTTGTAATCCTACTGCAGAATCAATCCATTCTTTATAAATTTTGTCTGGAGTATGTTCTGCTACTTCTTCTATATCCATGCCACCTTCTGTAGAATACATGATTACGTTACATTCTTTTTTGCGGTCTAACAAAACGGACATGTACAATTCTTTTGTTTCAGATGCACCTTTATAGTAAGCATCTTCTGCCACTAAAATTTTATGCACTACTTTTCCTTCAGGTCCAGTTTGCGGTGTAACTAAAGTCATGCCTAAAATTTGTTCGGCTTTTTCTTTTAACGCGTCTAAATTAGGGGCAAATTTAACGCCACCACCTTTTCCGCGTCCACCTGCATGAACTTGTGCTTTCACCACTACACCTTCGCTGCCTGTTCTTGCATTTATTGTTTTCCAAGCCTCCACAGCTTGTTCTACTGTTTCTGCTACGATGCCTTCTTGTACTTTTACTCCGAATTGTTTTAAGAGTTCTTTTCCTTGATATTCATGTAAATTCATAGTGCAAAATTAGAAAGTATTTATAAGAATAAGAAAGTAAAAGGAAAAAAGTTATAGATAAATTTTAGTTTTTAACTATACTTGCATAAAATTATTGTATTAAAACACCCATTGACATATTAAAACGTATCCAGAATTTGGATTTAGTGATGCATTTGCATCCACATTGCTTTTCTTTTGCATTGATTGACAATGACTTAAATAAAATTGTAGAATTTGATGCAAAAGTATTAAATCAACCGCTAAATAAATTTTTAGTTGCCGATTCCATTTCGATGTGGTTACAAGAACATCAACAAGTACTTAGTTTGCCATTTAAAAATAGTAAAGTAGCCATATTTTCACCGGAATTTACCATTTTACCAGATAAAACGGATAAACCAAAAGAAGTATTTAATTTACTAGGTTATTCTCAAAATGAACATATCACCTACTTAAAAAACAAGTTGGACGATAATTTTTACGTGTACTATTCCTTGCCAGACAAACTCATTAATTTTATTGAAAATAACTTAATTAATGTAGAATTTTATTGCAGCGATTTTGGGTTGCTAAAATTTTATAACTCAAAATTATCGTTCAAAAATTATATTGCGGCAAATTTATATGGCGAAGAGTTAACTATTTGCTACAAAAAAAACTCACAGAATTTTTACTACAACAAGTTTCCTGTAAAATCAAAAGATGATTTATTGTATTATTTACGTTTGGCGTATGAACATTTAGAGCTTAATCTCAATGAATTTCCAACGTACTTATATGGTTTTGTAGAAGAAAAATCGCCTATGTATTCAACAACCTATGGATATATTCGTAATTTTGAAATTGACCGAACTTTAAAAAATACATTGCCATTTTCATTTTCTATTGAAGGTATTCCGTTGCATTATTATATTAATTTAATGGGATTGGCTTTATAAGGGATTTGAGATTTCGGATTTGAGATTTGAGCATTAAACAAGCAACATTAACCGTTTAAAATTATAAATGAGAATTATTTCAGGAACATTAAAAGGCAAACGATTTTATCCTCCAAAAAATATTCCGGCACGACCAACTACTGATTTCGCCAAAGAAGCATTATTTAATATTTTAAATAATTATTTCGACTTTAGTGAAGTAAAATTTTTGGATTTATTTGCCGGAACAGGCAGTTTAGACATGGAAATATTTTCAAGAGGTTGCACCGATATTACTTCGGTGGATATGAGTAAAATCAGCTTGGGATTTATCAAAAAAATGAGTGAAGAAGTAAAAATTCCCAATCACAAAATTATTTTTGGAGATGCAGTACAATTTGCTAAAAACTGTACACAGCAATACGATTTAATCTTTGCCGGTCCACCTTATGCTTTAGAAGTAATAGATGAAATTCCGGATATTATATTTGAAAAAAAACTTTTAAAAGCAGCTGGTATTTTTATTTTAGAAACTTCTCCAAAACATAACTTTGTTGAACATCCAAAACTACTCGAAGTGAGAAACTACGGACAAACACATTTTTGGTTTTTTGGCGATAAAAGTGAAAGTGATAATGAAAGTGAATAGCGTCATTCTCTTGTAAAAGGGAATCTCATGGTCGTTTAGTTTTCATGAGATTCCCGCTTTAGCGAGAATGACAGTCAACCATACAACAACAAAGACAAATGAAACGATTCTACTCACAAAATATCCAACAGAATTTCATTTACTTAGAAAATGATGAAGCGCAACATTGCAGCAAAGTTTTGCGTTGTAAAATAAATGACATAGTTGAAGTGTTAGATGGAAAAGGCAAAATGTATGAAGGTACCATTTCATCTATCCAAAAACAAGAAGTACTCATTCAAATTCAAGAAATTAAAAAACAAGAAACAGCACAAAAAAATAAACTTTCCATTGCCATTTGTCCCACCAAAAATCCAGCTCGCTTGGAATGGTTCTTAGAAAAAGCAACAGAGATTGGCATTGATTCTATATTTCCGATTATTTCCAAACGCACAGAAAAACAAAACATAAAATTTGAACGTTTACAACATATTATAGCGTCTGCTGCCAAGCAAAGTGGTCAACTTCATTTTCCAATACTACATCCACTTCAACCATTAGAAACATTATTATCGACTGCTAATTTTTCTCAAAAATTCATTGCTCATTGTGAAACTGAAAAGCAGCATTTAAAAGATATTTATACGCCAAACAAAGAGGTGTTAGTATTAATCGGGCCCGAAGGCGATTTTACCAGTGATGAAATCAAAAATGCACTTAACAAAAATTACCAACCTATATCGTTGGGAAATTCTATCTTACGAGTAGAAACGGCCGGTGTTGTGGCTTGTGTAACTATACAAAACATCAACCATAATTTGTAAAACATAAAAATGAAACATCCTTTAAAATTAGTTGGCATTTTATTTTTATTGTTAAGTCAACTTTCATTCAACACATCTTTTGCTCAAGTTAAAACAACTGCAAAAATTGGACTTTTAAAATACAAAGGTGGTGGCGATTGGTATGCCAATCCAACTGCATTACCTAATTTAGCCTCATTTTGCAACCAACAATTGCATTTAAATATCAGTAAAGATAT
>JAGNZZ010000002.1:23439-38181 GCA_017984135.1 Chitinophagales bacterium | reverse complement strand
TTAGCTAATTTCTTTTAACCACAAATCCCGAAGGTTCGAAACGCAAAGTTCTTTCTTACTTACATAATTCGAAAGGTGTTTATCAATTATTTCATTATCTCATTATTGTACTATTCCACTAAAAGCATTGGTATTAAAGCCACCGGAACCAAAAATTCCGGTATCAAAAAATCCTTTTTGTTTTTGGAGTTTCAGCCAATTAAACTGTTGTGCCGTAACATAAATAGACATATAAAATCCTTGTTGAAAGCCAACTGGCGTCCATTTAAATTCCAATTGCCAACAATGCAAATCTCGAACAATAGAAATATCCGTTCGAGTGATGCTTTTTTTGGTTAAATCAAAACCGGAAGACACGTTAATTTTCCACTTTTTAGTGATGTTCACATCCAAGCCTAAAGCAATTGTTTGTGTTATAGAAGTGGTATCTTTTTTGTTATACTTAAATCGAGAAACGTTTAAACTATATTGATAATTAATTGACCAAGGTATGGAGAAATTATAATAGCTTTTATCATAAACACCTTGCTGATAAAATTGATTGTTAATATTCTGATTTTCCAACATTTGCTGGTTGAGTTGTTGCGTTTCTTGCATCCCTTTTTTAGAGCGAATACTTCCATTTAATGATAAACTTAAATTGGTTAATCGAAACAAACGACGCTTTTCTTTCCAATAAAAATTATTAGTCGTTCTTCCCATGCTATCTAAAGCATAAGGATCCATGCTGGCATTAAAACTCAAATTTAATTTATCGGTTAAATGTGTACTAGCGCTAATGTTGAAAGGAGAAAATCGTTTGGTCAGCATATTATAACTCATTCCAAAAGAAAGATTATCCAACAAAGTAATTTTTTTGGTGTGTGTAATGGTATCTTTTTTAGAATATACTTTTATTTCCAACGTATTTGAAAAACTCAATCCAATATTTCCTTGTTTCACTTGAGGCACAATGCCATTGTTTTGAAAAATAGAATATGTTTGCACGGTACCAATGCTATCTACTTGGACCGTTCGATTGTATTTCCAAAAATCTTTGGTAAAATCCGGACTAAAATTAAAATTCAAGTTAGGCCTGAACGTATGGCGTATGGCTTTTAATTTACTTTTTTTAAATTGGAACATTCCATACAATTGCGTATTAAAGCTCATATTTAAACCAAAATCACGATAGGATTTGAATCCATATTTTATATCCTCAACAGCTTGGTTTCTAAAGGTATCTTGCAAGCCTGTTTCGTCATTTGTTCGAACTAAAAAATCATGATAGGTTTTTGTTAAATAGCTAAAATACCAATCTTCTCTATAATTAAATCCAACATTAAAATTGAGGTATTTAAACAAAGAAAAGTTACCGGAAATGGGCAATGAATGGCGAATGCTGCTGCGCATGTCTTTCAATGTTTTTTTGGTAAAAAATGTTGAATCAGTAGCATTTAATTGATTGGAAACATTCATGTCGTACGAAAATCCAATATTTTCATACCATTTTCGAGTAGTAACATTTACCTTACGTTGAAAAGGATTGATTCTGGTTACATTAAAATTAAATTGAGGCAAAGTCAAGCTAATTTGCTTGCTCTGTGTATTTTGGTTTAAACCAGTGTTAATTGAAATTCGATACGGTTTGCCCGGCCAATATTTACTGTATGTAATATTAGAAGAAAAATTGGTAGCCAATACACTTTGAGGATCTCTAGAGTTGAGGTATTGATACGTTTTATTGCTTACTATATTTAAGTTGATATTGAAACTGCTGTTAAACATTTTCTTTGGATCTAAATTCATTTGCCAAAGAATACCAAAATTCAAAGGAGGTTTTTGTCGATTAGGATTAAATCGTTCATACTGCGAACCACCACGTTGTTGGTTAATATTAAAATTTAAATTTCCCGATAATTTATACATTTTTTTATACGCTAAGCTGGCATGTAAACCCCAACTTCCCAACGTATAAACATCCGCTGTGGTGGTTAAAGTTACTTTATCGTTGATATTCCAAAAGTAGCCTATATTATTTAAGAAAAAACCCAATTCATTGCTTTGACCATAGGTTGGCATCAACAATCCTGTTCCTTTCGATTTCATGCTGGGCAACATGGCAAACGGTAAAAACAAAGGCGTGCGCACACCTTCAATGACCACATCAGCCGGCTTGCCTACCATAATTTTATCTTTTATTACTTTTGCTTTTCCAATTTCCACATAAAAATGAGGTTCATCTAAATCACAAGTGGTATAACGTGCTCCTTTAATATACATTGTGTTGCTATCAATTACTTTTACTTGTAAACCATGTAAATAACCATCTAATTCTTTAGTTACCAAACCGGAACTTTTTCCTTTTTTAGTTTTAAAATTGAACTTAGCTTCATTGGCAATGTACTCTCCGGAACCATCTTTAAATTCTACACGTTTAATGGCACCCAAACTATCGTCATACATAGCTTTGGCGTACACTTCACTGCTGTCCCAATTATATTTTATATAACCTGCAGACATATCCATTTCTTGATATTTTATGCTTGCTCTGCCATACAGATATACTGTTTTATTAGGAATATCATAAATAATTGAATCTTGAGCTTTATATTTTACATTATCATCCAACTCATTTTCAGCAACCTTAAAAGTCTTTACATCCACATTAGTGGATGTTTTCAAGGAAGAATCTACTGAAGAATTAAATATTTTTGGCTCAAAATTTGGTGTCCGTAAAGTATCATTTATTATATTAGCGGAATCGGATAGATTTTGTTGCGAATAAACAAAATAATTCACCAGCAACATGAATACTATCAAGCAAAATCGTTTATATATTAAAATGTTCAACAAAAAAAGTTTAAATCTAAATAAAGTTCAAAAATATGTTTAAAACGTCAAAAATACGGATTGCTTGTTTAATATTATTATTTTCTATTCACAGTATTTATTTAAATCGTGTATTTGCCAATGGTTATAAAATGAAAACCATCGTTTTAGATGCTGGACATGGAGGTCATGATTCAGGTTGTCATGGACATGATGGTTCTTATGAAAAAGATGTTACGCTGAAAGTGATTTTAGCATTGGGGAAATTAGTGGAACAAAAATATCCGGATATTAAAGTGTTGTATTCTAGAAAAACAGATGTTTTTATCACCTTGCAAGATAGAGCATTGTTGGCAAATAAAAACAATGCCGATTTATTTATTAGTGTACATTGCAATGCTAACAACAATAAATCAGCGTATGGTGCGGAAACGTTTTTAATGGGCTTGCATGTTTCTCAAGCCAATTTAGATGTGGCCAAACGCGAGAATGAAGTAATTAAATTAGAAGACAACTATAAAGAAACCTACGGCGATTTCGATCCCGATTCACCAGAATCTATGATTGCTTTGTCATTGGCGCAAAATGCCAATATTGAGCAAAGTGGATACTTAGCCACCAAAGTACAAGATTATTTCACACATAAATTAAATAGATACAATCGAGGTGTAAAACAAGCAGGTTTTTGGGTATTATACAGAACAACTTGCCCATCCATTTTAATTGAAACCGGATTTTTAACCAATAAAACTGAAGAAAAATTTCTAACATCTGCGGATGGTCAAAAAGAGATGGCAAACGCTATTTTTAATGCATTTGAAGATTATAAAATAACGATGGAAAAAGGTGGTAAAATGGTCGCACCTACCATCATCGATTCAGACACACCAACTGTAATTGAAAAGACGATTAAACAAGAACCTATCATTGTAACACAACCTATAGTTAAAGAGGAAAAAAAGGAAATTGTTAATGCTGAAAATGGAATTATTTATAAAGTACAGATAATTTCATCATCAAAACCATTACCCAAAACCAGCAAGGCATATACCATTAATAAAAATCTTAATTATGAAAAAGTGAATGGAATTTATAAATATACCTATTCACCTTTCAAAGAATATGATTTAGCCCGAAAAGTGTTAAATCAAGCCAAAATAAATGGATTTAAGGATGCTTTTATTGTCGTTTTTAAAGATGGGAAAAAACTATCAACCAATGAAGCTAAAAAGTACCTTCATTAACATTTTAAGAATTAATTCTTTAAGCAAAAATTTATTTTTTTATTCTTATATTTGGCAGTTAAAAAAAAATAGTTGGAAAATAAGAATGAAATTTTGGTAGGTGCACTTACCATACTCGGAATTGCCGCATTTATTATTGGATTTAAATTTCTTCAAGGAGATAATTTATTTTCAAGAAGTAAATTCGTATATATTGTTGCGGACCGAGTTCCGGGCATTACGCCTTCTAGTCCTGTTTTAGAAAATGATGTTCCTATTGGTCGGGTTGAAAATGTGAGTATTTCTACCAGTCCAAATTTCCCATATAAGGCATTATTGAAATTAAAGCTAGACAATAATGTGGAGATTCCAAAAGACAGTAAATTTATTATTTATGGTTTAGACATGTTGGGCAAAATGGGAATTGGCTTGGTGCGCGGAGAAAGTAATGACTTAGCCTCTTTAAAAGATACGTTGTCTTGTTTAGTAAAAGGAAATTCCATTGAACAAGGTGTTGATTTAGTGGCACAACTTAAACCCAAAATAGATTCATTATTAGGCTCATTCACTGCATTATCCAATAACTTAAATACGCAATTAGGTTCTGGTGAAAATTCATTGCTAAAAAAAGCGGTTGGTGATTTGAGTACGACGTTGGTTTCTGTCAATAAATTAGCAGGAAATGCCGATAAAATGATTACCACATTAAATGGAACACTTGCTGACAACAGAGCGAATATAGATGGAATTTTATC
Source organism: Chitinophagales bacterium (assembly GCA_017984135.1). Lineage (GTDB taxonomy): Bacteria > Bacteroidota > Bacteroidia > Chitinophagales > JADIYW01 > JADJSS01. The sequence continues at coordinate 33,392 of JAGNZZ010000002.1, read as the reverse complement.
GAACGTAAATAGATTAACTTCTGAATCTGGGAAATTAGATTCTATTCTAACAAATTTCCAAACTTTTTCAGGTAAAATAGCATCCTTGGATTTAGCATCTACTTTAGAAAGTGCAAAAGGCACATTGGAACAACTGAAGAAAACATTGGCACTCATTAATGATGGCGATGGTTCTATTTCCAAATTATTAAAAGAAGATGGCGCATACAATGATATTGTAAAAACCATCAATTCTTTAAATGCTGTTTTAACCGATTTAAAAGCTAATCCAAAAAAATACATCAGCTTATCATTAATTGACCGAACCAAAACTTATACATTTACAGATACTTCTGTTCAGCAGTTTTTAGAAAACAATCCTAAAGCTGCGAAGAAAATTAAGAAATGATAGATTCCATTTCGGATATTCATTCATAAAAAAATAGTATTTTAGCCATTGTGAAAACAATGGCTATTTTATTTTAAAATCAATTGAGATACCAATTTACATATCATACTTCTTTGATGAAAAAATTTAGCATCTTATTCGTTTTAATGGCATTTTCGGCCGTTTCATTTTGTCAGAAAACAACCTATTTTCCACCCATTCCAAAAGATACTTCAAAGAAAAAAAAGATAGAAATCGTAAAGGCTGATTCGCTATTATTTCAAACATTAGAATTAGGTAGATACCGAAAAATAATTGGTCGTGTACAATTGCGACATGAAAAAGCAAATATGTTTTGTGACAGTGCCATTATTGACATTGAAGCCAATTACATGACTGCTTACGGAAAGCAAGTGCATATAAAAAAAGGTGACAGCATTGATGTTTGGGGAAATTTTTTGGAATATTTTGGCGACCAAAAATTAGGACGACTGACTGGCATGTGTTCCATGCGCGACAAAACGATGACTCTTACTTCTCCTGAATTAAACTACAATACAGAAACGGATGTTGGTTCTTACATGAGTGGCGGACGAATTGTGAACAAAGAAACCACTATTACTAGTGCTATTGGATATTACTACCACAATCAAAGTACTGCATTGTTTTATGGAGATGTCGTTTTAAGAGATTTGGAACGTACTATTTTCGCTGATTCATTAAGATACAATACCGAAAAAGAAATTGCCTATTTTATTACTAAAACAACCATTATTGATAAAGACAGCAACGTTATTGTAACGAACAGTGGTTATTATGACACGAAAAAAGAAAAAGCATTTTTTGGCAATAATACGGAAATAAAAAAGGGCGATGCTTCTGTTAAAGCAGAAACCATTGACTATGACAACCAAACTAAAATTGCCATTGCACAAAAAAATGTAGTATTTAGTGATAGTTCAGAACGCACCACTATTTTAAGTAATTATATTTATTCCGATGAAAAAAAATCGTTGGTGAAAGCCTTTAAAGATCCACTAATGATTTCCGTTTCTGATGACGAAAAAGACACTATGTATTTAAGCGCTGATACGTTGTTGAGTTTTAAAATTAGCAATCAAGATTCCATTTTTTTAAACGACAGTATTGAAGGCAATGATTCTATTAAAATAATACAAGCATGGCGCAATATGAAACTCATTCAAGGCGAAATGAGTGCCGTTGCAGATTCCATGTTTTATTCTGAACAAGATTCTATTTTTAAAATGTACTACTCACCTATTCTTTGGATGGATTCCACACAAATCACAGGCGATTCAATCTATTTATACAACAGAAATAATTCCATTTACAAATTAGATATTTACAACAATGCATTTATCATTAATTTACAAGATAAAGAAGTGTACAACCAAACGAAGGGAAAATTTATGCAAGCATTTATTATCAATAAAGAAATGGATAAAGTAAATGTTGATGGCAATGCCGAAAGTATTTTTTTTATAAAAGATGATGATGCTTATAACGGCGCAAACAAATCTACATCAGCATTTATTACAGTTTCTTTTAATAAAGGTGAAGTCAATCGTGTAAAATTAACAGGTACGCCTGAAGCAGAATTTACACCAATGAAAAAACTAAGCGTTGAAACATTTCGTTTAGATGGTTTTAAATGGTATGGCGACAAACAACCACTCACTAAATACGATGTGATTCGCGATAAAAGTCAGTATGAAAAATATATTGCAGGTTTGCCTAAGAAAGTTGTAGTTGTTGAAGAAAATAAGGTAGAAGAATAAATATTATTTTCACGCAAAGAACGCAAAGAAGCAAAGTTGCATAATTCAATTTTCATCGAAGATGAATCTCTGTTTTCTAACACTTACTAAATCTTATGGAAATCCGAAAATGCTATGCATAAAATCATAGAATTAGCTATGTGTCTATGTGGTTAAAAAAATAAAATTTAGTAGTTATAATATCAGTAGTTAAAACTATACTTTATCCTTCTTCAAATTTGCTTTCTCTTTTTCCAGCCAATCGTTCACCATTTCTTTTGTCAATTCTAAATGTGCATCAGATACTACTTTCAGCGATTCTTTATTGTTTAAAATCTCTTGTTCAATTTGTGCTTTATCTAAGTTTGTTGAAAGCGTCATTTTTTTATTTAATTCATGATTTCTATAATTGATATTTTCAATCGTATTTAATTCAATTTCATGCTCAATGTTTTTTAATTTTTCATCATAAGGACCTTTTGCAGAAAATAACTTGGACAAAACAGGTGCTGTTTCAATACAAATAAATAGCAACATAATAAACAAGCTTGGTGTAGATGGCAATTTCGACAAACCATCTAATCGAGCCATCAAACCATCATAATTTTGAATAGTAGGTTGTGCTTTCGCCGTTGCCGAATCGCGTTGTGCTTTTGCTTGAAGAATTTGTTTTTCACGTTCATCTATCAAAGGTTGATATTTTTCCGTCATGGCTTTCATTTCCATTTCTATCTTATCATATTGCTGTTTTTTTTCTTTAAAAACCGGACCTTTACCTAATTTATTGGTACCACGTGTGCCTTCTGCTTCACCAATAAATGCTATATATAAAGAATCTCGTGCCGTAGAAACTTTTGCAATTTCATTTTTGTATAAATCAATTTCACCACGCAAGCTATCCATCACCGGATTGAATTGCTGTTCTGTTTTGCGTTGTGTTTGAATGGCAAATTCACGTTGCTGCGCTTCTACTTTTTGTGCTATTTCTTTTTCAAATATTTTCAACTCTAATGGTTTTGAAATCACGATAGCTAAAATAATTGCCAGAATTAATCGTGGCAACACCAGTTTAAATTCATTCCAAAATAAATCATCTTTTCGCAAAGTTGAAACGATGAATCTGTCTAAATTAAAAATAACCAAACCCCAAATAATACCAAATGCTATGGCAGGATACACACTTTTAAAAACACTAAATAATGCGTATCCACCGGAAAGCGTAGCAAGAACACCTGTAAAAAAAACCGTTGCGCCAATGCCTACATATTTATTATGTTCCGATTGCGGACAATCCATCAACACATCTTGGTTTGCACCTGAGCACCACCAGAAAAACTTAGTAAAACCGCTAACGTTACGTATCGGATAACTCGAGTTGTTTTTAAATGCTTCCATGGTTATTTTATTTTGGTTGATTTATTTAATGACAAATACTCATTTATTTTTTGAGTAAAAGCTTTGGTTATAATTTTATGTTGCAACACACTATCTAAAGATTCAAAAGTTGGTTTCTCATTAAACAATTCCGTTGGCAATTTCGTCAACTCAGGTGATTTAGTAATTTGATGAGATTGTATTCGAATATTAGGTTTTACAGATAATAATTTATCCGTAATATTTTGCGGGAAAATGCGAATAAAAATAGTTTGATGTATTTCAAATTCTTTATTTTTTGCAGTTATGGTAATTTGTGTATTTTCAGTTGGATAAAATGCTTTTCGTCCCACTGCTCTTACCAAACCAACACCACTTATTAAAATCAAATCCGCATTAATTACATTCCAATCTATTTCTAAATATTGACCTTTCAAAATCCCAACATGATTGGGAAAATCTTTATGTGTATAATTTAAGTAACGATGATTCAGGGCAACATCAACTGTATAAATAGAATAAGAAATGATTGGTTCGTTGAGATTTTCTTCATTGCTAAAAGAAGTTAGCATCACATCTTTTGGCATTGGCTTTTTTCTAAAGAAATAAACCGCAGCAAGTGCAAGCACGATAAACAGAATAACCAACGTTGTAGTCAATACTTTATTGTTTAATTATTGCATTATACGTCGGAATAAACTAAAAAGTATTACAGATAGTTCCTGTCTGATTTTTTTTAAGGAATTTTAAGAAATAAAAGCAATAAAAAGTTACAAGGTTGTTCGGATATAAATATCTCCAAAACCAGTAATCATAAATTCTTGTGTTGATAAATGTTGCATAAATGCATCCGCAGGCAACCAAGATGACAACGCAAATTCCATGCTTTCTTCTATAGAATAATTACATTGAATATTTGGATTAAATTTTTGAATTTGCAAGATACAATCTATAGCTTTTTGAGTTTGTTCAGGCACCGTATATTCAAAGCTAATCCAATTTATGGCTTGCGTTAATCCTTTCAGTACTTCCAATTCATAACCTTCCACATCAATTTTAATAAAATGTGGTTTGCCGTATTTCTCTATCAATTTATCTAAAGTAGTAATTGGAATTTTAACCGGCGCACTCCAAGTATAACTTTTGAATCGTTCTTGTTTTACAGCATCAATCCAATCTTTGGAGAAAGAAGAAATAGTGGATGCACTGGCAACATAAAAATCTTCTATTGCTTCTTTTTCGCCCAAACCTTTTGTTACCAACTGTATCGCATTTCCAAATTTCTTCTCTAAATATTCATAGCATTTTTTTTGTGGCTCAATGGCCACTACACTTGCACCGATATTTAATAATGGCTGCGTTCTATTTCCATAATTTGCGCCAACATCAAAAACAAGTTGATTTTTTTGAACGATACCACTATAAAATTGTGCACGTTTGGTGATTGTTTCATTAGAATCAAGTTGAATTTTTTCCGGAACAAATGCAGATTTAATGGAATTTAACTGAGCAACAAGACTTTCTCCTAAAATAGATTTTATAATTTTTTTCATTTAGATAATAATTGCAAATTTCATTTTATGAATGGGCAAAGATACAGATTTTGAATAGAAATATAAGGAAAAACAAAGAATAACACGGTAGATTCTTATTTTACAATAACTCAACTATCAAAATAAAAATTCAATTTCTAACCAGCAAGAATTTTATAAATTAGGCAATTAAATTTAGTTAATAAGTAGCCTTGGCTTATAATTTTTCATAACTTTGATTATAAATTGATGATATGTCAACGATAACATTAAAAACTACATCTAAAAAGAAACTTGACCTTATAGAAGCGTTGGCTAAAGAATTAGGTATTACTGTACAAAAAGATACTGATAAAATGCCTAATACAACGACAATAAAAGCAATAAAAGAAGCAAAAACAGGAAAAACCACAAAAGTATCTTTGGATAATTTCAGAAAACAATTATACGCTTGATGTATCAATTAGAATTTGTCCATCAATTCAAAAAAGATTTGAAACTTGCAAAAAAGCGTGGCTTAAAGATGGAATTACTGGATGAAGTAGTTACACTATTAGTCAGCAGTGGTAAATTACCTGCTAACTTTAAACCACATATTTTAAAAGGAAATTATAAAGGTTTATGGGAATGCCATATTCAACCGGATTAGTTATTAATTTGGGAACAAAATGAAACTATAAAACTTATTACACTTTACCGTACAGGTACACATTCTGATTTATTTAAATAATCTACTGAAATTCATGTTTATATTTTTTACCAATTGAATCATTTTTAAATAAAACAAAAATTGGATGATTATTCTCAACATTGCTTAATTCATAAGCAATACTAATCGTGTCGCCAACCTTTCCATCTATTTTTTTAAAATATTTCGTTGAAACAGCATTATAATAACTTGTGCTATCAACACAAAATTCATATCCGAAAGAACCATGTCCACGTCCAAAAGTATATTTAATCAATTGACCTCTTATTATTCCATAATTTTCCTTTAATTTCTTTTCATTTCTTCTGTATTCAAAAGCAGATGGTGATAGGAAATAAAAATATGCAACAATTAGAATCATAAGTGAAACAATTATTCCTGCTTGCTATTCTTAGCTTGTCATGTAAAAACTGTATATTTTTGATTGAAAATACAATAAAAAAGAATGAACTGATTAATTAATTTTATAGAAATAAATCCTTCTGCCAATTTGTCACTTCAACTTATTTTTGTTATTTTTGTTGTCCAATTTTATATGAACGAGTTATTAGATTATCTACAACAAAAGAAACACGATGAAACGCGACAAGGCGAAGCTTTAAATATGGATTTATATGCTATTGAATTTAAAAACAATAAGTATTTCTATATTGAAAGTTATGGCTGTGCTATGAACTTCAGCGACAGCGAAATCGTTGCATCCATTTTAGGCAAACAAGGTTACAGCATCACAACTAATATTTTTGATGCAGATTTAATATTTTTGAATACATGTTCCATTCGTGAAAAAGCAGAACAAACTGTTCGTCAGCGTTTGCGTTCTATCAATGAATTAAAAAAACAAAAATCGAGCTTATTAGTTGGAGTGTTAGGCTGTATGGCTGAACGCTTAAAATCTAAATTTTTAGAAGAAGAAAAATTAGTGGATTTAGTAGTTGGCCCTGATGCATATCGTTCATTGCCAGACTTAATTCAAGAAGCCGAAACCGGACACAAAGCAGTGAACGTTTTATTGTCTCGTGAAGAAACCTATGCAGACATTTCTCCAGTACGTTTGGATACAACAGGCATCACTGCATTTATTTCCATTATGCGTGGATGTAATAATATGTGTTCATTTTGCGTAGTACCATTTACACGAGGTCGTGAGCGCAGCAGAAACCCAGAAACAATTGTAGAAGAAGCACATGATTTATTTAATCGTGGCTATCGTGAAGTAACCTTGCTTGGACAAAATGTGGATTCTTATTGTTGGAAAGGTGAAGATAAAAATGAAGACAAAGAGGCTGACGTATTGGTCAACTTTGCTCAACTATTGGAAAAAGTAGCTTTAGTTAATCCTTTGTTGCGGGTTCGTTTTTCTACTTCACATCCTAAAGACATCACCGATGAAGTATTGCATACCATTGCAAAATACCACAATATTTGCAACTATATTCACTTGCCGGTTCAATCGGGAAGTTCATCCTGTTTAGAGCGTATGAACAGAACGTATGATAGAGATTGGTATATGAATCGAATAAAAGCAATTCAAAATATTATTCCAGATTGTGGCATTTCTTCTGATATAATTGCCGGATTTTGTAGCGAAACAGAAGATGAACATATAGAAACATTAACGATGATGGATTTTGCGCAATATGATTATAGTTATATGTTCTATTATTCTGAGCGTCCAGGAACCTTAGCCGCCAGAAAATATACCGATGATGTGGACTTAGAAACTAAAAAACGTAGATTAGCAGAAATTGTAGAAAAACAATATCAACTTTCTTTACAAAGTAATTTAAAAGATGTAGGTAAAACTTTTGAAGTATTAGTAGAGAAAACTTCCAAAAAAAGCATGGAAGAATATTGCGGAAGAAACTCTCAGAACAAGATGATAATTTTCCCTAAAGGAAATTACAAAGTGGGCGATTATGTGCAGGTGCATATTGAAAGTGCCAACAAAGCAACCTTAAAAGGTGTTGTCGTTTAAAGAAATTACGGAATATGTTTTTATCTTACAATAAATCATTATTTCAAATATTATATAATAAATAATTAAATTGTAGAAGTGGAATTACAATCTGTAAAACAACGATTTGGAATCATAGGCAACTCGGCTGCTTTAAATAGAGCATTGGAAGTAGCCGTTCGCGTTGCTCCTACTAATTTGTCGATTTTAATTACTGGCGAAAGTGGTGTAGGAAAAGAGGTATTTTCACAAATAATACATCATTTATCCAGCAGAAAACATGAACATTTTATTTCTGTAAACTGCGGTGCCATTCCGGAAGGAACCATCGACTCAGAATTATTTGGACATGAAAAAGGTGCTTTTACCGGTGCGCACGACAAACGCAAAGGCTATTTTGAAACTGTAAATGGTGGCACTATTTTTTTAGATGAAATCGGTGAAATGCCTATTGGCACACAAGCTCGATTGCTACGATTATTAGAAAATGGTGAATTTATTAAAGTAGGTTCATCCGTTGTTCAAAAAACAGACGTACGTGTTTTAGCTGCTACCAATGTAGATTTACCGAAACTCATTCGCCAAGGAAAATTCAGAGAAGACCTATATTATCGCTTAAATACAGTGCCTATTTTTGTGCCATCATTACGAGAAAGAAAAGAAGATATCGTTGTTTTATTTAGAAAATTTGCATCTGATTTTTCAGAAAAATATAGAATGCAACCGGTTCAATTAACGGAAGAAGCAAGAGATGTTTTAATCAATTATCGTTTTCCTGGAAATGTACGAGAATTAAAAAATATTGCTGAACAAGTGTCTGTTTTAGCCAAAGAAAAAGTAGTAGGCAAAGAAGAATTGACAAAATTTATTCCTAATATAGATATGTCTAATTTACCATCTGTAGTTGGCAATTCGGAAAGCAACACTACTTTCAGCGACAGAGAATTATTATACAAAATGATTTTTGATATTAAGAATGATTTAAATGACTTAAAAGCATTTGTTTGGAACATGAGCAATGGAAAATACGATGCTTCTAAAATTGATTTTAGTGATGTGAAAAATATTGAACACCACACAAACAATACAAATTTCCCACAAAAAAATATAAATACATACGAGCCAGTTTCTGCTAATCCGACAATTATTTTAAATGAAGAACCAACGTATGAAGAAGAATCTATAGAAGATAATTTATCTTTAATAGACATGGAAAAACACCTAATTATAAAAGCCTTAGAAAAACACAAAGGGAAACGCAGAGATGCTGCTTTAGATTTAGGAATTTCGGAACGAACCTTATATCGAAAAATAAAAGAATATGAATTAGAAGACTAATCGAATTCAGTAATTTAGTAATGAAATAATTATAATGCTATTAAAAACTATCATTCATCCATCAACGCTATTTGCATTTCGACGATGTAACCCATTTTTATATTTAATAGTGTCATTATTTTCACTCAATACTACTTCTTGTAAAATTTATCGCTTTACAGATGCTGCTGTTGATCCAAATTTAAAAACGTTCAACATTACTCAAACAGTCAATATTTCCACGCTACAAAACCCAAATGCTGCACCTAATTTTACAGAAAAATTAAAGGATAAATTTTTATCCAATACACGATTAATACTAACACAAACCAATGGCGATTTGCAATTTAATGCTACTATTGTAGAATATAATATTGAACCAATTGCCATTACCAATACGGAAACAACTACCCAAAACCGATTAAATATTTCTATAAAAGTAGAATGCATCAACACTAAAGATGCCAACAAAGGATTTACACAAACATTTAGAGATGGTGAGAATTATGATGCCAATGTAATATTTACTTCCGTTGAAAATGGCTTAGTAAATACAGTTTTTGATAGATTAACTCAACAAATTTTTAATAAAACATTCGGAAATTGGTAGCTAATGAATTATCAAATACAAGACATATTATCCAATCCTATTTTATTGAAAGATGTTTCCGACGAAACGATTCAATCTTGGATTCAACAATATCCTTATGTGCCTTTATTTCATTTATTTGCTTTGAAAAATAAAAATTCGTATTCAGATAATGAACTACATAAAACTGCATTCTATTTTAACAACAGAGAAAAATTATACCATCTACTGAATGATAAATCTTCTAAAAAAACGAATACATACATTGGCGAAAATGAAAATGAAATTATTGATGTAGAAAACAACATTAAAGCAGAAGAAACAATTGCT
>JAGNZZ010000002.1:0-23339 GCA_017984135.1 Chitinophagales bacterium | reverse complement strand
AATTTCAAATGAAAATGAAAATACAAACACTGAAACAATAAATTCCATCGAGCAAGAAAAACCGCTTTCTATCGCTGATAAAATTCTACTGGAAATTCAACAATTAAAAGAAGAACGAGCAAAGAAAGCCTTGCTAAGTGAAAATGAAAACAATGTTGAAAATAAAGTGGAAGCAGAAGAAATCAATCTTGTTGCAACTTCCATTTCAACTGAAGGTGAAGACATAAAAGATAATACCAAACATGAAATTATAGATAACAACTGTATTGACAACAATAGTCAAATAGAAGATACTTCTATAACTATACAATCAATAGAAACTGCTGACGAAACAACTGCGATAGAAAATTTTGAAATTCAAAATATTGAACAAAAAGAAACTATAGCAACAGAAGAACCACAAATAGAAACATCCATTGAGGAAAAAGCAACCACTTCAACTATTTCTATTCAAGATGAAATTATTGCTCGCATCCAAAAAATAAAAGAAGATAGAGAAAAACAAAATACCGAAGCTATCACTGAAAATATTTCACCCATCACATCTTTAAATAAATCAGATGAGACGGAAGAAAAAACGAAAACTTCATTAAATGTAGAAACAGCACATCAAACCATTGAAGATATAAAAATCATTTCGCTACACGATGATATCACCGCTCGTTTAGAAAAAATAAAAGAAGAAGAAAAGAGTGAGGAAGAAAAGACAACTTCCGACATAACCGTAGAAAATGAAATAAAAATAATTCCACTTGTTAATGAAAATGAAGAAACAATTTCAACGGAAAAAACAGCTCAAACTGCTGAACTAAATTCTGAGTTAAGAGAATCATTAAAAGAAGCATTTATTAAAAATGAATTTATTGACCTGCATGAAGAATTTGAATTTCCAGTTCCACTTTTAATTAATATCGATAAAAAAACAATTGGATATACCAAAGAATTATACAAAGAAGTGGAAACAAAAAAAGAAGACATTTCTTCCAATTTAGAACCAGAAATAATCCAGGCAACTACAGAATCCATTGATCAAAAAATAGAAGTATCGAACGAGTTTAAGGTAGAAAATAAAATTGAAGCGCAATTTAACAATGAATTAAAAACAGAAATTCTGTCTGAAACCGTTGAAATAGTAAATTCTGATTCCAACGAAGCAACTACAAAAATTGAAGTGGAAGCAATAAAAGAAATGCATATTGAAATTACCACTCCACTGGATGAACACACCAAAGAAGTACCTCATACTTTTATTGAATGGCTGAAATTACTGGATGGTAGCTTACAAATCCAAACCTCTGAAGCCAAAGAACCAGAAAATTGGATTGAAATTCCGCGCTATGAAGTAGAACAAACCATCGCCAACAAACAAGCCATCCAACAAGAAGAAAATAAAATATTTGAACCTAATTTTGAAGAAGGTGAAATCGACTTATTTAACGAAATTGATGAAGCCGTGACCAAAGTAGCCAATGAATCTGTTTCGTTCAAACAAGATATGATGACCGAAACATTGGCTAAAATTTACCTAAAACAAGGCAAAACAGACAAGGCTTTAGAGATATATAACACACTTTTAATGAAATTTCCAGAAAAAAGTGCTTACTTTACATCTCAAATTGAAAAATTAAAAAACAAAATCTAACATGTTTACATTTTTAACAATATTAATTATTCTAGCAAGTGTATTTATTATACTTATCGTACTTATTCAAAACCCAAAAGGCGGCGGATTAATGGGTGGAATAGGTAGCACTACCTCTAATATTATTGGCGTTCAGTCTGCTGGTGATGTAATGGAAAAAACCACTTGGGGTTCTGCAATTATTTTATTTGCACTTTGTATTTTAACTGCATTCGTAGTTCCAAAAGCTGGAAGCAGTGACCAAGTAAAAACATTAACAGAAGAAGCAGCAAAAACAAAAGTACCAACAGTACCACAACCTGCTGCACCTCAACAACCTGCTGCACCTACTCAACCACAAAAATAATTCAAAATAATTATTCTATAAAAAATGCTCCAACAAAATGGAGCATTTTTTTTTAAACGAGATAAGGCCAACCATTATTTCACCAATTCGTTACACAAACGTCTAAGTTCAATTTCAGCTTGCTTCGCGGTATAGTTCGATAAAACAACATTATACAAGGCATCTTCATAACTTCCTTGTGCTTGTTTTACTTCTACAGAAGTCGTTTGGTTGAGTCGAAAACGCTCCAAACTTAATCGTACATTTTCTGATGCATCTTCCAACATCTGTTCATTCAATTTCCTTATTTTTTGAGCATATTCAAAATTCTTGTATGCTGTCAAAATCTGTGCATCCATTTTGTTTTTAAGCACATTTAATTGCACATGTTGGGAGGCAATATTTACAGCTGAACTTTCCAATTGTTTCTTTACTTTTCCACCACTAAAAATAGGAATCGTCGCGTTTAAACCCACGGATGGACCATAAGAACGATTTAACAACATCAATCCGGCTTTACTGTTATTTTGAGAAAATGTGTAGCTCGAATTAAAATTTATTTGAGGTAAACGTTGTGATTTAATTTCTTTATGTTGAAATTTCGCAATCTCAATATTTTTTAAGGCTGATTGAATCGAAAAATTAACTATCAAAGCAGTATCTTTTATCGAAATTAAATTGGGTTGGTAATCCACAATAATGGTGTCGATAACCTCAAACAAACGGTTTGCATCTCTTCCTAATAAGTTATTCAAGCTAACTTTAGCTTGTTCTAAAACTGTTTCTTGTTTTAAAATATTTAATTGTTGAGACGAATAATCTACTTTCGCTTGTAATAACGGAGTTTTATCCGAATAGCCAACATCTAATTTTTTCTGTGACAAACTAACTCGTTCTTCAGAAATCTTGGAAGATTCTTTTATGGCTTTTATCAATTGTTTTTGTCGTACAATCTCATAATACGCATTCAAAGTTTGTGCTACCACATCTTGCATTTTATTTTTCAATTGTAATTCTCCCAATGCTTGCAAAGCAGCTAATTTATCTTTTGTTGCAAACATTTTCATACCATCAAAAATCGTCCAATTCATATTTAAGCCAATGTTGAAATTATTAATTGGCACCCAATTCTTTTTAACATCTTGACCGGTAGTGAATTTTTGATTTATGTTCGATAAATTAAACACATCACCTGTGGTAACATTTATCGTAGGCAACATACCTGCGGTTGCTTTATTATTGTTTATTTTAGAAATATCCGCTTCGTTTTTTGCCAAAATAATATCAAAATTCTTGCTTAATGCAAAGGAAACAGCATCTTCCGGTGATAATAATTCTTGTGCTTTCATTGAAAAATTGAAAAACAATACCAGCGAAAACAAGCTTAAAATATACTTAATTAATTTCATGTTGTTCAATTGATTTTACTTTTGTTCTTGATAAAAATGAATACATTGCAGGCACCACAAATAAGGTTAAAATCAAGGAGAATAAAATTCCACCAATGATAACAATCCCTAACGAAATACGACTGGTAGAGCCTGCACCTAATGCTACTGCAATTGGCAATGCACCTAATGCCATCGCTAAACTGGTCATCAAAATAGGTCGCAATCGCATGGAAGCAGCATATACTGCAGATTCAACTTTTCCCATTCCATTTTGCCTATTGTGATTGGCAAATTCTACTATTAAAATACCATTTTTGGTTACTAAGCCAATCAACATAATCATACCAATCTGGCTGAAAATATTAAGCGTTTGACCAAAAATCCACAACGATAACAATGCACCAGCCAAAGCTAACGGTACTGTAATCATAATAATAAAAGGATCTATAAAACTTTCAAATTGTGCCGCCAATACTAAATAAATTAAAACTAAAGCCAATATTAAAGCAAACATGGTATTAGAAGAACTTTCTGCAAAATCGCGCGATGCACCCGACAAAGAAGTACTAAATGATTCATCTAACACTACTTTTCCAATACGTTCCATTTCTTTAATTCCATCTCCAATTGTTTTTCCTGGAGCAATGCCCGATGAAACTGTTGCCGACTTGTATCTATCATAATGAAATAATTGTGGTGGTTTGGCTAATTCTTCAATTTTAATGACATTTTCAATGGCAATTAATTTTCCAACATTATTTTTTACAAAAATATCTTTTAAATCATCCGGTTTACTGCGTTCATCATACATGGATTGTCCAATAATCTGATATTGTTTTCCATCTTTTAAAAAATATCCAAAACGACGACCACTAAAAGTAAATTGTAATGTTTGTGCAATATCTTGAACCGAAATGCCTAAAGAATTGGCTTTATCTTTATCAATGATAATTTCTAATTCTGGTTTATTAAACTTCAGGTTTACGTCAGCGCCCATAAACACAGGACTTTTATATACTTCATCCATAAATTTTGGAATGATGGATTGTAATTTATCAAAGTCAAAGTTTTGAATAACAAACTGTACCGGTTGACCAAATCTGCCGGAACCTACGGAAATCGTTTGCTCCTGAATCACAAATGCACGTCCTAAATTAAATTGTGAAATATTGCGTTGTAAATATTGTGCTATATCATCTTGTGAACGCGTTCGCGCTGATTTATCTTTTAATGTAAAACGCATAAATGCAGAATTAGAAGCGCCTGAGCCAATAAAACCAGGCGAAGTTACACTCAATGCAATATTTTGTTCTGGAACAGAATCCACTACAAACTGTGTAATTTTATCTACATAATCTTGCATGGCAGTGTAGGAAGTGCCTTCGGGCGCAGAAATCATGGCACGAAAAGAACCTCTATCTTCCATAGGTGCTAATTCGGATTGCAATGATTTACCTATAAAAAATATCAATACAAAACAAATTAAAATAATAGGAATTGAAACCCATCTAATTTTCATAAATGATTTTAGCATATCACTGTAACCATCATCTAACCCTTTAAAGAAAGGTTCCGTTTTGTCGTAAAACCAAGAATTGGTATGTTCTTTTTTTCCTAACCAAACATTTAAAACAGGTGTTAATGTGAGCGAAACAAAGGCAGAAATCAACACGGCTCCGGCGACGACAATTCCGAATTCTTTAAATAGCATTCCGACAAATCCTTGCATGAAAACAATTGGTAAAAACACAATGGCTAAGGTGACAGAAGTGGAAACCACTGCAAAAAATATTTCTTCAGAACCTTCTCGCGCTGCTTGCATTTTAGGCATTCCAAGTTCTAATTTTTTAAAGATATTTTCAGTAACCACAATTCCATCATCTACAACTAAACCGGTTGCTAAAACGATTGCCAATAAGGTGAGCACATTAATGGTAAATCCAAAAATATACATGATAAAAAATGCACCAATTAATGAAACTGGAATATCAATTAGAGGTCGTAACGCAATGATCCAATCTCTAAAAAATAAAAAGATAATTAATACTACCAAAACAATGGAAATAAGCAAGGTTTCTTTTACTTCCAATATCGAACGTTTAATAAAAACAGTGTTATCCAATGCAATGTTTAAGTGAATATCTTTGGGAACTTCTTTTTTTATTTTCTCTAATCTTTTGTAAAATTCATCCGAAATCTCTACGTAGTTGGCGCCAGGTTGTGGCACTAATGCTAATGCTACCATGCCCACTGCTTGTTCTTTCAAAGATGTTTCAAAGTTTTCGGTACCTAACACCGCATATCCAATATCTTTTAATCGAACTGATTTTCCATTTATATCTTTAATGATGATATCATTGTATTCTTCTGCAGAATTTATTCGGCCTAATGTATTTACAGTTAATTCCGTGTTGACTCCGGAAATTTTTCCTGAAGGCAATTCAATATTTGTTTGATTAATCGCGTTTTGAACATCAATGGCTGTTAATCCATAAGCCGCTAATTTTTTGGGGTCGAACCACAATCGCATGGCATATTTTTTTTCGCCCCAAACTTGAATACTACTTACACCTGGAATGGTTTGCAATCGTTGCTGTAAAACATTCACCGCATAATCCGTTAATTCCAATACATTTTTGGTACTACTTTGAACGGTCATAGAAATAATAGCATCTGAATTTGCATCGGCTTTAGAAACCACAGGTGCAGCATCTATATCTTGAGGTAATTGCCGAGCTGCTTTCGACACTTTATCACGCACATCATTGGCTGCAGTTTCTAAATCGGTATTTAAGTCGAACTCAACGGTAATGTTTGAAGAACCTTGATTACTGGCAGACGATATTGTTCGAATCCCTTGAACACTATTAATTGCTTCTTCTAAAGGTTCTGTAATTTGAGACTCGATGATGTCGGCATTTGCGCCGGTATAAGTAGTACGTACATTAATTACAGGTGGATCAATGGATGGATATTCGCGAACACCTAAGTATGTATAACCAATAACACCAAATAAAATAATGATGACGTTTATTACAATAGCAAAAACTGGACGTCGTAAACTAAGCGATGGTAATCCCATATTTTTCGTTTATTAATTGAATAATTGAATCTTGATATTTTAATCTATTTGATGGCAGAATTTGACGTCGTTGAAGAAAATTGAACGATTGTACCAGGTTTTACTTGTAACAAGCCGGATGTTAAAACAGTATCTCCTACTTTTAAGCCATTTAAAATTTGAACTTCATTTTCTGTACGCACACCAATTTCGACCTTAACAAATTTTGCCATACTGCTATCTGCAATAACTACTTTCGTGTACCTATCATCCGGAATAATGGCACTACTTGGAATCATAATCGTATTTGGAATTTCTTTCAATTTCAAATTCACTTTAACATAAGCACCAGGCATAATTGCCGCATTTGCTGTTTGAATAATAGCACGTACCGTTAAGTTTCTAGTCATTTCATCAATCTGCGGTTCAATCGCAAAAATGCTGGCAGAAAAAGGTGTATCCATTCCTGCAATGGTACATTGTAATTTATCTCCAATATGAATTACGCTTGCATATTTTTCTGGCAATGAAATATCCATTTTTAATTGACTGATATTTTGCAAAGATGCGATAATGGTGGATGGTGAAACCATTGCACCTAAACTGATATTTCTCAATCCTAATTTACCTGTAAATGGTGCTCTTAATTCTGTTTTATCAATTTGCACTTGCAAAATCTGCATATCAGCTTTAATATTATTCACCGTATTTTCGGCAGCATCATATTCTGCTTGCGAAACTCCATTTATTTTAATTAATTCAGCTAAACGATTAAGATTTGCTTGTGCTATTTTTATTTGTGTATTTAATTTTGCTAATTGTGCTTTTAAATCGGCATCATTAATTTTCAATAATAAAGTACCTTTTGACACAATACTACCTTCTTTAATGTTTAAGTAGGTAACACGTCCGGAAACTTCTGGTTGCAATTGAACTTCATCTTGTGCTAAAACCGAACCATTTGCACTCAGCGTATTCGAAAGTTTAGAATACTCAATGACAAATCCGCTGGCTCTAAGTGTTTGTGGACCACCTTTTCCCATAGGAATCATTTTGGCTTGTGTTTCTTTGTTTTTAGAATATTTCACATACGCCAACACTAGAACAAGTGCGACAATTAATGTCCAAAAAAATAATTTTCCTTTTTTCATATTATTGATTCATCTTTTATTGAATGTAAAAATCGATGTAGCGAATTTTTAAAAACGACATCTATATGTTCATTTTTTGATTTATTTTTATTCACCATACGCATGGAAATAAATCCATGAATAATAGAAATTATATTATCACAAAGTTCCAATCTAAATTTCTCTGAACGCTTGGCTCTTTTACTGATTTGAGCAAACGCTAAATTGTAATAATTAACAACCATTTTAGATTGATTGTTTTCATTATTCTCACACAAAGCACCTTGAAGGTTAAACATAACCTGGTAGATTTCTGGATTATTTTTCGAAAAAACCCACCAAACGTTTGCATATTTCATCAATCTAATTTCAGGAATTGTATGTTTTTTATCTACTAATTCAAATTGCTCAAAAACCAACCTAAACCCTTCTTCACGAAGTGATTGTAATAATTTTTCTTTACTATCAAAATATTGGTAAATAACAGGTGCTGTATAACCAATTCGATCGCATATTTTTCGAATGGTAACATTTTGCCATCCATCAGAAGCAGCAATATCCTTTGCCACATCTAAAATAGTTTGACGTAATAATTCTTTTTCTAGAAATCTACGGTTGGAAATGGTCATTAGTTAACTAAGTTAGATTAGTTAACAAAGTTAGATTAAAATTGTTTAACACTTTAGATGTATATTTTAAACTATTCCTATAATACCATTAATTAAAAGAGAAATCAATGAGCTAAATCAATAAAAATTAAATATTAGATGGATGTTTCCATGCATAAATCAACAACACCATTTTGTCGTAGTTTTTAATCCCTTCTTGTATGCCCATAACTTTTAGGAAAAAATGGTTGATGGCATCTCCCAAAAATCCAGACTTAAAAGTATGTTCCGATTGATGTACTTTATACGCTTCTAAATCGTGTTTTATTTCCAGTGGAAACTTTTCTACCAAATTGAGGTATGTTGTATGGTTTCTAATGCTTATTTCATTTAACAAATAAAGCAAATAATTAAATTCTGCACTGTATTGAAACGAATTATTGGATGACTGAATACAACTCATATACGCTAAAAAATTGCAATCTGCTTCCTGGGTAAATCCATTTCCATGTGCCATTTCATGCACTACATAAAACGGTTTTTTTGAATAAAACACAGCATCGTCCACGCCACCTTCACCTGTATAAGGCGAATATTGTCCACCAATATTAAAAATTAGGAGCATATCATCCAACAAAAAACGTGTTCTAATTTTTTCACTAAAAGGATACTCCAATTGTTTTAATGTCGCATTTAATGCATTTCGAGAATTATCTTCAATTTTATTAATAAAAACAATTTGTGGAATTGAACTCGTATCCTTTTTTAATACTTTTCGAATAGACGCTAACTTGAACACGGTAGAGTCAATTTCACTTGTAAGTTGTGTGTCGCTTAAAGGAGTAAGTTTTAAATTTAATTTTTGCTCTAAAGGAATCCTACCATAGTTAAAACCCCAAAGAATAAAAAAAAGTGTTATCATAAATCCAAAAAACGAAAGCGTACTTTGGACTCGTGTCAAAAATGGTTCTGGTTTCTCTTTAAAAAAATATAAGAACCATTTTAAAAATATGATTAACATTACTCCAAAAAAAATATAAATGGATGAAAATGGAATTTTCCCAAACGTATTATCCATTATCATTCTTATTTTTTGAAATAATAAATTAGAATAATATTGTTCAAAAAAAGCCGCAGGCAATGTATAGAGTAAGACAAAACAAATTGTCGAAGTAACTATCCATTTCCATTTAATAAGTCTTGATAACATCGCATTGCAAGATAAGAAAATTATTTCTGTACATGAGTGTGGAACAATTTTTGGTTTTTTGATTACTGTTAGAATATCGCTATTTAATTTCCTCCATTAACATTTGCGAACATCTTGGGTTTTTAAAATCACTTTTTTTAATGTATTTTTGTTAAAAGTATTGTTCATTCAGGTGTTTATTGACATCTTTAATTATAAATAAATGGGTTGTAATGGTTGTGGAACTTCTGTAGGAACTCCTACAGGTTGCAAAAATAACGGACACTGTACTTCCGGAGGTTGCTCAAAATTAGAGGTACACGATTGGCTGCATGATATTTCAGCAGACATTTTTACAAAATATAATATTTACGAAGTAAGTTTTAAAAGTGGTGCACGCAAAGCGTTTTACAGAAACGACAAACGCTTTGATGTGTACACCGGCGATTATGTAATTGTAGATGCAGCACAAGGATATGATTTAGGCCAAGTGACATTGAGCGGTGAATTGGTTCGATTGCAAATGAAGCGCAAACGAATTAAAGAAAATGATGAAAATTTACCCACCATTTTACGTATTGCGAAAGATAATGAGTTGAGTTTAATGGAACAAGCTCGTGCCAAAGAAAAACAAACTATGTTGAAAGCACGTGTATTGGCTCGTAATTTAGGATTGGACATGAAGTTAGGTGATGTTCAATATCAAGCTGATGGTAAAAAAGCAACGTTTTACTATACTGCTGATGGACGAGTTGATTTTAGAGAATTGATAAAGGTACTAGCTTCTGAATTCAAAGTAAAAATTGAAATGCGACAAATTGGTGCACGACAAGAGGCAGGCATTGTTGGCGGCATTGGCTCATGTGGTCGAGAATTGTGTTGCTCTACCTGGTTAACAAGTTTTAAATCTGTAAACACTACTGCGGCTCGATATCAAAACTTATCTATTAACCAAACTAAATTAAGTGGTCAATGTGGACGTTTAAAATGCTGTTTAAATTATGAGTTAGATACTTATTTAGATGCATTGCGTTTCTTTCCTGAAAAAGCTGATTTTTTACAGCTTGAATCGGGTGATGCCAAGTTGATGAAAACAGATATCTTAAAAGGCATGATGTATTACACCATGAAAGGTTCTGGTACATTTTATCCTATTACTATTGAAAATGTAAAAATGGTATTGGATATGAATGCAAATGGCAAAAAACCAGCTGATATTAATGATTTGGCAGAAGTAGAAACCAAAACCCAAGAAGAGAGTATTGAATTTGCAGATGTTGTTGGACAAATATCGTTAGCCAGTTTAGAAAAGAAAAGCAAAAAACAGCATTCAAAACCCAACAAACAAAGCCAACATACGCCAGACGCTCAGAAGCGAACAGCACCACAAAATAAACCATTTAAGCAAAACCAACATCAAAATAGACATTTTAAGAAAGACAATCAACCAAAAAATGACACTACCAACAATAGTAATTCTTAGCTAGTATTGGTTTAAAAATGTCATACAAGTATTAATGACTATTTGTGTATCTTTTGGTAAAACATCTTCATTAAAAGGATGCTTGCCTCCAAATGTATGATCGGCATTTTCAATTGAAAACAACACACTTTTAATATTCTGTTGATGTAAATATTCTGCATTTGAAAATGGCACAGAACGGTCATGCTTACCATGAATAATGAGCCATGGAATGTTTATTTTTGAAGCTGCATTTTTAATATTTAGTCTTGTTTTATTATGTTGGTAGTCTTCCAATAATTGATAATTTAATGGCATTTGTTGTTGCGTTCTTGAATTCAATGTATAAAGCACTCCATCTTGTTTCCATTTTTCTAAATCTAAATTTTTGAAGAAATCTTCAAAATCTTTAATACTTGCCCAAGTGATGAGTTTTTTTATTCGTGCATCTTCTTGAGCTTTTAAAATAGCAATGCCTCCGCCTCTACTGTGTCCAATCAAACAAATTTCCTTAGTATTTATTTCAAAATCAAGCGCATTTTTTTCCAAGAAATCAAGAACCCATTTCAAATCATTTAATTCTGTTGTAAAATTATTTTTTCCAAATGCGTCTAAATCTGCAAATTCATCTGGATGTTGAATAGTGGTACCATTGAATGAAAAATTAAATTTGGCAAACACGTAGTTCTGCTTGGCGAATTCGGTGGCAATTAAATCAAAATGTCCCCAATTTTTGAATCCTTTAAAACCATGACAAAATATAATTAGCGGTTTAAATTGTGTATTTTTCTGATGATAAATATCTATTTCAATTAGTCTATTACATGAACCATTAATTGATAGAGTAGTTTTCTGCATAAATAAAATTGTATATTGTATTTGAATATAATACTAATTTTACAAAAAATAAAAAGCGTTGAGCAATATAGTTGATACGATAAAAACGCCCATTGAAAATGAACTTGAGCAATTTGAACAAAGGTTCAGAGACGTAATGCGTAGCCATGTAGCCTTGTTGGATAAAGTAAATTATTATATCTACCAACGTAAAGGGAAGCAAATACGTCCAATGTTCATTTTCTTATCGGCAAAAATGTGTGGTGGCGTTACCGATGCTACCTATATTGGAGCATCATTGGTTGAATTATTACACACCGCCACCTTAGTACACGATGATGTGGTGGATGATGCCTACGAACGACGTGGATTTTTCTCTATCAATGCATTATGGAAAAATAAAATTGCGGTTTTAGTAGGTGATTATTTTTTATCCAAAGGACTTTTATTGGCATTAGATACTCAAAATTATCACTTGTTGCATATCACCTCCGATGCTGTAAAAAAAATGAGTGAAGGAGAATTATTACAGATGGAAAAAGCCAGAAGATTAGACATTGACGAGTCTATATATTTTGAAATTATAAAAAACAAAACGGCTTCATTGATTGCTGCTGCGTGCGAAGTTGGTGCGGCATCAGCGACCAACAATCAGGAGATTATTGAAAAAATGAGACTCATTGGCGAACATATTGGCATTGCTTTTCAAATAAAAGACGATTTATTTGATTATGGTGAAGCGGATATCGGCAAACCACGTGGTATTGACATTAAAGAACGAAAAATGACATTGCCACTCATTTATACCTTAAACAATTGTACATATAAAGAAAAAAAATGGATAATCAATATTGTAAAAAATAAAAATGAAGATAGAAAAGAAGTCAATACTTTAATTAAATTTATTCATGATAAAGGTGGTATAAAATATACTGAAGAAAAAATGCATGAATATAAATTACGAGCATTTGAAATAATAAAAACTATTGAAGAATCTCCAGCAAAAACCAGCTTAATTGATTTAGTAAATTATATTACTGAACGCAACTATTAATATGACGATTGCATTACAAACACCGAATAACCGCGAAAAACTCCTTGTTCAATCATTCACGCTAATGATTGGATTATTGTTATTAGGTGTCAAGTTTTATGCCTATTATCTAACAAATTCAAATGCCATTTTAACCGATGCACTAGAAAGCATCGTCAATATTATTGCGGGTGGATTTGGGTTATACAGCTTATATTTAGCCGCAAAACCTCAAGATGAAGATCATCCTTATGGACATGGAAAGATAGAGTACATTTCAGCCAGTATAGAAGGAACCTTAATTTCGGTAACTGGAATTTCCATGATTATCAAATCAAGTTATAATTTTATAGTTCCAAAGCACATAGACCATTTAGATATTGGGATATGTTTAATTATAATTTCTGGAATTATTAATTTCATTATTGGGCACATTGCACAAAAAAGTGGAAAGAAAAACAGCTCACTTACATTAATAGCAAGTGGCGAACACTTAAAAATTGATGCATATACATCCGTAGGATTGTTGGTTGGCTTAGGTATCGTTTACCTAACTAATTTATTGTGGTTAGATAATGTAATTGCTATACTTATCGGATTATTTGTTATATACAATGGCATTAAAATACTAAAAAAATCTGTCGCGGGAATTATGGATGAAGCAGATTTTAAACTATTAGACAAAGTAGTTGTCCAACTGAATAACAATAGAAAAGAAAACTGGATGGATATTCATAATCTTCGAATTATAAAATTTGGAGATAAAATTCATATTGACTGCCATGCCACTATTCCTTGGTATTTTACAATGATTGAGGCGCATGATGAATTAAAACAAATCGAAAACAATATCAAGCAGCTTATACCGAATAATTTAGAAACATTTATTCATGCCGATCCTTGTTTGCCTAAGTGCTGCTCAAGTTGCTTAAAATCGGATTGCCAACATCGACAATTTCCATTTAAACAAAGAATAGAATGGACGTTAGAAAATGTTATGAAGGATGAAAAACATTCTATCTAATCCAATAAAAAAACGCAGAATAAACAATAACTTTTATTCTATTCGTGCAATAATATAGAAGATACCGTTTTTAATAAATACAATTAATCTTTTCAGACATTACGTTTTCACCCACATAAAAAGAATACTTAACCTTAGTCGAATCGCTTAAATAATAACGATTCATTCTTTGCAATATATTTAAATAATATCATGTCTTACTAAAAAATCTTAAAATTATAATTAAGATAGAATAAAAAAAATGTCCCGAAAAAATCGGGACATTTTTTATAATAATCAAATGATTAAAGACTATTCACCACTTAAGTAGATATCTACACGGCGGTTCATTGCTCTATCGGTTTCTTTAGATTGTTTTTCAGTAACTGAAGAGTTTTCACCATAAGGCAATAACAATACTCTTTCAGAAATACCAATACCTTCTAAATAACGTTTAACAGCATCGCAACGTTTAGCAGACAATACTTGGTTGTAGCTATTTGCACCTTCTGTAGAAGCATTACCTGCTAAGTAAATGAAATAGTTACCTTTCATTTCTGTCAACTTCGTTTTAAATGCATCCAAACTTGCTTTTGCTTCATCCGTCAATTCTGCTTTATCTACTTCAAAGTAAACTGAACCGAATTTTTTGTACACGATATTATCTAAACGATTCGCTACTTTTTCGATATCAGTCGAATTTTTTTCAGAAGCCGATTTTGCATCATTAGCTGTTTTCTCCACTATGGATAATGCATTGCCTAATGAGTCAGTTTTAGCATCTACTTCATCAATTTTTTTAGTATTATCATCTGCTTTTTGATTTACTTTCGCAATTTCATCATCTGTACGTTTTTTGTTTTTATCAAATTCGTCTTTATCTGTTTTGCGTTTCAATCTGAAAGAGATTAATACTTCATGAGTAGAACCTAGGTTTTGGAAAGAAAGATTATAATCTTTTTTACCCACTGGCGCTTTAAATGTATAGCTAATGTTCGCTATTTCTTTGATACCAACTCCTGCTGTTGCATGGATACCAGCTGCATTTGAATAAATCCAACCTTTGTTGCTATCACCTTTAGGTTTCATACCACCACCATTGTTATAACCAACAGCAAACCAAACTAGTTCTTTGTACTTCGTCATAAACGTTAAGTCTAAATAAACTGGCAATGATTTATTCACAAAATTAACTTGTGCAAAAGGTGCCACTGTCCAGTCTTTTTTCTTGCCTACTTTAGCTTCGTAGCTTAAGAAGAACATATATTGACGTGCAAATCGAGTTTGATTTTCAAATTGAGGATCAGTAGATTTAAAACGAACTTTATTGCCTAATACCTGAGGTACAGAAAAACCAACGTTCAATCCTTTCCAATGATAATTGATACCTAATGACAAGTCAAAATTCACGCTTCTGCCATTAATTACAGAAGGATCATTTTCATCATGAGCGGTGAAATTGTGTAATCCTAAGGAGTTAACACCTGCTTGCAAACCAAAAGATAAGAAATGAGTTTTATCTTTTTTAAATGGTAAGTGATAAGCATACGCTAAACTTCCTCCGGTATTTTGCCATTGAGGTGTGGTTCTGTCGTGGAAGATGGTAACCCCTAATGCCATATTAGATGATTTAATTCTTCCATCCCAAGAGCCATAAGACACGATGGGTGCATCCGGATTTCTATCATGTTGTTTTTGGAATCCTAAATTAATTCGGCCACCATCCTGAAAATCAGAACCTGTGCGCGCCGGATTATAGAAAAATGGATTCAAATAGTAATTGTTAAATATAGGTAGCTGTTGTGCATTAGACAATTGGGATCCTGCGACTAACAAGGCTACTAAGCTGATTATTTTATATATTCTCATTTTTATGATTTTACTTAGATTATTAATTCGCTTCATTCCTATTATCTTTTAATGTGTAATGCACCTTTGTAATTCTTAGTTGGAGTCGTTATGACGAACCAATAAGCACCATCCGGCAGTTTGTTTCCTTTAAATGTACCATCAAATCCGTTTGCATTGCTATACGCATTTGAAGAATACAATAAAGCACCACCTCTTGCATAGATTTGAATTAAGTATGGTATCTGAGCATTATTGAGGTTCTCAATATGTTGGATAAACCATGTGTCATTTAAACCATCACCATTTGGAGTAATGATATCTGGAATAATCAAATCTAACGAAGGTATAACAGTAACTACAACTGTGTCTTTGTCTGTACAACCATTTTTATCCCAGATAGTAAATACTAAAGGATAAGGATTCGGCGTAGGTATTTCAGTTAAGTCCACTAATGGATTTGGTATATTATCGTGGTTTAGCAATTCATTTGGAGTCCAATTGAAAGTAATACCAGGTAATATTGGAGCAGGTCCATTTACTGAAGTACCGATTAACTGTAAGATAGTTCCTTGCATTACAGTGGTATCAACACCTGCATTCGCAATTGGGTTAGCCCAAACAATTACGTCTGTAGTAGCTGAATCTACGCAACCACCAGGTAACGTAACCGTAACGGTGTAAGTACCAGTTTGAGAAGGATCTGCTGGATCTAATGTTGGATTTTTTCCAGTTCCAGTCCATCCGTTTGGTCCAGTCCAAGTGTAAGTACCACCAAATACGTTTGTAGCGTTTAAGGTAATTTTTCCACCTTCACATATTGGTCCATCATTATCTGCAATTACTTTATCAGGGAATGTATAAATCTGTACTAATATAGATTGAGGTTCAGAAGTACATCCTGTAATTGAGTCATAGATTTTCAAAGTATAGAAACCTTGGTGATCAACTTCTGTAACATCAGCAATCGTTGGATTTTGTAATGTTGAAGTGAATCCGTTTGGTCCTGTCCATACGTAAGAATATGATACGCCTTGTGGTACATGAGCAAATAACTCTAATGTTTCGTGCTCACATAATGGAGCATTTGTTGTTATGCTATCCGCTTTAGGTAAAGGATTCACTACTATTTGAACTGAATCTTGCGCAGAGTTACATTCTGTTGTTACCACAGAAACATAGTACCATCCAGCTTGTGCTGCAGAAACATTTGTTAATGTAATACAATTAGAATTTGCTGTAAATCCATTTGGACCAGTCCACGTAAATACGGCATCGGCTACAGATGTAGTTGCACAAGCTGTAAAGCTAGCTTTTTCACAGATAGTGATAACATCTGCATCAATAACTGGTGTTGCTGGTCTAACTTTTACAACAACTGTAGTAGAAGTAGTTCCAGAAGTACATCTACCAATTGAAGCAGAAACACTATATACACCACTATGAGCCAAAGTAACCCCATTGATAACATAACGTGGTTCTGTAGTAGAAGCTAATAAATTACCATCTATACCAAACCAGTTGTATTGAACACCAACACCTGCTACAGTCGTACTAGTTAATACGATGCTATCACCTTCACAAACCGGAGTATTACTATTGATAGTTGGTGTAGCCGGTTGGTCAACAACGGTTACTTCCACTTGAACAGCTTCGCTTTCGCACTCATCAAATTTAGCTGTTACCCAATAGGTTGCATTTGAAGTTAAAATTGGTGTATTATATTCTGCACCTACTTGTACTGCATGTGTTAAACCAGCATCATCATACCAAGTAAATGTAGAACCATCTTCACCTGTTGCCGTCAACAAGGCAGATGTACCAGAACATACTGTTACAGGATCTGCTGTCGGAACATCCGGCGTATCGTTTACTGTTAAATAGAATGGAACATATTCACCATAGCAATAAACAGGATCTCCATTGTGGTCATCAAAATAACTGTTTGCTAAGTAAGCATAAAATAAGTATGTTCCCGGTGTTAATGTACTTACTCCAGATAAAAAGAATGAAGCATCATATCCATCAAATGGAACTACACCAATAGGATTTAAAAAATCATCTGTGATTACTAAGTTAGCATCATTTGCTGGATCCCAACCTGTTAAAGTAACATGAACAGGGAAATTAGCAAATAAATCGCCTTCACACATTTCAGCATCATCAATTGCTACTGTAGGTAAATCTACCACATTAACATAAGCCGTGGCTATTGGACCTGTACAAACTCCATCATTTACACGTATATAATAGGTAGTAGGTTGTGTTTGATCATCTAAATAATAATCGCCAGCAGGAACAGCACCAAATATCGTATAGGAATCTACAAAATCAGGGTCAGTGGCTACATCATACAATTCGCCACCTCCTAAATCTTCGATTCTTAATATTCCAGCACCATCAAAACAAGCAAGCGTAGTCGCCACATCCGGTGTAGGTAATTCATCACGAACATCTACATTTACTTCAGTCGCTTCACTTTCGCAATCACCAAATTTAGCTGTTACCCAATAAGAAGCATCAGCTGTTAATGCAGCAGTCGTGTATTCAGCACCTACTTGAACGGCATGTGTTAAACCTGCATCGTCATACCAAGTAATGGTTGAACCATCTTCTCCAGTTGCCACTAATGTTGTAGTAGTGCCGTAGCAGATTTCTGTACCATCAACTGTCGGAGCATCCGGTGTATCGTTTACTGTTAAATAGAATGGAACATATTCACCATAGCAATAAACAGGATCTCCATTGTGGTCATCAAAATAACTGTTTGCTAAGTAAGCATAAAATAAGTATGTTCCCGGTGTTAATGTACTTACTCCAGATAAAAAGAATGAAGCATCATATCCATCAAATGGAACTACACCAATAGGATTTAAAAAATCATCTGTGATTACTAAGTTAGCATCATTTGCTGGATCCCAACCTGTTAAAGTAACATGAACAGGGAAATTAGCAAATAAATCGCCTTCACACATTTCAGCATCATCAATTGCTACTGTAGGTAAATCTACCACATTAACATAAGCCGTGGCTATTGGACCTGTACAAACTCCATCATTTACACGTATATAATAGGTAGTAGGTTGTGTTTGATCATCTAAATAATAGTCACCAGCAGGAACAGCACCAAAAATTGTATAGGAATCTACAAAATCAGGGTCAGTGGCTACATCATACAATTCGCCACCTCCTAAATCTTCGATTCTTAATATTCCAGCATCATCAAAACAAGCAAGCGTAGTCGCCACATCTGGTGTAGGTAATTCATCACGAACATCTACATCTACTTGTGTGGCAGCGCTTTCGCAACCATTCACGGTAGCTGTTACCCAATAAGAAGTGCTTGTTGTTAATAGAGGTGTTGTATATTCTGCACCTACTTGAACTGCATTGGTTAAAGCAGCATCCGTGTACCAAGTTAAAGTAGCACCTGAAGCTGAAGCCACTAATGAAGCGGAAGTATTATAGCAAATTTCGGTTCCATTTGCTGTAGGTGGTGTAACCGTTCCTGTTGGATTTGGTGATACATCTACCTGTGTAGCAAAACCTGCACAACCACTTGCTTGATTAATTTCAGCCACCCAATAAGTTGTATTGGCTGTTAATGGTGGTGAATTAAATACACCTCCATAAGCAATAGGAGTCATAATTGAAGCATCATCGTACCAAGCAAACATATTTCCTGGAACTGAAGGAGCTGACGTCACGGTTATTGTTGCTACTGAATTAGTACAGCCATTTGCCATAGAAACTGAAGCAGTTGGTGCAGCCGGTCCACTTAAAGTTGCAGAAATGGTACCATGAATCAGGAATCCATTCGACATTGTTCTTGTCCAATTTTGTGTACCTGAGTTTGGTATAGCTATATTAAATGTATTGTAACCACTCCATACATCATCATCTTCCACACCGAATGCACATCCATCATTAAATTCATCATCTCTATTAGCACCACCGCAAGTAATATTGTCTTCTTCCCAACTTTCAGATCGGATGTTTACAACTGTAGCCGCACAAGTTGCGGCATTGAGTACTACTTGGTTCGTAGCTTTAAATCCGGTTCTTGCATCAGTTACTTTTAAAAAAGCATCAGCTGGATACGTTACATCAAAATTAAATTTAGCTGCTAATCTCCAACGTGGATCCGGATTACCACCGGAAACTGTAGAACAGGCAAAAGCACCTTGGTCATCACAATCCTGATGGTTGTCTGTTCCACCTGTCCAAGTAACAACAATTGTCTTAAACTGTTGTGCTTGTAATGGTTTTTGTAGCCCAAAAATGAAAAGAAGCAGCAATAGGCTGCAATAATTTTTCCATCTGAGCGTTTTTGTTAAAAATCGTTTTTTCATAGGTTAATTATTACGTGGTTTACTAATCAATAAATAATTTAAGTGTATTGTTAAATTGTTGAAGTATTGTTTTAGGTCAATTAATCTGCGCTAAATTAACATTTTTTTATAAATCTGCGCATTTTTTTTTATTTTTTGTTTAGATCTGTTAAAATTATCCACATTGCGGCGCACAAACTGGAGTGAAATACCGACTTTCCACCTACTCTATTCATAAGTTCTATATCATTTCTATCTATTTCAGACAACTCTATGGGCGCACCTGAATTTATGTAAGTTATCAACATACTTATATCTGTAGATTGTGTTGGCTCAAAATTATTCATTTTTAAAACTTTCAATGAAAGAAACTTATAGTAATTCCACTGATTATTATTCAATACATATTTTGTATATAATTGGTTACACAAATCCTTTTCTACTTTATCTAAATCAACAACCTGATTTTTTGATAAATTTTGTCCATTATATTTTTTTAAAAAGTAAATGGTATTTAAGGCTAGATAAGGTCCATAAAATGGATCTTCTTTTGAATAGATATCA
This sequence comes from Chitinophagales bacterium, assembly GCA_017984135.1. GTDB lineage: Bacteria > Bacteroidota > Bacteroidia > Chitinophagales > JADIYW01 > JADJSS01. Next base: position 2,915 of record JAGNZZ010000002.1, on the reverse strand, counting down.
AATTGCTCAATAATATTTTTAGGTAGTTTAACAGTGTTGGGATAAATTGAATAAAACATTATTTTTCTCAAAGGATGAAATTTGGCAATATTGGTGTCTTCTATACAATCTTCTGTAACGATTGCATTCACGTTGTAGAACTTACTATACAAGAAAAACCTTTTATAATAATAATCGTTTAATGTATCTATATATCTATTTACACGGACATCACAAGAGTCTAACTGATAGGTACGTTTTAGATAAGCGAATTCAGCAAAAATATCTTGCTCAATCTCTTCTTGGTCTTGATAAGTAACGATGTGCGATAGGCGATTCACTGCCGATTGAAGTTCGGCTTTCGTTTGTGCGTTTGAAATATTCGAAGTGAATAGTAAAATTAAAAAAATACTAAAGGAATTCTTATTAAAAAAGTTCATACACAAATATGATTTTAATTTTTCAAAAAATCACTATTTGTGTATAAAAAATAGAAAAAAAATTAGTTGTAATCTTTTTCTAATAATGTCTTTAATTCTTTTCTGGCGAAAAATATTCTACTCTTCACTGTTCCTAATGGCAAGTTGAGTTGTTCAGAAATTTCGTGGTATTTATATCCTTTATAATGCATTAAAAATGGTACGCGAAGTTCGTGTGAAATCTTCATCAGCGCATTTTTTATGTCGTTCATCACAAATGCACGTTCCCCTTCATTACTAATGGTAGAAGAAGTGTTGATATAATATAAATTATCCGTTGAGTCGATTAATGTATTACGTTTTATTTTTTTTCTGTAATCATTTATAAAGATATTTTTCATGATAGTAAATAACCATGCTCGAATATTGGTACCTTCTTGAAATTTATCTTCATTGCTAAGTGCTCTGTATATCGTTTCTTGAATTAAATCTTCCGCATCATTAATATCACGCGTTAACTTCATCGCATGTGGCTTTAACACAACTGTTGCCGTTTTAACTTCTGATTTAAAATTGAGTAATTTCATAATATTTAATTTTATTAAATAAGCATTACAAAGTTAATCAATAATTGACTGTGCTGTGTGTTAACAATGCTTAAAGATAATTGATAAGCTTATAGATTTTTTCAATCAACATACTTCTTCGTTGATTTATCTTAAAACTAACTTAGGATAATAAATTTTTAGAAATCTAGTTTACTTGTAGAAAAATTTTACATTAGTTCAAGCAAAAAATTAAATCCAAATATGAAATCACTATATTTTACAGAAGAACATGATTTATTCAGGCAAAGTGTTCGACAATTTGTAGAGAAAGAAATTAAACCTTTTGGCGACCAATGGGAAGAAGACAAAAAAATTCCTAGAGAATTGTTTATTAAACTTGGCGAACAAGGTTTTTTAGGTATTAATCATGATGAAGCATTTGGTGGCTCTAAAGCAGATATTTTTTACACGTGTGCCTATTTGGAAGAAATTGCTAAATGTGGATATGCCGGCGTATGTGCAGCTGTAAGTGTACATCAATACATGGCTACCAATCATTTAGCCGAAGCTGGCAACAATGAATTAAAAGAGCGTTTTTTGCGTCCATCCATTGAAGGAAAAAAAGTTGGAGCAATTGCCATTACTGAACCTTTCGGTGGCTCAGATGTGCAAAGCATGCGTACGACTGCCGTTAAAGATGGCGATCATTATGTTATTAATGGGTCAAAAACATTTATTACCAATGGCCATCTCTGTGATTTTGCTGTTGTTGCTTGTAAAACAGATGACAAAGCTGGTATTAATGGTATTAGTTTAATTGTAATTGAAAGAGGAACTACAGGTTTTTCATCTACCGCATTGAAAAAAATGGGTTGGCATTCATCCGATACCGGAGAAATGGCATTTGATAATGTTCGTGTGCCAATTAATAATTTGGTTGGTAAAGAAGGCATGGGATTTTTCTACATCATGGAAAGTTTTCAAATTGAGCGCTTGGTGGCAGGAATTATTGGCATCGGTGGTGGTGAACATTGTTTAGAAGAAACATTAAAGTATATGAATGAACGCGAAGCATTTGGCAGACAAATTAAAAAATTCCAAGTTCTTCGCCATGAAATGGTTCAACTTTATACAGAATTAGAAGCCGGAAAACAAATGACTTACCACGCTTGTTGGCTGTTACAAAATGGAGAGATTCCAGTAAAGGAAGCCTCTATGGTAAAGCTATATATGACTGAGCTAGGCAATAAAATTGTAGATAAATGTTTGCAAATGTTTGGAGGTTATGGTTATATGGAAGATTTCCCAATTGCACGTGCTTATCGCGATGCACGCGTAGGCACGATAGTTGGCGGAACCACACAAATTATGCGTGAAATTTTATCTAAAATTATCATTGATGATGTTCGATATAAAAAAGTATATACTACACCCGATGAAATTAAATCTTCCTCCGGAAATACACAACAAAATGAAAAAAACTGGGGAAATCCAACTACTGCAAAAGAAATTATTGAATCCATTCCATTGCGAATAAAAAAAGATAAAGCTGCTGATTATTCCACCTCTTTTCAATTTGATATTAGTGGAGAAACAGGTGGTCAATATACTTTAACAATCAACAATGGAACTGCAAAAATAGAACAAGGATTACATGGTGATGCCGAATGTGTAGTTACCGCAGATGCTAAAATATATGAAGATATTGAGTTAGGTAGAATGGATCCAACTATGGCATTTATGAGTGGACAAATTAAAGTAACCAACGTAGGTGCAATGATGCAGTTTGCTAAATATTTCCATCGAGTTAGTTAATTAAATTTAAACATCAATATATCTATTAAAAAACCTCAACTTTCGTTGAGGTTTTTCATACTTTTTTTATGATGCTTTTCTATTGTTTCACCACTTTATGGTAAAAGCTTTCTTCATCTACTTTTAACTTTATCAAGTACACTCCTTTTGCATA
>JAGNZZ010000045.1 GCA_017984135.1 Chitinophagales bacterium | reverse complement strand
AATATCTCTTCAAAAATAAATTATTTAGCTACGGCAACACTACGTGTTTCGCGAATAACGGTTACTTTTATTTGTCCTGGATAAGTCATTTCATCTTGAATTTGTTGAGCAATTTTAAATGAAATTTCCTCCACTTGTTTGTCGTCCACTTTTTCAGCTTCTACTAAAACACGCAATTCACGGCCGGCTTGAATGGCATACGCTTTTTGTACACCTTGGTAAGAAACGGCTAATTTTTCCAACTCATCAATACGTTTCATGTAGCTTTCCATAATTTCACGTCGAGCACCTGGTCGTGCACCGGAAATCGCATCGCAAGCTTGGATGATAGGTGAAATTAAAAACAACATTTCCATTTCATCGTGGTGCGCACCTACAGCATTCACAATTATGGGTGCTTCACCATATTTTTCGCACAGCTTAGCGCCTAATAAAGCATGCGATAATTCAGGATCTTCGTCAGATACTTTTCCTATATCATGTAGTAAACCTGCACGTTTGGCTTGTTTAGCGTTTAAGCCTAATTCGCTTGCCATGATGGCACATAAGTTTGCCACTTCACGTGAATGTTGTAATAAATTTTGACCATACGATGAACGAAAGCGCATTTTACCTACTAAACGAATTAATTCGGGATGCAAACCATGTATGCCTAAATCAATTACGGTACGTTCGCCGATTTCCATAATTTGTTGCTCCAATTGTTTTTCTGTTTTGGCTACTACTTCTTCAATTCTCGCCGGATGGATACGTCCATCCGTTACCAATCGTTGTAAGGATAAGCGAGCAATTTCACGTTTGTAGGCATCATAACCAGAAATAACAATGGCTTCAGGTGTATCATCTACAATAATTTCGACACCTGTGGCGGCTTCTAATGCGCGGATATTTCTTCCTTCGCGCCCAATTATTTGTCCTTTTTGTTCATCACTGGTTAAGTTAAAAACAGATACTGTATTTTCGATAGCCGTTTCTGCTGCTGTACGTTGTATGGTTTGAATAACAATTTTTTTAGCTTCTTTCTGCGCTTTTATTTTAGCTTCATCTGCTGCCTGTTTTATAAAAGCCATGGCATCTGTTTGAGCTTTGCTTTTTAGTTGCTCCATCAATTGTGTTTTGGCTGCTTCTGCAGAAAGTTTAGAAACTTGTTCTAATTTTTCAATATGTTCTGCGTGTGATTTTTCTAATTCAGCCCGTTTTATGTTAGCCAACTCAATTTGTTCGTTTAGTTTTATTTTTAAGCCATCATTTTCTTTTTCTTGTTTTCCGGCATTGGCTAATTTATCACGAAGTGATTGTTCAGTTTGTCGAGTTTTTATTTCAGATTCTTGAATTTTGCGATTGCGTTGTTCAATATCTTTATTGTGTTCTTCTTTTAATTTCAGGAAATGTTCTTTTGCTTCCATCATTTTATCTTTTTTCAATGATTCAGCAGTATTGAACGCTTCTTTGCGAATTAGTTCTGCTTCGGTTCTAGTTTTTTCTTCCAAAGCTTTTGCTTTCTCTTCTATTAGTTTTGCTTCCGCTATTTGTTTATCTACATTGGCTTTAGATACTATTTTACCGATGATGAAACCGGCAACTAGTGCTACTACACCGGCAATGATGGTTATGATAATTGGATTCACGTTGTTTTCATTTTTAACCCAAAATGATAGGTCATTTTGGAAGTGATTAATAATTAAATTCTATACTTTTTAAGGCAAGTATGTACCTTGTGTTCATTTTTTATTTGAAAATGTATTTCATTAAAAAACATAACCAAAACAATGAATACTTAAAGTGAAAGTACACAAATTGAAGTAGGTGAACTTTTTAACTTTTACACAACATTGGAATAAGTCCGAAATCAGAAAAGAGTTAAGCCGAGTTGCTTGTCGAGTAATGCTTCTAATTCGTCCAGTTTGGCATCAATATTAGCATTGGTGGCTTTATTTTTATTTTGTAACGTTTCTGCGGTTGACTGTAAAGCAATCATCGACAAGAAATCTTGTCGGTCGCGAGTGAGCAACGTTTTTTGATATTCTGCAATTTTGTCGTTGATATTTTTGGCTGCTTGTCGAACATAGCCTTCTTCTTCGGGTGACACTTTAAGTTTATAAGGTCTTCCGGCGATTAATAGGTTTATGTTGAGTTGCTCTGCCATTATTGTATCAATTTTACCAAACAATCATCAATTTCTTCCATGAATTCTTTCAACTGCTGTTTGGTTACTGCTCTTTCTTTTTCTGATAAATGCACTTCTTTTGCTGCTTTTATATATTGTATTTGTTCTGTTAAGTTTATTTTTTCTTTATTAAGTTCAATAATTTTATTTTCTAAACCTTGAATTTGAAGTTGAAGTGTATGATTCCTTTCTTCTAATTTCTGATTATTTTCTAAAATTAATTGAATTTTTTTAAAAATCCTTGCCCATTTGTCATCAATCTTTGCCATTTTAACGAATTATAGCATTTAATTGTGTATAATATTCATCCATCAATTTTTTCATAACCACTTCAATTTCATTATCTTGAAGTGTTTTTGTATCATCTCTAAAGGTAAAACTTACGGCATAGGACTTTTTATCTAAGCCAATTTTTTCATCTTCATAAATATCAAACAACTCAATATTACGCAAAATTTTCTTACCAAATTTAGTTGCTATCAATTTTACGTCTGAAAATTTAATCTTTTTATCGAGCAACAAGGCTAAATCTCGTTTCACGCTTGGATATTTATAAATTTCCTTATACGTTGTATTTACTTTTTTAGCCAAATTTAAAATGATATCCCAATTAAAATCAGCAAAATATACCTCTTGTTTTATATCGAAAGATTTCGTGTAATGAGGATTTATTTTACCAAATTCCACCAATTGCTTCTCTCCTTTTTTATAGTTCAATGAATAAGAAAATAATTCTGACGATTCTGTATCTATTGCTTCAAAATTGGTGATTCCTATTTTAGATAAAACGACATCTACCACTGATTTGAGGTAGTAAAAATCTGATTTTTTGCCTACTGTATTCCAATTTGAATTGGAGATATTTCCGGAAATGAAGATAGCCAAATGGTTGTTTTCTGCATAATCGTCAAATTTATGATAGGTTTTGCCAAACTCAAACAATTTTACATTGGCATTTTTATGATTGATATTATGTGCCACTGATTCTAATCCTGTAAATAACATATTATTGCGCATCACATCTAATTCAGAATTCACTGAGCTTAGCAATCGCACCCAATGTGCTGAACTTTGCTGTTGTATTAATGATTGGTATTTTGATTTGGTGATGCTGTTATTCATCATTTCAAAAAAACCTACGCTTACTAATGAATTTGCAATGGTATTGTATAATTTATCGGCATCAAAAGCATTTGAGAAATGAATACTTGCATTTAACTTACTTGGAATATTTATGTTATTAAAGCTATAGATTCTCAAAATATCTTCAATTACATCTGCTTCACGCGTTACATCGGTTCGGTAAGGTGGCACTAATAAATTAAAACTTGTGTCATTTTCAGCTTGGATTTTTATTTCTAATAAATTTAAAATTTGCTTCACTTCTTGTATAGAAATATCGGCACCCGTTAATCGTTTGATGTTATGTAATTCCAACGTAACCGAAAAATATTCAAAGTTCTTATTCACGATTTTATAAACGGAAGAAGCATAATTTCCACCGGCAATTTCTAAGATTAATTTTGCGGCACGCAACAATACATTTTCCGTATTATTGGGATCGATGCCTTTTTCAAAATGTGTGGCGGCATCGGTGCGCAAGCTATGACGTGTGGAAGTCCTGCGTATGGTTTTGGGATCAAAATAAGCAGCTTCTAAAAAGATGGCTGTTGTTGAAGGTTTTACTCCTGAATGCAAGCCACCATATACACCAGCCATGCATAAACCGTTATTTTCTGCATCACAAATCATTAAATCTTCTTCATGTAATTCAATAATGGAATTATCTAATGCCGTAAATTTGGTTTTTGCAGGCATATTTTTCACCACTATTCCATTTCCTTTAATTCCATTTAAATCAAAGGCATGTAAAGGTTGTCCTGTTTCGTGTAATACAAAATTGGTAATATCTACAATATTATTAATTGGCTTTAAACCAATTGCTTTCAATCTGTTTTTTATCCAAGTTGGAGATTCTTCTACTTTTATATCTTGAAGAAGGATGCCTAAATAAGTTGGACAAGCAGTTGTATTTTCTACTTGCACTGTAAAACTGTTAGGAAGTTGATTTAGGGATGTATTTGAATATGGAAGTTGTACTTGAAAATTTTGTTTTTTTCTAAAAGATAATGCAGCTGCCAAATCGCGTGCTACGCCAATATGTGAAAAAGCATCCGTTCTGTTTGGAGTCAATCCTATTTCTATGATGAAGTCATTTTCAACACCAAACATTTCGGAAGCAGTTGTTCCTACTTTTGTGTTTTCATCTAAAATAAGAATACCATCATGTGAAGTACCTAAACCAATTTCATCTTCGGCACAAATCATTCCAAAAGATTCAACACCTCTAATTTTTGATTTTTTAATTTCAAAAGAATCGCCACTACTAGGAAATAATTTAGTGCCAATTAATGCCACAATTACTTTTTGTCCGACAGCTACGTTTGGAGCACCACAAACAATTTGCAAAATTTCAGCACCTACATCTACTTTACAAATAGAAAGTTTGTCAGCATCTGGATGTTTTTCTTTTTCCAATACATGGCCAACCACTAATCCTTTTAAACCACCTTTTACGGATTCAAATGGTTCAATGGATTCAACTTCTAAGCCAATGTCCGTTAATAAAAAATGAAGTTCATCATTGGATAAATCGAAAGGAATATAGGTTTTGAGCCAATTAAGTGAGATTGTCATAATTAGCAAAAATAAAAAAAATCTACCGATGGAATTAAAAAGAAATGATTAAGGTTTGTTTTTAGAACCAAATTGACGTGTTGAAGAATGAAATGACTACTTAACAATATTATTATTAATACACTATATTTACTTCTCAAAAGTATTTGTATGGATGCCTATTTAGACATTATTATGCGAAGTGCAGTGGTTTATCTATTCATGATTTTAGCGTTTCGTATTTTTGGCAAACGTGAATTATCTCAATTATCCATTGGTGATTTAGTATTGATTGTATTAATCAGCAATGCCGTGCAGAATGCTATGGTTGGAGAAAATACGACTTTATTAGGTGGACTTACTGCTGCATTGGTTTTGTTTGTTTTAAATAAAATACTCAACTATTTGATGTTTCGATATAAAGGAATCCGAAAGATGATACAAGCAGAACCAATTTTATTAATTGACAATGGCATTCTAAGAAAAGAAAATTTAGAAAAGGTATATTTAAGTGAAGATGAATTATACGTTGCATTGCGCGAACATGGCGTGAAAGAAATTAGTGAAGTACGGCTTTCTATGTTGGAAACAGATGGAAATATTAGTGTAATTTCAGAAGAAAATAAACAATTGAAACGCACCCAATACAGAAGAAAAAAAAGACAAAAAACCTTATTAGATTTTTGAAAAAAAATTATACTTCTTGTAATCTTTCGTTGGATTCTTTTTTAAATACCCAATATTTTTGAAGTGTAAAATTAAATCCTAAAGAAACAAATAAATCAACTATTAAACGGCTGATTTTATAATCGAGTACAAAATATTCAGTAATAAAATAAGTTCCGGAAGATTTCAAAACAATGCTACCTAATACCACTAAATAAAACTTAAGTAATTGATTTTTTAATGCAGTTTCTGAATTTTGGAACGTCCAATATCTATTTATAGAAAAATTAACCATGGCTCCTAATAAACCACTTATAATAATAGATTCAGCATAATAAATTTTAAGTACTTCCGTACAAAAAATCATTACCGCATAGTCAAACATGCCACCTACAAATGCAGAGAATTGTGCTTTTCCGAATGTAAAAAAAGTGTTCTTGCTCATGATTCTTTGCTGACTTCTACTTTTAATCGATTCTCCTCTTTATCTCTAACATTTCCAAACTGCAAGAGTTTGTAAGTGTCAACCACATTTATTACTAAGAATAGTATATTGGATACCATCGCAAAATAGATTAATACATTTCCAAAATACCATTCAGAAATAATTACAAAACACAATAAAATTCTAATCTCTGTTGGACCAATTGGACCTGGATCGATGGAATATTTATCAGTGATTTTGTATTTTAACTGAGCACATAAAACGGCCCAACCATAGTTACAAGCAAATAAGAATACGAAAAGTTTATACGCATCATCTATATACAAATAAAACCCTAAACTCATCATTACCAATGAAATCCAATCCATTATACAATCCAAAGCGAAGCCATACCATTTACGTGGTGTATTTCTGTAATAGGCAATTCTGCCATCTAATGAATCGCCAAACCAATTTATGGCAAAACCTAAAACTGCCCAAAGCAAATATATTTTTTCGTGGGTGATGTTAGCAAAATAAAATGCTGCTAAAATTAATCCGGTACCCAACATACCAATTGCTGTCAATATATCTGGCGTTAAGAATTTCGGCAGTATTCTGCACAAAAAAAGCAATGTGGGTTGCTCCAAATCTCTTAATAAATTAGCTCTACTTCTGTCAATAGAACCTTTCTGTTTTGTGTCTTCACTTAAAATACTCATAGATTTCAAATAGGCTACAAATTTAGTAGATTAATGTTAGAGATTGTTTAATTAGAAATCAAATTATGTGCACACTATGTTTATTAATGTGTAACAATATAAAAAATACCCATTTATAGTTACCCAACAAAAGTGGTATAACATAGGTAAGAATTATCTTAAGTTAAAATGAAAGAAATCAAACGCCATAAAAACGGAAATAATTTATCAGTCAGTTGCGACCACTAACAACTTTATAACAGCCTTCGTATTCTCATTTACTTTAAATCGGTCATCAATTCTATGATTTACCAACCATAGTAGTTTTTCTCCAGAAAATATAACTGCAGTATTTTCTTTGTCTATTAATGAAAATTTTCCGTCTTTGAAATACTTTGAAAGTTTCTTCTTGCCTACTTTTTCGGGTGATTTGGGCTTACTCATTCCAAAAGGATAAAAATAATCAGATTCTTTAGCATAACGAATAGTCAAAGGAAACTCTATTTTATCTGCATCGAAATAGGCATATCGCGAAGAGTTTTTTATGTTCAATTCATGAAATGGAACTACAGCACATTGAATTGTATAGTTATTAAATTGAATTTGAGTTGGCCATTTGTCAAACACCAAATAATTTTCACGTTCCACATTTTTGGGAAGTATAAACAGACTATTTCGATCAACGACCAATCGATACGCATCAGAAAAGAATTGTTTTCCAGATTCTTTTACAGAAAAAATATTGTTAATTGTATCATCATTAAATCCGAACTCTTTAATTAAGTGAAATAAAACCGTTTTGCCTGCTTTATGAGATTTTATAAACCCTAATTTTATCTCAACAATTTTATCTTGTTTGTTTGCAAGTACCTTTTTTTCGGAGTAGCATTTCTTTTTAATTGAGTCAATATAATTTTGAGTCAGCAAGGCATAATCATTCATTCTATCAACAAATTCAAGTGCTGTAGAATAAAAGTTTGGATTAATTTCATTTAAAATTGGAACAATATGATGCCGAATTTTATTTCGTTGATAATCATCAGATTCATTACTTGAATCCTCTCTAAACTGAATGTTATTTACAGTGGCAAATTGAGCAATTTCTTGCTTAGAAATAGCTAAAAACGGTCGAGCAATATATTGATTTAACGCTTGCATTCCGGTTAATCCATTTATGCCGGTTCCTTTTGCCATATTTAGCAAAATAGTTTCTATTTGGTCGTCTAAATGATGTGCCGTAATAATTTTATGGTAGTTATTTTCTTTTCTAATTTTTTCAAACCATTCGTATCGCAATGCACGAGCTGCCATTTGAGTCGATATTTTTTTTTCGTTTTTATATGCATTCGTGTCGAAAGCAATAGTGTGAAATGAAATGTTATGCTGTAAGGCATATTGCTCAACAAATAGAGCATCACCGATGCTTTCTTTGCCTCGTAACTGAAAATTACAATGTGCGATGGCTATTTTGAAGTTTAACTTCAATAAAACCTCACATAGTACCATAGAATCTACACCACCACTGCATGCTACCAATACAGGTGTTCCTGAATTGAATAAATTAGCTTGGTGTATAAAATGCTTTACTTTTACTATCACGTTTCAAAAATACAATATTAAAACCCTTTGTGCGGTTTAATTTATTTTTTTTCTTTTATAACGATTTGATAAAAAAAGTCGAGTATTATCATTTTTTTCTTAGTCTTCCAAAGGAATGCCTATGTCAAAAAAAAATTACAAACCAGCCTGCAGTCAGGCTAAAAAACATGGCAAAAACAGCACGCGGTGTTACAAAGCCCACGCTTTACTTGCTATTCCGAAACTCCGGAATTGCCATCCCACATTTCTTTCCATTTTACTACATTCTACTTTTATACTTCTTTGCTTATTTTTAATTATAATCAAACCACACAAAAAGTTATTTAATAGTTTTAGATAAACTAAAAAAAAATTGAAAAAAAATATCTGTTTAAACATTTATTGCGGTGGACTTCCAGCCGTTCTATCAATAGATGGTGCCACATACGTCGTATCGTATTTTTGTTTTAGTACATCATCATGCTGATCACCATAATTGCCAATACGTCGAATTTGGGCAACTACTTCGTCTTCATCTAATCCGTGTACTTCGCGAATGGATTTCAACCAAATAGAATTATCATACATTGTGAAAGCCACATTATAAAAAGAATCATTGAGCTTTAACAATTCTTCAAATAATCCTAATTTATCTGTAACATTTGCAAGATTCATAATTGGACTCATTACTTGAAAATAAGCTCTATTTTCACGTTCAATATGCCAAACATCAATCCATACATTTACACTTCCATGAACCATATTATATTGTCCAACTTTATCGCCTTTACATAAATTTGGATCAATGTTCATTTTTTTGATAGCACCTTCCACTTTGCTGATGCCGATTTCTAATTCTGTCATATTTTTATAAGTTTATTAATTAAAAATACTAAAAAAAGATTCAATAAAAAATAAATATCCAAATCAATAGGACATAGAACTATTCAATTTTAAAAATCTGTAAACCATTTGAATACATTGAGAAACCACAAAAATAGAATTAGAATAACTTAAAAAAAATTCTATTGCTTTGTGCATCACATCCTAAAATTGAATCTAAAAATTTAGCAAGAACACTAAACGATTAAATATAAATCAATCAAATTCAATTCTACATTTCTAATTCTAAATTCATCTTTGCATTTTTCAATTCACTTAACGAATGTAAATCATTTAATCTTTGAGCAATAAAAATTCCCTGTTCATAAATATTTAATGCTTTATTAACCTCATCAATTTGTGCATAAATTTTAGCTAAATGATAATACGCACCAATGTACAACTCATCTATAACTATCAGTTTTTCAAATAGTTGAATTGATAAAATAAAATTTTGATGTTTTTCATATTCTTTTGCCAAGGCAAATAAGGCGAATGTATTATTTGGATTTTCAGCAAGAATTTGTTCTAGTTGTGTAATTCGATTTGTATGCATGCATTGAATTAATTAAAATGAGTAAATTAGCATCGCAATTTTAAAACTTAAAATCAAATTTATGAAATTTCTAGTATGTATAAGTTTAGTACCCGATACAACTACTAAGATTTCGTTTGTTGATAACGACACAAAATTCAACAACGATAAAGTTCAATGGATTTTAAATCCATATGATGAGTGGTATGCTTTGGTACGCGCTTTAGAATTAAAAGAAGCTAATGGTGGCACTGTTACCGTAGTAAATGTAGGTCCGGCAGAAAACGACCAAGTAATCCGTAAAGCATTAGCTATTGGTGCCGACGATGCTATTCGAATTGATGTAACCGGCGAAGCAGATTCATTTGCTATCGCATCAGAGATTACTTCAGTCGCAAAATCAGGTGGATACGATATGATTCTCTTAGGAAAAGAAACCATTAATTATAATGGCTCTAACTTAGGTGGCATGATGGCAGAAATAATGGACTTACCATTTGTTTCTTATGCTTCAAAACTTGATATCGCTGGCAACAATGCAACCATCGAGCGCGAAATAGAAGGTGGAAAAGAAGTATTAACTGTTGATACTCCTTTTGTAATTTCTTGCGCAAAAGGAATGGCTGAAGCACGCATTCCAAACATGAAAGGAATTATGAGTGCTAAAACCAAACCGTTAAACGTGGTGGCACCTCAAGGTGTGGGTTCATTAACTACTGTTGTTAAATACGAATTACCACCGGCAAAATCTGCTTGCAAAATGATTTCAGCAGATCAACCTGAAGAATTAATCCGATTGTTACACGAAGAAGCAAAAATGATATAATTATGGCAGTTTTATTTTTTATAGAAATCGCTGAAGGCAAAGTAAAAAAAGCAAGCTTTGAAGCTGCTTCTTATGCTACAGCTTACGCTAAACAAATTGGTAAAGAAGCCATAGGTTTAGCACTTGGTACTATCAATGATGCAGAATTGTCTGCATTAGGTGTTTATGGTGCTACTAAAGTTTTACACGCGTCAAATACTGAATTTGATTCTTTTGATGCGAACGAATATACAAAAGCGGTGGCAGATGCCGCCACAAAAGTAAATGCAGATACCATCGTATTTTCTCAAACATTAACAGGCAAAGCGGTGGCTCCTGTGGTTTCGGCTCGCTTAAAAGCAGGTATCGTTTCAGGTGCTGTAGGTTTGCCAGATGCTGACTTTGTAGTAAAAAAAGCAGCATTTTCTGGAAAAGCATTTGCATTTGTAAAAGTAAATACGGCGGTTAAAGTGGTTGCTGTGGTTCCTAACTCTTTTGGTGCGGCTAAAAGCGAAGGTGCTGCAGTGGTGGAAGCTATCCAATTGGAAGCAGCTACAAGTAGAGTTTCTGTAAAAGAAGTAACACGTCAACAAGGCGATGTGGCTCCGCTTCCAGAAGCTGAATTAGTTGTATCAGCAGGTCGAGGGATGAAAGGTCCTGAAAATTGGGGAATCATTGAAGATTTAGCAACTGCATTAGGTGCTACTACTGCATGCTCTCGTCCGGTAGCGGATGTTCATTGGAGACCACATCACGAACACGTGGGACAAACAGGTGTAGCTATTCGTCCAAACTTGTATATTGCTATTGGTATTTCAGGTGCCATCCAACATTTAGCAGGCGTAAACCAATCTAAATGTATTGTTGTTATCAATAAAGACCCTGAAGCACCTTTCTTCAAAGCTGCTGACTATGGTATTGTTGGTGATTTATTTGAGATTGTACCGAAATTAACGGAAGCGATAAAAGCATTAAAAGCAAGTCAACACTAGTAGAATGTAAGATTTCAAATGTAAAATTTGAGATTTTAAAAAATAGAAAAGCCATCGAGATTTCGGTGGCTTTTTTTATTTGAGAATGGATAAATGAGTATTAAGTATTGAATTACCTTTCACATTTCTATTTTCATCCAACAATTATTATTCTCACTAAAGTGTATTTGTTGGTATTTTTATATAATTATTTAATGCTGATTTTATTAACTTTATACAGTGAAAAAAATTGAATTAGAAGTTATAAATATTACACAAGGATTCACTCAACATCATTCGTATGCAGTGGTATTAGGTGAAGTAAAAGGCAAACGTAGATTGCCAATAGTTATTGGTGCTTTTGAGGCACAAGCCATTGCTATTGCTTTAGAAAATATGGCACCAGCTCGCCCATTAACACATGATTTATTTAAAATTGTAATGGATTCATTTCATGTCTTTTTAAGTGAAATTGTAATTACCAATATTATGGATGGCATTTTTTATTCTAAACTTATTTGCATTTTTAATGGGGAAGAATATGAAATCGATTCGAGGACTTCGGATGCAATTGCACTAGCAATACGATTTGCTTGTCCAATCTATATTTACAACAATATCTTTGAAACCTCTGGAATTATATTAATGGAAGAAGAACAAGATGAGCCAGCGAATAAGGATATAATTGAAACACAAGATATCTCGGACACAAATACCATCATAATCGACAACACAAATACAGAAAACATTGATTTTAATTTATATACAAACAATGAATTAAATAAATTGATGCAAGAAGCATTAGCCAACGAGTTTTATGAAAAAGCAGCATCTATTAGAGATGAACTAAATAAACGTCATCACAAATAAAAAATGGCTACTAAAGTGTAGCCATTCTTGTTTAGGGATATTTATGTTTCAATGTTAAGTCAAAGTTAAAATAATATTTCTAAATTGCGCTTGACAATAATCAATAAATAAAAAAAATGGAAAAAAAAATTCCACTTGCAATCAAAATTGCGAAAATCGTTAGTGTTTGTTTAATGCTATTCGCTATTGCATTATTAATTATAAATCCAAAAGCAGCTAACAATTTACCAAGCGGATTTAAAACACCTATCATTGCTATAGAATTTATACAAACTAAAGCAGCAATTATTAAATTCTTTGAAGTAGCAAATGTAGAAAAATACAGATCCGATTTACTATTAGGAAACTGTATTGATTATATTTTTATGTTTTTGTATAGTGGTTTAATTGCGTGTATTGGTGTATTCTTATTTAAGGATACTAATATCAAAAAAATGTATCTTATTTTTATTTGCAGTATCTTGATGATAATAGGTGATGCATTTGAAAATTATCAACTCTATCAATTAACCATCAAACTCAGAGATTTTCCTGATATAGTACAGTCCATTAATAGTTTTAATTTCTATGAAATACACATCGTACTTTTAAAATTATTTACCTGGTTAAAATGGAGTACTATCGCAATTTCGTTTTTAATATTCGCGCCTACTTTTTTAAAATCAACACAAATTTTTTCGAAAACAATTGGAATCGTTTGTGCTTGCAGTACAATTTTAGGTGTATTAGCTTTTTTAAAGCATGGAATTTTAAACGAACTTTTTGCAGCTACCGTTTCTATCGTTTTTATTCTATTAATTGTATTTGTTTTCAAATATCAACCTGAAGAAATCCAAGCTTAAATTAGTCTTCTCTTTTTATTTCGATATGTGTTTTTCCGGCAATCCGAATCGGAACATTTTCTACACGACAGTTTGTTTTCTCTAATCCAAAATCTTCTTGTGCGGACAAACTAATCGACTTAATCATATTGTATATCTTAATTACAAACTGATCAAAAGGACCTAATTTATTATCTATAGAAACCAAAGGATTCATAATAACATATTTAAAATCTGCTGGATAGCCATGTTTTCTCAACGATGGATACTGACTCAATAAATCTATTTCGCCACGTTTTTCCATATCTTCTACTATCTGAGTGAACATGACATGCACTTTATGTTCCACTTTAAATCCAAATTTTAAATTAATAAAGAAACATTTTTGAGGAATTACGGTATCTACTGAATAACTCGCTCCATAAGGATCATTTGTAATATCCACATGCACAAACCAGTATGTATCTGCACGTTTGGGTTTTTTCCTAAAGATAGAATAAATAATATTAGAGTCGATATGTCGTTTATCATCCGCATTGCACATAAACACTAAATTAGTGGCTTCTTTAGGTATAGATGCGTCATTCTGTAAATCTTTTAAATCGTCTAAATAATCTTTCAATTCAACAAATTCGATATGTTTTTTTCGTAGTTTCTTTCCTTGATAAAATAAGTACATTGATATAAAAATCCATGTTGCAATCAATACCGCAAACCAACCTCCATGCGTAAATTTATCTAAATTGGCTACTAAAAACGTAAACTCAATCCAGGAAAAGAAAATTAAAAATGCCCAAATAAAAAATTTAGGTTTTCGTTTGATATACATATAATAAACCAACAAACTGGTGGTCATTATCATATTAATTGAAATCGCTAAACCATAAGCAGCTTCCATTTTACCGGATTCTCTAAAAATCAACACTACTGCTACGCATCCAAAAAACAACATCCAATTGATAAATGGAATATAAATTTGACCTTGCACAATGGTAGGATTAATGATTTTTTGATTCGGCCAAAGTTTTAATTTCATCGCTTCGTTTACTAAAGTAAAGCAGCCTGAAATCAAGGCTTGCGAAGCAGTAATAGTTGCCATAGTTGCCACTGCAATTCCAATTTTTAAAAACCAAGCCGGCATGACGGCATAAAACGGCGCTGTATTTTGAAAATCATAATTTTTATTTCCAATGATGAATGCAGCTTGTCCAAAATAACTCAACAATAGTGTTATTTTGACAAATGTCCAACTTACGCGGACATTTTTCTTTCCACAATGACCTAAATCCGAATACAATGCTTCTCCACCTGAACTACATAAAAACACGGCACCTAAAAACCAAAATCCACCTGGATAATTCAACACTAAATTGAACGCATACATTGGATTTAGCGCTTTAAAAACACTTGGATTATGAAATATTTGAATGGTACCTAAGATACCAATCATACTGAACCAAATAAACATAATTGGACCAAAAAGAACACCTATTTTATTTGTTCCAAATTGTTGCACTAAAAATATGATTACTAAAATACCAATTACAATGGGAACAGTTTGTATATCGGGATATAAAATAGTTAAACCTTCCACTGCTGAGGAAATGGAAATAGGTGGCGTAATAAAACCATCAGCCATGAGCGATGCACATCCTAATAACGCCGGAATTAAAGTCCATTTTGCTTTGTATCGACGAACAATAGCGTATAAAGCAAAAATTCCGCCTTCACCATTATTATCTGCGTTGAGTGCTATAATTACATATTTTATAGTAACAACAATTGTTAATGTCCAAAATACGCAAGATACGCCACCTAAAATTAAATCATCCGTTATAGGATGATTGCCACTGGTTGCCATATTCATAATGGCTTTAAGCACGTAAATGGGTGACGTTCCAATGTCTCCAAAAATAATTCCTAAAGAAATTAAAACACCTGCTGCTGATAGCGTATGCAAACCATGTGATTCTTTATTTGCCATTTATTTATATTGACTTGAAAAAATAAGTACTTAAAAAACGGTACAAATTTAAAGGAATTAGTTCGATATTCTTGTTATTGCTTTCATTAGTTTTCAAGATTTAAAATTGAAGATGTGACTTGTGCAATTAAATAAAATATTACATTATGATAATCAGCGTATTGAAGCAAATAAATAAAGTATGATTCAGCATATTAAACTATAAAATAAACATAAAACCAAAGTTTTTAGAAATTAAAATAAATCATCGACTGGGTATTTGCGATGAGGCAGATTGAGTGCTACCCTACAGATGTACTATTACGAAGAGAATATTGCACATCTAATTTAGTAGTAGTACTATCGCGGAAACCTTGATTGGTAACAATTTTAAATATTCCACTTCCTGCAGTTGGGTTCAGTGTGTCAGAAAGAACAGTAGAAGGTACTTTTACTTTTATTTCGGTATTTGTCCAACTTACATAATCTATTGAATCACATCTTTTAAAATATCTTCCAATACTATCTGCATCTGCAAAAAGTATTTGACCATTTCCACGTGTAGCACCAAAGTTAGTACCTGTAAT
>JAGNZZ010000065.1:1863-4272 GCA_017984135.1 Chitinophagales bacterium | reverse complement strand
CTTAAAAGAATAGAACTTTATTCAAAAATAAATACTCCTGATACAACTCTTTTAGTTACTTACATGGATGTTAGTCATGACAATAATATTGTTACCTTTCATAAAACAGAATTTTTTAGTGATAGAATATACAGGATAATTAATGCACATATTCAAAACAATATTATTACTCAATTAAATTATGTAGATACAATAACAAAAGCAGAATCGCCTTATTTTGCTTGTTTTTATGATAATAAATTAGATTCTGTTTATGAACCAAATCAATATCCAACAGCATTAAATAGAAGATGCTATGATTATATTTTTGATGGAAATAATTATAGCCAATTTACATTTGAATATGATTATGCTTCACTACTTGGTGGAAGTTTAACGCATATAGAAGATACTGCTATAATAACTTATACAAACATCACTTTCAATAAATATGCGCCAATTCAAAATATGTATAGTTCGAGCACACTATCTCATTTAGGAGCAACAATCGAAAATATAACTGATAATATATACCTTTTGGGTTTTCAAGATCATTTTCTCTATCCGCATAATCAAAATTTAGTAAAATCTATTCATACAGTTCATAATAATTCAACTGTATTTTTTAATTATGTATTCAACAGCAATAATCAATTAGTAGAAACAATAATTAATTATCCAAACTCAACAAGCCAATTTTTGATTTATGAAATGGAATATTATTAGTAGAAAAAATAAACTTTTAGTATAAAAAAGACAGGATCGCTTTATAAACAATGCTATCTTTTTTTATCTTATAATGTATAAATTTTAATCTACAGTAATTGCAACAGGAATGCTTTCTTCATCGAACAAACGTTTTCCAATCAACTCTTCCAAATCTGCTTTAAATAAAATTTCTTTTTCTAATAATGCTTCTGCTATTTTATTTAATTGTTCGCGTTTTTCTGTTAATAAATTAATGGTTCGCTGATAAGCTGAATCGATTAATTTGCGTACTTCTTCATCAATTACTTTTGCCGTATCGTCAGAATATGGTTTTGTAAATGTAGTATCTTGTTGTGGATCGTAGAACGATACATTTCCCACTTTTTCGTTCATACCATACACGGTTACCATAGCATACGATAATTGTGTGATGCGTTGCAAATCGTTTTGTGCACCGGTAGAAATTTTACCAAACACAATTTCTTCTGCAGCTCTACCACCAAGTGTCATACAAATTTCATCCAATAGTTGTTCTGTTCTGTACAAGTATTGTTCTTTTGGTAAATATTGTGCGTAACCTAATGCTGCAATACCACGAGGAATAATGGTTACTTTTAATAATGGATGGGCGTGTTCTAAATACCAACCGCAAATGGCATGACCTGCTTCGTGGTATGCAATAATTTTTTTCTCTTGCGGTGAAATTATTTTATTTTTCTTTTCTAAACCACCAATGCTTCGGTCAATGGCTTCATTAAAGTCTTCTACTTCTACTTGTGTTTTTTCTTTACGTGCCGCTACCAAAGCTGCTTCGTTACAAACATTGGCAATTTCGGCTCCGGCAAATCCTGGTGTTAAAGAAGATAGTTTTTCGGGTGTAACATCAGGGCCAAGTTTTGTTAGCTTTTTCAAATGTACTTTAAAAATTTGTTCTCTTCCTTTTTGGTCAGGTTTGTCGATTGAAATTTGACGGTCAAATCTTCCCGGACGCAATAAAGCAGAATCCAATACATCAGGTCGGTTGGTGGCTGCCAACATAATAATTCCTTTATCACCACTGAAACCATCCATTTCTACTAATAACTGATTCAAGGTGCTTTCACGTTCGTCGTTACTTTGCATCATGTTTTTTCCGCGTGCGCGACCTACGGCATCTATCTCATCAATAAAGATAATACAAGGCGCTTTTTCACGTGCTTGTTTAAATAAATCACGTACACGAGAGGCACCAACACCTACAAACATTTCTACGAAGTCAGAGCCAGAAATGGAAAAGAATGGCACTTGCGCTTCGCCAGCCATGGCTTTTGCCAATAATGTTTTTCCGGTTCCCGGAGGACCAACTAATAAAACACCTTTCGGAATTTTTGCACCTAATGCGGTATATTTTTTCGGATTTTTCAAGAAATCCACTACTTCTTTTACCTCTTCTTTGGCTTCATCTAAACCGGCAACATCATCGAACGTCACATTTACTTTCATGTCTTTATCGTAAAGGTTGGCTTTCGATTTTCCGATATTAAAAATTTGACCGCCACCGCCGCCCATGCCACCAGTGGCACGTCGCATCAAAAACATCCAAACGCCGATTAATAAAATGAAAGGCAACAACCAACCAATAATATCAAAAATTCCTTTGCGATATTCATTGGTACGTTTTATTCTGCTTTCGTAAGGAATATTTTTTTGTACCTCATCTAGCTTCTGTTGAAAGGTTTCTAC
>JAGNZZ010000065.1:0-1763 GCA_017984135.1 Chitinophagales bacterium | reverse complement strand
AATGAGGACCTTTGTTTACAGATTTTAATTTGGTTAATCGGATATCGGCATATTGTTTTTTTGCTTTCAAAGAATCCGGCTTAATGTACACTTCTACTTGTTCTTTATTGACAATAGTTATTTTTTGAACATCGTTGGATGGAACTAATTTTAAGAAGAAGAAATCTTCATCTATATTTTTAATTTGAAAAATTAATGATAAGAACTGTGTGGCTAATAAACCAACAATTAAAATGGCAAATAGCCAGTAGCTGTTGAATCCGCCTTTCTTTTTTTTAGGTTCTTCGTTTTCGGGTAAAAAATCCATTGGTATTTTATATTATAATTTGTTTAAACGTAATGTGGTAGGTATTGTTCAATTAAGATAAGCTAAGATTTGTATTCTTATTGTTAATTTTTGTTTTTAATCATAATGTTTTATCATAGCATCGCTCCAAAGGTCTTCTAATTGGTAAAATTCTCTTTTTTCCTGCTGAAAAACATGAACGATAACATCCCCAAAATCTATTAAGCACCATTCTGCATTGGCTCGACCTTCTAAATGGTATGGTTTTAATCCTACTTGTTTTTTCACTTCTTCGTCTATATGGTCAGTAATGGCACGTACTTGAGTGGTAGATAAAGCATGGCAAATAATGAAATAATCAGCAATTGCTTCCGGAATATGACGTAAATCCAAACTCAAGATATTATTTCCTTTTTTGTCTTGAATTAACGAAATGATGAGTTCATTCAATACTTCTGCGGAAGAGGTCTTTGCTTTTTTAGCTCTTTTTTTTATTTGTTCCAAATGCTTAATTTTTATAATTTTACTACTTTACACAAAGCTACTAAATTTTGGACATTAATGTAAATAACACGCTCTTTACGGGAAAGCAATTATTCCATCTTACCACAGTAGATTCTACTAATTTGTATGCTAAATCATATATAGCAAAAAGTAGTCCAATAGATGGCACTGTCATTTTAGCAGATGAGCAAACTGCTGGTCGTGGACAAATGGGCAATATTTGGCAGTCAGCATCCGGAAAAAACTTGACGTTTAGTATTGTTTATAAAACCAATTTTCTACTAGCAAAGGAGCAATATTGGTTAACGATGGCCGTTTCTTTGGCGGTACGTGCTGCGGTAGAAAAACTACTTATTGAATGTCATTCACCTTCGATTACTCGAATAAAATGGCCGAATGATGTTTATGTGGACGATAAAAAGATTTGCGGTATTTTAATAGAAAACACCATTCAAGGTTCATTTTTAAATTATTCGATCATTGGTGTAGGATTAAATGTAAATCAAATTAATTTTCCAAATAATATTCAAGCAACTAGTTTACAATTATTGACAAAAATGGAGATAAATAGAATTGGTTTTTTTAAAAATAGCTTAGCAAGTGTGGAACATTTTTATTTGCTTTTAAAATCTAAAAAATTTGAACAATTGAAAAAAGAATACATTGAAAGTTTATATCAATATAATGTAGTTTCCAAGTATAAAAAAGAAGAACAAGTTTTTGAAGGGAAAATTATTGATGTAGATGAAATTGGAAATTTGGTTTTAGAAACAGCTACTAAAAATTTAAAATTTGGATTTAAAGAAATAAGTTTTGTTGTATAGTTTTTTTTGCGTCAATAATAAAGTTACTTGCAAGCGGTGAACGACCGTGCAATAAAGAATAGTACTGCGATAAAACGAAGTATCTATAAGTGCAATCCTTTTAAAAAATAGACCGATTTATTACTGAAAACAAAAACGAATTGAAGCAC
>JAGNZZ010000013.1 GCA_017984135.1 Chitinophagales bacterium | reverse complement strand
ATAGACACAGGTCGTCCTGCGGAAGACCTGCGCCAGGATGAGAGACAAAAAGTATCTAAATTCCATAAAAATTTATGAATTATTTTTTTAGGTTCGTTATTCGTATGCGGTCAAAGACCGACTGATCTAATAGACACAGGTCGTCCTGCGGAAGACCTGCGCTAGAATGTCCAGGATGTAAATTACTACAATAAATGCTGGATTAAGGAGCATTATGGAAAAAGGTAGTATCCCACAAACTGTGTATGTTGAGGTTTTTCTTACTTTCCGAACTTAAGTTCGTTTATTAATGAAATAAAATCTTTATCTTTTAACCAAGCTGTAAAAAATCGATCTTTATTTATCAACGCATAGTATTTAGGATGAACAAATAAGCCTGCTTTCTTTGCTTCTCGTAAATAGGTAAAAGTTTCACTTTTACCACCTTCTGCGGCATAGCATCTTGCCATATTATAATATGCTACACCTCTATCGCCATCTAATTGTATCGCTTTATAAAAATCAGAAAGTGCACTTTTGTAATCACCCAATTCAATTTTACAGCTACCTCTATCCATAAAAATATCAGCATCGTAATTTACCAGCTTAATGGCATTGTTGAAAAACTGCATCGCAATTACATAATTACCTTGACTGTACAACACTTTACCTAAATAGTGATGTGCGTCTTCATCTTTAGGTTCTAATTGTGTGGCAAGCAATAAATCGTTATAAGCTTTAGGTAAACTATCTAAAAAATAACGAATAATTCCACGATTGCGCAATGCCATTTCAAAATTAGGTTTTATATTCAATGCACTGTTAAAATCATCTAACGCCAAGTGTAAATCTACTTTGCTCGGACTAGCTATATTTTGATTCCTAAAAATAGCTGCGCCTTTATTGTTGTATGCTAAATAATTTGATGAGTCACTTTTAATAACATGCCTAAAATCTTTAATGGCCTGTTCAAACATGTTAGAATAATAAAAACACATACCTCTACTGTTTCGTACGTTTATATCTGTATCTGTTTGCTTTATTGCTGCGGTATAATATTTTATCGCTTCTGAATAATCTTGTTGCTGTTTCATTACATTGCCTAATTCAATCAAAGCTGGAGCATATCTAGGGTCTTTCGTAATGGCTAATTCATAATTGATGCGTGCTGCGGAATAATTTTCTAATTTATGATAACAATATCCTTTCCAATATAAAGCATCTGCACTGTTTTTATTATTATCAATTATAGAATTTAGTGTAGAAATTGCTGGTTTATAAAACTGTTGTTTGATTTGTTGTTTTGCAAAATCTAAAATTGGATTCGTTTGTTGACTAAAACTAGATTCTGAAATAGATAAACTTAAAACTAAACATAATATATTTATTTTTATTAAACATTTTTTATTTAAAAAAAACTGAATCTGTTTTATTAAACTTAAAAATATCATCTACTTATAGTTTCGTTTTTTCAATTTCAATAATAGAAAAACCATTCTTATTGATACGATTAAAGTTTCCACTATTGTTTACTCTCGTTACTTCGTAGTCCAAAGGTACTTTAATATAAACCACTACTTCATTTAATATATCATTCGTCCAATCTAGTTCTATACTATTACCACTCATGTATATGTTTTCAATTTCTGTGCCAGAAAAAAAGTGCCCTTTACTGCCGGCAACACCAAATGGTGTGTGTCCTACGTTGAGTAAGCATTTCGATGTATGTTTGGGTATTTCAATACGCTTATCGCCTTTTATCAATTCGTCGGTTTGGTTGTCAAAAAACAAGCTGCTTGGCAACTTATACATTTTTGAATAATTACTCACATTAATCAAGGCTAAATAATATCGATCTTTTATGTGGAAATTAATGATGTAAAAATCGTTATGAAATGATACTTGCGGTTCTTCAATTTTCATTAATGGAAAAATGGAAGTGTATAATTTCATTTTCATCTCATTGTATTCAATAATATTATCTGACGTAAAAATTAAATGTCCAAATAACAAATTGGCTAGCAATAAAGAATATTGTTCGGAAAATGAAAGTAGATTTTTATTTTTTCGCAATAAAAAAACATCTGGATCGTTCCAAAACCATTTGCCAGAAAGTTGTCTTCTGGAAATTGTGTTATGTATCGCATTGGCAACCGATGGACGTTCCCGTGCACGAATCCATTTTAACAAAGTAAAATCCCAACTTAAATGTATGTCAGGTCCAATTCTACAATAGTCCGTAGTTCCTTTCGCAGCATACAACGGCA
This sequence comes from Chitinophagales bacterium, assembly GCA_017984135.1. Lineage (GTDB taxonomy): Bacteria > Bacteroidota > Bacteroidia > Chitinophagales > JADIYW01 > JADJSS01. The sequence continues at coordinate 57,639 of JAGNZZ010000013.1, read as the reverse complement.
CACCGCAACCTAAAATTAATTTTTCGCCTACACATTCCCGTAAAAACTGCATAGTATCATACATCACTGCACCACGAGATTTTCCATTTCTAGGAATGAGTGCCGTTCCATACAAAAAATCTAATTTTACTAAATCAAAATTCCATGTATTTAAAATAGTATTAAAAACTTCTTTTAAATAATTTCGTACTTCTTCATTATAAATATCTAATGCATAAAACCAGTAACTCCAAAGTGGATTAAATCCTATTTTTAAAAAATTACCTTTTTCATTTTTTAAAATCCAATGTGGTTTTTCTTTTACTATAAAAGAATTTTGTTCGCAAGCTAATGGTGCTAACCACAAACCGGCTTTCCAGTTTTGAGCATGAATTTTATCTGAAATTATTTTTAATCCATTCGGAAATTTTTGGTTAACAGTAAGCCAATCTCCAACCGATTGTTGCCATCCATCATCTATTTGAAAAACATCAATAGGAATATTTTTTTGCACAAATGCATCGATATTTTTTACAATGATTGACTCATTAATTCCCGTATAGTAATAATACCAGCTTGTCCAACCCATTGCAGGTTTTGTTTGTAGTGGTTTTAATTGTTGTACTTCGAAATAATTTTGAAAACATAATTGTTCAAAATTGGTAGATACATAAATGTCCAGCAATAAAAAATCTGCTATTGCTTTTGTTCCTTCAACATCTTTTTGTATAATTAATTTATTTTCAGTGGCATGATGTTCAAAAATAGTATAGCCATTTTCATCATACAAAGAACCTAGAAAAAAAGCACGACGCTTCGGTTGTTTAACATAGGTATATGTCCAACTATGAGCCACACCTTTTAAGTTTTTATATTTATAAAATCGACCATCACCATACGCTTCACCTATAATATGTGCTCCACGCAATTGTCGTTTTAATCTAACTTCTTTTGTAAATAATTTTGTTTCCGTCCATGATTGAAAGCCATTACAAAATACACCTTTTGAAAGTGCATAGTCATACGATGTTTCTATATAAAATTCTAATAAATGAAGGGTTGTTTTGGGTCGCAAAATGGCTTTATATCTTACATCGGCATGTACATTTTCCAACACAAATTCTAATTGCAATTGATCATTTTCAAACAAAGAAAAATCGGTAGAAGTAAGCGCTGTAGGTTGCTCGTTATCAGTTTGATATTTCAAATAAAACCGTAAAAACTTCATTCTTTCAAAGATAGACAGAAATGGAGTAAATTAAAATCAAGAAACTGTTATTTTCTAGAAATTGGGAAAGTCATACAGTGTGGCCCACCACGAGCGCGCGACAATTCTGCAGATGCCAATGTAATAATTGTATTATTCAGATGTTGCAAAGTCAAATTGTCGTTCAATAAATGTTTAGCGCTTATGATATTAAAATTTGAATCTCGTAAAGCCTGCAATGTTTTTAAATTGCGTTCGTATGAATATGCCACATTGGATTTGGCTGCTACAAAATTACACCCATCGGTCCATTGTTCACGTTGAGCAAAAGGTGAAACGCCTCCACCACATGCTATAAAATTCATATTCGGATATAGTTCTTTAATCAAATCTTTCAAGGTAGGATGCAATACGGCACGTGCATTATTTTTTGAATAAGTAACAATATCTACCTTATCATTTTTCTCAAATAAAAGTGGCGAAAAACCAACACAAGTATCATCGCTTAACAAAGTAAAAATAGTATCTAAATGCATGCAATAACGTTCATTTGGAATTTCCACCACAGTTACATAATCCACTACATCCTTTTCAAACAAATAAGCCTTTAATTCAAAAATAGCATCCAATGTCGTTCGTTCACTTTCACCAATTATAATATGTCTTGAATTCACTAACATTACATCTCCACCTTCAATTGAAATTCCTGAGTCATGTTGTAAGTTTTCATCAGTCACAAAGTCGATTTTTTTATGAGAAAAACTGGAGAATAAATTATGGTGATGGACAATAAATTTAGTTAAATAATTTTCGCGCAAACGTGCCGATTTATTGGCTTTACAAACAAGAATATGGTCATTGATTACACATCCTATATCACGTGTAAAAACCAGATTTGGCAAGGGTGCCAAAATTGATTGTTTACTTTCTGGATGCACACCAGAAATTAAAACGGTGGCTAAGTGTTCGGGTTCTAATTGTTTGAGCATTTCATATTTTCCCAAACCAAAATCTTCTTTTTCAAAAAGGTATTCGATTAGCTCTTCACGTACATTTTCCTTCAATAAAATATCATGCAATAAATCGGTAAATTCGTACACATTTTCTTTGCCTATTAGTTGTTTCAAAGTTTGTGTAAACTGATAATGCTCCTCTATCATTCGCGGCAAAAAAACAATATCGTCGTACAACAATTGCTCTGCTATTTCTGGTGAAATATGCTCGATACCAATATTTGGTTCATGAACAATAACTTTATCTAATGTTTGAATTTCTGAATTAATTTGCATATCAATAATTTTGCACGACTAACAACTTTAAAGATACTAAAATATTAGCGAAATCATTTTAATTAAAGATTTCTAATCTTTCTATGCAGTAATATAATTCTAAATTTTATGCTGTCATAAATTAACCCGATTAACAAACTCAAGGCTGCAAAAAAGAGAACATACAATCCATAATATTTATAAAAATAGCCACCCAAAATTCCTCCTAAAAAGAAACTAAAAATAATTATCAATCGCAATCGTATAGAATATTTTAGTCTTGTTTTTTGTTGTAATTCTGTATAAAAAAACAATTGTGACAATTCAATTCCTAAGTCTGTAAATAAGCCGGTCAAGTGAGTTGTTCTTACCACTGAGTTTGAAATTGTAGTAACCAATGAATTTTGCAATCCCATTGAAAATAAGAGTCCGAATGCAATTAAATTGGGGTTAAAGTCAATTAAATAATTTCCAAAAACACCTATTAAAATCAATACAATAATTTCAATTGAAACCGGAACTATATATACGAAACGTTCACTTCTTTTACCAATAATTTCAATTAAAAAATTAGAAAAAAATGAGCCTAAAAAGAAGAATAAAATAAATAAGAAAAAGACGATGCTAGTTATATAATTCGACTTAATAATTTCATCCATTAAAAAAGCAAAATGCCCTGTAACATTGGTTGTTAAATGTTGGACAGAAAAAAAACCGGCAACATTCACCAAACCCGCAACAAAAGACAACAACGACGCTATTTGAAGATTATGGCTATATGTTCTCGTTTTACCTTTATGCTTAAACATACGTCCATTTCTAGTTTAACTTACATACCATTCGTACTGCTTGATGATCGGAATATTCAAAATCATCAGGCAATCCTTTTACTTCAATCAATTCTATATTGGGCGATAAATAATAAAAATCAATTACAGTAGTATAGGTTTTTCCTTTCTGGTAGGATACATCCACTTTTCGATTGCTTGGTGTTTTTCCATCAAAGGCAAATGTCCATTCATTTTCAATAAATTCTTGTGGAATTGGCATTTCTTCATAATCACTATTGGCACTTAAAGGTGCATATCCAGGTGGAATTTGATTCCAATCGCCACCTACAATTACATAATTTCCTTTTGCATATTCCTCAACGATATATTTTTTAAAATAAGCCATTTCTTGCTTTTTCAAACTACCTCCATCATAGGCAGAATTGTGTGTATTTATCACTACTAATTGTTTACCATTTTGCAGATTAAATCGATGTTTTACAAAACATCTATCTAAAAAAAACAAACCTTTAGGCCAAGAAAAATTTGATGGAAAGGCATATTTAACCGGTGCTTCTGCATCTTGATATTTATAAAAAGTAGCAATACCGCCAACTATTTTTCCCAATGGTTCCAAAAATGGCATTACCACAAATTTCACATCATAGTTTTTACCAAAAACACCTTTATAATTTTTCAAAGTGGAAAATGCCATTTTAAATTGATCTTTATAATAACTGCGTTTAGAATTTCGATCAATTTCTTGTATCTCAATAAAATCAGCATCGGATGACCATGTTTGTAATTTATTTAAAATGCCCAATAAATTTTTATCCGAAAGAGCTTCGGTCGGTCGAACCATTTTTCCACCATCATAAAAAAAATCAGATTCTTTTCCTAAGCCGGCATATCCAATATTCCAATTGTAAAATACCAATGTATCTTTATCAAGAGTTGGTAATTTTTGCGATGGCTCTAATACCTCTGTTTGCTCTTCTGGTTCTGGTTTATAATCTGTTAAATGAGCATACAATATAGCACCCAGCACATACAAACCAAATAAAACACCGAATCCGAGAATTATTTTTACGATTAATATCATCTTCTTTTTCATTTCATTATTTTTAGCAATGAATTTTAGCTAAATTTAAACTAATTTTTTAACAAATACATATCTTATGAAGAATACAATCTTAAATTGGAAGTCAAATGATGGAGTATCTATTTTTGGTCAAAAATGGGAAAGCGACACGGCTTCACCCAAAGCAATTATATGCTTGGTACATGGTTTTGGTGAACATAGCACTCGTTATGAACATGTGGCTCAATATTTTACCGATAATAATTATGCTGTTATTACTTACGATGCACGTGGACATGGAAAATCAGACGGCAAAAGAGGGCACTTTCCCAGCTATGATGAATTTCTAAATGATGTTGGAAATCTTCTAAAACAAAGCGACCAACACTTTCCAAATCTTCCAAAAATAGTATATGGACACAGCATGGGCGGACAAATTGTTGTAAATTACGCTTTAAAACGAAATCCATCTATTGCTGGCATTGTTTTATCTTCTCCATTTTTCCAACCAGGATTTGCACCTCCAGCCATAAAATTGGCTGCTGGAAAAATAATGCGCAATTTAATTCCATCTTTTTCATTGCCTTCGGGTTTAGATGTGAATGCCATTTCGAGAGATAAAAATGAGGTGCAAAAATACAAAAACGATCCTTTGGTATTTGATAGTATTTCTTCAAAAATGGGCATTGAATTATTAGAATTTGGTGCTGAAGCCGTACAAAATGCTTCTTCTCTTTCCTATCCAACTCTACTTTTTCATGGCACTGCCGACCAGCTCACTTCTTTTGACCAAAGCAAGAAATTTGCAACAAATGCCGGAAAAAACGTAACATTTATTGAATATAATGGATTTTACCACGAATGCCACAATGAACCAGAAAAAACTCAAGTTTTAAAAAATATTGTAGATTGGTGCAATAAATTAATCGGATAGTATACAATATTCAACTTTTAGCATTACATTTGTACAACTATTTATTTCTTTTGTTTCTTGTCTAATGTTATAAATGTTCATTTGATTCGATTTTTAAAAGATTACTTAGCCTAATATTAATTAAAACAAATTATTTAAAATGAACATTTTTGTTGCAAACATTGAAAGAAAAGTAACTGAAGAGCAATTAGTAGAATTGTTTTCTCAGTATGGAGAAATTGCATCTCTAAAATTAATTAAAGACCGTGACACTGGCATTAGCAAAGGTTATGCATTCGTTGAAATGAGTAATGACGACGAAGCTCAAAAAGCAATTGATAGCCTTAATCAAGCTGAATTAAACGGAAGAGCATTAGCTGTAAATGAAGCTCGTGCAAAAGAAGAATACAAAAAACCATCTTTTAACAAAGGTGGTGGTGGTGGTTTCAACAGAGGCGGCGGCGGTGGCGGCGGCTTCAACAGAGATAACTCTTATAAAAAGAGATATTAATCTATCCTCACAACACAGTAAAAACCTTCGAGCAATCGAAGGTTTTTTTATTTTTATTTCATAATTTCATTGCTTAAAACCTGTTTTTAAAAATAAAAAACAAACCTTTCCTATCTATTTTAATCATCCATATTCTGTATAAATAGTTCCATAATGTCTTCTACTTTTTTAAATAAATTACTAACTCGATTAAAACAAGGCGATGCACGTAGCATACACTTAAATGCATTACCCGGAAATTTTGGACGTTTAGATGTTTATGACTTTATAAACATTGAACAAAGTTTACATCTTTCTTTTTTAAGTAATTTATTGACACACAAAAAATTTGCCTTCTCAATAACCATTGAACCACATCTTTTCAATAACAAAACTCAGGACGAGAAAAAGATAATCCATAAAATAATTAAAAAAATTAATCACCTAGAACAGCAAGACAAGGAAGGATTTGCTGAACATGGTTATCATTCCTTTGCTTTTGGCTATCCACTTTTAATAAAGCGTGATCCCGATAATTGGGAACGAATATTAAAAGCTCCATTATTTATTTGGTATTTAAAAATTGAAAAAGACACACGAAAAAATAATACGTGGACAATTCGTCGAGATGAAGATCAAGCTTTAGTTTTCAATGAGTTGTTACGTGCCCATTTCGAAAACAATGAAAAAATAAAAACGGATGAACTAGACATTTTGCTAGATGATGGCTTTCTAACGGAAGATGAACTAAAAATGGCCTGCCAATCTATCCTTCAAAAATTAAATGTTCCGTTTATTGCAGAAGAAAATATTGCTACTCTTTTGCCTTGCACCAACAAAGAAACCATCGAATCCATTACTAAAGAATCGCCTTGGTTACGTTGGTGTGGTGTTTTTGGATTATACAAAGTGCAAAAACAATCTATCATTAAAGATATTGAAGATTTATTAGCAAAAAACAGTAAAAACGCAATTGAAAATATTGAAAATGAACGTGTTGAAAATAAAATTTATGATGGTGAAATTTTATCTCCAATTACTTTAGATCCAAGCCAAGAGAATGTATTGTTTCAATTAAAAGATACCAATAAAATTATCATTCAAGGTCCACCTGGAACCGGAAAAAGTCAATCATTGACTGCTTTAATTACACAAGCCTTATTAAATAAACAAAAAGTATTGGTGGTTTGTGAAAAACGAACCGCCATGGACGTTCTATACAATAATTTAAAAAAAGAAAACTTACACCATTTATCTGTTTTAGTTGAAGACATACATAGTGATAGAAAAAACATAGTCGAAACTGTTCGAAATCTCATTGAAACAATTGACCAATCTGTATTGCGATTTAGAGAAAATGAATACGAAATGGTGCATGCGAAGTTTTTAAGTTTACAAGAAGAAATCAACCATAGAATCAACTTCAACCATAAAATTATTTTTGGTGATGACAATTGGAATGAACTCATCCATCGAAGCATCCTACTGAACAAAGATGCGTCAATCTATTCACTTGTAAATACAATCCCTAAATACATACAAAACAGCGATTTTAAATTTAGCTACGAGGAATTCATCCATTTAAATAAGGAACTAAATAAAGCAATAAACCTACAGCATGCCATACAAAAGAAGGTGCCTGCATTTGACACCATTCAGCAACATAAAATTGAAGAAACATCTGTGAGTGATGCTATTCTTTCTGCCTTATCAAAGGAGGAACAATGCGCCTCAACACTATTAAAATATATCGAAAATAATCAAAAAATATTTGGAGAAAACTACAACCAACTTACCTCTTGGAGAAAATATTTAGTCTCATTTATGTCTATTTTTTTAGTTTCTTACAAAGCTATCCAAAAAGCACAACATCAAACATTCGACGATTATAATCACCTTAAAAATGAATTGCAGAAAAATGCTATCTTAACCAATCGTATAGGATTTGCAGATACTTTAACAACAACTCGTATTGCTGATTTACAAGCTTCTTTAAATCAAATAAAAGAAACCAATTCCACAATCCTTCAAGATGCAGCCTATTTTGAAACCTATTTTCAGTTTCAAAAAAATTATTTGTCACATCAAAAACATGTACAACAACTATTGAATATATTTTTAAATTTTGAACACAAAAAAATTGAACTCATTTTTGAAACATATTATATCCAACAAGTAATTTTAAAAACTGCATTCGAAAATGGGATAAATGATTCCACAGAAAAACTTCTTCAAGAATTAACGAGCATAGATAATTTATTAAAACAAAAATTAAGTGAACGAATTCAATTTATTTGGCATGAAATGGCAAAGCTGAAAATTAAAAACTGCAATATTTCGGAATTAAAATACTTATATAACCAACGTAAAAACAAACAATTTTCTTCTAAAAACTCTTTGAGAAAAATTATTCATCAGGATTTTGATTTCTTCACTTCATTGTTTCCGGTAGTAATGGTAAACCCAAGTGCAGCAGCATCTATATTGCCCTTGCAAGAAAATAGTTTTGATTATATTATTTTCGATGAAGCATCACAACTTCGATTAGAAGATACGTATTCGTCCTTATATCGTGGTAGAATAAAAATAGTTTCAGGTGACAAACACCAAATGCCACCAACTAATTTTTTTGGTAGTGAAGTGCTTTTTTGGAGTGAACAAGAGGACGAAACTACTGCCGATGATTTCTTAGCAGAAAGCAAATCATTATTAGAATATGCAGATGACATTAACTATAAAAGTACCTATTTAGATTACCATTATCGTTCCAAACATCCCAGCTTAATTCAGTTTTCGAATCATGCATTTTATCAGTCACGTTTAATTCCGATGCCTGAAAACACACCTTACCAAGCTATACATTACAAACCCGTTAATGGTATTTATACTGATGGAACAAATCAACAAGAAGCCCATGAAATCGTAGATTTTATTTACAATATCCAAACTATAAACCAAGAACTACCCAGTATTGGAATTGCTACATTTAATATTTACCAACGAGATTTAATTTTAGAAAAATTATACGAAGTGGCATATTCCGATGTACAAAAAAATGAACATCTACAACAGTTATGGAACAAAGGATTATTTGTAAAAAACTTAGAAAACATTCAAGGCGATGAACGCGATATCATGCTTCTTTCCACCACTTTTGGAAAAGATGAAGTAGGAAATTTTAAACAACTATTTGGACCTATCAATCAACAAAAAGGCTATCAACTACTCAACGTAATCATCACAAGAGCAAAGCATTCACTTCATGTATTTACTTCCATTCCGGAAACTGTTTTTATGAAATTTGAAACAGAACTATTAGAGAAAGGAAACACTGGCAAAGCTATCTTTTATGCATATTTGGCGTACGTGAAAGCATGTTCAGAGCAACTCACTGATCAACATAAATTCGTATTATCAAGTATTGCCAAACAGGAAAATAATAATATAAATAAGAAAAAAAATCAAGCAATAAGTCCGTTGAAACAATATGTGTTTGACATTTTGAAACTTCGATATAAAGATGCCGTAAAAATGGATTTTGAATTGGGTGGTTTCAACTTAGATATTGTTCTATTAAAAGATCAACAACCAATTCTTTATCTTGATATAAACACGATCGAAAATTATCATTCGGAAGTAGCCTATCGAAATAAAATACATCAAGCGAGTATTTTAAACAATTACAACATTAAAACGTACACTATTTGGCCATTTAATTGGTGGAACAATGAAGCTTCTGAACTAGAAAATATACATACACTGATTTCGTGATTTGATTTTTATCAAAAAAAATTTTTTATGATTTAAATCATCCTTATTTTTATAATAAGTCATTATTTTTGGTTAATCGTAAACAACTAATAATTTTCTTAATACAAAAAATGATGAAAAAATCAATTTCACGTAGAAAATTTGTTAAATTATCAGCATTAGCAAGTGTAGCAAGCACACTTCCATTAACAGGTTGTAAAAAAGAAACGCCTTTAATTCCTAATGACAACAATTATTCTGAAGCGATAGTAATAGGTTCTGGATTTGGTGGCTCGGTAGCTGCTTTACGTTTAGGACAAGCCGGAATTCAAACGAATATGTTTGAAATGGGAAAAGAATATATACTGAATGAAACTGGAGAAACATTCTGCAATATGATGAAACCAGATGGCCGTTCTTCATGGTTAAAAAAAAGAACTGTTTTGCCAATTACTTCCATCCAGTTTGACATCCCAAAATATGTAGGCGTTTTAGATAGAGTAGAATTTTCAACTTCATACATGAAAATTTACAGAGGAAACTGCTTAGGTGGTGGTTCAGTAGTTTATGGTGCCATGTTACCCTATGCACAACCTTCTTTATGGAATGAGTTCTTTCCTTTCATCGATTATAGTGAAATGGAAAGCAAATGGTATCCTAAAGTTAAAAATGTATTGGATTTCAGTGTAGTGCCGGATGATGTTTTAAATAGTAAGTATTACAAATTTGCACGTGTAGGTTTAGAGCAATGTGAAAAAGCAGGCATGCAAAAAGTAATGCTTAACTGTGGTGTTGATTTTGATGTTATTAGAGGTGAAATAAATGGAAGTGAACGTAAATCAGCAACTTCCGGAGAATTATTATATGGTGGAAATAATGGATTTAAAAATAGCTTAGACAGAAACTATATTCCAGCAGCAAAAGCAACTGGAAATTTAACCATTCACACCTTACACAAAGTAGATAGCATTAAACAATTACCTAATAATAAATACGAAGTAACTGTTCAAAAATTAAGTGAACAAGGTACTGTAGAGTATGAAAAGAAATATACATGTACACATTTATTTGTAAATGCAGGTGTAGTAGGAACAATGCAGATTTTATTGAAATCTCGCCACAATGGTGGCTTACCAAACTTAAACAGCGAAGTAGGAAAACATTGGGGAAATAATGGAAACATTATGGCGATGCGTACATGGTTAACCCAAGAAACAGGCGCTGATCAATGTACCGTTCCAACTACTGCTTATGGCGATTTAGATAACCCAGTAACACCATTATTGGCAGAACAAGCTCCGTTCCCATTGGGCATGGAATTAAGACAATTATTAGCATTAGCCATCACTAAAAATCCGGAACGTGGTTACTTCACCTATAATCCGGTGACAGAAGATGTTGACTTACATTTTAACCAATCACAAATGGAAATTTCACGTCAGGCTATGGGTAATTTTATCAATCGTTTAAATGCGGCGAATGGTGGAGTTTTAGAATCTGTCATGTATTTTGGAGGTAAACAATATGGTGATGATTTCACTTATCACCCATTGGGTGGCGCAGTATTAGGTTTGGCTAGCGACCATTATGGAAGATTAAAAGGACATGACAATCTATATTGCTTAGATGGTTCCATGATTCCAGGATTTTCTTGTTGTGCCAATCCAGCTTTAACGATTGCTGCTATTGCAGAACGATCTATGGAGAAAATTTTAGCAGAAAATTTTAAATAGTCTTTTTTACATACTAACCAAGTAATATTCTAGACTGTCATTCTTGGCAGTCTTTTTCTTTTATACAAAGTACATTTATTAAATTTAGTGCTTAAAAAAAGTAAATGGCATTTTACGATTTAAGCAAAGAAGAAAGGAATCAAAAAGTAAATAAAATTTTCAACGATATTTTTATTGCTATTGAAAAGGATAAATTTCAAAAAATAGAAACCTATAGTGCTGATGAAGACACTTATATACGAAAAACTACTTATCAAAACATTGGAAAAATTTATTTTAAATACCCTGATTTACAATCAAACATTATAAATAAACTGAAACAAATATTAAAAAATAAAGATGAAAAAATAAGACAAACCACTGTGAATGCGGCCGGAGAAATTGGCATTAAAAATTTTGAAATTGTAGAATCTATTTTTGATATCGCTTTGTTGGATGAACATCATAGTGTACGAAATGCAGTGATTGGTTCTGTAAAAAAAATGAGTGAGAAAAACCCGATTCCGGTTTTACAATGGGCAAAAAAATATTTACATCACGCTGATAAAGAAATACGAAGAGAAATTTGTCATGGCATTGAGTTGCGTGGAAGAACACATCCGCAAGATATTTTGCCTTTTTTAAAAGAATTGCAATTTGATACTACTGCACGTGTGCGTCATACATTAATTCATGTATTAGGACAAATTGCCTATAAAAAAAATTGTTTAGAAACCGTTATTCAAGAATTAAAAACTTGGAAAAATAAAGACTTAGTTCTAAAAGCTATTGATGAAATAATAGATGTTCACCAGCGATATAAAGATTTCTCCTTTTACACCCAAGAACAAGCCATTCAGTATATTGATAAGAATTTCAACACCCAATAAAAAAAGGTTGCCCAATGATGGACAACCTAATTTTTATTCAGTTAATGTTGGATTATAACTTGATAGAAACACCTGCTTCGAAGATGCTTTTTCCATAACCAAATTCACCATAAAACCCAATCTTGTCAGTAAAGAAGTATTTAACACCAAATTGAGGTCCTACGAATAACATACCACCTACAGCTTTTCCACCGCCACCAACACGTGCAGCTAAACCTGTACCAAAATTTAAACCTGCATACAAGTCTAATTTATCGGCAACTGCAACACCTTTTTTATCTCCAATTAATTGCATAAAGTGGAAATTTGCAATAATTCCAACAGGAATATAGATGGTTCCACCACTGCTACCATAAAATCGTCTGTTACCACTTCCACCAATACCTGTTACTATACCTATGCCTACATAATCATGTACACCAAACTCTGCTTGAACAGATAAAGTTCCAGAATAAAAGAAACCACCGTAGTAATAAGCACCACCTTTTCTACCAACGTAACCTTGATACCCATTTTTATCAAAATACCCTAAATAAGAAGAAAATCCTAAACCAATAGATATTTGCTTAGAGCCTTTTCCTTCAAATGCTTTTGATCCGGATGATTTTGATTTACCCTTTGCAGTTGGTGCATACATTTCCATGTTTGAGATATTCATCCCAATTTCGTTCGCGAACGTAGTAGTCGAGTAAAACACTACGCCTACAATTGTCAAAAATTTCATTAGATTTTTCATACTTGTTATTTTTATGCGACAAATTTATTATTAAAAAATGGATAAAATATCCCTAATACTAAGTAAAAATGACCGAATACTCATTTACTCACACTTTTTCCACAACGATGGCACTTGCACCACCACCGCCATTACAAATGCCGGCAGCACCAATTTTTCCATTTTTATGTTTTAAAACAGAAATTAATGTAGCCACAATTCTGCAACCGGAACTGCCAATTGGATGCCCTAATGCCACTGCGCCACCAAATACATTTATTTTTTCGTGTGCAATATTCATTTCTTTCATATTGGCCAATGCTACAACAGAAAAGGCTTCGTTAATTTCAAAAAAATCCACTTGTTCCAAGCTTAAGTTGGCTTTTTGTAAAGCTCTAGGAATGGCTTTAGAAGGTGTGGTGGTAAACCATTCTGGATCCTGAGAAGCATCTGCAAAAGATACAATCTTCGCTAATGGTTGAACGCCTAATTCTTTAACTTTCTCACCACTCATTAATACCATTGCACTTGCACCATCATTAATTTTAGAAGCATTGATAGCCGTAATAGTTCCTTCTTTTTCAAAAGCCGGTTTCAAAGCACCCACTTTGCTTTCATCAAATTTTTTATACTCTTCATCTTCGCTAATAGTAATATCTCCTTTTCGAGCAGCAATCACTACTGGCACGATTTCCTCTTTAAAATATCCATTGGCATACGCATCTTGTGCTCTTTTATAGGAATCAATGGCATACGCATCTTGATCCTCACGTGAAAATGAATAATGTTTAGCACAAACTTCGCCAGCATTACCCATCATATATTTTTTATAAGGGTCTTGTAATCCATCGCGAGAAATAGCATCTAATATTTCCCCATTTCCATAACGAATTCCCGTTCGTCCACTAGGTAAATAATGTGGCGCATTGCTCATGCTTTCCATACCACCTACTACTACAACATCATTATCTCCTAATAAAATGGATTGAGCACCTAACATAATGGCTTTCATTCCTGATGCGCATACTTTATTAATGGTGGTACAAGGCGTTTTTGTGTTGATGCCAGCGGCAATCGAAACTTGTTGCGCCGGTGCCTGCCCAACGTTGGCTTGTAATACATTTCCCAAATAAACCTCATCCACCTGATCACCGTTTATGCCAGCTCTATCCATCGCTGCTTTTACTGCAGTTTTTCCTAATTCCAAAACATTTACACCAGCCAAAACACCACTTAAAGAACCAATTGGGGTGCGCGCCATCGAAACAATAAATACTTCTTTCATTTTAACTATTTTTTATGGTTCAATGATACGAAAAATGCACTTAAATCGGAAAGATTAAGCCCACAAATCCTATTTGTTTAAGAATAGTATAACACCCATTATATAAAAAAGATGTCGAATCTAAGTTATCACCATGTGTGCATTTTCATTTAGATTAAAAATCAACACAACAATTATCTTTGAAAGTTATGGCAGAAGATGTAGTTAAAGAAAAACAAAAAAGAACCAAGAAAGTTTTGGCTGAAGAACCGGTGGAAGAAATTTCTACCGCACCTTTTATTGATGAAAATAATCTAAAAAAAGGGTTGGGGTTGTTCTTGCTTTTTTTATCCTTATTTTTATTTATCTCCTTTTTTTCTTATCTGTTTACTTGGAAAAATGATCAAGATAAAATCTTTAATTTTTCATGGAAAATAATTTTCAGTAAGGAAGCGATAGTAGAGAATAGTATGGGAAGAATGGGTGCCTATTTTGCACATATCTTTATCTATAATCTATTTGGTGTTGCAGCTTTTATTGTACCTTATTTATTGTTTACTTTTGGAGTTAATCTTGTTTTTAATGAAAAAATATTTAAGCTCACCAAAGTATTTATCAATTCTATTTTATGGATAGTATTTATTGCCACCTTGTCTTCCTTTATATTTAACGCATCAAGATTCCCTTTTGGTGGTGGTTTGGGTAAAAATAATTTTGATTGGCTCTCCACTTTATTAGGTAGTTTAGGGTTGGGCATTTTATTAGGCGTTATTGCATTTACGATTCTAGGATTTAATATCAAAGATACTTATAAAAGAATAGCCGATTGGAAACAAGCATGGAGCGAGCGTAGAAAACAATTTTCTATAGAAAAAGAAAACAACCATAATGACATTGACGAGTTTTACAAAGAAGAAGAATTAAAACAAGAAGATGGGTATGAAATGGAAAGCATTATACCAGAAGAAAAAGAAATTCCAATTCCACACCAACAGGATAATACTTTTGAAATTCTAAATGAAATTGAAAGTACAAGTGAAAATATCCTTGACGATGAAAAGGAGCATGACAATGGCTTAAAAATGGAATTAATTGAAAAGGAAACTGATGAATTAGAAATAGTAAAACCTACACCACTTGAAAAATCAAAGAAAGAAAAATTCTCTTTAGAGCCAGATTTTGAAATAGAAGAAATCCAAGCCTTCGGCACAGTGGATGAATCCACAAAAGAGGAGATTGATACTGCCTTTCCGGAGAAAGAACATTTTGGCGTAGATACTCAATTTGATCCTAAACTAGAACTATCTAAATATAAATTTCCCACTTTAGATTTGTTAGAAGAACATGGAAGTGGCCAAATTGAAATCAACAAAGAAGAATTAGAAGCCAATAAAAATCAAATTGTACAAACTTTATCACATTATAATATTGGTATTGAAAAAATAAAAGCGACTGTAGGGCCAACAGTAACCTTATACGAAATTGTTCCTGATAAAGGTATTCGTATTTCAAAAATTAAAAACTTAGAAGACGATATTGCATTAAGCTTATCTGCATTAGGCATTCGTATTATTGCACCCATTCCCGGACGAGGTACAATTGGCATTGAAGTTCCCAATGTGAAGAAAAGCATTGTATCGATGCGTTCTTTATTAGCTGGAGAAAAATTTAGAAATGCCGACATGGATTTGCCTATTGCATTGGGTAAATCTATTTCTAATGAAGATTTTGTGGTGGACTTGGCGAAGATGCCACATTTATTAATGGCAGGTGCCACTGGACAAGGTAAATCGGTTGGCTTAAATGCCATTTTAGTTTCACTATTATACAAAAAACATCCTGCTGAATTAAAGTTTGTGTTGGTGGATCCCAAAAAAGTAGAACTAAATTTATATAAATTAATTGAGAATCATTACTTAGCCAAATTACCGGATGAAGAAGATGCCATCATTACGGATAATAAAAAAGTAATTTATACATTGAATGCATTATGTATTGAGATGGATGCACGTTATGAATTACTAAAAGTGGCACAAGTTCGACAAATAAAAGAATACAATCAAAAATTCATCACCCGACAATTGAATCCCAATAATGGTCATCGCTATTTACCTTACATTGTGTTGGTAGTAGATGAATTTGCCGACTTAATGATGACTGCCGGAAAAGAAGTGGAAGCACCTATTGCACGATTGGCACAATTAGCACGTGCCATTGGTATCCATTTAGTAATTGCTACTCAACGTCCATCCGTAAATATCATTACAGGTATTATTAAAGCCAATTTCCCTGGAAGAATTGCCTTTAAAGTGACAGCGAAAGTTGATTCACGTACTATTTTAGATGCTGGTGGTGCTGACCAACTCATTGGTCGTGGTGATATGTTACTTTCACAAAGTGGCGAACTTACACGTTTGCAATGTCCGTTTGTGGATACTCCAGAAGTGGAACATATTGCTAAATTTATTGGAAACCAAAAAGGCTTTCCTACGCCTTACGAATTACCAGAATATATTGACCCAAAAGAAGCAGATAAAGGTCAGCGTGAATTTAATTACAACGATCGCGATGAATTATTCACCGAAGCTGCCAAACTAATTGTTCGAAATCAAATTGGTTCCACTTCACTCATCCAACGAAAATTAGCCTTAGGTTATGCTCGTTCGGGAAGATTAATGGACCAATTAGAAGCAGTTGGAATTGTTGGTCCCAACGTAGGCAGCAAAGCAAGAGAAGTGTATGTGAAAACCGAAGAAGAATTGGAACGAATTTTGCAGGAGTTCGGCGAATAAAGTTGATAAACACTTATTTCCTTTAATTCTAATAATTTATTACTTTTAAAAACTGAAATTTTTATCTAAAAATGCTGACACTTTTTTCCATTTTCACGTTTCTTCTTTCTCTTTTTGGGTATAATCCAGATAAGCAATTGAACGACCCAAAAGCAAAAGTATTACTGGATGCTGTAAGTAAAACATATAAAAATTACGAATCAGTAGAAGCAAATTTTACGCTAATCAGCACCAATCCTCAACAAAATAAATCAAGCAACCAAAAAGGTACCGTTTATTTAAAAGGTGAAAAATATAAATTGCTCATGGGTAAGCAAGAAATTATTTGCGACAAAAAAAGCGTATGGACTTATTTAAAAGACATAAAAGAAGTACAAATTAACGATTACGAACCCAACAAAGAAGACATTACGCCTTCTAACATGTTCACCATTTATCAAAATGATTTCAACTACATTTTAAATGGTGAAGATAATATTGATAAAACGGAATGCACTATTATAGATTTAATGCCAAAAGATAAGAACAAACCATTTTTTAAAGTGCGCATTTGGATAAACAAAAATGCTAAATTTATTAAACAAATGAAGGTATTCGACAAGAATGGAAGCACCTATACTTACACGGTTACGCTGTTTAATTCCAAAGCTGGATTAGAGGATAATTTCTTCAAATTTGACACCAGTAAACATCCGGAAGTGCATGTGGAAGATTTGAGAATGTAAATTAATACCCAACTTTCTTACCAAAGCAATATACTGTTGACAATTATTATGCGTCGCTTTAAAAATGACACTTTACCGTATTGATTATTTAATTGATTTATACTCTTTTTTATCAGCGTTGCACTTATCATTTAAATTCAGCGGGATTAAAACAGATGTCAATATTTATGCGTTTTTATATTGTTTAGAAAAATGTAAATTTATGTATGAATTATAAAACAAAATTCTTGAATATATTTAGACGTATTAGCCAAATACCATCTGTAGAAAAAAAATTAGCAGAAAAAATTATTAATGGAAGTACGATTTCCAAGAAATTAATTGCAGATATTGGATTATATCCGAAAGGAAGCATTCGAAACTGCAATAGAAATGGGATTAATTATAGATTAGACATAAGCGATTACATGGAACATGCTATCTTTTTTGGTATTAATGATACGTTAGATTGTGATAGAAGAATGTTATATAGTTTGATAAAAGAAAATTATGTATGTTTAGATATTGGTGCAAATATTGGCGAAACCACTTTAAACTTTGCACAATTAGCCAACAAAGGAATAATACATAGTTTTGAACCAGTACCCTATTTATTTCAACGTTTAAAATCAAATGTAGCACTAAACAACTTTCAAAATATATTTATACATAATTTGGCACTATCTGATAAAGAAGAAACATTATATTTTGAAATTCCAAATAACAATAACAGCTCAGGTATTTCTTTATATAAAGAAAAATCAAAAACATCATCCATCGTGCATTCTACAACAATAGATCAATTTGTTACTGACAATAAAATCAGTAATATTGATTTTATTAAAATTGATGTAGAAGGATTTGAAAATTTCGTTTTGAATGGAGGCCACCATACGATACAAAAAATGAAACCAATTATAGTAATTGAAATCGACAATCAAAATTTATTACAACATCAATCTTCAGAGAAAAAAATAATATCTAAATTACAAAATGAATTTGGATATACATTGTATAGAATTAATGGCATTGAAAAAATAAAAATAACTGAATTAGAACAGACAGATAGTCATTATGATGCGTTGTGTATCTATGAATTGTAATTTTATTAATCTAAAAATATGGTTTTAAAATTTGTGCTTTGGTACAGATTTTAAAAAATGGAATAATACACACTAAGGAATTACGCAACGACCAAACATTATTCACCAATCACTCATCATCGAATTTGACCGCTGCCACGAACCAGCCATTTTTCGGTGGTTAATTTTTCCAAGGCAAAAGGACCACGAGCATGTAATTTTTGAGTTGAAATTCCAATCTCTGCGCCTAAGCCAAAACAACCACCATCCGTAAAGCGCGTGCTGGCATTCACGTAAACCGCAGCAGCATCAATTTCATTTAAAAATTGTTCGGCTAAACTAGCATCCATAGTTACAATTGCTTCGCTATGTTTGGATGAATATTGTTGAATATGCTCAATAGCTTCTTCTATATTTTCAACTGTTTTTATGGAGCACTTTTGACTTAAATATTCCATTCCAAAATTATCATCAATGGCTCGTTTTAAATTTTTATACTGATGCGATTCTAAAATTTTGTATGCTTCATAATCTGCAAAAATTTCCACATCAAATTCTAAGAATCCTTTAATAAGTTTAGGCAAAAAAGTAGCTGCAATCTTTTTATCTACAATGATAGTATCCAAAGCATTGCATACAGATGGTCGTTGCGTTTTAGCGTTAATCACAATTTTTGCAGCCATCTCTAAATTTGCTGAAATTTCAATATATGTATGGCAAACACCTGCACCAGTTTCAATAGTAGGCACTTTCGAATGTTCACGAACAAAATCTATCAGTTGCTGTGAGCCACGAGGAATAATAATGTCCACATATTTTACTGCTTCCAATAGTTCTTTCACGTATTTTCTATCTACAGGTAACAACTGCACGACATCTTCATCCAGCTCATTTTTTAATAATGCTTCATGAATGATTGACACTAAAATTTCATTGGTATGTTCAGCATCACTTCCACCACGCAAAACTACCGCATTGCCTGCAAACAAACACAATGCCGCCACATCAATCGTCACATTAGGTCGAGCTTCATAAATCACGCCCACCACACCAATAGGAACGGTTACTTTTTGAATGTTTAAATTATTATGCATGGTAACCGACGACAATATTTTTCCAGTAGGAATTTCTAATTTTACTACATCATGCAAACTATTCGCTAAATCATTAATTCTGCTTTCATTCAGTAGTAATCTATCTTTTTTAGGATTACTATCATCCATTTTATCTAAATCCAATTGGTTGGCGGCAATAATTTTTTCGGTATTTTGGCGCAATAGTTCTGCTAAAGACAACAATGTTTTTTGTCTAATTTCTTTAGTACTATTTTTTACAGAAACACTTGCTTTACTTACTCGTTTTAATATATCTATAATTGAATCCATGTTTTTTATTGTTGATTAAAAATATTTAGAATTTTGTACAAATAGAATGGTTCGATATTAAATTAAGAATATGTAATTTTAAGCAAATGAAAAATGGAATTAAATTTATAGTAAAAGCCTTGTTGTTTTTATGCACATTACTTATACTCATCGTTATAGTAAAATTCAGTTTTATAGGAAAAAATATAGATGTAGAA
Source organism: Chitinophagales bacterium (assembly GCA_017984135.1). GTDB lineage: Bacteria > Bacteroidota > Bacteroidia > Chitinophagales > JADIYW01 > JADJSS01. The sequence goes on along the minus strand of JAGNZZ010000013.1, from coordinate 37,440 downwards.
AAATGCAAAACCTATCTCCTACCATCTGCCAAAAAAAATAATGTGCGACTTACCTTTTTAGGCACTTCCTGTTTTATTATTAATTATGAAGGAAAGCAATTTATAAGCGATGCATTTTTTAGCAATCCATCTTTAATAAGTACAGCATTGGGCAACATGAAACAACAATCCATTAAATCGTATTTGAATGATTCCTTGTACAAACATGTTTCCATGACTACTATTTCACATGGCCATTACGATCATTGTTTTGACCTCAATCAAATACTACAGCCGCAAACAACTGTAATAGCCGACCAAAGTACCATTTTTCAACTAGAACAAGAATTAAAAAACAATACTTCTAAAATCGCATTAAAAAATACTGAAAAACAAAATTGGATATACTCAGCAGATAGTATTTTTAGAGTGTTTCCCATTTTATGCAAGCACAATCCACATTTCGGAAAAACCATTTTATTTAATGGCATTTACAAACAAGCTTTAGATAAAATTCCAAATTATTTATGGCAATGGAAATTAGGACATAGCAATTATTCTTTTTTGATAGATGTATTAAAAAATGATTCAACCATATTTAGAATGGCATTACTAAGTGGCACAATTGATGATGTTGATTATAAAAAAATAGATTCAATTTGCAGTGTTAGAACGTGTGATATTTTATCGAGTACATTTTGGAATAAGAAGCTAAATGCACAAAGCTTAAAAAAATCATTATCCAGCACAAAAGCACACATTTTATTGCTCAACCATTGGAATAATTTTTTCAGAAGCAATGATAAATCCATCCAACAATTTAGAACATCTAAGTTAGAAAAAGAACTAAAGGAATTTAAAGAAGAAGGAATACCAGCTTATATTATGTTGCCTTTTACCAGTGTAGATTTATAAAAAATGAGATTAAATAACGCTAAATATCATCCTCTACAACAATACTATATCATCTGCATGAGCTAGAATAATATTTTGTTGTTTGTTGTTTTTCAATAAATCGGTAGAGGAAATTTTTGTACGTGCAATAGCAATTGTATGTCCATTATCATCAGCAATTTCTATTACTTCGCCAATCCCAAAAACAGAACTTACTGATTTTACACCTACAGCTAATAAACTTTTGCGTTTCACTAAAGCTTTGTGTGCACCATCATCTATTACAACGTTACCAATAACTAAACTACCACTTGCCAACCATTTTTGTCGAGCTGTTTTAGATACATTTTTAGGCACACAAACAGTGCCATTATTTTCGGCAACTGCCTGAATAATCGATTTATTTTCTTTAGCAGAAAAGATGATGACTTTAATGCCTAAACTTGTGGCTAAGCGTGCGAAGGTTAGTTTACTAATCATACCACCAAGTCCACTGGATGATTTTTCTTTAGTAGCTAAAGCCAACACTTGTGCATCAAACTTTTCAATTTTATCTATCACATTTCCATTACTATCCAACACTCCTTTTACAGATGTTGCTATTAATAAAAGTTGGGCACCAAATCCAACTGCCAACAACGTAGCCAATTCATCGTTATCCGAAAATTTTAGTTCACGCGAGCTCACTACATCATTTTCATTTGCGATTGGAATAATCCCATTTTTCCAAAGTTCATGATAAGTATCACGAAGTTGTAAAAATTTTTCTCTATCGGAAAAATGCCCACGTTCACACAAACTTTGTGCAATGGGAATTTTATATTTTGAAAAAGCTTCTGAATATTTTTGAATTAACAATGGATTACCAATAGCGGCTGCCGCTTTGCGTTCTTCAATTTTACCTGAATAATTTTTAATGTATTTTTTTCCACTTCCAACAGCGCCCGATGAAACGATAAGCACATGAAATTCTTTATGTAATGCAGCTAATTGCTTGGCTAAATTTTGCACCATCAATTCGTCTAAATTACCTTTTTCATCGGTAATAGATGCTGTACCTATTTTAAAAACCAAAATCGGTTTTTCCATATAAAAATTTGTTTTATCCAAAGTAATACTAATTTTGGAGTTGAATTAATATTTAAGTTTAAATTTAGTTGAACGAATAAAAATTAAACTATAAACACTGAATAAATGACAGCCGAACTACTCATTCAAATGCTCGAGTTGGAACCACATCCTGAAGGTGGATTTTATAAACGAACATTTATAGATGAGCAACAGCGATTTTCTTCCATCTTATTTTTATTGATTGAAAATAATTTTTCTGCTTTCCATAAAATTAAATCCAATGAGCAATGGAATTGGTACTTGGGTGATGCCATTCATATTCATGAAATAGACAATAATGGCAATTATCATGAAACAAAATTATCGGAAACGCATTTTCAATTCCAACATATTGTAAAAGGCAACACTTGGTTTGCGAGTGAATGTGTTGGAAATTTGGGTTATGCCTTATGTGGTTGTACTGTAATTCCTGCCTTTCATTTTAAAGATTTTGAATTATCCAATGCAACAAAATTAATTCACCAATTTCCAGAACAGACAGAAATCATTAAACGATTAACACGATAAAATGCAAGCAATAAAAATACACAACACCATCATTAATGCCATCACGCAATGTTTAAAACTAGTGCTGGAACAACAAAAAGTGGCTGATAAAGAACTCGCAATTATTTTAAAACAGAATAAAAATTTTGGGGCACGAGACAGAAGTTTAATTGCAGAAAGTGTGTATGATATTATTCGTTGGAAAATCAAATACGATTATCAACTATCCACATTGGATGCAAACTTAAATTTATACAAGCACTTATTGTTAGTCAGTTTATTGAATAGAAATTATGAAATAAAAAATCCAGAAATTGTTGATGTTTCAAATGAGCAAATTATTGCACTAAAAAAAATTATTGCATTGCCTATAGCTGAAAACAGCATTGAACAATCGTATCCTGAAGAAGTATATCAATATGGATTTGATAGCATTGGAAACGATTGGCATATTTTAGCAAAAGCATTGAACCAAAAAGCAAAAATTTTTATTCGTATAAATACTTTAAAATGTACAAAAGAAAAATTGATTACAGAATTGGATAAATTAAACATAGAATATAATTTAGCAATCGACGTATCCTATTATAATGAAATTAAAAATTTAGATTGCATAGAAATTATTTCTAAAAATAATTTAAAAAACAGTGTATTGTACCAGCAAGGTTTTTTTGAATTTCAAGATATTGGTTCGCAATTAATTGGACACTTTTTATTTGAAAATTGCCTAAATAAATCAAACTTAAATGAACTTAAAATTATAGATACTTGTGCTGGAGCAGGCGGAAAAACCTTGCATTTATCGGCGCTCTACAATAATTTAGAAAAAATTTATGCAACAGATTATGTTGCCATGCGATTGAAAAACTTAGCACTAAGAGCTAAAAATGCAGGTTGTAAAAACATAGAAATTATTGATTTCAATGAATCAAAAAAAATAAAAAATGCAAATATTATTCTTATAGATGCGCCATGCAGTGGCATCGGCACATTGAAACGTCAAGCAGATTTGAAATATAAAATTAATGCTGAAAAGATAAAAGAATATATCACAATACAAGCTCAACTTTTAGAAACATACCAAAACAATTTAGTTAAATCAGGAAAAATTATTTATGCTACATGTAGTATTTTACCGCAGGAAAATGAGCTACAAATAGAAGCGTTTTTAGAGAAAAATAAAAATTTTAAACTTGTAGCTTCTACACAATTATTACCAACACACTATCCAGGTGATGGTTTTTATATGGCTTGCTTAGAACGGATAAGTTGATTTAATGCAAGAGAAATCAATTTAATTTCAAAGGTGCAACCATCACGAATTCAGGAATAATTACATGAAATAATGTATCTGTCTGTAAATTTTTCATTAAATAAGTTCCATACATTTTGCCCAAATCGGTTTTTAAATCACACCCAGAAACATACGTATAGGATTTTGTTTTTCGAATAATAGGTTGCTCGCCCACTACACCTTCGCCTTCCACTTCTCGATGTGCTCCAAATGCATCAATAATATACCAATGTCTGCGTAACAACTGTATGGTATCATTCCCATTGTTTTCAATTCTAATACGATACGCAAACATAAAATGCTGACTCATAGGATATGAGTAATCAGGCTGAAAGAACGATTCTACGCTGACTTTGATATTATGAGTAATTGCTATAAACATATCTACTAAAGTAAATATAACGAAAAAAAAGGAAATAAAGTTTCCAAATTAAGCGATAAATTAATTGCTATTTTTTAAAAAATAATCGACTATTATTTTTAGTTGCTGTTGTGCTTGAGCTAAGTCGTCGTTTATTATTGTTAAATCAAAATTCTCAGATTCATGCATTTCTACAGATGCTTTTTCCAATCGTTTTAATATTTTTTCTTCTGAATCCGTGGCGCGTGCACGCAATCTCGATTCCAGTACTTCTAAACAAGGTGCTTGAATAAATATGGACAAAGGCTTGAATTTTAAATTCTTCATCACATTAATAGCACCAAATACATCGACCACCAAAAGTGGGAATTTATCTAACTGATTGATGCGATCTAATTCCGATTTTAATGTTCCATAATACGTGCCTTCATACACTTCTTGCCATTCCAACAATTCATCGTTTTTTATTTTCGTTTCAAAAGCTTCGTTATTGATAAAATGATAATCTTCGCCATCAGTTTCACCTTTGCGAATGGCTCTGGAAGTAGCAGAAACGGAATAGGAAAGTTTAGGAAATTGTTGCAACAAAAAATCACCTAAAGTATTTTTACCAACGCCAGATGGACCTGAAAGAATAATGACTTTTTGCATGTGCAAAGATATAAATTAGATATGAGTTCTTCGTAGCAAGTAATACGATTTTAATAAATAAATATCTATTACAAAACATTCATCAGTTGTTCTTTTATCTTTTCGAGTTCGTCTTTCATTTGCACCACAATTTTTTGCATAGCCGCATCGTTGGCTTTCGAGCCAATGGTATTGATTTCTCGACCAATTTCTTGTGCAATAAATCCTAATTTTTTACCTTTTTCCATGCTATTATCTTCGCTTATTTCTATAAAATAGGAACAATGTGCTGTCAAACGCACTTTCTCTTCATTAATATCCATTTTTTCCAAATAATAGATTAGTTCTTCTTCCAATCTATTTTCATTCAAAGAAGTGGATGATTGCAGTTCTAAAATGTCTTGTTTTAGTTTTCCTCTTAAACGAATAATCCTGTTTGCTTCAAAAGGTTCTAATTTATTTTTTAATTCTTGAATGATGGCAATGCGATGGATAACATCATTTTTCAACTGAGCACCTTCCTCTTTTCTAAATTGGATAAGTTGCTGAATAGCGGACTCAATGGCATTTAGCAGCGCAATGAAATCTGCCTCATTCAGTTCTGGCATTTCAGATTTAGTAATATCTTGAAACCGCAAGATGGCCGGCATTACATCGCCAATGGGAATATTCTTGGAAGAAGAAAATTGTTGCAATTGTTGGTAATAATTTTCTATTAATGAAAGATTTAAAATAGAAGCAGTGCCATGTGATTTATCTTCTTGAAAATATAAATCAATTTTACCTCTAATTAATTGTGTGTAAATATATTTACGAATATCAATCTCTTTTCCACGCAAATCAGCAATCGCTTTAAAATTCAAATCACATGATTTGCTGTTTAATGATTTAATTTCTACCACAAATTGTTTTTCGCCCAATGGTAAAGTAGATTTGCCGTAGCCGGTCATGGAATAATACATGTGTTATGATTTCAGATTTATGATTTCAGATTTATGATTTATGATTTCAGATTTATCTATTCTATTAAAAATCTTTACTTAAAGAGAAATGCCAAATTGGTTTTTTATTAAAATTTAATCCATCGTAACCAAATCCAGTGTCTAAGCGAATAAAATAGCCTAAGATATTGGTTCTAAAACCAGCACCAGTGCCAAATACAAAAGGATTTCTGTAATAATTAACGGTGATAACGACCGGATTAGTTGGAGATGTAACCACTTCTGTGCTTAAAGAATTGCGTTGGTCAAAAGGATTAGCAAAATTATACGCGATTCCTGCATCAAAGAAAGCCACCAATTGGAAGTCACGCAAGAATGATGATTTCAACGGTTTTTTGGCAATTAGGGAAAATAATGGTAAGCGCAATTCCGAATTCCACAATAGGAAGTTATTTCCATTTCTGATGTTTTGTGGCAAGCCTCGCATATTCGTAACGGATGTTTGCAAACCATAATTTTGATTGGATGCCACTGGAATATCATTCGCATATTTTGGATTTAACCAAGTATCTACACCACCTAAGAAATATAATATTTTTTTAGGACCAAATGAAGAAGCACCTGCAAAACGATTTGCCCAAATGATATTTCGATATATTTTTTGATAATGTCGAATATCGAATCCAATATTCGCTAAATGCGATTTTTTTTCGTTGGCGTTGTAAAAATATTCAGCATATATTTTATACCGAAAACCATTGTAAATATTATATTGTACTTCTTTTGAATTATCGTGAACAAATTCCAATCGACCTGAAATCCAATTTTCTTTTACATCTTTCAACAAACGACTAATTTCATCTGTGTAAGAAACATCCAATCGTTCATTTCTGTAAGAAACGGACCATCGCAAACTTTTGGTAATATCAAATGGATACGAAAATTGTGTTTCAAAGAAATTACTTCGTGTTTTACCGGTGTAGATGTACGGCAATGTATTTCCGTTTGCATCTTGAACATTAAAATTAATTTTATCTGAACGACGATAATACAATATGCTTTTATCGATGCGTTTTTTCAAATTGATGTATTTGATATAAGTTTCAAAACCTTTGAAATTAAATGGCACTCTAAAACCACCAATAATTTTATGATCTTCCATTAAATCACTGGTGGCAAAATTTATCATTCCACTTAAATTTGGGAAATTATAGCTTCCCAAGTTTTGGTTATAGCTTTGATAGCTTTGAGTAAGAATGCTGTTGTCTAATTGCGTCACCACATAATCAGAAGTAAACTTTGCACGATAGGGCAATATGCGTATTTTTTTTCGGGTAGTTGTTTCCATATTTACCTCACTTTTCACCGGTGTATTTTGCAAAAAAGGTGGTGGCAAATCTTCTTCTTTCGAGGCATTGTTGGCAATTGTATTTTCTGCTAATGAATCTGCGATTACTCGTTTTGAACTATCTATTTTAGTGGAAACATTTGCATTGGATGGAACAATTGTCGTATTGAAATTAGATTCAAATGTGTATTTAAATTCTGCTGTCAATAAGCTGTCCATCGTAATGGATTTTCCTATCGATGCTGCTTCTTTATTTACTTTTGCCGTTACGCTTTCTGTTTTTTTATTACTTGTATTGCTATGTAATGTTGATTCTTTATAATATTTACGGAACGAAGTATAATTTAATCCGAATGATTTTTTATCCAACAACGTTTCTTCACTTAAAGTAGGTGTTGCATAAAAATAGGATTTTCGTTTGTTCGTGCCAAAAAACAAATACGATTTTTGGGCAGTAATTGCAGCTTCTTTAATTCCATTTTTATAATTAGAAATAGGAAAATTATTTCCATTTAATTTATATACATCTACTTCCTTTTTAAGGATAGTGGCAGAATCGGTGAGTTCATTAATTTCAATTTCTATGGAATCTTTTCCAATGAACAAACTATCTAAAGTTCCTACATAGAGATTTCTAATTCCATTTTCATCACTCAAAAATGCATATTGCTGGTTGGAGTAACTTCCTAGTGCTTTTTCATTGGCAAATGGTGTTTCGGTAACTTGTGCCAGTTGAGTTCCTTTTTTATTTAAATCATAGAAAAACAAGTCGAGTGTTGCCGTAGGCAATATGGAATCGTGAGGTTGCAGGTATAATTCTGGTTGTAAACGATTCGATGAAAACAAAACACCATCATTGCCATTCCAATTTACATAACGAGGAAATAAATCATCGTAAGAATCATTGTTTAATTGGGTGGTAGTAGAATTGAGTGTGTTGTATAAATATAAATCCGTTTGACCTTTGTTTTGTCCTGAAATAATTAAAAAATGGGGATGATTGATAAAATCAGCACCATGTATTTTTTGAAATTTTAATATTTTATTTTTGGATGTTTTATGGTTATCCATATCTACTTGTGTGATGCGGATAATGTCTTTCTTTTCTGAAATAATTGCCAACTTATGGCCTGTTTTTGTCCAAGTGAGAATTGGATACGATTTATCGAACGGATATTGGTCGGAGCGAAATCCGCCTTTCATTACTTTCTTACTTTTTTTAGTTTGTAAATCTTGTACAAACACTTTGTAAAATCCGCCATCAAAAGCGGCATAAGCTGCATACTTGCCATCGTACGAAACGTTTAACTCAGTGATTTCATTGTTATTTCGTTTTTTAATTTTGTAAGCTATCGAAGTGGAAAGGCTATCTCTATTTTGGTCATCTAATTCATATCTTCCTTGATAAAAAGTTTTCCAGTCTTTCATTAATGTTTCAATGGTAGCATTTACAGCGTACGCAAATCCTTTATTGATATTGTGGTTGACACGTGTGAGGTATAAAATATTAGGAATGGCATCTTTTCCATATACTTCCGAAATCATATACCAAAATGATTGCCCAGCTAATTGTGGATTGAGGTTAACGAAACGATTGAAATCTGATTTTTTATTTGTTGCAAAATACATTTTTAATTCAGCATCGAGGTTCGTATTCCATGGCTCACCAATATAGGAAGAAAGTCCACTTCGATACCAATCGGGCATCACAATAAAAATGGCATTTTGAATTTTTTGTCCAAAGCTATTTCCTGTCATCATTTGTCGGATATACAACTCTGATAAGCCTTTCATGATATCACGCTGTAAATCGCGATGATTACCATTATAATGTAAGAATAATTTATTATCTCTAAAAACAGTTGTTCCACCAATATTGTAATCTTCTTGCCCTAAGCCAATATTAGTTTGTGCTAAATCATTGATGTCATTATATACTAAAATATCCACTTGTGAACGGAAGTGGAAATCCATTTGTTTATTTAATTCTTGCAACTTTTTTTCAGCGGTTGACCACACAAATCGTCCAATTTCTTGTCCGCCAGGATAATAGTAAATGGTAAAATTATCTGAATTATAATACAACCAATCAAAGTTATGGTACTGCACTCTATTTTGTCCAAATAAAACTTGTGTAGTTTGTGCAGAAACACTATTTAAAATTCCAAAAAAAATGAAACCAAATCCAATTAAACATGAATTTACAAATGTATATTTTGTAGGAATCCTTTTATGTATTTGTAAATTTTTATTCATAATCTATTCACCAAACAAATTTTATTATCCTTGTTACATTTTGTACTTTTACAAAGTAAATAAATATCTAGGTAGTTTCCTAAACATCTAAAAAATAGATACTATCTAAAACGCTAACTTTATTTTAATTTAAAAATATAAAAAAACTAAGCATTTCGTATGGATAACGCTACAATAAAGACAGATATTGCGGTATTTTGTTTTAATCCTTTTCAAGAAAATACTTATATTATTGCACATCCTAATAAAGAATGTTGGATAATTGACCCAGGTTGTTATACCTTGCAAGAACAAAAAATACTCATCCATCATATAGAAAAAAATGAGCTTAAACCGACAAAATTAATAAACACACATTGCCATTTAGACCATATCTATGGCAATAAATTTATAGCAGATGAATTCCAGGTTGAATTGGGCATCCATGAAAAAGAATTACCTATTTTAGAGCGAGCAGCCATTGGTGCACGTATGTTTGGTGCTAAAATTCCGGAAGCGTGCGCACCTTCCTATTTTTTAGATGAAAAAGATATTATTACTTTAGGAGAAATTAATTTCAAAATATTATTTACGCCAGGACATTCGCCAGGAAGTATCTGTTTTTATAATGAAACTGAGAACTATGCAATCGTTGGTGATGTGTTGTTTCAAGGCAGCATTGGCAGAACGGATTTACCAGGTGGTGATTACGATACATTACTTAAATCTATAAAAACAAAATTGATGACATTGCCAGATAACACGATTATTTACAATGGCCATGGAATAAGCACTTCAATTGGTGATGAACGAAAACACAATCCCTTTTTGAGATAAGTAGATTATTTCGCTTTTGTTTCTAATTTTTCCTTGATAAATAAATTAACGGAATTGAGTGCGTTATCAAAATTTACATTATTATTGACCACTATATCACAAGATGGTTTATAGGGTAAAATATATTTTTGGTAAGCCGGAAATACATGATGTTGATATCTGTACAACACGTCTTCAATTGGATAATTTCGTTCTGTTCTATCCCGTTGGATACGTCGAATAAGTTTAATATGTTCATCGGCATCAATAAAAATTTTAAAATCCATTAAATCTGACACTAATTTAAAATGATAGATAAAGATTCCTTCAATAATGATGATAGGTGCCGTTTTATAAGTAATTAATTTAGGTGCTGCCAACGGATTGTTGTAAGTGTATTCTTTAAGTATAACATCATCACCTTTTACTAATTTTAAAACATCTTGATGGTATTCATTTTCTTTAAAGGATTCTGGTAAATCAAAATTTTTTTCTCCATTTTCATCTATAAATTGTTCCTCTCTTGGTTTGTAATAATTATCTTGACTTAAAATACAAACTTGAGTTTCAGAAAATCTACTTGATAATTCTTTCACGAATGTCGTTTTTCCGCTTCCACTTCCACCTGATATTCCAATTATAAATGGTTTGTTGTTCATGTTGTTTAAAAAAATATTACTCAAAACTAATGAAACGATTTTATCTTACCTATTTTTGTAGTAAATTTTAAGCATGCAATTATTAGATGGGAAAAAATTAGCTGCAGAGATCAAATTAGAAATTGCAGAGGAAGTAAAAAAAATGGTATTAAGCGGCAAGCGTGCACCTCATTTAGCCGCTATTCTAGTGGGCAATGATGGTGCGAGCCAGACGTATGTAAGCAGCAAAGTGAAATCTTGTGAAGAAGTTGGTTTTAAATCTACTTTAGTCCGATTAAAACAAGACATTACCCAACATGAATTAATTTCTCAAATTAACAACTTGAATAATGATGATGCCATAGATGGATTTATTGTACAATTGCCATTGCCACGGCATATTGATGAAGAGAAAGTTATATTAGCGATTGCTCCTGAAAAAGATGTAGATGGTTTTCATCCAATGAATGTAGGTAGAATGACCTTAAACTTGCCAAGTTATGTTTCTGCAACACCGAAAGGAATTTTAGAAATGCTGAATCGGTATAATATTGAAACGGAAGGCAAGCATTGTGTAGTGATTGGGCGAAGCAATATTGTAGGCTTACCGATGAGTTTATTGATGCAACGTCGAAGTAAACCTGGAAATTGTACGGTTACCATTTGCCATAGCAAAACAAACGATTTAGCTGAATATACCTTAAAAGCGGATATTATTATAGCTGCTTTAGGCAAGCCTAAGTTTCTAACTGCCGATATGGTAAAAAAAGGTGCTGTAGTGATAGATGTTGGTATTACACGCGTGGAAGATGCCAGCAAAAAATCGGGATATAAATTATTTGGCGATGTAGATTTTGAAATGGTCAGTAAAAAATGTTCCTATATTTCGCCGGTTCCAGGTGGTGTGGGATTGATGACCGTTGCCTCACTATTGCAAAATACATTGAGTGCGGCGAAATCAGAATTTTACGCTAAGAAATCGAGTTTAGAATTGGGTGCGTTTTAGTTTACAATTCTGGATTTTTTACAATAAAAAACGGATTCAATAAATTTTCTTTATTGTATAAAAGCGGTTCGTTTGTTTCGAAGCATAAAACTTGGGCGCCAGCTTCACTTGCCACAATTTGCCCGGCACAAGTATCCCATTCCATCGTTGGCCCTAAGCGTGGATATACATCGGCTTTTCCTTCTGCCAATAAACAAAATTTTAGAGAACTTCCGGCTGCAACAAATTCTACATTGGTAAATTTCGATTTCTGTTGTTCAACATATTCGAGTAATTCAGGCGTTTGGTGGGAACGAGAGCCTACAATTTTCAAAATACCATCGTTCGCTAATTTGCGAATAGTCAAAGGAAGCTGTATATTATTTTCAATTTTAAAGCTGCCTTTACCGAGAGCAGCAAAATAGGTAATTTGTTGAGCAGGCACGTGTACAATTCCCAAAACAGGAATACCATTTTTTATGAGTGCAATGTTAACTGTAAATTCACCATTTTTTTTAATAAATTCTTTGGTGCCATCTAATGGATCTACCATCCAGCAAGAAGTCCAATGAACGCGTTCATCATAGGAAGTCAGTTTTGTTTCTTCGGAAATAATCGGAATCGAGGAATCGATTTTTTTCAAACCATCGACAATGATTTCATTCGCCATTTTATCGGCAATTGTTAAGGGCGAATTATCACTTTTTAATTCTACATTAAAATCTTGTTTATATATTTCAAGAATAGCATTTCCAGCTTTAATGGAGATATCGATGAGTTGTTGTATCATTTATGAATAAATAAAATTAAAATTAGCTTCTTGGATGGATGGATTTTGGATATCTTTTTCACTTAGGATGATGTCATTTGTCGGAATTTGCCAATCAATATTTAAAGTTGAGTCATTGTAGGCGATGCCACCTTCTGACGCTTTATTGTAATAACTATCACATTTATACAAAAACTCACAGGTATCCGAAAGGACCACAAATCCGTGTGCAAATCCGCGAGGAATCAATAATTGCAATTTATTTTCTGCTGATAATTCTAAAGAATAATGTTTCAAAAATGTGGGTGAACCTTTGCGTACATCTACAATTACATCTAGTACTTTTCCTTGTACAACACGTACTAACTTGGCTTGTGCGTGTGGGTCGTTTTGGTAATGCAAACCTCTTAGAACACCATACGATGATTTAGAATGATTATCTTGAATAAAGTTATAATGAAGCTGATTTTCTTCTATTATTTTTGCATTAAAACTTTCATAAAAAAAGCCACGGTTATCGGCAAAAACAGTAGGTTTTAATATATAAGCATCTTGAAGTGGCGTTGAAATTATTTCCATAAAAAATTTAAGAATTATGCGCTTTTGATGGTTTGTTTAATATCTGCCCAGAAATGACGTCTAATGTAGATAACCGCAATAGCAATTATATCAATAAATACACCGATAAACATAAACATTAAAAATTGTTTGCGTGTAGAAACTACATTTTTTAATAAAGGCAAATGAGGTTCATCTATAGTTTGGAAAAGTGGCATTATAGATGCGTAGTTGGTTTTAGAGGCTTCTAATCCTCGAGCTGTTTCCGCATAAAGAGCTTCTAATAATCCTTTATTTCGTAAATAACGAGTTTCATTTAAATCTGCTTTAAAAGTAACCAAGTTATTGGCTCTATCTTTATAATCGGCTAAATTAAATTCTGAATTTTCTAATTGCGCTTTTACCATGGCAAGTTTTTCTTCTAAGAAATCCACTGTAATTTTTGCTTTTTTGGTAGCACGTTCCACGTAATAATCTGTCAGGTTATCATAAAACGCTTCGCATAGTAATTTTGCAAATTCTTCATCGCCTGATGTTATGGTAATTGAATAAATTTCTGCTTCATTATAATCAATGGAGACAATCTTTTTCAAGTTGGTTAATATTTTTTTAAATACGAGGTAATCAGGAATACTCATATCTCTAACTGAAGTAAAATCTGTAAAATAGCTGCTAGTATAACCTGAATTTAAGCGTAGATAATGATTGGCTAAATAATCTTCTCTTCCTCTAAAAACAAATTTTTTAAATATCAGTTTGGCACACACTTTTTCTGTGAATGAATATTCTTTCAATTTTTTAGGATTACCAAAACTTGCATTGGTGGTTTGAAGTAAGTTAGAAAAATTTCCGCCACCAAATCCGGGAATTTGTGGTCGTTCTTCTGAAAGGAAAAAGGTAATTTTTGCGGTATAGGTTGGTTTTTCTTTTTTACCTTCATAAAAACCATATAATCCTGTGAGAATGATTGGAATAACAAAGAGTAAAGCAAATTTTTTAGTAATGCCTATTAACTCTTTTCCCACTTTCAAAACCTGCACAAGTCCTTGATCAGAAGAAACGGAATTTTCGTTTTGTTCTGTTGAATCTACTTGTTCTTCAGTAGTGTTTGTAGTTTGTTCTATATTCTCTTTTTCTTCCAATGCCATTACTTAGATGTATTTTTCACAGTAAGATATAATAAATAGAGCGTTAGTACGGATGAAATTGCACCGATAGTACCTGTAAATACTTTTTGTAGTTTTTGACCAGTATCTGCTGAAATTCCATTTCGTTTGCGTTTAACTTTTTCGGGTTTTGAAGGCACCACAATAACAGCACCTTTTTCTACTTTTGGATAATTGGGTCCAAACATAGAGCGATGTGTACTTAATACTTGACCATTTGGTCGAATGACATAAGTTTTACGTTTGTAAGCAGTATCGCTAAAGCCGGCTGCATATTTATAAATATAAAATTTAGCATCTTTTCCTTCTGTATAGGGCACATATAAATTTTCAGGTTTACTTTCATTCGGATAATTGAATGCGCCACGAATGGCCACTAAATCTTTTACTGCAGGAATCTCGATTACATCTCCAGCTTTTAATATGTAGTTGAATTTTGAGGATTTACTTTTCAATGCTTTTCCTAAGTCTGTTAAAATATATCCTATGCCATTTTCTTCTCGTGTAAGTTTAGCGCCATCTGCAAAAGCAAATCGGGATAATCCGCCGGCACGTTCTATTAATGAAGCTAATCGTTCATCTTTAGAAGTCAGTACATATTGTCCTGGATATAATACTTCCCCTTTTAATGTTACTTTAAATTGATATTCAAATTCAGGTGTTGGTCGAACATAAACCTGATCGTAAGGTTGAAGTTTAATTGAATTGGCCACTGGATCTTTTCCTACGTTTTTACTTACACTATAATTTAAAATAGTTACTTGTGTAGGTACCGATTGAGAAATGGCTTTATCATAGTTGGCAATTCTAGCAATTTCAATTCTATTTGAAGCTGCTTCCATTTTAAAGCCTTGCGCCAAAATAATTGCATCTGCCAAGGTCATGCCTTCCATGTACGGAAAGGTATCGTTTTTACGAACCATTCCATTTACTTCTATATAATATTTATCAATTCTACGTAAATCTTTAAGCACATAGATTTTATCTCGTTTTTTTAATTTAAAGGTATCTAACGCTTCAAAATTGTTGGTGGTGTCAATTTTAAAAGAGATTAATTTTTCAGTCAGGTCGTCATTGACACGATAGATAATTATTTTATCAAGTAAAGCTTCTTCCTTCAATCCATTACACATGATTAAGGCATCTCGCAAAGACATTCCTTTTTCGGATTCAAATTTTCGTGGTTTCCTCACTTCACCTTTCACTTCTATATCAAATTTATCAAAGAAATCTGTCTTTGAATATATTTCAAAAACGTCTCTAAAAGTGAGTAGCATATTATCTTCAGAAGATGGATCTGCAAGCACATTATTTAAATTAATTTTAAATGAGTGTTTTCTAAAATCGTCGTAATTTGTACGTACAAGGTAAGCTTCGTCTAAATAAGCATCTTCTTTTAAACCTTGTGCTTTATTTAATAAATCAATTATTCTATCACCTTCGTTCCATTGATACCTTCCTGGTAATAAAACTGAACCATAAACTTCTACATAGTTTTTTACTTTTTCAGGAATAGAACGAACGCCGATTACGTCACCATTTTTTAAAATAATTTTTCCATTTGCATTTCTTACACTATCTAAATCTATGTCGATTAAAATTTGTTTATTTTCTTCAAATCGTCTAATCTGAATTACTTTGGTAAATGCATCCGGTTTGTAATTACCACAGTATTTTAATAAATCGTCGAATGTTTCATTGGGCAACATTTCGTATTTTCCTTCCCGATTTACAGCACCTTCTATTCTGACTATATTTTTTTGTGCAGGTACATATACATAATCATTATTATCTAAAAATATATCATCTTGTTTTTCAGGTGCAAATAAGAATTTATATAAGTCAAACTTTCTAATAATTTTTCCATCTCTTTTAATTTGAATTTCACGAATGGTACCTGATTTGGATGGACCACCAACGTAAGCTAATATATTATATGCGGTATTGATGGCTGGAAATGTATATGAGCCTGGATTTTCTACATCACCAACCACATTAATTGTAATCACGCGTGAGTAATTGATTGATACATCAAAATCTGATTTATCAATCATATATGCATTAGCAAATCGAGTGCGTAATAATGCTTTAGCTTGGTCGAGTGTTAATCCTTTTAAATATACTCTACCAATATTTTCTTGTTGGATATATCCATCTTTATCGATGTAAAATAAACGGTTATAATCGGCATATCCCCAAATAGAAACGACGATTTGGTCGCCAACGCCTAAAATATAGTTTCCTGGAGGTTTAATATCTACTGCATTATTAAATATTTTTACATTTTTTTGGCGAAAATAATTAAATCCATAAATATCTACAGAATCTAATCTTTCACGAAGTTCAAGTGTTGCTGTTGCGGTTAATTTTTCAACTGTTTCAGATGCTTTTTGTGCTTCTTTTAATAATTTATCAGGTTCGCTTTTATTTCCTTTTACTTCTGTGGCGTTCATTGCATTTCCAATGGCACCTTCTTGTTCATCAGCATCCTTAGATCTTGGATTTAATCCTTTTGCTAAATCTTGTGATTTTTTTACTTCTTCCACTTTTATTTCTCCTTGTTTAACGCGCAAGGTATCTTCAATTTTTTTGAATATTTCCTTCACTGTTGGGTCAGCACTTGCCGGTGGAATTAATGGTGGAGCAATAAATTGAGCATTTACTTTAAAAGCAGTAAATACCAATATACATAATGTTATTTTTTTAATCGCATTGTTCATACTATGCTAATTTGTATTGTTTATTGTAATAATTTAAATATTCACCGGAAGTTACGTGTGTCAACCAATCTTCATTTTGCAAATACCAATCTACTGTTTTTTCTAATCCTTCTTCAAATTGCAATGAAGGTTTCCAGCCTAATTCAGTATTTAATTTAGTGGCATCAATGGCGTAACGTTTATCGTGACCTGGTCTATCTGTTACATAAGAAATTAATTTTTCTGAATCGCCTTGATTTCTATTTAATTTCTTATCCATTATGGAACAAAGTAGTCTAATTAAATCAATATTTTGCCATTCATTAAAACCGCCAATATTATATGTTTCTCCTTTTTTGCCTTTATGGTAAATTACATCAATTGCCGTTGCATGATCTTCTACAAAAAGCCAATCACGAGTGTAATCTCCTTTTCCATATACAGGAAGTGCTTTATTATTTTTGATATTATTGATAAATAATGGAATTAATTTTTCTGGAAATTGAAAGGAGCCATAATTATTAGAACAATTGGAGATAACTATTGGCAAGTGATATGTATTTTCATACGCACGAACGAAGTGATCAGAACTCGCTTTGGAGGCTGAATATGGCGAACGTGGATCATAAGCAGTTGTTTCAGTGAAAAAGCCGGTTTCGCCTAAACTACCATAAACTTCATCCGTAGAAACATGGTAAAATAATTTATCTTCAAAGTTTCCTTTCCAGCTTTCTTTTGCTGCATTTAATAAATTAACAGTGCCAACCACATTCGTCATAATAAATTCCAATGGATTTAGTATTGAACGATCAACATGCGATTCTGCCGCTAAATGAATAACGCCATCAAACGAATATTTGGAGAATAAACGATTAACAGCAGCTGCATCAACGATGTCTATTTTTTCAAAAACGTAATTTGGTTGTTGCTCTACATCTTTTAAATTTTCTAAATTTCCGGCATAGGTTAATTTATCAAGATTTACAATCTTATATTCAGAATATTTATTTGCAAATAGCCTTACCACATGAGAACCAATAAAACCTGCACCACCTGTTATCAAGATTGTTTTCATAAAAAATAACTAATTAATTTATAATGTCCAATGATTTAAAGTTGCAATTTTAGTTTTGTATAAATTTTTAATATCTACGAGTATCGCATCTGAATTGGTCAGTGAAATAAAATAGTTTTCATCTAATTGTTTATAGGCATTGTGGGCAACAGCAACAATAACGGCATCATACTTTCCGTTGGGTTGTGCTGATAATTTCACACCATATTCTTCCATAACTTCATGTTTGTCTGCCAAAGTATCTACCATCTCCACATCAATTTGAAACTCTTTTAATTCATTAAATAAGTTAAACACTTTTGAATTTCTAATATCGGTTACATTCTCTTTAAACGTGGCGCCCATGATTAAAGCTCTGCATTGAGAAGGATTTTTACCAATTTTTAATAGATGTTGTACTACTTTTTTGGCGATGTAGTTTGGCATACCATCATTTATATTTCTACCACTTAAAATAATTTGCGGTTTATAACCTAGTTCATTGGATTTATACGTTAGGTAATAAGGATCGACACCAATACAATGTCCACCTACTAAACCTGGCTGAAATTTAAGGAAATTCCATTTGGTTCCGGCTGCTTCTAACACATCGTAGGTGTTTATTTTCATTAGATTAAATATTTGCGAAAGTTCATTCATCAAAGCGATGTTTAAATCACGTTGTGTGTTTTCGATTACTTTCGCTGCTTCAGCCACTTTTATTGAAGATGCTTTAAAAACACCTGGCTCAATGATAGTACCATAAACTGCGGCAATATTTTCCAGTGCTTCCTCATCACAACCGGCAACAATCTTTGTGATTTTAGTTAACGTATGCAATGTGTCACCTGGATTGATACGTTCAGGAGAATAACCCACTTTAAAATCTACTTTATATTTCAATCCTGAATTATTTTCAATAATAGGCACACAATCTTCTTCTGTGCAACCTGGATAAACAGTAGATTCAAACACTACAAAATCACCTTTCTTTATTACTTTTGAAACCGTATTGGACGCACCAATTAAGGGTTTTAAATCCGGAACATTATGTTCATCCACTGGAGTTGGAACTGCCACGATAAAAAAAGAGGCATTTTTTAAAACCTCTGTTTCTGCCGTAAATTCTATATCACAATTATCAAAAGCTGACGCTGATAGTTCATTACTTGGGTCGATATTTTTCTGCATCAACGCTACACGTTTTGGGTTGATATCGAAGCCAATAACTTTAAAATGTTTCGCCAATTCTAAAGCGATAGGTAAGCCTACATAGCCTAATCCTATAACGCCGATTATTTTTTCTTTCCTGTTGTACGATGCAATAAATTGCTTTGAGTCTGTCATGTTCATTTACGAAATGTCAAAAATACAAAAAAAATACGTTATTATCTTAGCATAATCGGTCAACAAATAATAAGTTTGCTAAAAAAAATGTTAATTGACTAATTCATAGATTTTCAAAATTATGAGGTATCTCTATTCATTTTTAATTCAATTTTATGGCTTATTGATATTTTGCGCCTCTTTTGTTAATTCTAAAGCAAAAAAATGGTGCGATGGAAGAAAAAATTGGTTAAATTCTTTAAAGAAAAATAGAAATTTACAACTAAAATATATATGGATTCACTGTGCATCTGCCGGTGAATACGAACAAGCAATTCCACTTATTCAGCAAATAAGAAAGGAACAGAAGGAAGATTATCAAATCGCGGTAAGTTTTTTTTCTCCGTCTGGGTTTGAAAGCTATCAATCTTCAAAAGAAATTGATTTGCTATTTTATCTACCGTTGGATACGCCAAAAAATGCTATTCAATTATTAGAAATTCTACAACCGAAATTTGCATTTTTTATTCGATATGAAATTTGGTGGAATATCTTATTTGAATTAAAGAATAAAAACATTCCAACGTATTTAATCAATTCCAATCCACATCAGAAGCGAAATTTTATTTATAAAAAATATTTAGCACGAACATTACCTTTTTTTACGGAAGTATTTCACACAAACAAAGTTGGTTCAACAAAAATTGAACGTGTATTAAACATTAAAGATGCCGATAATTTTTCTGATTCATATCTTGAAAATTTCAGCAAAGATAGTTATGTAATACTTTTAGGAAGCAGCTGGGAAACAGAAGAAAAATATGTTGCTGCATTTTACAAAAAATATATATCGAAAATAAAAAATTTAAAAATAATTATTGCTCCACATGAATATAATTCAACTAAAATACAAGTGTTAAGCAGCTTATTTAATTGCAATATACATTGTTATTCTGTTGAGAAAAACAAGCCTCCTTTTACTACTGAACGAATAGCCTCAATTTTATTTTTAGACCAAAAAGGAATTTTAAAACATGTATATAAATATGCTGATATTGCCCTCATTGGTGGTGGATTTAAAAATGGAATTCACAATTGTTCCGAGGCAATGGTATATAAAATTCCAGTACTATTTGGTCCTAATTACAAACAATTTGAAGACGCAATTGAATACATGAGCTCTAAAGTTGCTTTTAGTTTTCAAAATTATGACGAGTTTGAACACATCCTTTTAGATTTATATCAACAACCAATTAACCTTCACCAATTGGAAGCATTAGATTTCTATTTTAGTAAAAATAAAAATACCTCTCAAGAGATTTTAAATACAATAAATTTAAAATAAAAAAAGAGGCAAAAATGCCTCTTCAAAAAAACTGTTGAATACTTATTTATTTTCAAATTTTTTTCTCAATACTTCTAAGAATCTGGCAGCAATAGAACCACGTTCTGTCCAGTTGTATTTATTCCAAAGTGTCGTGTTGCAATATTGTTCTGCAGATGTTTGGGAATCAAAAGTATCTAAGTGTTTTAAGGCTGCATCGTATTCAGAAAATTGATTTCCAAATAATTCACGAACAAAAATAAATTTATCATTTAGAGTAATAGACTCACTTAACGTTTTATAGGATTTATTGCTACTTATTTCAGCTACTGTTTGCTGTTTAAATGCGTTCATTAAAACAGAAGGAGTAATTTTTTGAATGGTCGTTTCTTCTTCTTGCTCTGCAACCAACACTAAGTCATTTTGCTCTTCCATTATATATGAATTATGTTGATGATTGTTTGTTTCATTTAAAGATGTTCCTGCATTTAACACAAGTTCATCATTTAACTGTTCATCTATAATAAACTCTTGATTTAAGGTTGTTTCAGTATTTATATTTTTCTGATTTATCCTACCTAAAATACTTGAATCGTCGTTAGTAATGTTGGCAAAAGCATCTGTTAATGTAGCTGAATCTGTGTTTTGAAATGAATCCGCTAAAGAATTAGAATTTTCCAACAGGGTTGTGGTTAATGTGTTTTCAATTGTTTCAGTTGTTTCCTCCACAAATTGAAATAATTGTGGTTGTTCTAATGTTGGAGTAATAGTATTTTCAACTTTATTCAACGAGTAATCTTCCGTGATAATACTTTCTACAAAAGAGGTTGTTTCTCCTTTTGGAAGAATTGTCTCAATTGTTGTTGTTGTAGATTTTTCTTCAAATAGTTTATTTAGTGAATAATCTTCTGTGATGATGCTTTCGGCAAAACTTTTAATGGATGCAACTTCCTGATTGTCTTGAACAGTTACTAAAACAGTACTTTTATCTTCAGCTTTATTCAGCGAATAATCTTCCGTTATTATATTTTCGAATTGTGGAATTTCTTCTACGGTTTCATTTTCTGAAGTCAAAGTTGCGATTTCACCAATCACTTCTATTTTTTCATTTTCAATTTCGGAATGGATTTCTTCCACCATTTCTTCCATTTCAAATTGTTGTTCTTTATTTAAAGAAGCTTCTACTTCTTCAATATGTTCAGTTTCTTTAACGGCAACAATTTCTTTTTCTTTCGCAGCTACAAACGATGGCACTTCAGAGGTTGTTGGCACAAATGATTTCGCATCATTTTGGTCAATTAACAACAGACGTTCAATGTCTTCCACTCTGTCAATACTGGTGTATAAGTATTTCTTCATTAAAAGTAATTCATCTCTAGACATTGTTCCTTCTGATAAAATTGTTCTGTTTAAATTAGAAACTACCGTTAAGTAATTCTCTATTTTTTGCAAAGCATTTCTTATTTCCATCTGTTTTTGTAATTTGAAGTCGAATTTATACTGTAAAAAACAAATTTCATACATGTTTTTAGAACCAAATGTTAATAAGTCTAAATCCGGATGGATTGAGGTCGTTTGTGGCTCTATGTTTTCAGGCAAAACAGAAGAGTTGATTCGCCGACTGAAGCGCGCAAAATTTGCTAATTTAAAGGTAGAAATTTTCAAACCACAAATAGATACGAGGTATCATGAAACAGAAGTAGTTTCACACGATTCTAATTCCATTTTAAGTACTCCAGTTGCCAGTGCACAAGCCATCTTGTTATTATCAAACGATGTAGAGGTGGTAGGCATTGATGAAGCGCAATTTTTTGATGAAGAATTGCCTATAGTGTGTGAACAATTAGCATCTAAAGGCATTCGCGTCATTATTGCTGGATTAGATATGGATTTCCTTGGTCGCCCATTTGGTCCAATTCCGGCTTTATTGGCAAAGGCAGAATACATCACCAAAGTGCATGCCATCTGTGTTCGATGTGGTGCTTTGGCCAATCATTCTTATCGCTTGGTGGAAAATGAAAACAAAGTTATGTTGGGCGAAAAAGAAAGTTACGAACCGCGATGCAGAGCTTGTTTTGACAAAGGTATGCAGAAAAATTAATGAACAAAAAGAAGATTAAATTTTAAAAAAATAAAACTAATACAATTTTAAAAATAAAATATAATATTACATCAACCTAATACAAACTATATGAAATTAGCAGGATTTGAATTAGCAAAAAAAATAAATCCAAATAAAGTCGATTTATTTTTAAACGGAGCAGCCATTCGTTCTAAATTTTTTATCCAAACCTACATCATTTCTTTGTATGCAGCACATGTTATTAAAAATGAAAAAGATGCCATACACAGCAATATCGAACGCTGTTTACGTATGCAAATCATTACACCATTAGCCACTTCGAAAGCAGTAAGTGAAAATATACAAAATGGCATGAAAGCCGGCTTAGGCAATTTATATGAACAACAAAAAGATTTAGTAAATGATATTAAAAATGTGATAGAAAATGCCGGTATTCAATACAAAGATATTATTGATATTTATTATACCGCTCAAGGTGAATTGAAATTTTTTAAAAATAATGTTGAAATCTATCATCGTACAGATGGACAACTTTTTGCACAAACCATGTTTAATATGTACGTAGGAAATTCACCTAAAGACAAAAAAATAAAACAAGAATTGCTGAAAGGTGTTTGAAAATAATTGTCATTATATCCTTGTATAAAAAAATACAATCATGAAAAAAATAACGTATTTAATCTTGTTTATGTTACTTATTTTTATCGGAATAATTGGCTTTAAAACGATTACTGCACCGAACTATCAAATAAAAATAAAAGCAAACGAAGCACCTCCATTAACGAACATTTCACTTTCACATTTTCAAAAGGCAATTACCTTTCCAACTATTTCTTATGCTGATGCAAAAGATTGGGATTCTATTCCTTTTATTAATTTCAGAAATTATTTAAAGGAAACCTATCCTTTAGTCCATCAACATTTGCAAAAAGAAATGATTAGCAATTATACCTTGGTTTACAAATGGCAAGGAAAAAACTCATCTCTTCATCCATTTATTTTAATGGCGCATCAGGATGTGGTTCCCATTGAAAATGCCACTAAAAACCAATGGACATGCGAACCGTTTGCTGGCACTGTAAAAGATGGATATATTTGGGGTCGAGGCACAACGGATGATAAAATTAATTTGATTTCAATTTTAGAAAGTGCAGAAAAATTATTAAAAGAAAATTTCCAACCGGAAAGAACCATTTATTTTGTTTTTGGACACGATGAAGAAATTGGTGGCAAACAAGGTGCTGTAAAAGTGGCTGCGTTATTTAAACAACGAAATATCAAAGCCGATTTAGTGTTGGATGAAGGTGGCATTATTACAAAAGAAAAAGTTCCCGGAATTACAAAACCTGTAGCACTTATTGGTACTGCCGAAAAAGGGTATATGTCATTAAAAATTTCTGTGAATAAAAAAGGTGGACATTCTTCGCAACCCGACAAAGAAACTGCCATTGATATATTAAACAAAGCATTAGTTACCTTACATAAGCAACCATTTCCTCCAAGATTTGAAGAAGCGATGCTAGGTTTTATGCACTATTTAGGACCGGAAATGCAATTTCCAAATAATATGGCTTTTGCCAATCCAACCATATTTAAATCATTAATTGTAAAAAATTATAAGAAACAAGGTGCCGGAAATGCCATGATTCGCACCACATCAGTGCCAACAATAATCAATGCCGGAATTAAAGACAATGTAATTCCGACATTGGCAACTGCAGTGGTTAACTTTCGTTTATTGCCTGGCGATTCGGCTGATTTTATACTTCAGAAAGTAAAAGAAATTATCAATGATAAGCGTGTACTTGTTCAAGCTTATGATGATAATATTTCCGAAGCATCAAAAACAACACCTACTACAAGTCTTGCATTTACAAAAATTGATAGCATTGTAAAATTGAGCTATAAAGATGTTTTATCTGCGCCATTTTTATTGATTGGTGCAACAGATTCACGCCATTTTACGGAGGTTTCAGATAATATAATAAAATTTAGTCCAATGCTGGATCCCATTGGATTTCATGGTATTGATGAACGCGTCAGCACAGAAAGTTTCCGACATTCATTATGGTTTTTTGAACAATTTTTAAGAAGTTGTTAATCACCATCAACTTTATTTTTGTCGATGTACTTCATACAATGCCATGGCAGTTGCCACTGATACATTGTATGATTCTAAGTCGGAATGCATAGGAAGTTTCACCAATTCATCTAATAAACGAACAACAGTATTGGAAATTCCTTCATCTTCGGAGCCGGAAACAATGGCTAATGGCATTTTCGTATTGGATTCTTGTATAAATTTTTCCGCAGTGCCATCTAATCCAATTAATTTAATTCCATTATTCTTAATATCTTTTAATGTTGCTATTAAATTATCCACGCGACAAACAGGGATTTTTAACAAAGCACCTGCAGATATTTTTACTGCAACATCATTAATAGCAGCACTTTCTTTTTTGGGAAAAATAATTGCATGTACGCCTAAACCTAAGGCAGTTCTAGCTAATGCACCTAAGTTTCTTACATCAGTTATATTTTCTAAAATAAGCAATAATGGATCTTCGCCTTTTTCAAAAACAAAGTCAATTATTTTTTGTACTTCTTGATATTGAATTAATGAAGTAAAAGCCAAGACACCTTGATGGTTGGCTTTGGATAAAGAATTTATTTTTATTTCTGGTACATATTGAAAATAGACTTCCTTTTCTTTGCATAATTGTATGATTTGTTTTATTACATCACCATTTGCATTTTTTGAAATCAATACTTTCTCCACTTCTTGAGTAGATTGTAATAATTCTAAAACTGGATTTCTCCCTGCGATAAGTTGTTGCTTTGCCATTTGTATCGTGCAATTTACAAGTTAAATCAGAAATAAATAAACAAAAACTGTCCCGAAGAATCGGGACAGCCAAGATAGTTCTAGACCAATTGGGGTTTAGTACTTATTTCTTTAATAAATCTCTGATTTCTGTTAAAAGTACTTCTTGTGCTGAAGGTGCAACCGGCGCTGCAGCTTCTTCTTTTTTCATTTTATTAATGGCTTTTATCACCATAAACACTACTAAGGCTACTACGAAAAAGGTAATACATTGAGAAATAAAATCTCCATATTTGATGGCTACTTCAGCTACAGCAGGTGTTGCTCCATCTGCTGATGCAAGCACTGCATTTTTTAATATAATTTTTTTCTGAGTAAAATCTACACCACCAGAAATCATACCCACAGCTGGCATTACTATGCCATCAATAAATGATGAAACCACTTTCCCGAATGCGCCGCCCATGACAACACCTACTGCCATGTCTATCAAATTTCCTTTGATAGCAAACGTCTTAAATTCTTGAATCATTCCCATATTTATTTATTTTTTTACTTTTATAAATGTACAAATAAAATTGATTAATATCAACTTACTTAAAAATTTCAGTAGGCAATTGTGGTGTCGTTTCTAAACTTGACGATGTCACCAAACTTGGAAAATCCTGATACAATTGCTGTTTAAAGGTAGCATCTTTATACATGATTGCCATTATATCCATGCGTTTTACTAAATCTTCTGCTGTTTTTTTCTCGCGGCTGTATAAGGCTGCAAAATCATTTGGAAGATTATAAAAGCGCATACAATCTTTTAAGTCTTTTAATAAAAGTTCACGAATAGGTTTGGCTTTATCACCGGATCCTGCTTTGTAATATAAATCTAACCATTGAACATTTAAAATATTAAAATATTGGTTGTTGGGAGAATAATATGGTGCATTTACATATTGAAATTCTTTTTTTGCACGATCTAATACATTGATGGCTTCTGCATTTTTTTGGTGCCTAATTAAATCATCGGCAATACTAAAGTGTACGCTTTTTAATGTATTCATGATACGATTGGAATTTTCATCCACAAACATTTCTCGTTCGCCCAAACCACCATATTTAAATTTCTTCATCACAATATCGTAGCTTTTTTGTGTATTAAAGGTATAATATCCACGTTGATTTTCTTCAAATCTACAAGGCACTAAACGTAAAATTTGACCTTCCTGCATTAAGTATTTATCTAAGCCATTATAGTAAGAAGCATCTACTGTATTAGAAAAACAAATTGGACGGCTCCAATCACCAGCAGCCACCATTGCCAACAATGCCAAATCGTATTTAATGATTCTAGTTTTCCCTAAATCCCAAACAATTTCATCTACTATTTTATCTTTATATTCAGTTGGAACTATATTGTTTTTTTCAATAGCAATTTTATCTACTTTTAGTTTCAATTTGGTAGTTGGTAAGTAATTTACGGCTTCACCTCTACTGGTTTGTGCTTTAAATTCTACATCATCACTCAAAATAAATTTCATGATATTTTGAATATCATAATATTCATTAGGGTTCGCATAGTTTGATTGGTTATTGTATTGGATAACATCTCGATTGCTGCCTCTGTATTTATCGGCATTAAAATCTTTATAGAAAGGAATTGGTGCAGATTTATTGGCTGCTTTATGTAAATAATCTATATACCAATCAACACCCAATAAACTTAAGTTTACAATACGCACATCGGTTCTAATTCCTTCTACTTCTTGAGCATACCACAATGGATATGTATCATTATCGCCTTGTGTAAATAAAATGGCATTTGGCGGGCAACTTTCTAAATAATTGGAGGCAAAATCACGTGCCATAAATCGACCATGTCTATTGTGGTCATTCCAACCGGCTTTTGCCATAATAAAAGGAACAAATAAACAGATAACTGTGATTCCTATTGCGATGGGTGCTGCGGGTATTTTTTTTCTTAGAAAATCAAAAATAGCGACAACTGCTAAACCTATCCAAATACAAAATGTATAGAATGAACCCACTAACACATAATCTCGTTCGCGTGGTTCACGTGGTGGCTGGTTGGTATAGATTATCAATGCTATACCGGTTACAAAAAAGAGCAATCCAAACACGATGGTTTGTTGTTTATTTTTTTGATACATATAAATTAAGCCTATTAATCCTAAAATTAATGGCAATAAATAAAAATTATTTCTGGCTTTTTCTTTTAATAATACGTCTGGCAATCCTTCTTGTGTGCCACTTAAGTGCATATTATCCACTACGGAAATCCCACTTAACCAATCGCCATTCATGCGTTCATTTCCAGGTGTACCTTGTAAGTCATCTTGTCGGCCTGCAAAGTTCCACATAAAATATCGCCAATACATATAACGCAACTGGTAATGGAAAAAATATTTTAGGTTGTCTCCAAAAGTAGGTTCTCCTTGAAATCCTGTCCAGTATTGATAAAAAGCGGCGGCACTTTCACCATCATTCGTTGGTCCCATTCTGGGGAAAATCATCTCCTCTTTCGGATCGTATTTATAGGATATTTTTTCGCCTTTTACTTCATACTTTTTAGTAACTAAATTTTTATAATAGTCTTTTCCTGTTACTTCATAATCTACCGGTTGTGCATCAAACAGTGGTCCTTTTACTAAGGCTCTAGATCCGTATTGTTCACGGTTTAGATATGACAATAAACTAAATGGATCTTTTGGTGCGTTCATGTTTATCGGTGGATTAGCGGATGAACGAATTGGCACCATTGCATAAGAGGTAAATCCGATAAATATTACCAATAAACAAACGGACAGTAATTGTAAGTCGGCATGTTTAATTTTATGTGCATAATAAATAATAGAAACTAATCCTCCAAAGATTAAAATCCAAGTAAATAGAAATCCAACATTAAATGGCAAATTTAGTGAGTTAACAAAGAAGAGTTCTACCATTCCGGCAATTTTTACTGCCATTTGAACGACACCTACTTGAACTACTCCTAAGAATATAAATCCGATTAAAAATGCCACTACAAATCCGATTATACTTGGATTGTATTTTCTAAAATAATAAATGATAACAGCAATTGGAATAACCAATAATGATAACAAATGAACACCTAATGAAATTCCAACCATGAATGCTGCAAATACCAACCATCTGTTGGCATGTGGTTTATCGGCATCATCGTTCCATTTAACCACTGCCCATAATACGATTGAGATAAAAAAAGTGGATGATGCATATACTTCACCTTCTACGGCTGAGAACCACATCGTATCACTAAAAGAACAAGCTAAAGCACCTACAGTTCCAGCACCTAGCATTGCAATAAAGGAACCAATTGTAAGCTCATCACCTTCTTTTGTTAGAAGTTGTTTGGCCACTAAGACGATTGTAAAATACAAAAACAACACAGAAAGCGATGACATTAAAGCCGACATAAAGTTGACCATTAATGCCGGATTCTCTGGATTAAGCAATGTAAACAATCTTCCTAATAACATGAAAAAAGGTGCTCCTGGTGGATGTGCTACTTGTAATTTATACACGCATGAAACAAATTCACCACAATCCCAAAGGCTACCTGCTGATTCCATAGTGGATGCATATTGCCAAGTTGAAATGGCAAAAACAATAATTCCCACTATGCCATTAATCAGTTTGTACTTTTTATTCATTCTTATTGATTTTGTGCAAAAATAGAAAAAATAAGCCGTTTTTAGCTTTTTAAATAGTGTGAATAAATGTAAATGTGAATAAAAGAATAAATATTAAATTTAAATCAAATGTGCTAGATATGACGTTCCGCATGATAGGAGGAACGTACCATTGGGCCGCTTTCTACATACGGAATACCAATAGACAAACCATATTCTTTATATTTAGCAAATTGTGTGGGATGAATAAATGCGGCTACTTCAATATGCATTTTAGTTGGTTGTAAATATTGCCCTAAAGTCACCACATCACATCCATGATTTTTCAAATGATGAAGGATTTCAAACACTTCTTCTTCGGTTTCACCTAAGCCCAACATAATACCACTTTTAGTACGTTTCCCAAAATCTTTCGTACGTTGAATTTGTTCTAAACTTCGTTCGTATTTAGCTTGAGGTCTAACTTTTCTGTATAACCTTTTAACGGTTTCCATATTATGTGAAACTACTTCTTGTCCTGCGCTAATCATTATTTCTAAGGCGTTCCAATCTGATTTGGTATCAGGAATTAAGGTTTCTATAGTTGTATTGGGTGATAGTTCTTTCACTGCGATTACTGTATTGTGCCAAATTTGAGCTCCTTTATCCGGAAGTTCATCTCTATTGACTGAAGTGATAACCGCATGTTTCACTTGCATTAATTTTATCGCTTCTGCTACGCGTTTGGGTTCGTCATAATCTACATGATTTGGTCTTCCGGTGGCAACGGCACAAAAGGAACATGAACGGGTACATACATTTCCCAAAATCATAAACGTGGCAGTGCCAGCACCCCAACATTCGCCCATATTCGGACAACTTCCACTTTCGCAAATCGTGTGTAATTTATAAGTATCTACTAAGTTTCTAACTTTTTTATAATTCTCACCAATCGGAATTTTAACTTTTAACCATTCTGGTTTTCTTGGTTTGGGTGATATCATTTCTACTTCAGCCATTTATACAAATTTTATGCTCCATTGGAACATTCACAATTTATTTTTCTTTTCGTTTTCCTAACATAAATCCGGCGTACACACTTGGATATAAAAATCGATTATTATCTACCATTACCGGTACTTTTTTATAATAGAAATCAGAAATAATTCCAACTTCTAATGCTTTGATAAAACTATCATTTTTTCCAAAATCGAATTGCATGCCAACTTCGATGTGCAAAGCAGGTAATGCTTTAAATTTCCATCCTTTACCAAATCCGGAAGCACCTACTATTCTTTCAAAATCTAAAAAACTATTATCAACGCCTTCTTCATACGTAACATCTACTAAATCATCTTCACTGGCGGTGGTTAGTGGCTTCGGAATCACTCGTAAGTAATATGGTTTTAAAAGTCCTAAAGAAATACCTCCAGCATATTGAACAAATATTTGCACGCCATGACGTTTTCCTTTTTCAGCAATTAAAAATTTTTGACCTGCACCTGCATATAATGAAAATAACGTGTTTTGTTTGCCATAATAAAATGGTTTAAATCCATCACCAAACAATCCGCCACCTCCATATCGGGATGCTTGTTTGGTTTGTTTTGGATGAATAAAATAGGAAAATTGAGCTTGAAATAAAATACTTCTTTTATATCGTTTGGATTTGGTAAATTCTGCTGCTAATGAAAAGCCATCACTTTTTAAACGTGCGCCAGCTGACCAGCTTTTTTTATATAAAACCGAATCTCTATTTAGATTAGATTCTTCTCTACGTTGAGCTTTTACGTTGATAAAAGTTAACGTGCTTACCAATATTATTATAATTTTGTACAATATTTTCACTTATATTAAGACGCTAAATTGAGTAATATAGTTTAAAAGTAAAACATTTTTTTATGTTCACCTCAAAAATAACATATTTAGGCGAATTGCGTACTGAAGCAGTTCACATAAACAGTGGCAACCAAATTATTACGGATGCGCCTACCGACAACCTAGGAAAAGGTGAAGCCTTTTCACCTACAGATTTAGTGGCAACTGCATTGGGTTCTTGTATGTTAACCATATTAGGTATTAAAGCAAATCAATTAGAAAAAAATATCATTGGTGCCTCAATTCATGTAACAAAGATTATGTATAGCGAACCTAGGCGAATTGGTGAAATCGAAATTCACCTTCAAATTCCAGATGACAATTTCACAGGAAAAGAAAAACAGATTTTAATTAATGCAGCGCATACTTGTCCAGTGGCAAAGAGTTTAAATACCTCTATACAACAAAAAATAAAGATTGAATTTTTGAAAAAAGATTAAGCTACCTTAATATCGCTAATGGTAATTGCATTATGGCTTTCATGGTAAATAACTTTTCCATTTTGGAAAACGATTAACTGAGGTGAAGCATGTTCCACACCTGAAATTGCTGCAATTTGATTGGATATGGATCTGAAATTTAACAAGTCTAAATAATAAATAGGAAAATCTAATTTCCAATCACGTTCTAATCTATTTTTAGCCATAGAACTTATGGAACACCTTGTACTGTGTTTAAAAACAGCAAATACATTTTCTGATTTTACTAATTCTGAAAATTGCGATTCAGAAATTAAGTTTTCCCATTTCATAACTACTTAAACGTGTTTTTTAGTCGTTTGTTCATATTTAACTTTTGACCAACCTGGACAACCTGTAGAATTTTTTCTGGCACAAGAAGTGGTTGCAACTGTTAAGAACAAGCACATAGATGCTAATACGGTGTTTTTAATAAATTTCATATTGTTTACGTTTGACTTACTACGCAAAAATAGACTATTTATTGCAGTTATACATCCTATATTTATATTTTTTAACAATTTGACTATGCTTGCGTCGTATAAAAGAAACAAAAATTTAAATTGGAATTGTGAATAAATAGGTATGTCCTAAATAGAATAGTTCTCTATTTTTGAACATGCAATATTTTCATTTTATAGCCATTGGAGGTGCTGTCATGCATCAATTGGCTTCGCATTTAAGAAACCAAGGTAATCGAGTAAGTGGTTCAGATGATGCCATTTTTGAACCCGCAAAGTCGAATTTGGAAAAACTGGGTTTAATGCCGGAACAAATAGGTTGGTTTCCTGAAAAAATAACGACTAACATTGATGCCATCATTTTGGGAATGCATGCCAAGTCCGATAATCCTGAATTAATAAAAGCACAAGAATTAGGTTTAAAAATCTATTCGTTTCCTGAATTTATATTTGAACAATGCAAAGATAAAACACGCATTGCCATTGCCGGAAGTCATGGCAAAACATCTATCACATCAATGATCATGCACCTGCTTCGTACAAACCAAAAAGCATTTGATTATTTAGTAGGTGCAAAACTAGATGGATTTGATTTTATGGTAAAAACATCGAACGATGCGCCATTAATGGTTATAGAAGCAGATGAATATTTAACTTCTCCATTGGATTTACGTAGTAAATTTTTACATTACCATCCACACATTGCTATCATTTCGGGCATTGCTTGGGATCATATTAATGTGTTTCCAACTTTTGAAGCATATTTAGAAACATTTCGGAAATTCATTTTAAGTATTCAACCAGATGGTTATTTAATATACAACAGTGATGATGAAGAATTGGTGAAGATGATAAACCATCTTCCACTCCAAATTCATCTAATTCCTTACAAAGCATTTGAATTTATTGTCCGCAATGATGATAATTTTCTTTTATACCAACACAACGAATATCCTATAACTATTTTTGGCTCTCATAATTTTGCGAATTTAAAAGCGGCGTTTGAAGTTGGAAAACTAGTTGGAATAGCGGAAGATGACATACTGATTAATTTTCAATCCTTTCAAGGTGCGGCCAAACGATTAGAAAAAATAAAAGAAGATAAAGCAATCCAGCAAACTATTTTTAGAGATTTTGCGCATGCACCAAGTAAAGTAAGCGCCACAGTAAAAGCCGTGCGAGAACGATATAAATCAAGAAAAATTATTGCTGTTTTTGAGTTACACACCTATAGTTCATTACAAGAAAATTTCATTGAGCAATACCAACATTCATTAGATGCTGCTGATGTTAAAATATTATTTTTAGATGAGGAAGCATTAAAAATAAAAAATAAACAAGATTTAGATGAACAATGGCTGAAAGCTCAATTTGCAGATGATTCCATTTTCGTATTTAAAAATGCGAATACCTTAAAAGAAAAAATTGAAAAAGAATTGAGTGGTAATTGTGTGTTGTTGTTAATGAGTTCAGGAAATTTTGGAGGCATCTCATTTATTTAGAGTACATAAAATTTCTAAAAGATTAAAATTTGAGCATTCGACTATTAAAAACAGTTAACCTAATACAAATAAACTAAGTTTATGTGTATTTTTGTTTATTGATGAAAGATTGCATAATCATTATACCAACATATAACGAAAAGGAAAATATTGCAAAAATAATTCCTTATACATTACATCTTTCCGATAGATTTGAAGTACTTATAATTGATGATGGTTCACCAGATGGAACGGCACAAATAGTGAAAGAAATGATGTTGCAGTTCCCTAATAAAATTCATATCATTGAACGAAGCGGCAAACTAGGCTTAGGTACTGCATATATCACTGGATTTAAATGGGCTTTAGAAAACGGATATTCATATATTTTTGAAATGGATGCTGATTTTTCGCATCCTCCAGAGAAGCTTTTAGAATTATTAGATGCCTGTGAAAACAAAGGTGCACAATTATCCATAGGCAGTAGATATATAAAAGGTGGTGGTGTAGTCAATTGGCCTTTTGATAGATTATTTTTATCATGGTTTGCTTCTATTTATGTACGTATAGTAACAGGTATGCGCATTAAAGATACTACTGCTGGATTTGTTTGTTATTCGAATGCCATACTTCAACAAATAGACTTAAATAAGATAAAATTTGTTGGATATGCCTTTCAAATTGAAATGAAATTTGCGGTATGGCTTACGGCTTCAAAAATTATTGAAGTACCCATCGTTTTTAAAGATCGAGAAGTAGGTACTTCAAAAATGAATGGAAGTATTATACAAGAAGCTGTTTTGGGTGTTATAAAAATGAAATGGCAAAGTTTGAAAAACAACTATTTTTATTCGAAATTAAATTGAGCGGTAACGCTGATAAGCATCCACACCCAAACTTTACTAAGGTCGAAAAAATTTGTTGGTTGCAAACCAACAACGGCAGGTGAGTTACTTAAATCTAATTTTTTATACACCATAAAATGTATCTTTCTATTGTAATTAATTAAGGTATAAATGGTACTTTTAGTGTTCTAAATTTATAGTACACTTTATAATGCCTTTTACGTTTGCACATATTGGATATGTACTGCCGATTAAAAAAAAATGGACATCTCAGTTGCATATTTCAGGATTAATTTTTGGAAGCATCGCTCCTGATTACGATATACTTTTTCGATTTACAGAAAATCGACATCATATATTTCAATACGATTTATTTTGTGTTCTAGGCATGATTTTTCCTTTGGCTCTGGTGAGTTTAATTGCCTTTCATTTGTATTGCCAAAAAATACTCTTAAAAATGTTGCCCCTGAATTTTCAATCCTATTTAACGCCATTTTTATCCATTGAATTAAAAAATGAACTAAAAATAAATGGGATTAAAATAGCCATATCTATTCTTATTGCCATTTATTTACATTTATTACTCGATATATTAGGACATCTATTTGATGCCTATTCTATAAAAATGTTTTTTTTATTTTTAACTAATTCTGATTCAATTGCTGTTTCCTCCTATTATGCCGCCATTTATTTTCCACCTTTATTATTAAGTTTCATTGGCTTCTATTTTATCATTATATATTTACCCTTACCATTACGAAATACATCTTCCTTCCAACTGAATACACAGCAACTAAAATTCTGGATGCTTTTATTTGCACTCACTTGTTTTTATTCAATGATAAAATATTTCTATACGATGAAAGAAACTGACTTTGCCATTGATTTCATTGTCATCACCTTTACTTCCTCGTTTATGTTAGCCTTTTTTTCTATCTGTTTATTTTATCATTTTATTTTAAAAGAAGATGCCCAATAATTATACTGCTACATCATCTAGCGTAATCCATGGTTTGTGGATAGGAAATAAAATGTCTGCATTAGAATTATTGACTATTCACTCTTTCCTACAACATGGTTTTCAATTTCATTTATGGACATATCAGCAAATTGAAAATATTCCAAATGGTTGTACCGTACGAGATGCAAATGAAATAATTCCCAAACAAGCCGTTTTTTTTTATTCCAACAAAAATAAATTCGGACATGGAAAAGGAAGTTATGCCGGATTTTCTGATATATTTCGATATAAATTATTATATGAATATGGTGGAATATGGACAGACATGGATGTAACATGCATTCAAAACATAAATATCAATACTGAATATTTTTTCAGGTATCATCATAAATCAGGTGCAGTAGGCAATTTCATGAAATGTCCACCCAAAAGTGAACTGATGCAATGGTGTTATCAACAAGCTAGTAAAAATATAAATGAAAACAATACAAATTGGATGTTGCCTATTGAAATTTTAAATGATGGAATAAAAAGGTATCAACTCGAAAATTATATTCAAGCTATTTCGAATATAGATAGTTTTCCAATTGTACTTTCATTGCTAAAAAACAAATCGTCCATTCCTAAAGAATGGAAGGTAATTCATTGGATGAACGAAGAATTTAGAAATTTAAATATTGATAAAAATGATTGTTTAGAAGGTTCCTTTTTAGCATTTCAATATAAAAAATACCAACTTCCTCATCAAACCATAAAAGGAAAAAACAAAATTACTTATTTGTTGCGATTGAATAGATTATATTATTTATTAAAAAATATTAAAGCAACTTTGAATTGGTATTTATAGCCGCTGAAAACAAGCTTAAATATTTTTCAGCTGTATTTTTCCATGAATAATTCTGATATAAATTTTGCAATACTAAGGATGGATATTGATAATCCTTCAAAAATTTATCATTATAAAAGGCACTTATTTTTTGCGCAATTTGTGTTGGCTGATCATACGCTACAAAATCTCCATTTACGCCTTCTTCAATTAGCTCATTATTGCCACTGATTGCTGTTGCAATGACATAAACACCACAGGATATCGCTTCTAAAACAACTAGAGACATTGCCTCTTCTCTACTTGGTGCTACTAAAATATGGGCTTTCGTCAATTCATCCATTACTTGACTATGGCTAATTTTACCAGAAAATTCGATGTTTGACAATTTATTGATTGATACAAAATTTTCTAATTCTTGTTTAAGCACACCATCGCCAATAATTTTTAAATGAACCGGAATATTTTGTTTTTCCAAAATCAAATGTGCTTGCAAAATACTTAATGGATTTTTTTGAGTTACTAATCGTCCTGCAAATACTATTTTAATTGATTTATCGGAATGATGGAAGCCTTTTCGAATATGCGTGGGCAACAAACCATTTGGAATGACTACATTTTTTTGAGCCCATTGCTTACCTACCATTTTATCCGAAAACTGTTTCAATTCTTGTGTTAAAATAATATTATTGACAGATGATTGGAGAATCTTTTTAATAAATGGGTAACACAATAAATGCCAAAAAAACATCTGCGCAGGACTAAACCATGGTATATCATGGCCATGCGATAGGATAAAAAAAGGCAATCCAATTGTATTTTTTAAATGCAATGCAACATATCCACCAGGCAATGTAAAATTCGACAAGCAGATATCAAAATCACCGGCTTTGAATTGTTTTGCACAGTATTTTTTTGCTTTTATCATCCAATCATACATTTCCAATGGATTGGATTGATGTGTATGTTTACGTTTTGCTTTTAAGCGAATGAGTGTTAAATTATTTTCAGTATAATATTCCGGCTCACCTGAAAACCAAGTCGTCACTATAGTTACTTTATGTTCTTTAGCCATAAATTCATTGGCCAAATGTCGCGTAACAATTCCAGCGCCTCCACCTAAAGGTGGGTATTCGTAATTGAGGATTAAAATGTTCAAATTTTTCGTTTCAAGTTCAAAATATACTCAATTTATTCAGTAACGTTTAATTTAAATTGATATTTTATTTCACTAGTATCCAATAAAATAAAAAAAACAGAGCCATAATTTTAAAATCATGGCTCTGCAAAAATTAGTTCAAATTTTAATTAATCTTTTACAAATTTAGTGACATGTGTTTTACCT
>JAGNZZ010000044.1 GCA_017984135.1 Chitinophagales bacterium | reverse complement strand
AAATGAAAACGAACGTTCAGCAAATGAAAACGGTATTTAGGATTAAATAAAATGTGTAAATTTGTATCAGGATTTTCAACCAAAAAGTGTAAACTTTTTTCAAGACAAGACAAAATTTAATGAAACAATTTTTTAAAGAACTATTTGAATACGGACATCAATTCAACCAAAAGTTGTTTGACGTTTTTAATGACAATCCAGACAAGACTTCCGAAAAGTCGGTAAAATTATTTAACCACATTTTAAATGCTCATCAAATTTGGAATAACCGAATTAACCTAAAAAATCCGACTTTTGGAGTTTGGGAACTTCACGCAGTTTCGGACTTAAAAACCATTGACCAAATAAACTACGAACAGACTTTGCATATACTTGATAAGTTTGACTTAACCGAAACCATTAACTACGCAAACAGCAAAGGACAAACTTTTAACAACAGTATTCGGGACATATTTTTTCACGTTATCAATCATTCAACTTATCACAAGGGACAAATAGCAACCGAGTTTAAGCAAAATGGACTTGACCCTTTGGTTACAGATTATATTTTCTATAAAAGATAAAATGACAACTTTAAAGAGAATACACTTTTACTTTGGACTTGGAATTATCATTCATTTTGTGATAACAGGATTTTTAATGCGACTGAATTACTTTTCAGTAGAGCCACAAGACACCTTAGTTAGAATGATGCTTAGGGCAAATCATATTTATATTTTATTCAGTGGACTTGTTCATTTACTAATCAGCTATTCCCTGCAAAAGAGCAATACAAAAAATCTTCATCTTGTGGCAAGTAGTATTTTGATATTGGCGACATTGGGAATTAACGTGAGCTTTTACATTGACCCAATAAACCATTTAAACCTTTCAACTCATTTCATACAGCGAAAATTGACGGGATTTTCTGTTCAAGGTTTTTTATTTGGGATAGGGCTTCACTTGCTGTTGTTGCTTTTTAAAACCTAGAAAAAAAATGAAACGACTGACAAAAGCCCGAACCACTAACATGGGTTTTGCGTCAGGTGGGCTGACGTGCAAACCTGAAGTTTTGTGCTCCGAAATCCGCCACCTTCGCCAAGCTGCAAAACGTCAGGCTGTGAAAAAACCAGCACTTTAGGAAAAATCCAATTTTTTTGTTGGGTAGATTTCTAACAGACTGCCATACTTTCGGTTTTAGACTGCAATTTTTAATGCACTATTTTTCATGCTAAAATAATTCTTATTGTAAATCGAGTCTATGTCCATTTAATTGCATATACACTTGCAGCAGGATTTAATTTCTAAATCGGTAAACTAAATTTTAGGATGGGTAAAATACTTTTTCTAATTTTCAATTTTTAAAAATCGAAAATCAAAAAAATAGTAATTTAAGGTGATGCGTTGCATTAAAAAAAAAGCCAAACTATCAATGTTTATTGACAGTTTGGCTTAAATGGGACAACGATGGGGTTCGAACCCACGACCCTCGGAACCACAATCCGATGCTCTAACCGACTGAGCTACGATGTCCATTTTGCTCTATTGAACTGGATTGCAAAGATAGAATATTATTTGAAATATGAAAATGCAAATCATCTGCTTAAAAAATAATTAATGTTGAATAAAAAAATCCTGAAATTTTAGTTTCAGGATTTATAAAAATTACAAAGAATGAATACTTAATATCTATAATATTCAGGTTTGTATGGCCCTTCGGTTGGAATGTTTAAATAAGAACTTTGCTCTGCAGTTAATACATCTAACTCCACTCCTATTTTTTTCAAATGCAAACGAGCTACTTTCTCATCTAAATGTTTCGGTAACATGTACACTTTATTTTCATATTTATCTGTATTTACCCATAATTCTAATTGAGCAATAACTTGATTAGAGAAAGAATTTGACATAACAAATGAGGGATGACCTGTTGCACAACCTAAGTTTACCAAACGTCCTTCTGCCAATAAAATCACGTCTTTTCCGTCAATTGTATATAAATCTACTTGAGGCTTTATGGTATTTTTAGTATGACCATAATTGTTATTTAACCAAGCGACATCTATTTCAATATCGAAATGACCGATGTTACAAACAATCGTTTTATCTTTCATGGTTTTGAAATGTTCACCTGTAATAATATCACGACAACCTGTAGTGGTAACCACTATATCTGCTTCTTTAATGGCATCCGTCATTTTTTTAACTTCATATCCTTCCATTGCAGCTTGTAAAGCGCAAATTGGGTCAATTTCTGTAATAATAACACGAGCACCTGCACCTCGTAATGATTCAGCAGAGCCTTTGCCTACATCGCCAAAACCAGCAACAACAGCTACTTTACCTGCAATCATTACATCTGTAGCACGACGAATTGCATCCACACAACTTTCTCTACATCCATATTTGTTATCAAATTTAGACTTAGTAACTGAATCGTTGATATTGATAGCTGGTATTAACAAGGTTCCATTTTCCATTCTTTCATATAAACGGTGAACACCTGTTGTTGTTTCTTCTGATAAACCTTTGATATTTTTTGCTAATTCAGGGTAATTGTCAAATACCATATTGGTTAAATCGCCGCCATCATCTAAAATCATATTTAATGGTCTATCTTCTGAACCGAAGAATAAAGTTTGTTCAATGCACCAATTAAATTCTTCTTCATTCATTCCTTTCCAAGCAAACACCGGAATTCCAGCGGCAGCAATTGCCGCAGCGGCATGATCTTGTGTAGAAAAAATATTACAAGAAGACCAAGTAACTTCTGCACCTAATACCACTAATGTTTCGATTAAAACAGCTGTTTGTATCGTCATGTGCAAACAACCTGCAATTCGAGCACCTTTTAATGGTTGCGAAGGACCAAATTCCTCACGTAATGCCATTAAGCCCGGCATTTCTGCTTCTGCTAAGGTGATTTCTTTTCTGCCCCATTCTGCTAAGGACATATCTTTAACTTTGTATTTTAAGCTAAAATCGATAGTTGGTGATGTTATTGCCATATTTGTATTTTTGATGTGTAAAATTACAACAGAAAATGAGATTAAAAAATGTCCTATGGCAATAAAATTGAATTCAATATTTTTAGATTTTTCGTATTATTTCATTTTCACCTGAAAAAAAACGACATTTATCAAACTTTATAAAAAAAAAATAAAAAGATGAATGAGATTTTACAGCGTGAAGCTGCAATTACTTTAGTAAAAGATACTTTTTCTAGATTTTTAAGTGATTATTTACATTTAACAAAAATATCCTCACCGCTGATTGTATTAGATGGAACTGGCTTAAACGATGATTTAAATGGAATTGAACGTCCTGTATCCTTTCCAATAAAATCTTTAAATGAACAAAAAGCAGTGGTTGTACATTCATTGGCAAAATGGAAACGTGTGCGTTTAAAAGAATTAGAAGTTGAAATTGATAGAGGAATTTTAACGGATATGCGTGCCTTACGACC
This sequence comes from Chitinophagales bacterium, assembly GCA_017984135.1. Lineage (GTDB taxonomy): Bacteria > Bacteroidota > Bacteroidia > Chitinophagales > JADIYW01 > JADJSS01. Next base: position 13,096 of record JAGNZZ010000044.1, on the reverse strand, counting down.
TGATGAAGAATACAGTCCAATTCATTCTATATATGTTGATCAATGGGATTGGGAAAAACATATTTCTTTTGAAAATCGAAATCTTTCTTTTTTAAAAGATGCTGTAAAAAAAATATTTAAAGCATTTAAAGAAACAGAACAAATAATTGAACAACATTATCCAACATTAACGCCAGTATTACCAGAAGAAATTAGTTTCATCCATTCAGAAGAATTATTACAACGCTATCCAGATTTATCAGAAAAGGAAAGAGAAAATTTGATTGTAAAAGAATTAGGTGCTGTTTTTATAATTGGGATTGGCGGTAAGCTTTCCAATGGAAAAGTACATGATGGACGTGCAGCTGATTATGATGATTGGAGCACACCAAATGAAGATGGATTTAATGGCTTAAATGGTGATATTATTGTGTGGCATCCCATTTTAAAATCTGCATTTGAACTTTCATCCATGGGAATTCGAGTAAATAAAACAGCCTTAGAAAAACAATTATCAGAGAAAAAATGTGAAGAAAGAAAACAGCTTTCATTTCACAAAATGCTCTTGAATGATGAACTTACTGAAAGTATTGGTGGCGGAATTGGTCAATCTCGATTGTGTATGTTTATGCTCAAAAGAGCACATGTGGGCGAAGTACAAGTAAGCGTTTGGGCAGACGAAGAAAGAGTTAAACAAAAACAAAAAGGAATTACATTATTATAATTACATTACCAAAGAGCCGATTGCTACGCAATCGGCTCATCAATATCAATTATTTTTGAATGATTATTCTTGTAGGCGTTGGTCCTTCTATGGCATTTACATCAAACGCTTTTTTTACTAATTCTTGCACACCAAAATTTACATCCCAATAATCTACTTGTGTGGTATATGGTCGAATTGCCAATAAACACATGCCATCTGCCACTTTTAGAACACTTACTTCAGGTGCTGGATTTTTCAATACTTTTGGGTGGCTCAACATCGCTTCAGTTGCCACTTTTCGTGCTTTATCAATATCTTGATTAAGTGCAATTCCCATTGACAAATCTACTCTTAGATTCCCATGCGTAGTATAGTTTGTAATCACGCCAGTAGAAAGTGGCCCATTTGGAATTATAGTAGTTTTATTATCCGAAGTTAAAATAGTTGTTGCAAAAATACCTTGCTCTGTTACTGTTCCGATTGCGCCTTGCGCTTCTATTAAATCGCCCACTTTAAATGGTTTAAATACCAACATCATTACGCCACCAGCTAAATTACCTAACGAACCGTTCAAAGCAGCACCAATGGCCAAACCTGCACCTGCCAATAGCGCTGCAAAAGAGGTGATATCAATACCAATCATACCGGCAATACTTAAAAATAAAAGTATGGTAAGTGATACTTTAATTAATGAACTTAAAAAGGTATGTAAAGATTTATCATAATTTTTTCGAATCATTACTTTACCAAAAATTTTCACTAATCTATTGATTAAAAATGACCCAATAAAATAAAGCAAAATTGCTCCTACTAATTTGGGAGCATAACCTATCATTTGATCAAATAGTTTATCAAATAATTTAAGATCTGTTAGAGATTGAATTTGTGTTAGCATAATTTTTATTTTAAATAAGATATAATTTGGAGTAATAAAGTTGCATCCACTTTAAAAACTACATTTTCTTAATATTCTTTTTTATTCTACTCAATGAGGTGGGTGTTACACCAATAAAAGAAGCTAAATATTTTTGTGGAATCGTTTGAAACAATTCAGGTTTATTTAGTAAATCCAAATATCGTTTATCTGCTGAATCTCGTTGTAAGGCAGTAAAACGTGCTAACAAATGCAATATTACATCTTCCCAGAATTTACGCATGAGTTCTTGTAATTTGGGATAGGTTAGATATAAAGATGTTAATGTTGATTTAGGTAGAAATAAGATTTCTGTATCTTCAATGGCTTGTAAAAAATAATCTGTTGGTTTTTCGCTTATGAAACTATAAATTTCAATGGCTGATGAATGTTCAAGTGCAAACCAAACTGAAATTTCTATGTCTTCTTGTATGTAATACAAACGTAAGCAACCTTTTTGAACAAAAATTAAATCTTTACATATTTCCCCTTTTTGTAAAACAAAATCATTTTTATTTATTTTTTTAGATTTAAATTTTGAGACTATTTCTTCTAACACATTCGTTGGAAGTTGAACATATTCGCATAGAAAATTTTTAAGTGCTGTGCTCATTAAAAAAATAGTTATTCAATACTTTTAATGGAATATAAATATGAAATTGAAATCCCAAAATTGGAATTAAATGTTTTCGGAGCAATTGTTGATTTTTTACTCAGCCCAATAAACCCAGCATCATATCTTAGAGCCAATTCTATCCAACCTTTTCCCACTTTAAAATCTGCACCAGCGCCCACAACTAAACCCGCATCCACACGTCTATCATTTTCAACAAAAGTATGTTTCATCGTGGTTGAATTTTTTGATTGTTTGTCTATGCTTACAGAATTTTGAACATATCCACCAGTCCAATAAGATACATAAGGTCCAAATTGGATAATCCCTTTTATTTTATCATTTCCGAATCGACCAATAGCCAAAATTGGAAATTGAACATAATTAATCACTTGTTTACCAGAATATTTTAAAGAGTCTTCTGACATTTTCCATCCTTGTCCTTTTTGTGTAAACTCAATTTCGGTTTGTAAACTTATATACTTATTAAAATCTAAACGAAGTACACCAGCAATATCAGATCCTAAATTAACACGTTTTTTAAAATTGAATGGCGCATTATATTTACGTAATGAGGAAATATTGAAACCAGCACGAGCACCAGCAGCAACACCAATTTCTGCGTGTATAGTGGTGGAAAAAAATAAAAGAAATAAAAAGAGTATCCAATATCTATTCATACATGTATTTGATACAAATATACCTTAGTTTTTTAAAGAATAAACGAATTTTGTTAAACTATACTTAAAAAATATTTCATTTAGTATGTGATACTATAAAAGGCATTACATTTGTTATATCAAATAAAAAAAACAACATGAAAAAATTAATTTTAGCATTATCAATTATGACAAGCACTTTAGGTGTTTTTGCTCACGATGACGTTGTTCCTTCAGCAATTAGTACTGATCCAAATGCATCAAACATGACCTTTGAAAAAGATGCGATTGATTATGGTACCATTAAGCAAGATGCTGATGGAAACAGAGTTTTCACTTTTACAAACACAGGAAAATCGCCATTAATCATTAGCGAAGCACATGGCTCTTGTGGTTGCACCGTTCCTACTTATCCTAAAGAACCGATTATGCCTGGTCAAAAAGCAGAAATTAAAGTTCATTATGATACACATAGAGTTGGACCTTTTTCAAAAAGTGTTACTGTAAATTCTAATTCAAAAAATTCTCCTGTAGTTTTAAGAATTAGTGGAACAGTAGAAGCTGCAGTTGTAGAAAATGCCAATACAAGTCCAGCAACAATTATTCCTGCTCCTGCTGTAACACCAGTAAAAACAACAACGCCTGCTGCAACAAAAACAACTACAAAAGCAACAGTAAAAACAACTACAAAAGCGCCAACAAAAACTACAAAAGCGCCAACAAAAACAAAAACTACAACAAAATAATTTTGTTTGATATAAAAAAAAGTCCCGATTTTTCGGGACTTTTTTTTATGCATCTATTATCGAGTTAAAATGACATATTCACTAATTATATCTCTTAAAAAATCTGAATCATTTACACGAATATCTGTTAAGTCCATTTGGCTTTTTAATGTACCTACGGTTTCTTTCAACAAATTAGCATACGTCTGGTTTTTATATTGATAATATCGCAATAATAAACTCTTCAACACCAACATATCTTCGTCTGTATAACGAATTACTAAAGGATATTTAGGTATATAATCATCCTTATCTGGTAAGTTTTGTAAATCTTCTAGCGTAACTACTTTTTCAGATTTAAGTTTAATTACTGTTGTATTGGCAATCATATCACCTAATCGTTGGTTTTTTTCGCTCATAAAAATTGAAATTGTACCTATTGAATAGGCAGAAAATCCAAAGTCAATAGCACGATATGCCCAACGAATTAAATAATCATTCATTTCTAACGCATTGCCATTGAGTTTAATTACTTGAATGCCTACAATGCGTTTACCGATGCTTTGTCCATTTGTAAAAATTTCTATCAATAAAGAATATGTCAACCTGAAAACTAACAATATTAAAATCCATATATATATATTTATAGATGTTGCATCATTTGAAATTAAAAGAGAAGAAAAAAAATAGATAATTAAAAAAATAAAACTAAATACAATAGTGGTATCAATTAACCAAGCAATCATACGCCACATAAAATTTGCAGTATCATATTGTATAATTACATTTTGCGTAGTACTTACCTCTATTTTTGCCATAATTAAAAACAATAAAAATCAGGAATCTATATCTAAATTTAAAAAAAATAGCCTACATTCATATACATAATTAAGATTTATCTTATTTTAGATAAAGATGAAAGAAACAAAATTCATAGAACAAAACCATAAAAAATGGGAAGAATTTGAGCATTTATCTAAAAATAAAGAGAAAGATTCCGCACTTTATAGTAAATTATTTATTCAAATAACAGATGATTTATCGTATGCACGAACGTTTTATGGCAATCGTTCTGTTCGAGTGTATTTGAATAATTTAGCCCAATCCATTTTTCTAAAAGTATTCAATAGAAAAAAGAAAAAAAAATCTGTATTTAGGAATTTTTGGATGGAAGAACTTCCATCTATTATGTATTATCATCGTAAAGAATTCCTAATCTCTTTCGTGGTAGTTGTACTAGCCATCCTAATTGGATTGCTGACGTATCAACACGATCCGAGCTTTGCAAACAAAATTTTAGGTGATGAATATTTAGAAATGACTGCAAAAAATATTGCAAAAAAAGATCCAATGGCAGTATATAAACAAAGTAATCCAATTGAAATGTTCATCATGATTGTAAGCAATAATTTAATGGTAGATGTGCTTACTTTCTTTTCAGGATTAATCTTATCCATTGGTAGTATTTTTGTGCTGATTCGTAATGGTTTAATGTTGGCTGCTTTTCAATATTACTTTATCGAACGTGATTTATTTAGAGAATCATTTTTAGCCGTTTGGCTACATGGTACCTTAGAAATTTCTGCTATGATAATATGTGGTGCTGCTGGAATAGTTTTGGGAAAAGGCTTAGTATTTCCAGGTACTTACAGTCGGACTCAAGCATTTTTTTCAAGCGCACAACGAGCGACTAAAATATTTTTTTCTGCATTACCAATTACGTTTGTAGCCGGAATAATTGAATCTTTTCTTACAAGATATACAAACGCACCAGATATATTGCGCTTAGGACTCATCGTTAGTTCATTGTTATTTATACTTAGTTATTATGTGTATTTACCTTGGTTAAAAAAAAGAAATGGAACCTTAAAAAATATAGAAGCAGAAAAAATATTGCCTGAAAATTTTACGCCTTTTGAGTTTTATAAAATAAAAAAAATAAGCGAAATTATTATAGATACATTCAAAATTTTCAGAAAATACATTGGCAACTATTTATCTATTTTATTTTGGTGCACGTTGCTTTTTACAATTGTAGGTGCAACAATAGGTAAATTATATCTAATTGAAAATATAAATCTAGAATATCCTGATACTTATAATATAAATAAACTTTTTGTCTTAAATTCAATAAATATTTTTGTGTATGTTTTTCCCATTTTCTTTACCTATATCTCCACAAAAACAGCCTACATTTTTCAACTTGAATTCAATCTACTTCAGCAAGCAAAAATAACAGTTTATTTCATTGAATGGTGCAAAATAAATTATCAAAAAATATTTTTTAATCTGCTTTTACAAGTATTCTTTTTTATAATTATTTCAAAATTTTATGTTTTATTCTTTTTAGTTCCCATTCAATTTATAGGCACCTATATTTTGATTTTTCCAACAATAGAAAAAACAAATTTCGTGAATGCATTTTTTCAAGTTACAATCAATGGCATTTTTAATTTATTCATCATTAATCTTGTATTTTTCTTATTAATTTATTCATTTTACACATTAACTCAAGAAACAAGTTTGATTGGAATTATACAAAATGCCATAAGCATGAATTTTAATGATGAAGTTTTTGAAAGCAATCAATTTTATTTAATAGTATATCTCATTACAGTATCACCAATAATTATTTTGGCCTATATTTTCTTGACCATTTATCAAGGTGTATTTTATTTTTCACAGAAGGAAAAAATCAGTGCAGATGGATTAAAAAATCAAATTGAAAACCTAGGCAAGCACAAAAAAAATGTATTACAAAAATAAAATACAACTATTATTCCTTTTGTTTTGCATCCTAATAAAAATAGGTGTGTCTCAAGATTCAGTTAATCATTATGACGCAGCCAAATACACACAATTAAAAAAATATCAAGAACCTATTTCTCCTACAAATTTTGACAAAGATAAATGGGAAACACTAAAGAAAAAATTAAAAATTAAAAATTATTCTGCACTAGAAAAAGAAGATTCAACCTCAAATGCTACAAATACAATACAAAAAAAAGATTGGTCGAAAAGCATATCTAAAGAAACAGTAAAAAATATACAATGGATGCTCTTTGCTATAATATTGTTGCTGTTAATCTATTTTATTTTACGCGTATTAGGTATTCATCCTTTTCGAAAAAACAACTCCACGTTTAAACAAAAAATTGAGCTAGAATCCTTAGAGGAAAATTTAGATATTGCCGACATAGATCCACATTTATATGAAGCAATCAAAAACAAAAACTTCAAATTAGCCATACGATTGTACTATTTGAAAATAATTCAAAAATTAGCATTAAAAGAAAAAATTATATGGAAAAAATATAAAACCAATAAACATTATATGAATGAAATAAAAGACATAGATGAATACAACACCTTAAAAAAAATTACTTGGTTTTATGAAGCATGTTGGTTTAGCAATTCTGAATTAGACGAAATGCAATACAACATCATTCAAAAAGAGTTTGTCAACTTTTTACAAAATATACATAAGTGAAAAAAAAACGCAATATATATATTTTAATAGGCTTATCATTGGCATTGCTTGTTGCTGCATATTATGTATTTAGAGAAGATTTAAGTGAATGGAATTATAATTTAGATAAAACAAAAACCAATGCTTATGGAACTTTTTTAACTTATGAATTGATAAAATCAAAATACGATTCTAACTTTATTGAAATAGATAATAATGTTGTAGAATCGTTTAGAACCTTGGATTCAACTACGCATTATAATTACATTTTTATTAATCATTTTCCATATTATGATTCTGCCACAATTGATACTTTATGTCGATTTGCATACGCTGGAAATACTGTATTTATTGGTGCAGAAGATTTTTATGGAACATTGAGAGATAGTATTATACAACAACTATATCACTTAAAAATAATAGGAAGCTATGCCGTTTTTTATGAGAAAAACAGAGACAGCAGTCACGAAGATAAATTAAAAACAACCTTTAATTTTATTCATCCTACACTCAATAAGCAAAATGGTTATGAATATTATCAACTATATAAAGCAGATACCATTGTTCAATACTTCAATCAATTTGTTCCATTTACGGATTCAACAATCAAACAACCTATTTCATCAGAAAATAAAATAAATTTTATCGCCTATGAAAATTCATATAATATTGGGTTAAATGCTGTTGAATTAAAACATGGTAAAGGATCATTTGTACTCATACTAACAGCATTGCCATTCACCAACTATTTTATGCGAACAAAAGATGGCTTAGAATATACTGAGAAATTATTCTCCTATTTGCCTCATTCAAAAACCATTTGGGATAATACATCTCAAATCAATAAAATGATTAATGATGAAAATTCAGGATTTAAGAACGATACTACTTTTGGAGAGTCACCTATCTATTTTATTTTAAAAAATAAATCACTGCGATGGGCTTGGTACCTATCTATTATTGGGATTATTATTTATGCGATCTTTCATGCAAAACGACGACAAAACATCATTCCTATCATTGAACCTAAACAAAATAATTCTTTGAAATATGTGGAAACCATTGGACAGTTATACTATCAAGAAAATGAACATATTGAAATTGCAGAAGAAATGCGAATTCAATTTCTTAATTATATACGTCAAAAATATTATCTAAAAACAAACCTTATTGATGAAGAATTTATCAAAACAGTTGCTCAAAAATCAAACATAGAAATGGACAAAATAAAAGCCATATTTGATGAATTAGAAAAAATAAAAAAAACAAAATCCATCCAACAAAAACAATTACAAAAAATAAATAAACAATTAGAATTCTTTTACTCCACTTGCAAATAATTACTATGGAAGACATTCAGCAAACAACCGACAATACAGAGATACAATTCGTATCATCTGTTGCACAAAAAATAAAAAAAGAAATGGCAAAAGTCATCATCGGACAAGAAAATGCGATTGACTTAATGCTATCTGCTTTATTTATTGGAGGACACATTTTAATAGAAGGCGTTCCTGGAATAGCAAAAACATTAACCGCCAAAACATTAGCAAAAACAATAGAATCCGACTTTTCACGCATACAATTTACACCAGATTTAATGCCGACAGACATAATAGGTACCTCTGTTTTTAACATAAGAGATTCAGAATTTACATTCAAAGCTGGTCCAGTTTTTTCTAATATTATTTTAATAGATGAAATAAACCGATCGCCGGCAAAAACACAAGCTGCTTTATTTGAATTAATGGAAGAAAAACAAGTTTCGGTAGATGGAATTACCTATCCAATGTCATATCCTTTTATGGTATTGGCCACTCAAAATCCAATTGAGCAAGAAGGCACTTACCGATTGCCCGAAGCACAATTAGATCGTTTTATTTTTAGAATAATAATGGAATATCCAAATTTTGAAGAAGAAAAACAAATACTGTATCGGTTTAATAATGATTTCAATAATAACATTAGTAAAGAAGTAAAAACAGTTGTAAACGCCAATGAAATAAAACGATGCAGTGAATTGGTAGAGCAAGTTTTTATAAAAGATGAGATTATCAATTACATAGCTCAAGTTGTTTATTCAACAAGAAATCATGGAGATTTATTTTTGGGTGCTTCACCAAGAGCATCGCTTTCTCTTCTAAAATCTAGTAAAGCATTCGCTGCTATTTCAGGAAGAAACTTTGTAACACCAGATGATGTACGAACCGTTTCGTCGGCTGTATTAAATCATAGAATCATTCCATCACCTGAAAAAGAAATGGAAGGAATTACTGCGCAAGATATAATCCAACAAATCATACAAAAAATTGAAGTACCACGTTGAAAAATAAAATGAAAATAAATGCGCATAAAAAATTTTTGCAAATAAAAATCATCTTTTGATATAAATATCAATGAATACAATAGTTTTAAAATATTTTTTCAAAAACATTTTAGCCTATACTAATTAAATGAAAACAAATGGGAATAAATCATGAATAAACTAAATAACATATTCAATCAATTTATTACGCATACATTTGTATCGAGAAGGTTTTTTTATGTTTGGACATATATTGTAGTGATATACATTTTAAGCTTTAGATTTCATTTCCTTTTTTTAGTTGCACATTTTCATTTACTCATAATGCTTCTACTTACCATTATTGATTATATTTTAGTTCAGTTTTTTGAAAATCAGATTCAATGCACACGCAATGCTCCACAAGTTTTGCCATTAGGCGACGAACAAAACATCTCCTTAATTATAAAAAATAATTACAGCATGTTAGCCTATATCGAAATAATTGAAGAGTTACCTATTGAATTTCAAAAACGAGATTTTTCATTCAGATTTATTTTACACGCCAATGAAGAACGAACGATAACTTATAATGTACGACCACTCACACGAGGCGCCTATCAGTTTGGAAATTGTAATATTTTTGTATCAACCATTCTAGGATTGATTCAACATAAAATGGTATTCCCTTTAAAAGAAACAATTCCTGTTTATCCTTCATCGGTACAAGTTAAAAAACATGAACTACTTCTTTTTAATAAACTACACTCCTTTCAAGGCGTAAAAAAAATGCGAAAAATTGGGCATAGCTATGAGTTTGAACAAATAAAGAATTACACAGATGGTGATGATATACGAAGTATAAATTGGAAAGCAACCGGAAGACAAAATCAATTGATGACAAACCAGTTTGGCGATGAAAAATCACAGCAAGTGTATTCCATTTTGGATAAAAGTAGAGCGATGAATATGCCATTTAACGGATTAAGTTTATTGGATTATGCCGTGAATAGTACTTTAGTCATTTCCAATACCGCTTTGCATAAAGACGATAAAGTTGGCATTCTTACATTTAACGAAAAGATGGGCAGTTTTGCTAAAGCAGATAAAAAACCTGGCCAACTCAAACGGATTTCAGAAATATTACACAAAGAAGAAGAAAGTAATTTTGAAGCCAATTTTGAACTCTTATACCACGCTATTACACGTTTAATTAAACAGCGCAGTTTATTAATTTTATACACCAACTTTGAAAGTTACTACACCTTAGAGCGCTATTTACCCATCTTAAGAAGATTAAATTATTCTCATTTATTATTGGTTGTTATTTTTAAAAATACTGAAATTGAAAAATATAGTTTTGAAGCTGCAGAGGACGCTTTAGAAATTTACCATAAAACAATAGGTAAGAAATTTTTATCTGAAAAAGATATGATGGTGAAAGAATTAACCAAATTTGGTATATCTTCCATTCTTACTGCACCTCAAGACTTATCTACTCAAACCATTAATAAATACTTAGAGTTCAAAGCCAAAGGATGGATTTAATATTAACTTTTATTGTCTAATCATAAAGACAAATCACAATAAAAAATTAAAATACATACTTACCGATACCTCTCTGGCGCGAGTCTTCCGCAGGACGACTAGTGCCTATTTATACTAGCGGTCTATGACCGCATTCCACAACACCTCTCTGGCGCGAGTCTTCCGTAGGACGACTCGTGTCGATTGATACTGGCGGTCTCTGACCGCATTCCACAATAGCACAATTTAAAATCACAGATGTTCAATCTTTAATAATTCTCTGGCGCGAGTCTTCCGTAGGACGACTCATATTTTTCTTCCTATTGAAAGACAAAAAGTGTATAAATTCCATAAAAATTTATAAATTACTTTTTAAAGTTTGTTATTCGTATGCGGTTAGAGACCGACTGAATTAATAGACACAGGTCATCCTGCGGAAGACCTGCGCTAGAAATGGTAATTGTAACAAGGTTCTTCGCTGCGCTCAGAATGACAAGGATGTGAAAAGCAATGTGCCATATTGCGTAGGTACAAAAGGCCGCCTAGCGAACGGGCGGGCATGACAATAAAAATGGAATGCGACACCACAGATGCAGTATTAGTTTAGCTTTAGCATGGGATACTGCATAAGCCTACATTAAAGCAGTGTGATTTATATTTTATCTGTAAAATTTACTTTGGTAAAAAAGAGCCTGTTTACCCATTGAGAAGATTTATTTTTCTATAATAAGATAACAGGTATGTCTTTTTTGAAGCATCATTTAAAAACGAATGATCTATTAATGTTTCTGCCATTGGTTGTTTTTCTAAAAAAGGCAGTATTATTTTTTCAACTCTGTTCTCCATTACTCCAATGCGTTTTGCAAATTCTACAAAATCCGCTTTTGCAGGATACGCATTCTTTTTATATGAACCGCTCCTGAAATCATCAGAAAATAATCCTTGCTCTAATGCAAAACCTGTATCATGTACATGAAGAGAGGTATTAACTAAATCATAAGCCGGACTCAAAATATAATCACCTTTAGTTGTTTCCAACAATGAAAAGTTCTTCAAATGAGCATCGCCGTTTGAAAAAACATAATTGAAAAGTACCAAAGTAAAATATTTTTCAATTTCTACTCTCCATGCAGGAACAAATTCCTGAATTAATTTACCTACTTCCTCATAACTATATTTATACTTAAAATCAGGACCTGCATTATCTTTTGTTTTGCCTGCCAATGATGCAAAATCTTCTTTACCCCACTTCATGTTATCATCCTTTACATCAAATCGCTTTGTTATATAAGCTGGAATACCATTATTAAAAAAAATCATAGCATTTTCAGCAGTATTGATATTATATACCTGCTTTGCAATTTGCATTGTTAAGTGTTCGTTTGCAGGCACCTGTCCAACATTCTTTAAATCTCGTGGTATAGGTTTTAATATATAAGTACCTTGTTCTCCAGGATTAGTTAATCTTAATTTGTTTTTATCTAAGAGCATACTTAATTTTTCCTGAACGCCTGATATGGAAATACGTTTACGGTTTTCGAGAAACTGTTCAGATTCTGCATCATCCTTCTGATACGCATACGGTAAAATATGATGTACTTTCTTGCCATTAAATACAGCACGTAAGCCTATTGGGCTGTATGTATTAAAACCCTCCGCCAAAGTACCAGGACAATATTTTAAATCATCTATATTCATCGTTTGAACTTGCTTTTACCGTTATCGCTCCAATTGTATCATACTGAGCAGTTGTTATGAGAAATCCGAAACTATCCTCTTCATCAATCTTCAATTGTATGCTCTGTAACTTTTTATTTACACCCTCACTCAACATATTATAGAAGAATGGAAATAAATATTCAGAATTGTATTCCTGTTGTGATTTAGGAAGTGTTAAACTTATTGCCGAACAATTTGGATCATTAAAATATTTATCATCATATTTAAACAGATAGGAAGTTCTGTTTTCTTCAGTTAGGGTACCTGCCAATAACCCATTGCGATATACATCTGCTTTTCGCATTTATTACTTTGTTTTTATTACATCTACCTTTAACTCCAATCCTAACACATTCAATAATTTATTTAATACAGAGAATGATGGATTTCCCTCTCCTTTCTCATATCTTATTACTGTGCCTTTAGTTACATTGGCTAATTCAGCTAAGTCGGTTTGGGTAATATCCAATTCGTTTCTTCTGTTTTTTAATACTATTCCTAT
>JAGNZZ010000012.1 GCA_017984135.1 Chitinophagales bacterium | reverse complement strand
ATATATAATTTAATCATAGTTTAATTTTACTGCTAATTTAATAATTTTATTTTAATATCGCAACTTAATTATGATTTATTTTTGCTTTTGTGTACATCTCCCAGCCATTGGCAAGTGTATAGCTAAAGCGTGGCTATGTGGGTAAGAGGTTTGTTGGTTACAAATCAAAAAAGGCAGGGCAAACCTAAGGCAGGAGAACAAAAAAAAAGTATAAATCACTTTTCAGATAGAAGATGATAGAATTCATTTATAACATTTACCAATGTCTGTTTTACCTGATCATAATCCGTAAATGAAACTGCGTTATTGCTATCAAATTGCAGGTTATTATAATACACTCGAAATTTAAGTTGTTCTTTAAGAGATGTGTTTGCCATTGTTAATTCTTCTATCAAAATATCTATTTCTTTATTTAGTTGTTTTTTTTGTTCTGTTGTAAAATTTTGGAGGAAGTTTGTTTCTAAAAACAGGATATCAAATTTGGCATCCATATCCTCTTTAATACTTAAAAACATTTGTTTTCTTTTGTCGGCTTCCTTTTTTAAATAATGGAGCTGATTTATAAATTGAAAATATGAGTCCATATTTTTTTTTGAAATTATATGATTATCTTTTTTGAATGTTACCTTTTCTAATTCTACAATGATGTTATTTATATAGTCTGCATCTCTATGCAACAAAGCCAAATTTCTAGGAGATTCAACATTCAAAATTTTTATTGGAATTGCAAGAGAATTACAATATTCTATCATCATAGGAAGTTCTTTCCAATTTTTCGTTAATGGGCAGAAGTTTATATTTAAATTTACTTTACCTCTATCCATATAAGACTTAAGTGTTTTGATATTTTGTTGGATAGTTTCAAAATTCGAATTAACTCTTATCATTTCAAAAATACTTTTCTCTAACGCATCTAATGAAACACCAATATCAAACTGTCCTGTTTCCAACATGTCTAAAAATCTTGAAGATAAATAACTTGCATTTGTCTGAATATGGATAGTACATTTAGCGTTAAGGCGTAATATATCTTCCCAAATTCTAAAATATGTTTTTATTAACAAGGGCTCTCCTCCTATAAATGTTGCTGACTCTAAAGTAGGTAAAAAATCTTTTAGCTGTTCAAAGAATGAATCCGGATATATGTTTTTTTGTGGTGGAAGTCCTTTTCTTTTTCTTATCGAGGACGATAAGTTTTCATTGCACATGATGCATTCAAAATTGCATAAATCACTTATCTCAAACGACATTTGAGTTGGAAAATTTGTATTATCATCTGCATATAAATCGTACTTCAATGCTGGAAATGAGCTATAATTTTTAGATTGCAAGACTTTCTCGCAAGATTTGCAATATTCAAAATCAAAGTTTTCGAGTTTCTCTCTAAAATGGTTAGCACGTTCGCCGTTCCATATTTCATTTATGCTGTTTTCATTTACATTACCAATAATGAAAGTACTATTAAAACAACAAGCAGTAACATCTCCATTCATTTGAAAATGCATACTATTAAAAGGTGCATAGCAAATTCTTTTTTTAGGACCATAAGGTCTGTTTTTATTAAAGTCAATAATTAAATCTTTATGAATTGTTGAATGGATGTCAGTATGATTATAATCTACAAATATAGTTTTTAGACGCCAATAGATTTTTAATGTATTATATCCTATATTTGAAACAAATGGATGCTTTCTAGCAAAATTGATAATGGTTTTATTGATTTTCATAATCCTTATACCTGTAAAAAACGATTTTTGTCTTGTCTGATAAAATAAATCAATATTCAACTATTAACCAATAAGATTTTCTGCAAAGATTCTAATTCGGTCAATTAATGTATATGATTTTCCCGTCAATTTATAAAATAATTTCTTATGGTCAATTTGAGGATGTGTATAAGGAATCGTGTCAACTAATGTTGCAGTTTCGGGAATTTCTCCATTATTAATAATATTTATATCATTCAAATATGAATAAGGCTTAATTTGAAAGACATTCGCTAAATTATCATTCTTCTTATAATAACAATAAAGTGGAGCGTCTTTATCTGTTAGCATTGCAATCAAAGCTAACCTATCTTTGTCACTCCTGTTAGGAAAAGAGCCGTGAAAAAGTTGCGGTAAATAAACTAACACTTGTCCTGGTTTTAAATTCATTGATGTAATATGTTTTTTATCTATTTTTCTTCTGCTAATCATATTCGTTTTATATGATCCTGACCTATAATTGTCAAAAAAAACATGACTTCCTTTTATTAAATAAAAAGCTCCATTCTCTTTGTTGGTTTCTACTAGTGGTATCCATAAAAAAACGGCTGTATGTTCCTGTTCATCTACAATATTCCAATCTTGGTGTATATCGAATTCGATTTTTGTTTGAGCGCTTTTCACCATAAAGGTTCCTCCGTACAGCGTATATTCTTTAAAAAAATTTGGAACGAAATCAGTTAGTATTTTTTGTATATTGTCCTTTATATAATTATTAGTCTCATCATCATTATTCCTACTGCTTTCATATAGCCCTTCCTTATGTTTATCCTTTATCGTTTGTGAGTAAATATCTTGCAATTGCGTAATTGCTTCAGATGGTAATATCTCTAAAACTATATAACCATCTTTTTTAAAAGAAGATTGATGTTCTTCATTTATAAATAATTCCTTCATATAACTAAATAGGGAGTTTATTTCTAAAATATTTAATTGCAAATTTCAATTTAGTCATAAAATCGAGTTGCACATTTGCAAATAAAGATTCTATTGGTAAATTATTTTTCACATTTCCACTTTGCAATATCAGACTTTCCATTTGTTCTGCACTAACTATTTGAGGGATATAATCAAGTTCTTGAATAATTTCTGAGTATTTTGGAATTTGCTTTTTTTTATAGGTTTCTCTAAGTGAAAGATTTGTATAGTTTTCAAAAAAATCTGATCCAACTTTCAGTTCTATTATTTTGTTAGTTGTATTGGGTTTTAAAAAATAGTGATAAATATCTGCTTGTATTGGCGTTATACCTATTCCAACAGCGACTCTTGCGTCTCTTGTTCTGTTAGGGAAAGCAGCATGAATGGTTTTATTATTAAAGATGAAAGCATCACCGGCTTTTATATCTTGAAATTGCAAATAAGACAAAAGTAATTTTTCATGACCCATTGTCGATGTAATAATTTCCGGCGAGGGAGATCCAACAATGTTATCAAAAAAATTATGGCTTCCTTTTATGAATCCGAGGTTTCCAGTTTGGGTATTTATATCAATTAAACTAATCCATATTGTTGCAGAAAAAAAATCGACATCTGCTTGTCTAACAAATTGCCAATCCTGATGTGGATACGTGTATGAAAAATCATCTGGTAACTTTACTAAGAAGCTGCCTAAATGTGTTTTATAGTTCTGAAAGAATTTATCCAGTTTAGGAGTTACTATTTTTTGAATAAGTAGTTTAGAATTATTCTTTAATTCTGTATTTATTTCATCTAGGGAAACATACATTCCATATATAGAATTTTTCGCATTATGTGCTATTTCAATTTGATAAAATTCTTTTAATTGTTGTATCTCTTCTGCTTGCAATAAATTACTTAATAATGCGAAGCCATTTTTCTCAAAAGTAGCTTGTAGTGTTGAATCTTTAAATAGCTTAAACATATTTTCTATTTTTCAATTTTAAATTCAATTAGTTCGATTTTAGTTTGTTTTTTATACTTGTCCAAATAGATTCTTTCTTGTTTATACGCAAATCCTGCATTCGTTGAGTGAGTATAACTTGTTCTTGTTTAATGCCTATATTGTGTTGGGTTAATATCTGCTCTAAATCTTCCCATTTATTGCTTGGCAATTTTACTTCCACTTCATCAACCAACGTTGTCTCTAGATTTATATGGTTGTTGTGATACATACTTGCAATAATTGGATAATTTGTAGTTACCATAAAATCTATTGGCACTTTATATTTTAGCATTGTTTTACCTTCGTTATTGGGATTGCATATATAAGTATAAATATCATAATCAGAATGAACAAAGCTCATAGAAAGTGCTTGTCTTTCTGAATTAGAATAATTCGCAAAAGAGCCATGTATTGTTTTTTGATTAAAAAATACAATCTCTCCTGCTTTCATATCCATTATATCAATGTAATGCATCAGTTTTTCTTGATGTACAAAAACAGGCGTTTTTAATATATTAAATGGAAAAGCACGAACATAATCATAAAAAGAATTTGAATAAGGAATAAAGCCTAATGCAGCGTTATTAATACTTACATCTATTAACGGTATCCAGCACATTACGGAATCTATTTTAGCTTCATCTGTAAACGTCCAATCTTGATGAGCACTTACAAAAGCGAACTTGCTCGTATTTTTATTCATATAGCTTGCAGTGTACGGTATTCTGCTATTCAATAATTCTTTAATTTCAGAAAATACTATCTCAATTATGACTTCCCTCATTTTCTTTCTTAATTCATAATTTTTGGCATTCATACCAACATTATAACCAAAGCCAAAGGCATCTGGAATATTTAATCTTTGATTCCATTGAATTAATTCCTTGATACTATTTTCATTTAGTTTCCCTACTTTTACAAAACCATTCTTTTGAAATGTATCTTCTAAATCTTTATTTTTAAAAAAAGGAATTTTCATCTTATCACTTTGCATTGTCGAGAATTATTTTTATCTGCTCTTTATTTAATTTTGTGTTTGGAATTTTCTCCCATTTTAAGAACTTGAGGCAAGATTTATCTTTTATCTTGTTTTTCACATACCAATAATCATCCATTTCTATAACTTTATATACTTTTGCATAATTAAATATGTTATATCTAGGGCGATAGCAATAAATTATATCTGCAGCACGCTCACATAGTAAGGAAAGGAAAGAAATATTGTTTTGAGAAGATGTATTAGGTTGAAGTCCATGTATAATTGCCGGATTAAAAAAAACTGCATGTCCGGCTGGAATATCAAGATATTCATAGTAAGCAGAAAAATTATCTGCTATCTTTTGAATATAATGCTCTATGATATTTTCACCTCTATAAGGTATAGATATTTTATGACTGCCAGGTACAACTACCATTGTACCATTAGTAGTTTTATTTACAGTTTGCATAGGCACCCACATAAAAACGGGATGATTAGTAGTTTGATCAAAAAAAGACCAGTCTGTATGCATATAAAACCCACTATCTATTTCATTTGATTGACTGATATATGAGGTAGAAAACAACTTAAAATTTGAAGGCACTAATGAACTTAACGTTGAATAATTTAAAACATCTTCTTGAAGTTCTTTCTGTATCTTCTTTCTTAAATCTGTATTCGGAATTTCAATACTTATATAAAATGGCTTATCAATACCATATTCACTAAAGGTATATTTTTGTTTAATTTTATTTAATCCTATATCATCTAAATAAGGTAAGATGATATATCCTCTTTTGTCGAAATATTCCTGATGCTTTCTATCTATAAATATCATTTTTAATTCAATTGTATCTTTTTTTCAAATGTCTATTTTAGGTTTGTGGCTAAACTAATAAACAATGTACGAAGTAAACATATAAATGCAATATTTAATTTACATAATTTCACGAAGTTTTTACTTATTTTATTCATTCATTTACCTAAATCACTAATTTTAAGTAACACTATTTTCCCTATCTTTAAAACTTATGAAATTCAGTAATCTCTTCAAAAAAAAGAATGTCATTTATAAGCCAAATGATGTTGGTTCTTTTTATAATAAAAATCATGATGCTTTTATTAAAGTTTATGGTGAAGTGATACAAGCCTTTCGCACCAATAACCTAGATACTATTTTAAATTACCAGGCCGAACAAATGGGATTAAAACCGGAACATCGCGTATTAGATGCAGGCTGTGGTGTTTGTGGTCCGGCAAGGTATTTTGCAAAAAATATTGGTTGCAAAATAGAGGCAGTTTCCATCTCTGAAAAACAAGTAATTATCTCCAATGAACATATAAAAAATGAGCAACTTGAAGCTAAAATTACGGCTCATCAATATGATTATCACGAAGTGGATAAATTATTTCCAAAGGAAAATTTTGACAAAGTCTATTTCTTAGAATCTTTTGGTCATTCTACTGATAAAGAAAAATTATTAAAATCAATTTGGAAGGTTTTAAAACCTGGCGGAGAAGTTTATATCAAAGATTTGTTTCGTCGTGTATCAAACAATTGGTTGGTGCAACGAAAAATTGATGCAGAAATTAATAAGATTAATAAAGCCTATTTTTATGATGTTACTGACTTAAATGCATTTGTAGATTGGGTTCGAAAAATAGGTTACGTTATTGTGTTTATAAAAACCATTGATATTCCATTAGCAGATTTTGAAAACCTTTCTATCTCCAATGAATTCCAAGAATTAACCGGCATTGCTAAAATCGACAATTGGGAAAAGTACATTTTTCCAATTGATTTTTTTGAGGTAAAACTTTACAAGCCTGAATACAATATTGAAAAAGGAAAACATAGATATTTTTTGCAGAACATTTATCAACTACAGATGAATCATATCAACAAAGAAGAACTATAATACATGTTGACCGTTACAAATATTCGTGACCGACTTTGGGGAAATGCGCAATATAAATTCAGCATCATCTTTTGTAGTTTATATGCTGTCATTTTTTATGGTAATCAACAGAATTCAAAAATATTATGGTATATTTTTATTTCCATTATTTTATCGATTGGTGTTGCCGGCATCGGTTATTCATTGAATGATTGGTATGATTACAAGGATGATTTAAAAAATAATAAGCAAAATATTTTTTTGTATTTCAATAAATTTCAAAGCTTTATTATTGTCCTACTTTTTATCTTTTTTTCCATTTTCCCATGGTTTATTTTACCATTCAATCATTTTTCTTTATACTTATTAGGTTTAGAATTTATTTTATTTATTGTATATGCATTGCCGCCGATACGATTAAAAGAAAGAGAAATAATTGGCGTAATAACAGATGCATTATATGCACAAGTGATTCCATGTTTATTGGCTATCTATACCTATTTTATGATCGTTTCAGGTGTTACGTTAAACAAGACGATTTTAATTCCTTTTACAACATGGCTCTTGTTTTCCGGTTGCAGAAACATCCTAAATCATCAAATAGAAGATTACGCAAACGACCTAAATACAAAAACAAAAACTTTTGTAGTAACAAACGGAATACCTATAACTCAAAATAGTATTATGTATTTTTTTGCACCTATCGAATTTATTTTATTTTTCACTGTATTACTTTTGTTGCCTCCATTCAATATTATTTTGTGTACAATATACTTGCTTTTTGCAATTTCATACCTGATTGTTTTTTATTTAAAAAGCAATCAAACACTATTTATTGACCGGAAACAGTTGTTCCAATTTATCAATCAAAAATTATTAAATGAATTTTATGAAATTCATTTACCTATTCTACTTTTAATACTTTTCAGCATAAAAAATAAGGATTTTATTTGGATTTTATTTTTAAACATACTACTATTTTTTCCCATATTTTATCGATATGCAAAAGGATTTTTTTTGAAATATTTATTAAATGGAAAATAGAATTAAACCGCTTTTAAGCTTTAGAGTTTAAGCTGTTTACTTGAAAAATAAACCCAAAAAGTAGTATTGAAAACAATCCTAATACAATATACTTCATATCATGATACATTAAAACTGATAGTACAATTATTGACAAATATCGTTCGTAAAATAAATTTATCTCTGTAAGTTGATTCCTATCTATTTTTGTTTTTCGTTTCCATAGAAATGGAATAATGTATTTTTCTCTATTGAATATATATAACAAATACAAAACAAAACTTACTAGAAAAATAATTCCAAAATTTAATTGCATCAAGAATAAAACATAGCAAATAACCTCGAACGGAAGTATAATCTTTAATATGGCTTGTTTCAAATTACTTGTATGGATTGAGGTTGCAACAGTTTTAAAATCCAATACTGCATCGTATTTTTTATCTTGAATGAGATGATATAGTATATTGCGAATGCCTTTTGTAAACGACCAACAAACCATTGGAACAAGTACATTCCATCGTAATGCTTGAGATGTACCCAACATATACGCAATGACATAAAACAAAGTTCCACTGTACAAGGCATCTAAAATTAAAGCAGCAAATTTATTTCGTTTTAATCGAAATGGTTTTACGGAATAAAAAATAAACAAAAGCAATTGGATGCTACATAAAACGAAAATCAATGGTTGAATTTTTAAAAACAAATACAGCAAACAAGCAATTGATATTACTAAAACAGACAAGATGCCGCATTTAAATGTAATGGATAATTGTGCTAATTGATTTTGTTTTAGTGCCAATGCATCATCTTTAATATCGGTCCACTCATTAATAAAAAACCCAAAGGATGCAACACAAATCGACAATAAAAAAAGCAACCAAAATTTATACAGAACTTGGTTTATAGAAACTGTTTCCAGGTTATTCTCTAAAAGTCCTATATAAAAAAACGACAAAATAGGTGGAATGATATAAATCAGCCAATCTTTTGCTCTTAAATAGGAAAAAATATTCTTCAAAAAATCCATAAAATAATCTTGGGTATAGTTTATGTTCTAATTATGATTTAACAGCTTTTATCTCTAACCAATCTGCCGGATAAAATTCCGGAATGTTTTCAAAAATATCAATTTTATTTTCTTGTTCAAAATTAAATCGAACGCTAACATCGTCCATAAAATCAAAAGTTGAAACAGTAATATTTTTCCAGCCAGTTTGTTCTAATGCTTGTATGGTTTCTTCATACGCTAACGTGTTGTAACAATAGTTTTTGTTAATATTTTCAATTACTTTATCAATTTGTTGTTGCTCAATTACATTGGCAGATTTTCGTTTGAAAAAATCTTTAATGTATAATCGTCCATTTTTTGCTGTTTTTTTATAGGCATTTTCCAACGCTAAATGTATGTTGTTTGAATGTCCTAAACTTTCTAAAAATAAAGTAACATCGTATGTGTCATTTTCAATAGGTAAATTATCTAATTGATGATAATCGCCTAAAAATAAATGAACATTGTTGCCTACGTTTTCCTGGTTTATTTTTTCATTACCAATTTTAAATTGCTTCGGTGCTATCGTTACACCTGTTACTGTTGCATTCCATCGTTTTGCAAAATGGATTGCCGGACCAGCCACGCCACAACCTAAATCTAAGACGTTTAACTTCCAATTTATGCCAGCTCTTCTTCCTACATAATCCAATAAACTATCCGTATTTGTGGGTCTAAATGCTTGAATGACATCGCCATAATGACGCAAGTATGAATCGGTAGATGCTTCATAGTATGCTTGTACATGTGTTGGCGAATATTTATTCATTTTGTATAAATAAAAAAATGCTTGTTTATGTTATTTTATGCAGTTTACACAAACTTACAAATATATCCCAAAGCTGATGATATGGAATTATTTCCCAATCGGCAATAATGTTTGCATTCGGGCGACGTAATTCATCCAATTCCTGCCAATCTGATTGGAGCATTGTTTTAGCATTAAAGCCTGATTTTTCAGCCTTCATCATCGCACTTAAAAATAAATGATTTCGTTTATACGTATTATCGTTTAAGTATCTGGAACGATATACACGTAATGCTTCCATATTCGAAAAAATATACGAAAAATCATCGCGAGCTGCTTGGAACAAAATAGATATAATACGAATAGCAAAATTAAAACCTGACTTATCTTTTGAATTTACAGGAACATCGTTCATAAATCGACCTAAACTAAATTTATACTCACCTTTATTTAAATAATTATCCATAAATATCAAATATGCTTGATAAATTTTCCATCGTTCGGTGAGTTCATCCGTTTGACGTTTAAATGTCGGATTGGCAATCACTTCTTCATAAACATGGTACGCTTCTTGTATTTTATGATCGCGTAAATAAATTTTAAATTCTATTTCTTTTACAATGTACCAATTGTATTTATTGCGCTCCGGAAGTATCGCTAAATTGGTTTCCAGCATTTGCAATGCTACCTCATAATTTCCCAACTGCAAATTGGAACGCAATCGATACACCAATAAAATAACACGTCTATTGTTTGAGGAAACTTGAATATATTCATCTAGTAATGCTTCTGTGGCATCACATAATTTTAAAATTCCTTTTAAATCGTTTTTATATTCGTGGTACAAAAGTGAAACATAGAAATAGAAAAATTGAATCTCGGGATTTTCCACTTTTAAACGAACCGTATTTAATTCTTCTACAATGGCATGTATCTTATCTAATAATTCTTGATTTATGGAAGAAGCACTTACAATTTCAACAATTCCTTTGTTGTATAAATTTTTAGCTATCTGTTCATTCTTCAACATTTCTGAATACTCGTTAAAATATTCCTCTTCAATCGTAAATAATTTTTTATTGCCCTTCAAGGCGTAATACGTCATTAATAAATAAGAATAACTCTTTAGTATATCATAAAATTGATATTTCTGTGCTTTGGTATAATTTTCTTTAATCAATTCTACTACCAAAGTTGATGTTCCGGTAAGCTTTACTAAAATTTCAATGATATGGCTATGCGTGATACATTCGTAATAGGCTTTGCCTAATTCGTAATTAAACAATTCATCCACATCAAACAACAAAATTGTTTTTAGAATCTTGGATTTGAATCGAGATTTTAATTTTCTGAACTTGGCATCTTTTTCATTGCTTCCATAAATAAACTTTGCAGCAGTGATATCGTTCGTTATTCTTCCCGATTCTAAACCGTCATACAATTTGTAATATAAATTATTAAAATCTTGGTTTATAAATGTTTTATCAAAAACATCAATCTTTGACAAGCGTTTTTTATTAACAATTTTTACCAATTCGATAAGTGCATCCATTATGTCACAATTTAAAATAAAAAAATAAAACTAAATCTTTAATAATAAATACTTTACTATTCTATTTGCCAAATTAATACAAAAAAGAATAAGTCACATAATCTTTTTTTTGTAATTCTAATTTAGTGACAATTCCCTCAACTTTGCACATGGAATTTAAGAAAAAGATTCCTTTTAATTATAGTTTTGAGTATAAATGAACTACCCTTTTTGGGATTTATTTAAGTTCAAAATTAGGATAACATAAATTTTTATTAAAACCCAACATTAAAATCCTTGTCACAAAAAATGAAGTAAAAACCCAAGAGAACCACATATAACTGTGTAATAATCAATCATTTGATTATGCAAACTTATAAATCAAAGTAATTATAAGCAGTCACTTTTTTGTTAAAATTGCAAATAACACATGAAAAATAAACCTCATATTTGCTTTCAATAAAAATCGCAAACATGGGAATTATATTAGCACTTTTAATCGCATTATTAGGTGTCATCACTGATCCAAACGGACGTGTTATCACCGATCCAAACGGTAGAGTTATCACTGATCCAAACGGACGTGTCATCACCGATCCAAACGGTAGAGTTATCACAGACCCAAATGGTAGAGTTATCACAGACCCAAATGGTAGAGTTATCACAGATCCAAACGGTAGAGTTATCACAGATCCAAACGGTAGAGTTATCACAGATCCAAACGGTTTAGTGATTACTGATCCAAATGGAAGAGTGATTACTGATCCAAATGGAAGACCATAATTAGTTTTTTCTCCCCCCACTATTATAATAAATAGTTAGTAGTTTAGTTCTTACACGGAGTGGTTTCGCCACTCCGTATTTTTTTATATTACATAATTAAATAAAAATTATGACATAGAAACGAACAAAACAGGAAACTAGCTCATTACTTACCAAATATCAATTAAATTTTTAAATAGGCAATTGTACTGCTGTTCGTATCATATTGGAGGTTGCTTTTGCCACTAAAGTCCCATCTGTTTTATACAATTCCGCTTTTATATGCAAAATGGTTTTTCCTGCTCGCAACACTGTTCCTTCTCCAAAAATAATATCTGCTGCTTTAGCCGGAATTAAAAAATCAATATTCATATTAACCGTTGCAAAGCCATTTGGCCTTCCTAAAGTAAAACTTGCTGCGCCCATTACTTCATCTAAAATGGTAGCCATAATGCCGCCGTGCATAATTCCAATCGGATTCAACATGTATTTCTCCACCGTAAATTGCATTTTCACTCTTCCTTCATCTACTTCTACTACTTGCGTTTTGAGCCAATCCATCAGTGGATACTCATATTGCCATTTATCTTTTCCTATTTGATTCCTGAAAAATTCGATTCGTTTATTCATTTGTAAATGAAATTATGTGTTAGAGAATTAAGTAATAATTAAATCGTAAAATTGCGTTATTCATTTTTATATTAACCCGCCACAACCTCGTCTTTATTAAATTCTGATGTTAAATGAAATTGAATTTCAGGATAATCTTGTTGTGTGAGCCTCAATATCCATTCTGAACTAGCTAAAAATACAGGTTGTTCTTCTTTATCAAACGCGATATAATTGGATTTTGTTCGAATAAACTCATTTAATTTTAACTGATTTTCTGAAGTAACCCAACATGCTTTATAGTACTGAAGTGGCTTAAACTGACAAGATGCTCCATATTCGTGTAATAAACGGTATTGAATTACTTCAAATTGTAAGTCACCAACAGTGCCCACAATTTTAGCTTGAGTGGTATGAACCGTAAATAATTGTGCTACGCCTTCTTCCGTTAACTGCTGAATTCCTTTTTCCAATTGCTTAGTCTTCATTGGATTGGTATTCACTAATTCTTTAAAAATTTCCGGAGAAAAACTTGGAATACCTTTAAATACCATATTCTCTCCTTCCGTGAGTGTATCACCAATTTTAAAATTCCCGGTATCGTTCATCCCAATTACATCACCTGGATAAGCATCATCCACAATATTTTTATCTGAAGCCATAAATGTAACTGGATTACTAAAACGCAATTCTTTCTTCAAGCGAGTATGATAGTAAAATTTATTTCGTTCAAACTTCCCTGAACACACTCTCAAAAATGCGATTCTGCTTCTGTGGTTTGGGTCTATATTGGCATGTATTTTAAAAACAAATCCAGTCAATTTTTCTTCTGTCGGCATCACCACGCGATTATTGGTATTTCTTCCTCTTGGCGAAGGTGCAATCTGTATAAATGTTTCTAACAATTCACGTACCCCGAAATTATTTACACCTGATCCAAAAAATACGGGTGCTATTTCACCTGATTTATACTTATTTTCATCAAATGTTTCATAAACACCATCTATAAGTTCAATATCTTCCCTTAATTTATCCGCATCTCGATCGCCAATTTGTTTATTCAATACACTATCATTTATATCCTTTATGCTCACAAATTCTTCTTCAACTTTTGTAGAAGATGCTCTGAATAAATTCAATCGTCTTTCAAAAATATTGTAAACTCCTTTAAACAGCTTTCCTCCACCTATAGGCCAAGACAATGGGCGAACTTTTATAAATAATTTCTGCTCTAATTCGTCTAATAAATCAAATGGGTCTTTTCCATCTCTATCCATCTTATTTATAAAAACAATTACCGGCATATTGCGCATTCGGCAAACTTCCATTAATTTTTCAGTTTGCATTTCGACGCCTTTTACACAGTCCACTACTAAAATAACGCTATCCACTGCTGTTAAGGTTCGGTAAGTATCCTCCGCAAAATCCTTATGACCAGGTGTATCTAGCAAGTTAATTAAGGTATTTTGATACTCAAACGACATCACGGAAGTAGCCACAGAAATTCCTCTTTGCTTTTCTATTTCCATAAAATCCGATGTGGCAGATTTTTTGATTTTATTTGATTTTACAGCTCCAGCTGTTTGAATGGCACCACCATATAATAAAAATTTCTCGGTTAATGTGGTTTTTCCGGCATCTGGATGCGAAATGATGGCAAACGTTTTTCTTCTTTTTATTTCTTCTGAAATCGACATTCAATAAAATTAAGCTACAAAAATAAGCATTATCAAATTAGCAGAATATGAAATATACAACTGAAAACCTAAATATATTTGACAGAATAACTAATACCAAATTTGTTGCATCACAAAAAATAAAAACGAAACTAAAATTATCGATGTTTTGTAGTATATTAGAAAAAAAATAGCATTATTAGTGTTTACTAAATTGTAGAAACAAAAACCCCAATTTCAACATATAATTAGCTAAACATGAAATACATAATTACATCCTTTTTACTTTGTTTTTTGTTGCAAGTAAATGCCAAATCTGAACAAAAAAATGCCATTGATTATGTGAAAAATGAAGGACAATGGAATGCTCCATTTTTATATAAAGCTGACTTAAATGGTGCTTGGGTTTTCTTAGAAAAAAATAGACTTACTTATTCATTTCTGGATGCTGCGCACCTGCATCATCAACATGGTAAAAAAAAAGAACCGAAAAATGAAATTATCAAAGGACATGCCTACCACGTTAATTGGCTAAATGTAAATAAAAATGCATCCATTAAAAATTTACATAAAAAAGATTATTATCACAATTATTATTTAGGAAATAATAAAAACAATTGGAAATCAAATGTTGGCATATACAACACTATTTTATATCAAAATATTTACGACAATATTGATTTTAAAATTTATAGTGATGCATCATCTATGAAAACAGATTATATTATCCATAAAAATGGGCAAGTCCAAGATTTACAATTTCAATATGAAGGTGTGGATGCTTTAAATATTACAAAAGAAGGAAAATTAAAAATTACAACTTCTATTAATACCATTTATGAACTAAAACCGTATGCCTATCAGAATATCAATGGAAAACAATATGAAGTAGCCTGCCAATATAAATTAAATCAAAACATACTTACTTTTTCTTTACCCAATTCGTACAATAAAAATTATGATTTAGTCATTGATCCTGTTTTGGTATTTTCCACCTATTCAGGAAGTTTTTCTGACAATTGGGGTTCATCTGCTACGCATGACAATGCGGGAAATATGTTTTTAGGTGGTATTGCCTTAGGTGGTTCGTATCCAACCACTGTTGGAGCTTTTCAAACAACTTTTGGTGGTGGTGCTGGCTCCGACCCAACCGACATTGCAATTACTAAATTTAATTCAAATGGAACCGCCAAACTTTATTCCACTTATTTAGGTGGAAGCTCAAATGAGCTATTGGCTAGTTTATATTGCACCAATACAAATGAACTAATCGCCGTGTTAGCCACAAGTTCAACAGATTTCCCTACTACTTTAAATGCATATAATAACACGTATAATGGTGGAATATTCACGTTTGCAATGGCAAATTCTATTCTATACGACAATGGATCAGATATTGCCATTTCAAAATTCAATGCTACTGGAACTTCATTAATCGGATCTACCTATTTAGGAGGCTCTGGAAATGATGGTTTAAATCAAAGTGTTGCTACAAATTACAACTATGGCGATGATTCCAGAAGCGATATTGCCGTTGATAAATATGGAGATATTTATATTACTTCTACTACTGCATCTATTGATATCTTAGGTACTTCAGGAAAGGCGCAACCTTCAAATGGAGGTGGATTTGATGGCCTTTTGGCAAAATTTAATCCTGATTTATCTTCTTTAAAATGGGCTACTTATTATGGTGGAAGTGGCGATGATGCCTCTTACAGCATTGGGTTAGACAAAAATGAAAACATCTTTATTTGTGGTGGAACAAATAGCACCAATTTACTCAGTACCACAAATGGAATTATCCATAATTTTCAAGGAGGTGATGCTGATGGATTTATCGCAAAATTTGATAATAATGGTCAATCTATTTTAGCTGCATCTTACTTAGGCACCAACGATTACGACCAAGCCTTTATTTTAGATTTAGATATTATGGATAATGTATATGTTTTTGGTCAAACAGTGGGTGAGTATCCAGTGAGTGCCAATGTATATTCCAATATAGGTGCTTCTCAATTTATCCATAAATTAAATAACTCATTAAATACCACATCATTTTCTACTGTTTTTGGCACAGAAAACAGCAACGACATTAATATTACACCAACCGCACTCTTGGTGGATGTATGCAACAATATTTACGCAGTAGGTTGGGGTGGATTTATAAATACATTTGGAAATACATTTGATATGCCAGTTACGTCGGATGCCGTTATGGATTCAACAGATGGAAGCGATTTTTATCTTATTAATCTAAGTGAAAATGCTGCCAATTTAGTATATGCCACCTACTTTGGTGAAACAGGTGGAATCGGCGACCATGTAGATGGTGGCACTAGCAGATTTGACAAAAATGGAATCGTATATCAGGCTGTATGCGCCAGCTGTGCAGGTACAAATGAATTTCCAACAACTGCCGGCGTTATTGGTCCTGATAACAATTCCAACAATTGTAATATGGCAGGTTTTAAGTTTGATTTTAAATTGACCGGCATGCAAATTATTACAGTAAGTGCAACACCTAATAAGGGTTGTCAGCCCTTAACGACCTCCTTTTCCTATACTTCTACTCAACCTGGAATTCAATGGCATTGGGATTTTGGGGATGGCACTACTTCAAACGCGCAATATCCTACTCATACTTACATGCAAAACGGAACCTATACTGTTCGTTTTTTCTTAAAAGATTCTATGAACTGCAACCCTATTGACTCAGCAA
This sequence comes from Chitinophagales bacterium, assembly GCA_017984135.1. Taxonomy (GTDB): domain Bacteria; phylum Bacteroidota; class Bacteroidia; order Chitinophagales; family JADIYW01; genus JADJSS01. The sequence continues at coordinate 45,211 of JAGNZZ010000012.1, read as the reverse complement.
GTATTCTGATAGAAGTAGGATTACCAAAATCATTTACCTATACTACAGAAATATGTCAAGGTGATTCCATTGTTATCGGACAAGAAATTTTTAAAGAAAAAGGAACTTATCTAGTTACCATTCCTTCTACCAATGGTTGCGACTCAATTGTAACTTTAAACCTAAACATATTACCGGCTATAAATTCAACCTTAAATAAAACTATTTGTCGTGGACAAATAGTAAGTATTGGAAACCAAAGTTTCAATAGAACCGGTGAATATGATATCATATTTACAAATAACAATGGATGTGATTCTATTGTACATTTAAACTTATTAGTAACAGATACAATCATTGAAAACAGCTTACAAACAATCTGCAAAGGTGATTTTATTACAATAGGAAATCAACAATTTAATACGGAAGGCACTTACAATATCCACTTAAGCGCTGTTGGTGGATGTGATAGCTTAATTCAATTAACCGTTATTGTTGTGGATACTGCTAGAGCAAATAGTACTTATGAAATTTGCTTTGGCGATAGTATTCTTGTGGCAGGTCAATATTATAAAATGGAAGGAAATTACTCCATTCATTTAAAGGCAGTTTCTGGATGCGACAGCTTAATACAATTAGCTATCATCACAAAGCCCAATAAAGAAACAAGTATATTTAGGTCTATTTGTGAAGGCGATTCTGTAAAAGTTGGTAATCAATATTACTCAAAAGCCGGTGATTATGAAATTCATTTAAATACATCTGCTCAATGTGATAGCACAATTCATTTAACAATACAAGTGCTTCCAAGTCCTGTGATAGAAGCAACGGCCGACAAGCAAACCGTACGACCAAATGAACTTATCCAATTAAATGTAAATACAACAGAGTCATTAACATACCATTGGATACCTTTAGAACCCTTAAACAATGCACTTATTCAAAATCCAACTGCTCAAATATCAATATCTACTTGGTTTTTTGTGCATGTCGTAAACAATCAAACTCAATGTGATGCAATTGATTCTGTGCATGTAAATGTTGAGTATTTCCCATGCACAAATGAATATATATACATACCAACTGCGTTTACACCAAATGGCGATGGTAATAACGATATTTTATACGTTCGCTCCATTAATTTAAAAGAAGTGCATTTAGAAATCTATGATCGTTGGGGAATAAAGGTATTTGAAAGCAACACCATTTCAGATGGTTGGAATGGAACATTTAAAGGACAAACAGCACCTCAAGATGTATATGGTTATATTTTTAGAGGTGAATGTTTACAAGGTGAGACAATACAATTAAAAGGAAATATTACACTGATAAAATAGGTTTAAATGTTTCACTACATAAACTGTAAAAAATATTTTTGGGTGGCAACATTTCCTAGATAGAATTATTAAAATAATTAAACTATATTAGCACGTATGAAAAGGTGTCTTATTTTTGCTTTATTGATTGCATTTAGTGCAACGTTTTCGTGGGCTCAAGATCCACATTTTAGTCAAATTCAATACAATCCATTATATCTAAATCCAGCATTTGCTGGCGTAACTGAATACGATAAATTAAATCGTGTTGCTGGTTTATATCGAGACCAATGGCGTACACTTCCTGTCCCATATTCTACTACTACTGCATCCTATGACAGATTATTAAAAAAATTCAAAAAAGGATGGCTGTTAGGTGGTGGTGTTAGTTTTTTATATGATAAAGCCGGTGATGGAAATTTAAGTATTTTCAATCCCAACTTAACAATGAATGTTGGAAAATATTTTAATAAAGAAAAACAACTGCTAACAATTGGTATCACTGCCGGCATTACCATAAAAACGCTCGATCAATTGGGATTAACATTTGACAACCAATACAATGGATCTACATTCGATCCAAATATTCCAAATGGAGAAGCGTTTTCCAATAATAATGTATCTTATCCAAATTTCACATTAGGTTTAAATTTTAGAACTAAAATAAAAGAGAAAACAACATTGGATATTGGAGGAACAACTTCCAATCTTCACACACCTAATCAAAATTTTTTATATTTAACTAGCTCAGAATTACCCGCCAGACATGCTGCCTATGCCAAAGCAAAAGTGGGCATAAAAGACAATTGGAATGTACAACCTGGTTTCTTTTTCCAAAATCAACGTAAAGCAAATCAAATCTTAGTTAATGCGATTGCGGAAGTACGATTTAAAGAAAAAAAAGATTTTGGTCTTGGATTTGGATTAGGCTATCGTGCGATGGATAATGATGCAGCCATCACTTACTTATCTTTCTTATATAAAACATTACGAGTAGGCGCAGCATACGATTTTAATGTTTCAGACTTAAGAAAAGCTACAAAGGCGCAAGGTGCATTTGAATTAGCCTTAAATTACGAATTTGGAGTAGCAAAAAAACAAAAACCTTGTCCGGAATTTGTGCCAGCAGAGGTCATCACCAAAGTTCGAGTTAGATACGAAGATTCTTTAAACAATTTAGTGGATACTGTTTTAAACAGAACTATTGCACCTGCTAATGTGAAAGGTGAATATATAGATTCAATAGAAGTAATCGTTCCGGCAATTGTTATAAAAACAGAAAAGCCAGAAATAACAATTACCAATACTTCAGAAAAAATTCTCACGCTTTTGCCTATCGAATTATTTTTTGATAACGATATGCCTAAAACGAATAGTAAAGAAAATTATCAAGAATTATATCAAGAATATACTTCTAAAATCAATGAATTCTCAAAAGCATCCATTGATAGCTCTACTACCATAAATTCATTCTTTAATCAAATAAATAATAACTATTCACGTGTAGATGCGGTACTTAAAGAATTAGAAAAATTAGTAGATGGTGGTTATACAGTTACCTTAGAATTTAGAGGTTTCACTTCACCATTGGCATCAGAAGATTACAATAAAAAGTTATCTGAACGACGTATTAGCAGTATTGTTAGCTTTATTGACAATCGATTGGGCGACAACTTTAAAGTACTGGCCAAAGATGCACAAATAATTCCTTTTGGCGAAACACTGTCACCAAAAGAAATTAGCGATAACCGAAACGACAAAGCTAAATCTGTATATAGTATTGCCGCTTCCAAACAACGTCGCGTAGAAATCGTTGGAGTACGAATAGAAAAACAATAATTAAAGATTTATATAAAAAAACCTCACTGATTTAGGTGAGGTTTCTTTATTAAAAAATTGGAAGAATAAAATTGAAATGGTATCTTACAAGATATATTTTTAAAATCATATATGGAAGCAACAGAAATAGAAGAAAACGTAGAAATTCATCCACAAGACCAGGATGCCAACCGCGTATTTGAAGAATACATAGAACGAAAACCTAGTTCACTTTTTGTACGATTTTTAATTACCAACCGACATCTCATTGGTTTACTTTTAGGTGGTGGATATGCTTACCTTCGCCATAGACGTGAAACAAATGCAAAATTCAGCTTTTCAAAAGATATTCTCTTGCGTTTATTTTTATGGTTACATTGGCCTCTTTTAAAAAAGAAACTAATTAAACAACCATTTTCTGTTCAACTTAGAAGACGTTTAGAAATGTTAGGTGCCACCTACATTAAGCTAGGACAAATCATGAGTTTGCGTGAAGATATGCTTCCTAAAGACATCACTGATGAATTAAAAAAATTACTCGATACGTTACCAGCCGTAAAATACGACCGTTTCATAGAATTGGTAGAAGAGCAATTAAAACAACCTGTACATCGTATATTTACAGAAGTAAAACAAAACCCATTAGGTTCCGCATCTATTGCTCAAACACACCGTGCAACACTCAGAACCGGTGAAGAAGTAGTTTTAAAACTACTCAAACCAGGCACGCGCGAATTAATACAAACCGACAGCAAAATTATTAAAGGAATGGGCGCATTTTTGGAATTATTTGTTCCTCAATTACAACCCAAAAATATGTTTACTGAATTTTGCGATTATACCAATCGTGAAGTTGACTTTAGATTAGAAGCAGATAATGCTGAAGAATTTGCTGTGAATTTTATTAAACATTCTGAAATTCATTTTCCAAAAATTTATAGAGAATACTCCACGAGTGACGTGGTTTGTATGCAGTTTTTTCGTGGAATAAAACCAGACAATCGTGCCTATGAACGCTACAACGAAGAAGAACGTGCAAAAATAGTTGACTATGGTGCTTATGCCATTATTCAAATGCTTTATCAAGATGGATTTTTTCATGCCGATTTGCATCCGGGCAATTTAATGATTATGGATGGCTCCAGTGGTCCACAAGTAGGATTTATCGATCTCGGAATGGTAGGAAGATTTGAAGATTCTACCAGAAAAACCATGCTTTATTACTTCAATAGTTTAGTGATGGGCGACCCACAAGGTGCTGCCAGGTACTTGACTTTACTTGCAAGAAAAGGGAAAGACAGCGATATCGAAGGTTTTAGAAAAGAATTTATTGCCATTGGAAATAAATGGCTAAAGTCACCTAATTTTAAAGAATATTCTTTAGCTAAATTAATCTTAGAATCCGTTGCATTGGGTTCTAAATATCGCATGTATTATCCTTTGGAATTAGTATTAATGGTAAAAGCAATCATCACCTACGAAGGTGTTGGAAATGTAATTTTACCAGGATTTGATATTCAAAAAGTAACCAAAAAACATATCCGTAGAATGGTATTAAGCGAAGTAAATCCATTAGATTTATTAAAAACACAAATGCAAAATGCACCAGAAATTTTAGATATCGTTTCTCGTTCACCATTAGTATTATCAGAAGCATTCAAGCGATTTGAAACTGAATTAGTGGAAAAGAAAAAACCAATTGGAATGGGTTTAAGAAATACCATATTAGGTGGATGTTGTGTGATAGGTGGTTCAATTTTAGCGGCTTCCGGACTGGAATGGTTTGTGTTTACACCAATATTATTACTCGGTTTTATTTTAGCCTTAAAATCATAATTTAAGTCAAACTTTGCATAACAAAAATGCCATTAAATCATACAATTTAATGGCATTTTATTTTTATTTAAAGAAAGAATTACAAATCTAATTCCATTAATTTAATGGCTGTTTGACAAGCCATTAATTCTGCTTCCTTTTTGTTTTTCCCAATCCCACTTGATTTTATTTCTTCATCTATTTTTAATGACACAAAAAAGTTAGTCATCGTTTCAGAGCTCGTTGTATTGTGTAAAAAAACGACTTGTTTCTTTTTAGCTTGTGCCCATTCTAACAAATAACTTTTAGGATCAGTAATGCTTTTATGGAAATTTTGAGCATCAAAATCATTTAGAATTAAACGAGACAAAAGTAGCCTCATTTGTGGCATATCATATTCTAAATAATATGCACCAATCAAGGCTTCAAAGGCATTTCCAATTATATCTGGCGCAGCCACTAATTGTGCTTTTGTCAACTTGTGTCGCAGAAATTTATCAATGCCGATTTCTAATCCAATTTTATTTAAATTTTTTCTGTTTACAATAGAAGCACGTGCTTTTGTTAGTACACCTTCATCTTTTCGCTCCATTTTATAAAATAAAAATTCTCCAACGCAAAAATTAATCACTGCATCACCTAAAAACTCCAAACGTTCATTTTTATCGTCGATATTTTTAGTGTAAGATGAATGCGTAAGCGCACGAATAAAATGCAATTCTGACACTCTTGGATAAAGTTGAAGTTGTGCATATATTCCTTCCAAGATATAATTATCTTGTTTTTTAGTAGTAAAAAATCGTTTTAAAAAATTCAACATAAATTACTTTGAATAAACAAATGTACTTATTTATTATACCGCTTAAAAATTATAGATGCATTATGTCCGCCAAATCCAAAATTATTTGACATCACTGCATTGAGTTGCTTTTTCTGGGCAAAATTGAATGTATAATTTAAGCGTGGATTTAAGGCTTCATCCAAGTTAAAATGATTAATAGTAGGTGGCACTAAATTGTTTTGCATGGACAATACAGCAGCCACTGCTTCTACTATTCCTGCAGCACCCATTAAATGTCCGGTCATTGATTTGGTGGAGCTAATATTTAAGTGATAGGCATGCTTTTCAAAAACAGATTCGATGGCTTTAATTTCTGCTGCATCTCCTAATGGCGTAGAAGTTCCATGCGCATTGATATAATCAATTTGTGTGGGTTGTAAAGATGCATCTTCCAAAGCATCACGCATTACTTGCATTACACTTTCTCCATCCGGATGTGGTGCTGTAATATGGTATGCATCTGCATTCATCGCACCACCAGCAATTTCAGCAATAATAGTGGCTGCGCGTTGTTGAGCGTGTTCTTCATGCTCCAAAATTATACAAGCGCTACCTTCACCCATTACAAAACCATCGCGATTGGCATCAAAAGGCCGTGATGCTTTGTGTGGCTCATCATTGCGTTCCGACAGTGCTTTCATGGCACTAAAAGCACCCATTGAAACTTCGGTTACGGAAGCTTCTGCACCGCAAACAATCATGACATCTGCTTTTCCTAATCGAATATAATTCATAGCATCAATTAAGGCTACTGCTGAGCTTGCACATGCTGCCACTACTGAAAAATTTATTCCTTTGAATCCATATTTCATGGAAATATATCCACCTGCTAAATCTAGTAACGTTCGTGGTACAAAAAATGGACTGAAATATCTCGGATTACGGTCATTTTGATAATATTGTAACAATTCTTGTTCAAAGGTTTTTACACCTCCAAAACCAGAAGCAAACAAGACACCGACTCTTTTCTTATTTAAAGCTTGATAATCTAACAATTTGGAATGCTGTATGGCTTCTTCAGTAGCCATTAGTGCGTATTGACTAAATGCATCTAATTTTTTTAATTCCTTAGCATCAAAATAATTTTCTGCTTGATAGTTTTTTATTTCACAGGCAAATTGTGTGCGAAATTTGGAAGTATCAAATGCTGTGATTTTGGCTGCGCCACTTATTCCATTTTGCAAAGCATTCCAAAATTCAACAATTGAATTTCCAATAGGCGTAATAGCACCTAAACCAGTAATTACTATTCTATTTTCATTTTTTGAAAAGGACATTCTATAAAATAGAAAAAATATTCTGTAATTGACAAAATATCAAATTAAAATATTAAAATAAATAGCTCCAAATACTATAAAAAACAAATTAAACGTTGGCTTCTAAAAAAGCAATGGCTTCGCCCACTGTTTTAATTTTATCCGCTTGTTCATCTGGAATGATAATATCAAACTCTTTTTCAAATTCCATTATGAGTTCAACTGTTTCTAAAGAATCTGCTTTTAAATCAGTCTCAAAATTTGCCTCAGGAGTTATCTCACTTTCTTCTACTGACAATTTATCGACAATTATTTTTCGAACGCGCTCTGCAATAGTTGACATTTTAAAGTTTTTTAAATTGAATGCAAAATTAGAGTTATTTTCTAAAAAAAGTACATATCTATGGTAAAAAAAAAATAAATGTATATACATACAACCATTTGAGTATCAATCTATAAATTGATACTTGGAAAAATGTTGATAAGACTTTTCCGTATTTATGTTTTTAGTTCCTAAAATTGCAGTTAGAAATGGCAAAAAAAATAAATGTTGAGGCAATTTATGATTTTCTGATTTGGGGAATTAACTCAAATGCGGAAGATTATAGATTATGTTGGTATTTAAACCATTATTTAGATTGGAAATTGAAAAGAGTGGATGATATCGAGTTTCCAAATAAAAAAACAAAAGAATTTTTACATTTCAATGCGTATCAATATAAAAATGAAATTGATTTTTATACTTTAGAATTAATACAAAATAAAAAAAATGGTAACATCTTAATACCTGAACTTAAGAACATTGATTTCTTATTTTTGTTAAATGGAGAAGTTACCTATTTTGAGATGGATGAATTCACCAATTTATTATCGAAAATTCCTGGAGTTCAATCAGCCATACAAATAGATGTGAATACATTAAAATCAAAACATAATTTATTATTCAGACACTTAAATGAACAATACTAAACGAAAAACTAAGATAATTGCAACCGTTGGACCGGCTTGCAATTCCTATTCAAAATTGGTAGAATTATACAAAAGTGGTGTCAACGTTTTTCGGTTAAATTTCTCTCATGGAAAACATGATGAACACGAACAAGTGATTCAACATATCACACAACTTAAGAAAAATTTAAATGCTCATGTGAGTATTTTAGCTGACTTACAAGGTCCTAAATTACGCACCGGATTAATGCAAAATAATGCCATTGAATTAACAGAAGGAGAAACCATTAAAGTTACATGCGAAGATGTAATTGGTACAAAAGAAATTTTTTCTGTTACGTATGAAAATTTATCTGCTGATTTAAAACCAAATGAATTAATTTTAATTGATGATGGAAAATTAGAACTCGAAGTTGAAAAAATTATCGACACTAAAACTATTTTATGTAGAATTATTGCTGGTGGAATTTTATCGTCTAAAAAAGGATTTAATTTACCGAATACTGAAATATCTCTTCCCAGCTTAACCGAAAAAGACAGAGCAGATTTAGATTTTATTTTAAAACAACCAGTCAATTGGTTGGCACTTTCATTTGTACGAACCGCGAAAGAAATTAACGAACTACACGAGCTTTTACACCAACACGATTCACCTTTAAAAATTATTGCCAAAGTTGAAAAACCAGAAGCGGTAAAAAATATTGACAGCATTATTAAAGCAAGCGATGCCGTGATGATTGCACGTGGCGATTTAGGTGTGGAAGTGGCTATGGAAGAAATGCCATTGATTCAAAAAAACATTATTGAAAAATGCATACAAAATTCTAAACCTGTAATTATAGCGACACAAGTCATGGAATCCATGATTGATATGTCGCGTCCAACTCGTGCAGAAATTACAGATGTTGCCAATGGTGTTTTAGATGGCGCAGATGCCATTATGTTGAGTGGGGAAACTTCGGTGGGAAAAAATCCGGCAAGAGTAATCCAAACTATGGATAAAATTATTAAACGAACGGAACAAGAAGACGAAATCTATAATAAACATCTATTGCCTGATAAAAATTCAAAAACATTTTTATCCGATGCCATCTGTTTTAATGCCTGTAAAATTGCTGAAGATGTAAATGCTAAAGCCATTAATGGCATGACATATTCTGGTTATACTGCTTTCATGTTGGCGAGCAACAGACCAAAAGCAGATATTCATATTTTTACCAGCAATAAAAATTTACTCAATACCTTGAGTTTAGTTTGGGGTGTAGATGTGTATTTCTATGATAAATTTGTAAGTACCGACGAATCGATTGATGATATTATTGAGATTTTAAAAAATGAAAAAGTGGTGGAAATTGGTGATATTATTGTTAGCACAGCCAGTATGCCAATTCGTGGCAAAGGAAGAACCAACATGGTAAAAATCAATAAAATAAAATAAGCATATTTATTTACCTGTTAAAAAAGGTAAAATAACATCCAATTTACGACCATTTAACATCCTGCTCTTGCTAAATAACAAAATTCCATTTAATTTTGTATTCGAAAGCGTAAACATACTTCCCTAATTTTTAGAAAATACGATGCCCTATTTGACATTAAACTACGATTTATGAGAAGTTATTTATTATTGATTATTTGTGTATTATTGACTTGTTCTACCGTTGATACTTTTGCAAAAAAGAGAGGCAAACGTTCTAAAAGCAACAGTAGTTATATTTATGTAAGTAAAAAATATAAAGGCCATAACTGTCCTAAGCCAAGACAAATTATGAATGCGAAATATTTTTAACGTGCATTTCTTATTGCTCGAATAAATTCCTCGCAAGCAATTCCCGGATTTTCTGATTTCATAAAGTTTTCACCAATTAGAAAACCTTGAAAGCCATTTTGTTTGAAAAGTAATAATGTTTCTATTTTAGAAATTCCACTTTCTGCAACTTTTACAAAACTATCGCCTAGCTTTTCTGCCATACGAATGGATTGCTCAATATCCACTTCAAAAGTTTTTAAATTACGATTATTAATCCCAACCAAATCCACGGCATGATACACATGATGTAGTTCAGATTCGTCATGCAATTCCAATAGCACTTCCAAGCCTAACTGATGCGCCAAATCTGTGAATTGTTTCACTTGTTGTGGCGTTAAAATAGACGCAATGAGCAACACGACATCAGCACCTATTGATTTTGCTTCCACAAATTGGTATTCATCAATCATAAAATCTTTGCGCAACAAAGGCAATTTTATTTCATCTCGAACGGAAATTAAATCTTGTTGCGTACCTCCAAAAAAAACTTCATCCGTTAAAATAGAACTTCCTGAAACACCTGCTTTCTCATATTGTCGAACCACATCTAATGCTGAAAAGGTATCATTAATGATACCTTTAGATGGTGATTTTCGTTTAAACTCAGCAATAATTCCAGTGCTATTTTGTTGCTTAATATTTGTACATAAGGAAACAGTTTTTCTACTAAAAAAAACAGTTTGTTCTAAATGTTTAATGTTTGTTTTAAACTTTGAATTTTCTATTTCCTTTTTTTTATTTTCTACAATTTTATCTAAAATATTCATGTTTGTCTAAGAATTAATTGTTGGATGTAAAATAAAAAAACATTGCTATTGAGTATCTACTAATTTTTTAAAGCTGGACAAAGCATTTCCACTCAGCAAACTTTTTCTTGCCATTTGCAAAGCTGCATCATACGAATTCTGTTCATACAAAGAGATGGCAAGTGCTGCGTTTGCCAAAACCACGTTATTTTGTGCTTCAGTACCTTTGCCATTTAAAATATTCATAAATATTTTTGCATTCGAGGCAATGGTATCTCCACCTAACAAATCAGTTTGCTTCAAAGTAGTAAATCCCAAATCATTAGGTGATTTTAATTTCATATTTTTCTTCCCAAATACCATTGTATTGTTGGTTAGTGAAATTTCATCATATCCATCAACAGCATGAACTATTGCAAATTCTGTATTGGTGGTTAATAACACTTCCCGATATAGTTTACCAATATATTCACTGTGCACACCAATAACTTTTGTATTTGGATTGCATGGGTTGATGATTGGTCCTAAAATATTAAAGATGGTTTTTACCTGCAATTGCTTCCGAACATTTGCCACATTTTTCATAGCAGGAAAATAAAAAGGTGCATGAATAAATGTGATATTACTTTTTCCCATTTGCCTAGATAATGCAGCTTGAGTTTGGGCAAACTTTACGCCTAAATATTCCAACACATTGGAAGAACCTGAAACAGAAGAAAACCCATAATTACCAATTTTAGCCACTTTTGCGCCTGCACCTGCACAAACAAAACTTGCAATGGTAGAAATATTAAATGTATTTTTTCCATCGCCACCAGTTCCTACAATATCTAATATATTTTCATCTATAAATGAAATCGGAATTGCCATTTCCAACATAGCATTTCTAAATCCTTTTAGTTCGTCTATCGTAGGCACACGCATGTTAAAGATGGTTAAAAAGGCAGCAACTTGAATTTCATTTTGCATTCCCGAGGCAATACTTTTCATCATGTTGTATGCTTCTTCTTGTGTAAGAAAATTTCCGTTTAATAAGTATTGAATTTGTTCTTTCATGCTATTTTAGTTCTATTAAATGAGATTAAATTTATCGAGTAATTAAGCGAGCTTCATCCAATTTTCTATCATTTTTTTCCCTTGCGGTGTCATTACACTTTCCGGATGAAATTGAACACCACGCACATTGAAATGTTCATGCTTAATGGCTTGTACAATATTATCGTCATCTATAGCAGTAACAACCAATGGCAGTTTTACATCTTTAATTGCCCAAGAATGATAACGGCCACTTTGAAATTGTTTATCTATATTTTTAAATAAAATATCCTCTACGATTACTGTTGTATTTTTTGCTTTGCCATGTATCACTTGACCAACATTATAAAGCGTTGCACCAAAAACTTGACCAATTGCTTGATGACCTAAGCAAACACCTAAAATTGATTTTGTAGATGCATATTGCTTTATTAATTCCATCATAACACCAGCTTCTTCTGGGATTCCAGGTCCAGGCGATAATAAAATTTTATCATAATCATTAACAGCATCTAATGAAATTTTATCATTACGAAAAACATCGCAAGAAACATTAAATGATTCAATATAATGTACCAAGTTGTACGTGAAAGAATCGTAATTATCTAAAACAAGTATCTTATTCATATTATATTTTTATCTACAAATGCAAAAAAGTTAAAGCGTATTCGCAATTTGTATGGCTTTATTTAATGCTGCTAATTTATTTTCTACTTCTTGCAATTCGCTATTCTCTACAGAATCGGCTACTACACCTGCGCCAGCTTGATACGTTAATACAGCATCCTTACTTAAAAAACTTCGTATCATAATAGCATGATTAAAATCGCCGTTAAAACTTAAATGCCCAATACATCCGCCATAAAACACGCGGCTTGTTTTTTCAAATGCATCAATCAGTTGCATCGCTTTATATTTTGGTGCACCACTTAAAGTGCCAGCCGGAAACGTATCGCCTACCATTTTGAGTTTATCGCTGTGTTCGTCAATTTCTGCGGTAACTTTTGAAACCAAATGTATTACATGTGAGTAATATTGCACTTCACGATACACCTCTACTTGTGTATTTTTTCCACCTCGTGACAAATCATTTCTTGCCAAATCTACTAACATTACATGTTCTGCATTTTCTTTAGGATCTTCAGATAATTTCTTTGCCAATTCGGCATCTTTCGTATCATCGCCGGTTCTTCTAAAGGTACCTGCAATAGGATGAATCGTTACTTTATTGTTTTTAATAATAAGTTGGGCTTCAGGCGAAGAACCCATTAGCCTAAAATTTTCGAAATCAAAATAAAAGCAATATGGCGATGGGTTGATAGAACGCAATGCTCGATATACATTAAAATCATCTCCTTTAAAGGATTGATAAAACTGTCGTGAAACAACAATTTGAAAAACATCACCACGATAACATGCTTGTTTTCCCTTCACCACGCATTCAATAAATTCAGCATCAGTAAGGTTAGATGATTTAGAAGATGTGGTTGTAAAATTATCTAAATGAAGTGGTTTGTATTTAATCATACTTTCAATTTCATCCAGTGTTGTTGCATCGTTTATCCCATCTTCAATTTCATTTTTTACGATATATAATTCATGGTTAAAATGATTGAAAGCAATGATATACTGATAGCAGAAATATTGAACTAAAGGAATGGTGTCGCAGGTATTATTCAGTTGGATATCTTCAAAATATTGCACGGCATTGTACGACATATACCCGAAAAATCCGTTATGAATGATGGGTAAATCATTGCATTGGAAATTGGAAAATTGTTGTATAAACGTATTTATTAAGTCTGTCAACTTATTATCTGTCAATGAAAAAACAGATTGAAACCCATTTGGCTGCGTGACAATAAATTTATGCTGTTCCACTTTAAACCCAGTAATTGGCTGAAAGCAGATGTACGAAAAATTATGTTCGTCACCGTGATAGTCGGAGCTTTCTAATAAAATACAGTTTTTATATTTTGCTCTTAAACGTAGATAGATGCTTACCGGCGTAAGCATATCGGAAAGTATTTTTTTGTATGAGGTGTTGAAGATGTAATTCATTTTTTCAATTATTGCTTTTGTGTTTCAAATCTGTATTTCATTTTCATTTCATAAAAAAAAGCTCGCTTTTTAAGGCGAGCTAATATAATACATTTGGAAATAGAATTAGTCAACGCCATTTATCGTTTGCCATTCCACCACCAAAAATTACTTAATGTCATACTACAAATATATACATTGAAATTTAAAAACAATATTAATTCAAAATTAATTCCTATTCAACTACAGCAATCCTTTTGTACTTGGCAAATCTGTACCTTCAATTCTAATTGCCATTTTAATAGATTTGGCAACGGCTTTAAAAATGGCTTCTATTTTATGATGTTCATTTTCACCTTCGGCTTTGATGTTCAGATTGCATTTTGCTGCATCGGAAAAAGATTTCCAAAAATGCATAAACATTTCTGTAGGCATTTCACCAATTTTTTCTCGTTTAAAGGTTGCTTTCCATACCAGCCAAGGTCTTCCAGAAAAATCGATAGCAGCTTGTGCCAACACATCATCCATCGGCAACAAGAAACCATAACGTGCTATTCCTTTTTTATTTCCAAGTGCTTGCAAGAATGCTTCACCAATGGCAATTGCTGTATCTTCGATAGTGTGGTGTTCGTCAATGTGCAAATCGCCTTTTACTTTAATGTTTAAGTCAACGCCTGAATGTTTGGATAATTGTTCCAGCATGTGATCGAAAAAACTTAAACCAGTTTTGATAGTAGATTTTCCGTTTCCATCTAAATTTATCGAAACGGAAATTTGCGTTTCATTGGTATTACGTTGTATAGTTGCCGTTCGATTCGGTTTAGAAAGGAAGGAATAAATATCATTCCAGTTTGTCGTTTTTAAGGCAATATATTTTTTTAAATCTTGATGGTTTAACTTTTTATCATCGGTTTTATCTGCACTACGACCAATTAAAATTCCTTTTGCACCTAAGTTTTTTGCTAATTGTATATCGGTTAATCGATCGCCAATTACAAAAGAATTTTCTAAATCGAATTTTTTAGTGTTTAAGTAATCCGTCAATAATCCTGTGTTGGGTTTGCGTGTAGGTGCATTATCCTTAGCAAAGGTTTTATCTATAAAAACAGCTTTAAATTCTACGCCTTCATTTTTAAAAATATTCAACATTAAATTATGAACCGGCCAGAATGTTTTTTCAGGAAATGTTTTGGTGCCTAAACCATCTTGATTGGTTACCATTACCAATTCGTAATTGGTTTCTTGTTGAATTTTTTTTAGAGAAGAAATGACATTCGGTAAGAATTGCAATTTCTCAAAACTATCTACTTGAAAATTATCTTTAGGCTCATCTATCAATGTGCCATCTCTATCAATAAATAAAACTTTTTTCATCCTAATATCTTAATTATATCTTTTTAAAGCATCAATAAATTGTTCATTTTCTTGTTTTGTTCCGACCGAAACGCGCAAACAACCTTTTAGCATTGGAGCATTATCTCTATTGCGCACGATAAGTTTATGTTGAATCAAGTGCTGATACATTTTATTGGCATCGGCTACTTTTATTAAAATATAATTGGCATCGCTTGGATAAACATTCTCAACACATTTAATTTCTTTTAAAGCAGTTTCTAAATACCTTCTTCCTTGTATCAACTCATCCACAAATTTATTTTTTAATTCCATTTTATCCAATGCTTCTGCTGCCAAACGTTGTGAATGAGCATTTACATTATATGGCATTTTTATGGTGTTTAAATATTGGATTATTTCAGCATGAGCATATAGCATTCCTATGCGAACATCTGCCATACCATACGCTTTAGAAAGTGTTTTAATCACCACTAAATTTTTAAATTCTTGCAATCGATTTATCCATGATACATTATTTGAAAAATCCTGATAGGCTTCATCAATCAGCACCAATCCATCAAAATTTTTTAAAATTATTTCAATATCATTTTCATTTATCAAATTTCCTGTGGGATTGTTGGGTGAACAGATAAAAATAATTTTAATTGCGTGGTTTTTAATCGCATTTAAAATTCCATCGACATCTAATTGAAAATCATCTTTCAACAATACATTTACGACTTCTATATTTTGAATATGTGCCACGTGTTCATACATTGAAAAAACAGGAGGACAAATTAATATTTTTTCTTTTTGTGGCTCACAAAATACGCGTACAAATACGTCAATACATTCATCACTTCCATTGCCAATAAATAGTTGATTTGTCGAAACATTTTCTAATTTCGCTAACTTAATTTTCATTTCTTCTTGCATAGGATCAGGATATCGGTTATGTATTTCTGTACAAACCGAACCAAATGGATTCTCATTGGCATCTAAAAAAATTCCATCATTTCCTACGTATTCATTTCTTGCAGATGAATACGGCTTCATATTCAAAATATGTGTTCGAACTAAATTATCTATTTCAATGCTCATAAAAAAATTATTTTAACCGAATACTCACAGCATTCTTATGTGCGATTAATCCTTCGTTTTCTGCCATCTTTTCTACTGTATTTCCCAATGTATTTAATCCTTCTTTCGTGATTTTTTGAAACGTGATTTTTTTCACAAAACTATCTAACGAAACGCCACTATAAGCCTTTGCATGTCCATTGGTAGGCAAGGTATGATTGGTTCCGCTGGCGTAATCGCCCAAGCTTTCCGGAGCATAGTGACCTATAAAAACAGAACCTGCATTGATGACTTTTTCGGCTAATTCTTCGGCGTCTCGTATTTGTAATATTAAATGTTCGGGCGCATAAGCATTACTCATTTCAATCGCTTCATCCAAATCATTTACTAATATCATTTTACTATTGGCTAATGCTTGTTCCGCTAACGCACGACGAGGCAGCTCTTTTAGTTGTTCATCAATGGCAAAATGAACTAAATTAAAATAACGCTCTTCTGTTGTTACAAAAATCACTTGACTATCTGCACCATGTTCCGCTTGCGACAGCAAATCGGCAGCAATAAAATCCGGACGAGATTCATCATCGCCAATTACTAAGACCTCACTTGGACCAGCTGGCATATCAATTGCCATTCCATTTTTATTTACTAACTGTTTCGCCGCCGTTACGAATTGATTTCCTGGCCCAAATATTTTATCAACTTGCGGAATGGTTTCAGTACCAAATGCCATTGCAGCAATGGCTTGCGCTCCTCCAGTTTTATATATTTTTGTTACACCACATAACTTTGCTGTATATATAACTGCTGGATGTATATTTCCATTTTTATCTGTTGGTGAGCATAAAATTATTTCCGAACATCCTGCAATTTGAGCCGGAATTGCCAACATCAGAACGGTTGAAAACAAAGGTGCCGTTCCACCAGGAATATATAAACCCACTTTCTCTATCGCAACAGATTTCCGCCAACATTCGATGCCTTTTACCGTTTCAATTACCTCTGGTTTTGTTTCTTGTTTTTTATGAAAAGTATGAATATTATTGTATGCAATTTTAATAGCATTTTTTAATTCCTCTGAAACTAAATTATCTGCTGCAGTCAGCTCATTTTGGCTAACAATCAAATCAACTATTTCTACCTTATCAAATTCTTTTGCAAATTGCTTTAAAGCCTTATCTCCCTTTTGCTTTACTGCATCTAAAATGGGAATAACTCGTTGTTCAATATCCGCTAATGATTGAGTTGGTCGTTGTATTATCTCTTTCCAGTCGGCTTTATTTGGATATCTAATGATTTGCATAAAACAAGATTAAATAGAATCAATTAATAAATCAATTTTTCAATAGGCATTACTAAAATTCCTTCTGCTCCGGCGTCTTTCAATTTTTGAATTTTATCCCAAAAATCTTTTTCTGTAATAACGGAATGAACAGAACTCCAACCTTCTTTTGCTAATGCTTGTACTGTAGGTGAACTAATTCCTGGCAATAAAGAAATAATATTATCTAAACTTTTATTTGGTGCATTCAATAAAATGTATTTATTTTTTTGAGCACGACGAACTGCTTCTAATCGGAATAAAAGTTGGTTTAAAATTTCATTTTTTTCAATGGAAAGATGGTTTGATTTTATCATCACCGCTTCTGATGTAAAAATTTGTTCAACTTCTTTCAATCCATTACTCAATAAAGTAGAACCCGTAGAAACGATATCACAAATTGCATCTGCAAGTCCAATACTTGGAGCAATTTCAACCGAACCACTAATCACATGAATATCCGCTTTGATATTATTCTTATCTAAATAATTTTGCAAAATTCGAGGATATGAAGTGGCAATAGATTTCCCTTCTAAGTTAGCAATTGAAGCATATTCAATATTACGAGGAACGGCTAATGATAAACGACATTTTCCAAATCCCATTTTAATCACTTCACCTACATTTTTAGCTGACTCTACTAGTACGTTCTCGCCTACAATGCCAATATCTGCAACTCCATCTTGCACATAATCTGGAATATCGTCATCTCTTAAAAATAAAATTTCAATAGGAAAATCGTATGCAGCAGTTACTAATTTTCCACTGCTACTCGGAAAAGAAATATCACATTCATTAATCAACTTTATAGATTCTTCGCTCAAGCGACCTTTTTTCTGTATGGCGAGTTTTAATTTTTGCATATAACAAATTTAATTTTTTGAAAATAAAAACTATAACAAGTATAGAATGACAATAAAATAATAAACTAAGGGAAAATAAATATACACTCCTACTTGGAGTGACGTATAGAATGAGCAAGTTCAAAAGCGATAAATGTCATATTGTAAATATATACAATCTACATCTACCATCACTATAATGAAGTTTAAATAATGATTAATGAATTAAACTAGTAACTTTAATACCAAATTCTAGACTATGAAAAAAAGATTGAGTACCTATTTCATTCTGTATTTTTTATGTTTCATTTCAAATGGTTATGCTGAAGAAAACAGCAATACTTCTTTTGATTCTTATAAGAAAGCATTTATAAATCGACTCTGGAAGATATATCCAGACTGGGCAACCAATGTTGGCTATCACAAATACGATAGCATGCTCTATGTTCCAAATGGTGAACAACGCAAAATTGAGCTTAATTTTTATACCTCTGAATTGGAGAAACTTCAAGCATTTAGCTACAATACATTATCAGATGCCAATAAAATTGATTTTAAAATCTTAGAAGATTTTTATAATTATGGACTTTGGCAAATCAATCAATATAAAAGCTGGCAATGGAATCCTGCAGATTATAATATTGGTTCAAGTTTTTCAATTATTTTATCGGAAAATTATGCACCACTTAAAAAGAGGTTAACCAATGTATTTATTAAACTTAAAAACGTTCCACAATATTACGAAGCAGCAAAACAAAACATACAAAATCCTTCCGCAGAGCATTTACAATTAGCCATAGATCAAAATGAAGGCAGCTTGTCTGTTTTTGAAACGGATTATGTAATTGCTGTTAAAAAAATGAATTTTTATCCAGAAACAGAAGCACTTTATTTAAAAAGAGGTGCAGATGCAGTAGCTGCAATCCAATCGTACATTCAATTTTTAAAAGATTTTAAAAATATCACACCTAGAAGTTTCCGATTAGGTAAAGAACTATATTCCGACAAATTCAAGTATGAAATTCAAAGTGCTTTCACTTCTGATGAAATATATGAAGCGGCAATAAATCGAAAAATTTACCTTCATCAAGAAATGGGAAAAATTGCTAAATCGTTGTGGCCAAAATATTTTGGAAACCTTTCAGCTCCTGAAAACGATTTGTTTCTCATTCGAAAAATAATTGATACGATTTCAATGCAACACGTAAAAGCAGCAGATTTTCAAACTGAAATTGAAAAGCAAATTCCAGCATTAACAACATTTGTAAAAGAAAAGAATCTAATTTATTTAGATCCCAAAAAACCGCTTAAAGTTCGAAAAGAACCAGCATACATGGCTGGAGTTGCCGGTGCATCAATTAGTTCGCCTGGACCATACGCTAAAAATGGAACAACGTATTACAATGTAGGTTCTATTGAAAATTGGACAGCAGAACGCCAAGAAAGTTATTTGCGTGAATACAATCAATACATCTTACAAATTTTGAATATTCATGAAGCCATCCCAGGACATTATGTGCAATTAGTCTATAGCAATAAGTCACCTTCTATTATAAAATCAATTTTTGGAAATGGCGCCATGATAGAAGGTTGGGCAGTTTATTCCGAATTAATGATGATGGAAAATGGATATGGAAATGGAATCGATTCTTCAGAATTTTGGTTAATGTATTACAAATGGAACTTGCGAACAGTTTGCAACACCATTTTAGATATTGGAGTACATACTAAAAATTTAAGTGAAAAAGATGCAATGGATTTATTAATCAATCAAGCATTTCAGCAACAAACCGAAGCCGAAGGTAAATGGAGACGCGTACAAGTAACCAATGTGCAGCTTACTAGCTACTTCACCGGATTTTATGAAATTCTTCAACTTAGAAACCATCTAAAAGAAATGCAAGGAAATGCATTTAATGTAAAAAAATTCAATGAACAATTTCTAAAATATGGAAGTTCACCAGTGAAATTTATAAAGGAAATTTTGTTAAAAAAATAAGCATCGATTTTTTTGTTAAAAAAGTTGCACAATACCAAAATAAGTGATAAATTGAAGTATAAAAAGATTGCAATCTTTAAAAGTTTAAGCAGACTAAAATAGTTCTAAAGCGCCTTATGGGCGCTTTTTCTTTTTACTGTTTTATAATTCAATTTATTTTAGTATTTTTAATTATGCCTAAAAAATTCAAGCGTTTATTTCTATTTGCAATAGTCGTACTTTTTACAATTTCTTGTCAAAAAGACAAGCAACGTACTATTCAAAATCAATCGAAATTAAACCAACTTAAACTCAATCAATTACAGATAATTGGCAGCCACAACAGCTACCATAAACACATGAACAACAACTTGTATAATTTTCTAAAAAATTTAGATTTTATTTTACCAAAAGAATATAAAATTTCAGAATTAGATTATGAACATGAATCATTGTATGACCAGTTGGACATGTACCAACTAAGAGGATTTGAAATTGATATTTATGCCGATCCAAATGGCAACCATTTTTACAATAGAGCAGGAAACTCACTGATTCAAAAGCCAACTGCTTCGGGTATAAATGAGCTTAAACAACCTGGATTTAAAGTACTCCACATTCCAGATATTGACTTTGAAACATATTTTTATACTTTCAAAGAAAATTTAAACGCTTTAAAAATCTGGTCAGATGCACATCCCAATCACTTGCCTATTTTCTTGCATATAGAAGCTAAAGAATCTGGTATTGGCGATGCTGTCGCTTTGTTGGGAATTCTAGGATTTAAACCTTGTATAAAATTCACGCCTGCATTAGCGGATGCCATTGATCTAGAAATAAAATCTATTTTTGGAAATGACTTAAAAAAGGTGATTACACCAGACAAAGTACGTGGAAATTTTCCAACATTAAAAGAAGCAGTATTGGCTAATAATTGGCCAAGCATTGGCGAAAGCAGAGGCAAGTTTATTTTTGTTATGGAAGGTGGTGCTAATGAAGAATATCTACAAGGACATCCATCACTTCAAAACAGAGCCATGTTTTTATATACCGAAGATGATAAAAATCCAGAAAGTGCTTTTATTATTTACAATGATGCCATGGATGACGAAGACAGTATCAAACTGGCCGTTACCAATCATTATATAGTACGCACACGCGCCGATGGCATCAACAAACAAAATAAAACCAATGATTACACGCAACAATTGGCTGCTTTTAGAAGTGGTGCACAAATAATTTCAACAGATTATTATCGACCAGATCCAAGATATACAACTCAACCAACACAATATAGCAGCTATTCCTGTCAATTTCCAAATGGTGATATTGCAAGAATTAATCCCATTTCTGCAGTTGACAAACAAGGAATCGGCGTATTTGCAGAATGATTTTTAACTTAACCATATTGCCAACTTCGAACAACAAATCTTATTTTTGTAAAAAATAATTTATGCCTACTTCTGCTCCTTTTCAATTTCCAAATCAAACAAATTTTTACAAAGGAAAAGTTCGAGATGTATATACACTTTCTAACAATATATTGGTCATGATTGTGAGCGATAGGATATCTGCATTTGATGTAGTTTTACCTCGTCCAATTCCTTATAAAGGGCAAGTGCTCAATCAAATTGCTGCAAAATTTTTAGATGCAACAAAAGATATTGTGCAAAATTGGATTTTAAGCGTACCTGCACCGAATGTTACCATAGGAAGAATGTGTGAACCATTCCGAGTAGAAATGGTTATTCGTGGATATTTGGCTGGTTCAGCGTGGCGAGCTTATAAAAATGGTGAACGTACTTTGTGTGGCGTTACTTTACCAGAAGGCATGATAGAAAATCAAAAGTTTGAGACTCCAATCATCACACCTACTACCAAAGCAATTATTGGTCATGATGAAGAAATTTCAAAAGAAGAAATTATTGAACGAGGAATTGTATCAAAAGAAGATTATGCGCAATTAGAAAAATACACGCATGCTGTATTTAAACGAGGAACTGAAATAGCTGCTAAACAAGGATTAATTTTAGTAGATACAAAATATGAGTTTGGGAAAATAGATAATGAAATATTTTTAATCGATGAAATTCATACACCAGATTCATCTAGATATTTTTATGCAGAAGGTTATGAAACAAGATTAAACAACCATCAACCACAAAAGCAATTATCTAAAGAATTTGTACGCGAATGGTTAATGGAAAATAATTTTATGGGCAAAGAAGGACAAACCGTTCCGGAAATGACAGACGAAATTGTACAAATGATTTCAGAACGTTATATCGAATTATATGAGTTGATTATTGGTGAAAAATTCATTAAAAAAGAACAAAACAACACAGAAGAAATCATTGTAAATGCATTAAAACAAATGTCGATTTAAGCTTGTTTTATTTTACAATATTTTTTCTATTTAAAAGAAATGAATATGCTTCAAAGACCTCGCAGAAACCGAAAAAGTGCCGCTATACGTGGCTTAGCAGAAGAAATACAACTCCATCCACAACATTTGGTGCAACCCCTTTTTTTAGTGGATGGTTCGAATAAAAAAAATACCATTAAATCTCTACCTAATATTTTTCAGTTGAGTATTGACCATGCGTTGAAAGAAATTGAAACTTGTTTAAAATTAGGCGTCCATAGTTTTATTTTATTTCCTGCAGTAGATGAAAAATTAAAAAACAAAACTGCGACCTACAGTTATTCCTCGAAAAATTTTTATTTAAAAGCAATTAAGA
Source organism: Chitinophagales bacterium (assembly GCA_017984135.1). Taxonomy (GTDB): domain Bacteria; phylum Bacteroidota; class Bacteroidia; order Chitinophagales; family JADIYW01; genus JADJSS01. The sequence goes on along the minus strand of JAGNZZ010000012.1, from coordinate 22,310 downwards.
AATTTAAAGCTGAATTTCCGGATGCTTGTTTAATAAGTGATGTTGCCATGGATCCCTATTCAACAGATGGACATGATGGCTATGTGGAAAATGAAAAAATTCTAAATGACAAAACCTTACCTATTTTATCAAAAATGGCATTGGCGCAAGCCGAAGCTGGAATTGACATTTTAGGTCCAAGTGATATGATGGATGGACGTGTAGGATTTATTCGCCAACAGTTAGATGAAAATGGATTTTCAGAAACATCAATCATGTCATACACGGCAAAATATGCCAGCGCCTTTTATGGTCCATTTAGAGATGCACTGGAATCCGCGCCCAAATCAGGTGACAAAAAAACATACCAAATGAATCCGGCGAATAAGCGTGAAGCCTTACTAGAAGCTGATTTAGATTTTGCGGAAGGTGCCGATTTTTTAATGGTAAAACCAGCAAGTATTTATCTGGATATTATTCATGTTTTAAAACAACAATTTCCTATTCCTATCGCAGCCTATCATGTAAGTGGTGAATATGCTATGTTGCAAGCTGCGGCAAAAAATGGATGGTTGAATTACGAAAAATGTTTGGAAGAAACATTGCTAAGTATTCATCGTGCTGGTGCAGATGTAATTATTACGTATGGAGCAAAAGACGTTGCTACTAATTATAAAAAAAGGAAAGCATGATGCTTTCCTTTTTTTATTTTATATCTCATCAATGAATTTACTAATCAAAAGAAGTTGCACGTTTTGGAGCTTCTTCTGCTTGACTTTTACCCAATGAATAAGAATAGCCAACTCCAATTAATAATTTTGATGCGGCGATTTTCAATTTTTGTGGTTGATTAAAATAAGCTGGTTCTTCATTTCTAAATGTTTTGATGAAACCATAATCATAGCCTACGTCAAATGTAACTGTGTGTTTTAAGCCTTTATCTACATATACTTGAATACCTCCACCAAATCGGATTCCAGCATCAATATTTTGATATACATTTTTATAATCTGCTTTTACAAAACTAGATGGTACTGTTGAGCCATTGTTATTGATAGATGTTTTGTCTTTTCCGTTGATATTATAACCAAAGAAACCACCTACTTGACCATAAATTCGTAAACGTTCATTTCCCCAGCCTACTAATGCCGTTAAAGGAATTGTCAATTGGTTTTCTTTATGGATAATAGTTGTAATTACAGTGCCTTGTGTTCCAACAAATTTACTACCAGACATATTAAATTCAGCAGCAAGGTTGATACCTACAAATTTATTGAACCAAACTCTTGATTGAATTCCTGCGTGCAAGCCTGGTAAAAAGTTTACTGTTCCGCCGGCAGTTGCCAACTTGCTATTTTTAAAAAAGTCATTGTTCCATCTTCCGAATGCCGGACCTACTTTTACGCCTACACCTACTTGAACTTTCGCTTGTGTCTGATCTATATATGCTACAAAAAGCAATAAAATCAATAATAATTTTTTCATTGTTGGTTGATTTTTGGTTAATTGAATGTGTATGTTAATTTTATGCGACATTAAGATACAAAAATGATTTTTATTTTTCAAATCATTTAAACAATATTTAACTCAAACATTACAATAAATCATAAAATTTGAAATAATTAAAAAAATTGATAATAAAGTAAAAAAAGCATCCAAAAATGGATGCTTTTTTTTGAGTACCGAAGGTGGGACTCGAACCCACACACTTGCATACACGAGTTTGAGTCGTGCGCGTCTACCAGTTCCGCCACTTCGGCATTTATTCAAGTGAGATGCGAACATCTTTCTTGAGCGGATTGCAAAGGTACACTTTATTTAATTTTTACAAAAAAATATTGTACTATTTTTTATCCAAAAATTCCACGAATAATGTCCATTCCATTTGCCAACAACATTAAGCCTAAAATGATGAATAAGCCAACGCTTTGCAATGCGTTCTGTACTTTTTCAGGCAATGGTTTTCCCACTATCATTTCGTATATTAGAAATACTATATAACCACCATCCAACATTGGAATGGGCAAAATATTCATAAACGCCAATATTACAGATATTAAAGCGGTGATGGTCCAAAAGGCTTTCCAATCCCAAGTATTTGGATATATTTTACCCATGGAATAAAATCCGCCTAAATTATCTTTTACTTTTACTTTTGGCAAACTAAACAACATTAAACTTTTCCAATAGTCATTTAATTTGGAAAATGGTTCCATCACACCTTTTGCAATAGCTGCGGCAAAATTGTAGTCAATTTTTTCAGATTGATAGATTTTAGAAAAATCAAAATTAGGACCAACGCCAATTTTACCATCTTGTCCCACTGTTACAGATAATGAATCTAATTGGTTGTTTCTTTTTATTTGCAAGGCAATATTTTTTCCTTTGTTTTCTTTTATCGAACGCATTACGTCACTATACATTGGAGTTTGAATATTATTGACAGCAAGAATTTCATCGCCTTTTATTAAGCCCGCTTTAGATGCAGGTTTTTCTGGCAAAACGGTATCAATTATGAATGATAATTTAGGTGCGACGATTAATTCTTTTTTCTTTTGAATCAAGCTTCCTAAAAATTCTTTAGAAACGGATAAATCTTTTTTTACACCATCTCTTTCAATTTGCAAGGTATTTGCTTGATTGAGCAATAATTCTTTTTGGAAGGTTTCAAAATATTCGATTGGTTCTCCATCTAATGCTATTAGTTTATCTCCATTTTGCAAGCCTAGTTCGTATGCAATGGAATCAATCACCATTACGCCACTGGTCATATTTTTTATGGGCAAGTATTCTTCACCATATTTCCAAAATAAACCAGCATAAATTACCATGGCTAAAAGCATATTCACCGTAACGCCACCAATCATAATGATTAAACGTTGCCAAGCCGGCTTAAATCTAAATTGATTTTCTTTTGGTGTATCATCTTTTTCTAAATCATCTGCTGAAGTAGTTTCATCTACCATACCTGCAATATCGACATATCCGCCAAATGGAAACCAGCCTAAACCATATTCTGTATCTCCAATTTTCTTTTTAAAAATTGAAAATGGGAATATTTTTGAAAAAGGGAATAAGAAATCGAAAAATAAATAGAATTTACGTACTCTGGTTTTGAATAGTTTTGCCGGAATGAAGTGTCCTAGTTCGTGCAAAATGATTAATATGGATAATCCTAAGAAAAGGTAAAAAAGTTGAATTAATGTCATTTATAGTATGTATTTATCAAAATGTGAACCGCAAAAATACAAAAATTGTTCCTTATGGAATAGAAATTATTGATAAGTTAACAGAAAAGCTGTTTTCTATACTTTCTATAAGAAAAAATACGATTAAAAAGTTAGGAAGGATGAATCACAGATTGTATTTCTTTTGCTAAATCCTGTTGCTTTTTTTTCATTTCCATGTGTTTGAGCAAGGAAGCTATGTTTTCTTCATAATTTCCACTAAGGTCCGATTGTTTTATTTTTTCTGCAATTAATTTCATGATTTCGCCCATTTTATAATACCTGAAACGCAACATGGCAGAAACAACATCCGATTTATAGGTTCTGGTGATATCGGTGACCACTATTTCATGTTTTTTCATCCAATTTTCACTAATTTCATAAGGTGATGACATCATCTCGACTAAAACATTTTTCACATCTTCCTCTTGTATGTTGTTCAAATTTTTCACTTCAGCTAAAGGTTGCTCATTTCTGTACGCATCCATATATAATTGAATGATTTTTCCAAAAACATCTGTTTTAAATTCTACATCTACTAATTCAAAAATGACGTATTCTGCTACCGAATGCTCTTCATTCATTGGCAAATCACCATGTTCAATTAATATACGAATAATATCTTTTTCTTGATAAAAAAAGGGTGGAACTTTGGTAACCGATTGAGATTGTTCTACCTCAATTTTAAGCTCATTATCTATAGCTACTTTATCTTCATCACTAATCTCACGTGATTTTCTAAAGTGTGCGCTTCTTATTTTATTGGTTTCATTAATTAAAATTGCTTCTGGCACATCCACTATTCCTGCGCATTGTTTAATGTAAAGCTGGCGCTTGATATTGTCATCTATTTTGGCAATACTTTCAACAATATCTTTTATCATTTCCGATTTTTTAATCGGATCATTTTTAGAAATTTCGATTCCTTGAGCTGCCTTGAACAAGATAAAATCTTGTTGACTGTTTTTAATAAATTCAAGAGTAGCATCCGTTCCATTACGTTTAACAAAGGAATCTGGATCGTCGCCATCCGGCAAAAGCACTAACTTCACGTTCATGCCTTGTTCCAGCACGATATCCAAACCGCGCAAAGCAGCTTTGATGCCGGCTGCATCGCCATCATACAAGATGACAATATTTTCTGTAAATCGTTTAACGAGTTGTACTTGCTCCTTTGTTAAAGCGGTTCCAGAGCTTGCTACTACATTTTTAATGCCTGCTTGATATAATGAAATCACATCGGTATAGCCTTCTACCAAATAACAAACATCCAGTTTGCGTATATCTGATTTGGCCTGCGAAATGCCATACAGTATTTGGCTTTTATGATATACATCTGTTTCTGCAGTGTTGATGTATTTAGGATTATATACATTTGGATTTTCAGGCTTTGACGACTTCAGCATTCGACCTCCAAATGCCACTACTTTTCCGGAAACGTTGCTTATTGGAAACATCACTCTATCTCGAAAGAAATCATAATGTTTGCCATTTTTTTCTTTTATCAATCCGGCTTTAAGTAATACTTCCGGATTAAAACCATCTTTTATGGCTTGATGGTAAAATGCATCGAAGCTATCCGGTGCATAGCCTAATTGAAATGTGGAAATCGTATCTTCTAAAAATCCTCTTTCTTTAAAATAAGATAATCCAATAGCTTTGCCGTCTTCGGTTTCTGTTAATTGAGTTTGGTAAAATTTAGCTGCATAATTTAATGCTATCAACAAACTTTCTTTATCATTTTTTTCTTGTACATCTTCATTAGACGTATAAACTTCTTCGACTTCAATATGGTACTTTTGTGCCAAATAACGCAAAGCTTCCGGAAATGTCATTTTTTCTAGTTCCATGACAAAGCTAACACTATCACCACCTACTCCGCAACCAAAACATTTAAATATATTCTTGTTGGGATTGACTACAAAGGATGGCGTTCTTTCATTGTGAAATGGGCAAAGTCCTTTTAGAATTGAACCATTTTTTTTGAGGTTCACAAAATCACCGACTACGTCTTCAATTCGAGCCGTATCTAAAATTTTTGCTATGGTATCGCGTGTAATCAAAGTTATTTTAAATTCGATAATTTCTAAATCAATTATTTCATTCCAGCATTACATTTCGAAAACGCTTCATTCGGTCGAGTTGACGGTAAAAAAAATCATTATTTCATTACCACATTATTGAATTATTTCATTAATTCAATAATTACTTTTTCAATGCAGCATAATATTGATAAAAATATGGAATGGTTTCAATGTCTTTAAATAAAGAAAGTGTATGATGTCAATTACAATTTCACCAATTCCAATTCTGCACCTTTTAATACAGCTTTTTCTGTAACTGATAAAATTTGTTTAGCAGTAGTTGTTGTATGAAAAATTTCACCACAATTATCGCAAATTTGTGCATCTGCATTTTTAATTACAATCAACGTTCCTTCTTTCTCAACAGCTATAGAAGTTTTTGCATTATCTTGAATAGTTCCAATTTTACAAATAGGACAAGTTTTCATTATTTATTATTTTCTTGTTTTATAATCATCTTTCCACACATCAGTATCAGGCAAATAAACAGTTATTATATAACAAATCTGATTCATCTCATCCTTTGATACTAATAAATGAAAAATCTTGCCATTGTAATTTACAAATAAAAGTTGGCTTTCAAATGGTTTATCTTCTGAATAATTTTTAATGTTTTCACCATTTTTTACACCAAATTCAATTTCATCAAAAGAAATATTTCTTTCAATCATTCTTTTTAAAGCATGTTGTCTAAAAATTATTTCTTTGCAAATCAACATTTAATGTTACTTTTTAAACGCAGCATAATATTGATAAAAATATGGAATGGTTTCAATTCCTTTGAAATAATTAAATAAGCCATAATGCTCATTGGGTGAATGGATGGCATCGCTATCTAAGCCAAATCCCATTAACACCGATTTTAATCCTAATATTTCTTCAAACAAGGCTACAATTGGAATACTTGCTCCGTTGCGCATGGCCAATGGTTTTTTACCAAATGTAGTTTCCATGGCTTTGTATGCTGCTTGAAATTCTATGGAATCCACCGGCGTTATATATGGTTCGCCGCCATGATGTTCGGTTACTTTTACTTTCACAGTGTTTGGTGCAATTTTCTCAAAATGCTTAGTAAACAATTCTGCTATCTTTTTAGAAGATTGATTTGGTACTAAGCGCATCGAAATTTTTGCTTGTGCTTTGCTCGGCAATACGGTTTTTGCTCCTTCTCCAATATAGCCGCCCCAAATTCCATTGACATCTAAAGTGGGTCGTATGCTTAATTGTTCCAATAAAGTATAGCCATTTTCTCCATACGATTTTGGCAAACCAATACTGGTTTCAAAATCGCTTTCCGTAATGGGAACGGCGTTAATTTGTTGTTTTTCTTCTGCACTAAGTTCTATCACATCATCATAAAAACCATCGATAGTAATATGTCCATTTTCATCTTTTAGCGAGCCAATTAATTTGCACAATACATTTAATGGATTATCGACACCACCTCCGTAAATACCGGAATGTAAATCGCGATTAGGTCCTATTATCTCTACTTCCATATAACACAAACCACGCAATCCATTGGTAATACAAGGTGTTTCATTGTTGATGATTCCGGTATCGGAAATGAGAATGACATCTGCTTGGAGTTTCTCTTTATTTTCTTTTAAGAATTCGGCGAGATGCGCCGAGCCTACTTCTTCTTCACCTTCAATAATGACTTTTATGTTACAAGGCAAATCGTTATTAGCTAGCATCATTTCTAATGCTTTTACGTGCATAAATACTTGACCTTTATCGTCGCAAGCACCACGTGCAAAAATGGCGCCTTGTGGATGCACATCTGTTATTTTCACTACTGGTTCGAATGGTGGAGAAGTCCATAATTCATAAGGATCTGCTGGTTGCACATCGTAATGACCATAAACTAAAACCGTTGGCTTTGAGGAATCTGTTATTCTATCGGCATAAACTACAGGATAACCTTGAGTTGGTAAAAGCTCTACGTTATTCATGCCAATTTTCTCGAACTGTAGTTTTAAATATGCTGCTGCTTTAATGACATCCTCTTTAAATTTTGGGTCGGCAGAAACTGAAGGAATTTTCAACCAATCCATCAATTCTTGTACATATCTATCTTTATTTTCATGTATCATATTTTGGATATAGCTCATAAGAATTTGATTTGGATAAATAATGCTCAAAGGTAAGAAAAAATAGTATTTAGTCGACAATTTGAAAACGATGGAAGACAAAAACTTCTTTACCCTCGCATGGTGTTATCACCTTGCTACTACATCACGATAGACTTTCTTAATTTTCTTAAAACATATCTTATTTTAAAGATAATATTTTCAGGAAATAGTTGACAGGTGATAACACCTAGCAAGAGCGGAGTGATAACACCTGGCAAGGGCGGAGTTGCTTTCATTGGTCGAAACGTTGTATTTGAATTACTTATCCCGATTCACCATTTAGTATTCACTAAGCACGACTAAAAAATGTGTTAAAAAATATTATTAAATGATAAAATTGGGAATTAACCAAATAATGGTATTAATTTTGAAAGAATTATGAGCATGATGCGTCTTTTTTACTTTTTGAATTTTATATTATTGTTTGCCAATATTAGTCTTGCAAAAGATGTGGTGCAATTTTCAGGTTTTGTGCGTGAGGCAGAAGCTAATTCTCCCATTCCATTTTGTGCAGTGTATGTGCAAGGTGAAAACCGTGGAACTATTTCAGGATATGATGGATTTTTCTCATTTGTAGCCGGAAAAGGTGACACGATTTTAGTGAAATCATTAGGGTTTAAAACGTTTAAAATTGCCATTCCATCGGATTTGGAAGTAACTTCTTTTTCTAAAGACATTTCCTTAGATAAGGATTATGTGCAATTGGGAAATGTGACGATTCGTCCTTTGCCAACGCCTGGTCAATTGCGGCATGCGATGTTGAATTTAGATATTCCGAATAACTTGCAAGATTTAGCACAACACACGATTGAACAGTCGATATTAAATGATGAGATTTCCGGCAAAACCAATTTTGATGGCAAAGAGAATTTTAATCAATATGTGCAATCTCAAGCAAATTATTATTACAATCGATACGGAAATCAGCATCCTGGCATTTCGTTAACGAATCCGTTTGCTTGGGCAAATTTCATAAAAGATATAAAAGCTAGGAAGAAGAAAAAACAGTAGTTTTGTTGTTTATTTCTTATACACTTTTACGCGATAATCCACATCTACTTCACCACGTGCAATTTTATTTAATTTGGATATGAGCAATTTCTTTTTGAGTGGTTTTAATTTATCTGTAAATAAAACACCTTCGATGTGGTCGTATTCATGTTGGATGACGCGCGCATTAATATCATCGTATGTTTCATTAAATTCATTAAAATTTTCATCGTAATAATGAATTTTTATGGTTGATTGTCGGAATACATCTTCACGAATTCCAGGAATACTTAAACAGCCTTCTTCATATTTCCATTCGTCTCCAGTTTCTTCTTCTATAGTAGGATTGATAAATACTTTTTTAATCCCTTGAAAGTTTGATTTTTTCTTATCAGCCAGTTGAACGGTATCCACCACAAACAAGCGAATGGATAAACCTACTTGAGGTGCTGCGATACCAACGCCGGAAGCAACATACATGGTTTGCCACATATTTTTTATGAGAGCTTGCAACTCAGGATATTCAACAGAAATTTCTTCTGCTTGTTTTTTTAAAACAGGATCGCCATATAGTGTAATTGGAAGTAACATGTTTACTAATATTATTGATATTTGAGTGTTTTAAATTTTCATTCAAAAACTACTACAAAGGTATTAAATAAAAAACAGATTTTATTTAGTGATCATTTAATTGCATTAAATCATAAACATTCCAAATAATTTTGCAAAATTATGGTGGCTGAAATCTCGTCGATCAAAGCTTTATTTTGGCGTTGTTTTTTCTTCATGCCACTATCGAGCATGGATTGAAATGCCATTTTAGAGGTAAATCGTTCATCTACATCGATAATTTTTATGGTTGGAAATGTTTGATTTAATGTTTGTTTAAAACCTTGTATCTTAGGTACGATTTCTGCAAATTCGTTGTTTAATTTTTTGGGCAATCCAATTACAATCGTATCTATTTTTTCTTTTGCCAAAAGTGACTGTATATATGTAATATTGTTTTTTGTTTCTTGTGTGGACAAGCCAAACGCAAATATTTTATTTACATCGGAAATGGCAAATCCGGTTCTTTTAGTTCCATAATCGATAGCAAGTATCTTCATAATAAAAGAATGACGTAATGAAGTAATGAAATAATCCTAATGCACATACATATCAATTTTATAAATGCATAATTATTTCTGTAATTACACACAAAGCAAATAAGATGCTGGCTATGCCATTAGTGGTAAAAAAGGCTAAGTCTATTTTTTGTAATCCATATTTGAAAATTAAAAAATGCTGATAAAACAACAACAACACAAACACAAAAAATCCTATCCAAAAAACACTTACGAAATTCCCAAATACGCCAGCTACAAATAAACAAGTAATTGCACCAAAGTGCAACGCTCTGGATATCCATTTCGCTTTGGATTGGCCAAAATAAGATGGAATGGAATGCAATTGGTTTTCTTTGTCGAATTGTTCATCTTGCAGGGCATAAATGATATCAAAACCTGAAACCCAAAAAAATACAGCAAATGAAAACATCAACGGCAATAATTCAAAACTTCCTTTAACGGCTAAAAATGCACCAATTGGCGCTAATGCCAAACCTACACCTAAAATTAAATGACATAAAAACGTAAATCGTTTGGTTAGTGAATAACCTAAAATTACAAACAATGCGATGGGTGATAAATAAAAACAAATGCTATTTATAAAATAAGTAGTCGCCACGAATAACATCACATTTATACTAATAAAAAATAAAGCATTGCCAGGTGTAATAATTCCTGAAGGGATTTCACGAATAGCTGTTCGAGGATTTTGTTCATCAAATTTTCGATCGATATACCTATTAAATGCCATGGCAGCATTACGAGCTGTAACCATACAGAGCAATACGAATAAAAACAATGTTCCATGTAGTTTAAAAAAGATTACAAACTTTTGAATTCCTATAAAATTCGCATATAAAAGCTCGGATGTGGTAACGGCATACATACCTAGAAAAAACCCGATTAGTGCAAATGGCAATGCAAAAATGGTATGAGAAAACTTAACTAAGGAAAGGTATTTTTTCATTCAATAATTTTAAAACCAACTCTTTTTATCTTTGGCGTTTTTTACTTTAATACTAAAGGAAATGGAGGTTGCTTCTGGTTGTGTATTTGCTAAAATAGTAACTGTTTTGGTATTGGCACCTGTTCTGTTTTTTGAATTAAATTCAATCACTAATTTTCCTTTTTTGCCTGGCTGAACGGGTTCTTTATCATAAGTTGGTACTGTACATCCACAACTTCCATACGCTTGATTAATAACCAAAGGTAATTTGCCGGTATTGGTGAACTCAATAGTTTTTTTCACCATTTCGCCTTCTTGGCAAGCACCAAAATCATACACTTCTTTGTCAAACTTTATAGATGTAATATTTTTCAATCGTTCTGCTTCTTGTTGTTCAAATTTCAAAAGTGCGGAATCTACTTTTTTCAAGGTGGTATCGTATTTTCGAATAGAATCTCTATCAAATTTTTCAACAGTCAACGTTGCATTATCTTCTTTATGATTACACTGCAATACCAATAAGGTAGTGGATGCCATTAAAAATAAAATTAAAATAAAATTCTTCATCAATAATTTTTTACAAATATACAAAATGCTATTGGCTGTTTTTTGTTTTGATATATTTTTCAAAATTATCTTTACTTAATGCATTCAACGTATTTTCTTTCAACAACGCTCCTTTTCTAGCCGCAAAAATGCCATAACGAATATCTTGCACACCACGTAAATTATGTGCATCTGGATTGATGGATATTTTCACTCCTTTTTCTTGACAATAAGATATCCATTTATAATCCAAATCTAAACGATAAGGATTAGCATTCAATTCTATACAAACTTGATTGGCAGCACATGCATCAATTATTTTTTTATGATCAATAGGATAGCCAGCTCTTGACAACAACAATCTGCCGGTTGGATGTCCTAAAATAGTGGTATATGGATTTTCAATGGCATTTATCAAACGTAGCATTGCACGCGCTTCGTTCATTTTTAATTGCGAATGTACCGATGCAATTACCATATCAAATGATTTTAATAAAGACGTATCATAGTCTAATTCTCCATCATATAAAATATCCGATTCAATACTTTTAAAAATTTTAAATGGGAATAATTGTTCATTTAACTTATCAATTGCTTGATGTTGCAAAATAATTCTTTCTTCAGACAAACCATTGGCATAAAAAGCACTTTTACTATGGTCGGAAATCACTAAATATTCAAATCCTTGATGCTTGCAGTAAGTGGCTAAATCTTCTAGTGTATTCGTTCCATCACTATACGTACTATGTGCGTGAACAACACCTTTAATATCTTGCAAATCAACCAATTTGTCCAATTTATTTTCTTCCACTAACTTCCATTCTATTTGATTATCACGCAATTCTGGTGCAATAAATGGAAAACCTGCCTCTTCATAAATTTGATTTTCAGATGTATATTTCGATGCTTGAAGTTTAAATGACAAAAACCCAAAATGCTCTTTATCACTAGACATTTGAAGTAATTTCAAATAAAAATCATCTTGACTGCAAAACTCAAAATAAACAGGGTATTGTTTGTATTTTTCAAGAATAAATGTTTGAATGGCATCATCTTCCAATGCCATTAAAAAATCAATGCCTTCTAATGTTATCTTCTTTCTTCTAAAATCGCCAGCGGTAGAAATTAAAAATGAAGGATAATCTTGTTGTATTTCTACCAATATTTCATTGGCTAATTCTTCTAAGTTCGACCATAAAAATTGATGAGCACTTTGTTTGATAAATTGTATTTGTTGTAAAATATTTTCTTGTGTTTTAAAGCCAAAACCTTTTAACTCTATCAATCTGTTTTCTTGGCATGCATATTCTAATTCGCCGATACTTTCTATGTTTAATTCTTTCCAAAGTTGAGCAATTTTTTTTGAGCCAATGCCTTTCAATCGCATCATTTCCACTACACCTATTGGTGTAATGGCTAAATATTTCTCTAATAAATCTAATTTTCCCGTATGTGCTAAATGAAAAATTTTGGCAGCAATGGCTTTGCCTACACCATCTACTTTCTCTAATTCTTCGATAGATAAATCTGACAAAGATTCATTGATTTTTTTTAACGTTCGCCCTGCATATTCATAACTTTTAATTTTAAATGAATTTTCACCATGCAATTCCATCAAATCAGCCAATAAGGCAAAATGCTGTGCAATCTCAATATTTGTCATACATCAAAAATAATCAAATAATACTGAATGAAATGAACTTAAAATTGGATTTTAATAAAGATTTATTTACATTAGATAATGGCTAAAAGAGTATCCGGAATCATCCTAGCATTGTTGGTTGCTATTGGAATTTATTTTCTAAATCAATCTTTAGGCGACTCGCCAGCTTTGGGAAAATTTTTATCACCCACACATGGCTTTTGGAAAAATGCAAAAAACACAGATACCAAAAATACATCTTTTGAAATAGATTGTATAAAAGGGAAAGCTACGGTTGTATTTGATGAACTTGGAATCCCACATATTTTCGCTGATAACGAAGAGGATCTTTTTTATGCGCAAGGCTATGTGGAAGCGAAGGATAGACTTTGGCAAATGGAATTTCAAACACATGCTGCTGCTGGAAGATTAACTGAATTAGTAGGTGAAAAAGCCTTGCCATTAGATCAATTTTCTCGACGAATTGGTTTAGTGCGAGCAGCTCAGAACTCATTAATAGAAATAGAAAAAAATTCGGAGAGTAAAAAAATTATTGAAAGTTTCACTGCCGGTGTAAATGCGTATATCCATCAACTAAAGGATGCACAATTGCCATTAGAATATAAATTAATTGGCTATCAACCAGAAGATTGGACACCATTAAAATGCGCCTTGCTTATGAAGTATATGGCAAAAGATTTAACGTATTATGAAACAGATGTTGAGAACACCAATTTTCTAAACTTGTATGGTGAGGAAATGTACAAAAAACTTTTCCCTGATTTTCCAAATCCAAGCTTAGATCCTATTATTCCAAATGGAACTAAATGGAGTTTTAATTCAGTAGATACACTGTCGCTGTCGCCAGCAAAAAAAATCGCACAAGCTATTTACCCAAAACCATATCCGGAATTTTATCCTGAAAAATTTTATGGAAGTAATAATTGGTGCATCAATGGAAGTAAAACAAAATCGGGCAAACCCATTTTATGTGGCGACCCACATTTAGGCTTAAATTTGCCATCCATTTGGTATGCCATTCAATTGCATTGTCCAACATTGCAAGTAGAAGGCGTAACTATTCCTGGCGCACCTGGTGTTATCATCGGACACAATCAAACCATAGCTTGGAGCGTGACCAATTCTGAACGTGATGTTATCAATAATTATGCAGTAGAATACAATGCCGACAAAACACAATATAAATTTGGCAATGCATTTATTCCATTTGAATACGATGTACAAACCTATAAAATTAAAGGTGGTAAAGATAAAATTGACAGTATTCGAATGACCAAAGTTGGCTCTATTATTTATGATGAAAACTTTGGAAGTGTTGATGATAAAAAACATTTAGCAACCTATTGGCGAGCAGAAGAACCATCTAATGAATTAATGGCATTTTATTATTTAAATAAAGCTCAAAACCATCAAGATTACTTAAATGCACTTACTTATTTTTCGTGTCCAGGACAAAATTTTATTTATGCAGATGTCAATAATAATATTGCCATTAAACAACAAGGCAACTTCATGTTGCGTACATATTTTGGCGATGGTTCATTTGTTACACCATTGGCACAAGCAAATCTACAACAATTAAAAGCAAGAATTCCGGTAGAACAAAATCCATCCATTTTAAATCCTGAACGTGGATTTTGCAGTAGTGCCAATCAAAATCCTGTTGACCAAAGCTATCCTTATTTAACCAATGGTCATTATGAAAACTACAGAAACAGAGTGATTAATTCAATACTATCTCAAGCTACAAATTATACTTGGGAAGACATGGCTAAACTACAAAACAATAATTTAAGTTTATTGGCGAAAGAAATATTACCAACCATTTTAAGCTATCTTCAAGTTAACAATGATGAAACTGCCAATAAAATTTTAAGTGCATTAAAAGTATGGAATTACGAAGCCAATATTCAATTAACAGCTCCAAGTTATTTTTATAAATTATGGAGCAACATTGAAATGACTACCTATGATGAATTGTTAAATCAACAATCTTCATTTGTTATTCCTGAAAATTACAACACTGCCAATTTAATTATAAAAGAGCCTAAGCTTAGCTTCTTCGATATAAAAAATACAGATACAATTGAAACAGCCAAAGAAGTAATAAATATCGCATTTCAAAAAACAGTTGATTTCTTTAAAACCTATAATAAAGAAAATAAAAACTCCAAATGGCAATATTACAAGAATACCAGTGTAACACATTTGGCTCAAATAAAAGAATTTTCTGTTTCAGAAATCCCAATTGGTGGGTACAACAATATCGTGAATGCTACATCTGAAAATGCCGGTCCATCTTGGCGTATGATTGTTGATTTTGCTAGCGGTAAACCACAATGTTATGGTGTTTATCCTGGTGGACAAAGTGGAAATGTAAGTTCGAAAAACTATACAGAATTTATTGAAAAATGGAGCAAAGGCGAACATTATAAATTCCATTTCTTTGCATCAAAAGAAGAAGCATTAGCATTTATTAAACAATAAAAAATAAAAAAATGAGCATCTTACTGAAAATTGTTACTATCCTCGTATTCAGCTTTCTAAGTACACTATTTTTACCATGGTACACACCATTCATTGTTTGCTTTTTAGTTGGATTTATTACTTCTAATATACCAGGAAACAATTTCCTTGCTGGATTTTTATCTGTTTGTTTTTTTTGGTTGCTCTATGCTCTAATTTTAGATTTTAGAAATCAACATTTCTTGAGCAATAAAATAGCAACGTTATTTTCTAACAGTTTAAACATCTCTATTTCGGGATTTTTATTACTAATAATTACCACTATTTTAGGCGCACTTTTAGGTGGATTATCTTGCATGGCAGGTGCCATGATTACAGATGATGGCAGCAGAAAACGTTTACGCAACGCAGCAAAGAACAGACCTTACAAAATGAAATTACGATAGCATATTAAATTTCAATATAAAACAAAAAAACACTAAGAAACAAGATTAATTATCCACTTTAATTCCAATAATCATTGGATAATATTTATTTTTTTAACATGCACACTTTTTCATTTAAGATAAGAGTTGCGTATCTTGTCCCAATAAATTTATGTCATGTCAAGAAATATACAATTAGAATCACTTCCATCTAAGCCAAGTATGTATGCCGGTATTGCATCTACATTTCTAAAAAAAGGAAAAGGAAATTTACCAGACATCAGTGTACAGTTCAGCAATGCAGTAATTACGCCGGACGATCTAAAAAAATACAATAAAGTTTGTGGGTTTGACCATCAGCTCATCGTTCCTTCTACGTTTATTTATGCATATACATTTCCATTACAAATGCATTTATTAAGTCAACCAGAAGTGCCGTTTCCTTTAGCTGGATTAGTGCATTTCGCCAACTCCATTAAACAACATCGTCCATTATATATCGGTGAATCATTTAATGTAACTTGTAAATTAGGCAACCTAGTTGCACACGATAAAGGTCAAGCATTTGAAGTGGTTTGCTACGCAGATGTAAATGGAAAAAGAATTTGGGAAGACGTGAGCATCTATCTATTTAAAGGCAAAGAAGGAATTGGAAATGTGTTAGATTGGCACCAGCCAGAACTAAGTGATAACTGCATTAAAGAAAGTTGGAATTTAGCTAAAAATTTAGGCTTGGAATATGCACAAGCTTCTGGCGATTTTAATCCCATTCATTTACATCCATTGACAGCAAAATTATTCGGATTCCAAACACATATTATACATGGCATGTGGAATGTTGGAAAAATATTATCCAAATTAGAACCACGCATACCCAACAATTATGAACTAACTGTTTTATTTAAAACGCCAATTTATCTACCATCTACCATTATCTTTAGAAATGAAAAAACAGACGACGGTTTTAATTTTGATATTGTAGATAAAAAACAAGAAAAGCCGCACGTTAAAGGGTATATTAAAAAATTATAACAAAGACTCTTTTCCATTTCTTTAGGCTTGAATAAATGCTACATTTGTAGCAACTTGCATTGTTTTGCAATATAAAAAATGGCTAAAAAAAACGATCCATATATTGCATTACGCAATAAAGAATTTAGATTTTACGTCTTAGCACGTTTTTTAATTACGGTTTCTTTGACGATGCAAGCTGTAATCATTGGGTATGAAATTTATGAATTAACCAATTCAAAATTACTTTTAGGTTTTATTGGATTAACAGAAGCCATTCCGGCAATTGGCAATGCCTTATATGGCGGTTATGTTGCCGACAAATCAGACAAGCGCACCATGCTTATGCTTTATGTAAGTTTATATACATTAATGTGTGTTGGGTTACTCTATTTTACACATACTTCTACCGTTGAATTGATTGGCAAACAAAACGTAGTTATTGCTATTTTCATCATCATTTTCTTAACTGGAATCGCGAGAAGTTTTTCAGGTCCAGCATCGTTTGGATTAGTAACTCAAATTGTACCACGTGAACTATTGCAAAGTGCCATCACTTGGAGCAGCTCTTCTTGGCAATTAGGTGCAGTACTTGGTCCAGCTATAGGAGGAATGTTGCTCGGACAAATGGGCATCACGGCAACATTTAGTGTCATTTTAATTTTATTGATGATTGCCATTTTTTCCATAAAACAAATCGGTAAAAAACCAATTCAATATATACCGAAAGGCGAAACCGTATTTGAAAGCACCTTACAAGGATTGCGCTTTGTGTTTCACAACAAAGTAATTTTATCCTGTATTTCACTTGATTTATTCGCTGTGCTGTTTGGTGGCGCAATCGCTTTATTGCCTGTTTACGCCAAAGACATCTTACACGTAGGTGCCGAAGGATTGGGATTTTTACGTGCGTCACAAGCTATTGGTGCCATTTTTATGCTCATTATTTTGGCTTATTTTCCTATTAAAAAAAATGCCGGAATCATTTTATTAGTAGCCGTTTTTGGTTTTGGCATATTCATTATTTTGTTTGGTATCAGTAAATTATTTTGGTTTTCTATGTTTTGTTTAATGATGAGTGGAGCATTAGATGGCATTAGTGTTTCCATTCGACATACCATTGTTCAACTATCTACTCCTGATGAAATGCGAGGACGTGTATCGGCGGTCAACTCCATGTTTATTGGTTCATCCAATGAAATTGGCGAATTTGAAAGCGGCGCTACGGCTGCAGTCATGGGCACCGTTCCAGCAGTAATTTTTGGTGGATGCATGACATGTTTGGTTGTTATTGTCACCTATTTTATTTCGCCATCCATCAGAAAAATGGAATTAAAACACACTTGATAAAGGATACTTTGCGATTAAAACATAACATCATTTAATATTTTTACTACGTAATATTTTAGATATTTGAACGACCAATGATATTATCCTTTTTAGATTTTCATTACTAAAAAAAATATATGCATACTTCCATCAAGATTACCATTAGCATTTTATCTATTTGCTTCGCTTCTACTTCATTTGCTTGTGATAAACATAAAAATAAGAATACAAGCACAGAGAAAGTTAGTATTACGAATATACCTACAACAGCAGACACACCAATTACATCTACAGAAAAAAAAACACCCATTACAGTAGATCACAAACAGGCCATTTTAAATGAAGCTAAGAAACCTTTGCCATTAAATCCGGATGTGCGATTTGGAAAATTAGAAAATGGCTTAACATATTATATTCAGAAAAATACAAAACCGGAAAACAGAGTAGAACTGCGATTGGCCGTAAATGCTGGTTCCAATCAAGAGGAAGAAACCCAAAAAGGATTGGCGCATTTTGTGGAGCACATGGCATTTAATGGAAGTAAACATTTTTCAAAAAATGAATTGGTAAACTATTTAGAAAGCATCGGCACAAAATTCGGTGCTCATTTAAACGCCTACACGAGTTTTGATGAAACAGTATATATGCTGCAGTTACCAACAGATAAAAAAGAAATTTTAGATAAAGGATTATTAGTTTTAGAAGATTGGGCTGGTGGTTTAACTTTTGATACGACTGAAATCAATAAAGAACGTGGCGTTGTTTACTCAGAGTGGCGCAGCAGATTAGGTGCAGAAAAAAGAATGTTAGATAAATTTTTACCAATTTTATATTATAAATCGCATTATGCAGAACGTTTGCCTATTGGCGATACCGCAGTTATTTTGCGAGCGCCTTATGAGCGATTAATTTCTTTTTACAAACGTTGGTATCGACCAGATTTAATGTCTGTCAGTATTGTTGGTGATATTAATGTGGATAGTATGGAAATGGAAATAAAAACGAGATTTAAAAAATTAAAGAATCCAGACAAAGAAGTAAAAAAAGAAATATATGATTTGCCTAAACACAAAGAAACATTAGTATCTATTTGTACAGATCCGGAAGCTACCTATTCACGTGCCATCATCACTTACAAACATCCAACAACTGATGGGAATTCCATGTTAGGCTATCGAATGTATTTGGCAAATGCATTGTTTAACAGCATGCTCAATGCTCGTTTACAAGAAAAAACACAACAGCCTGATCCACCTTATTTTGCTGCATATTCCAGCTACGACAAAGAAACACGAGCCAATGATGCCTATACATTAACTGCCATTGCAAAAAGTGGAAAAACCATTGATGCGCTAAAAGTTATTTTGACCGAAAATGAACGTGTTCGCAGATATGGCTTTACAAATTCTGAATTAGACAGAGCAAAATTAGATTTATTAACAGGTTATGACAATGCGTTAAAAGAAAAAAACAAAACAGAATCCAATCATATCGTTACTGAGTATGTTTCAAATTTTTTAGATAATATTCCTGCTCCTGGAATTGACCTTGAAGTAATCATGGCTCAATTCTTAATTCCAAGTATAAAATTAGAAGAGATTAACAACTTGCCAAAACAATATATTTCAGACAGCAATTGTGTTATTGTTTTAACGGCTCCAGAAAGTGAAAAGAAATTTTTGCCATGGGAAAATAAGATTATTGAGATAGCCAATCAAATAAAACTCGATACCATTTCTGCTTATACAGATCATACAACCAATGAACCATTAATGGAAAGTTTAAAAACTAAATCACCCATTATTTCGGAAACGATAAATGAAAAATACAACATTACCACTTTACAATTAAAAAATGGCGTTCGAATTCTATTAAAACCAACTTCATTTAAAAACGATGAAATACTTATGAGTGCCTACAGCAATGGTGGAACATCTTTATATAGTGATGATGATTTTATGAGTGTTGATTATTCAAATGCTATTGTTGCTGAATCTGGTGTTTCTAAGTTTGATAAAATTACGTTACAAAAAATGTTAGTAGGAAAAACTGCCAACGCGCTACCATACATCGGTGAGTTAGATGAAGGATTTAATGGTGGAAGCAATCAAAAAGATGTGGAAACCATGTTACAATTAACCTATTTATACTTTACTCAACCTCGAAAATCATTGGATGATTTTAATACATTTATGGTGAAACAAAAAGGAATCACTGAACATAGTTTAGAAAATCCAAATAATTATTTCAACAATAAACTTCAAAATATCATTTTCAATAATAATATTCGAAGAGGTATTACCACTACAGAAAAATTAAATAAAATAGACTTTGAAAAAGCATATAAATTTTATCATGAACGCTTTAGCAATGCCTCCGATTTCACATTCATTTTTGTCGGCAACCTTGATATTGAAAAATTAAAACCATTATTAGAAACCTATTTAGGAAGTTTACCATCAAACGATCAAAAAGAAACTTGGAAAGATCCAAACATTACAAAAAAAGATGGAATTGTTACTTCTAAAATACAAATGGGCAAAACTCAAAAAGACTTAGTAGCCATTCATTTTCATGGACAGCAAAAATGGACAGAAGAAGACAGCTATTTATTTAGTTCAATGATTAAAATTTTGAACATACAATTGCGCGAAGCCTTACGTGAAGACAAAGGTGGCGTTTATGGTGTGGGCGTAGGTGGTTCGTTTGCACAACGTCCTAAAAATGCATACGGCATCAATATTCAATTTAACACAGAACCATCTCGTGTAGATGAGTTATTAAAAACAGTATATTCCAATATTGATACATTAAAAACAAATGGACCAAGCGACGACAAAATTAAAAAAGTACAAGAAACGCAACGCAGAGAACGTGAAACAGATTTAAAAGAAAATGATTTTTGGCTAAATTCCATTCAATACTTCGACCAATATGGAAAAGATATTGCTCAATTAGAAAAATACAACCAATTGATTGATGGCTTAACGGCACAAAAAATAAAAGAAGCATTCACTAAATATTTCGATATAAATAATCACATTGAATTGGTATTAGAACCTGAGAAATAACCTGTTTATTTCATCTTTATTTTGTAAATTATTATTGTGCTCTACAATTGAAAACATGATGGGATGAAGAGCCGTTTAAGAAGCATTTATGAAATACAATAAATGTAGCAAACATAAAGCGGCATACTCTGTATGTAAAAACAACAACTATCCAACACAAAGGTAATTTTATAATATATGAAGGTATCCAATCCATTTAACTATTGATAAAATAAATAAATTATTCTGCAAATAAAGTTAGATTAAAGAGAAAAGATGTATCTTTTCAATATGAAAAGCCTTCTTAGTTTTTTCTTTTTATTAGCGATAAAATACAGTTCAAAACTATTTTATAAATTTGAAATAGGTTGGCCGAAAGAACCTATACCTTGGGATAAATTGCGATTTATTGTCTTCTTAAATCACACGTCATTATATGAGTTTTTATATGTTGGTATTTTACCGAATCACTTCTTACGACGCATGTCAAAACGCATGGTGGCGCCGGCTGCTGATAAAACCATGAAACGTCCGCTGGTAGGTTTGTTCTTCAAATTATTTAATCCGGGAATTATGCCAATCACCCGAAAAAGAGATGAAACATGGACTTCATTTTTAGAAAATATCTATGATGATTCACTTATTCTCATTGCACCGGAAGGAAGAATGAAACGAGAAACAGGCATGGATAGCAGTGGCAACAAAATGAATGTGCGCACTGGTATTACCGATATTCTTGCAGGATTGAAAGAAGGAAAAATGATATTTGCCTACAGTGGCGGTTTGCATCATGTGCAAGTTCCCGACAAAGGCATGTTTCCAAAATTATTCAAAACGCTAAAAATGAATATTGAGTTGTTGGATATTCAAAATTATAAAAAAGCCTGTATATCAGCAATAAACACAGATGCTTGGCGTCAACAAATAATTAATGACATTCATCTTAGAATGGAAAACAATGTGCCAAAATGGAATTAAAAAAAATGAACGTATCTTCTATATCAGCTTAATTCCTACCTTTGAAAGATGTGGATTTTAATCAGTCCTTGGTTTCTAAAATGGTTTACACCAAAAAGCATTTCCGGTGTTACCATTTTTCCGTTTATCATTTTAGATAAAAAAGAATTAAAACTAGATAAAACGTTTGTAAACCATGAGCTCATTCATATTTACCAACAAATGGAATTATTTTTTATTCTTTTTATACTATTGTATTACTTCGAATATTTAATCTTATTTTTAAAATACAAAAATTGGCATACAGCCTATCGAAATATTTCATTTGAGCGAGAAGCCTATGAAAACGAATCCAATTATGATTACTTAAAAACTAGGAAATGGTTTTCTTTT
>JAGNZZ010000064.1 GCA_017984135.1 Chitinophagales bacterium | reverse complement strand
TCGCAACGAATGTAGCTTTTATTAGGGTGCACACACTGCCCGGCACAACCAACGGCCTCAAAAGCATGAAACATGCAGGCGTATTTGAAAAAGTGATGACAATGGATATTTTGTTTGAAAGCATAAATGAAATTTGATTTAAACAAATGCATAAAAAAAAACTTGGATGGGATTTTGGATGTTTTAGCAATTTAAATTAATTAAAAAGAAACGAATGCGTTGAAAAACATAGTGCAAACCAAAATTTATCCGTTTTATTGAAAATAAAATCAAAACTACAATAACCTGTATTACAATAATTTAAGAATAAATTTTTACTTTAACAATAAAATTATTGTTAAAAAATTTGACAATAAGATTATTGTTATGCATCTTTGCCAATAAAATTACTGGCAAATGAAATGGAAGCACCCAAATACAATAACAGGCCCAGCAGCAGAGGGAGATAAATATTTTAGAAGAGAGGAAATAGAAAATAGACTTTGGCGTGAAATAGCCAAAAATAGCCATGTTCTTTTTCTTGCTCCACGTAGAGTTGGCAAATCATCAATAGTGATGTATATGTCAACAAGGCACAACAAAGAATTTGCTTGCAAGTACGAAAACATCCAATCGGATAGTTCCATTCAAGATTTTTATAAACGATTATGCAATATGACACATAGTGCATTAACCAATTATGGAAAAAGTAAAAATTGGCTTTCAAGTTGGTGGAATAGCTATACAATTCAATCAATAGGTAAGGATAAAATTGAAATTCAAAAAGCAACCATTGATTATAGAACAAAATTCTTTGAATTGCTAGGAAATCTTAAAGATCATCAGGAAAAGGTGGTATTGTTTTTAGACGAATTTCCCGATGTAATATGGAATATAAATAACCAACATGGCGCACAAGAAGCAGAAACATTACTAAATGATGTAAGAACATTAAGACAAACAAAAGACTTTAAAGATGTATTTATAATAGTATTATTAGGTTCTGTAGGATTAAATCATATTGTTAAAAAAATAACTGGCAGAATAGACAAGGTTAATGATTTACATAGGGAATATTTACATGCTTTAGAAATAGAACAAGCCAAAAATTTTCTAAATCATTTAATCAAAGATGCAACAATGCAATTAGAAGATGCAACAAAAGATTATTTATTAAACAAGATAGGATATTTCATACCTTACTATATGCAATTGATTGTGGAAGAATGTGATGACATGCTTAAAGAGAAAAATATTACACAATTAACCACTATGGATATTGATAAAGCTTATCAAAAAATAATAAAAAAGAATGAACACTTTAGCGATTGGGATAGCAGAATATCAAAATATTTTCCAGACAAATATGTTTACTTACTTGAAGTATTAAGCATGTGTGCCCACAAAAATGGCATTGACCTACAAGAAATATATAATATTGCAGTATCCAACAACAATATTAACGAGTGGAAAGCAGATATTGACGATATCTTGATTGCTGATGGATATCTATATGAGGAAAATCAATTGTATGCTTTTAATTCACCACTACTAAAAGACTGGTGGAAAGCACGTCACCCATTAATGAAAAAATCATGAGCCCAGAATTAATACAATATCAGAATGCCAACCAAAGTTACGATGAAGTAATAAAAAATTTTATTGTAAGACAAAAAGAATTTCAAAGAGTAATAGATGACATCCTCACTACAAAGGATGGATCTTCATTTCAGCACTATGTTTTTGTGGGAAGAAGAGGAAGCGGAAAATCAACCTTACTTAGGCGAATACAAGCAGAAATAAGCACAAATGACAACCTAAATCATAAATATATTGCCGTCAACCTTGGTGAAGAACAGTCGGGCATTTATAGATTATATGACCTGTGGGATTATGTGATAAGAGACCTAAATTCCGTAGGATACAATATACCCAAAATTGATTTTAGACTTTTTAAAGATGACATGAAGGCTTATACAAAGGCGCTTCATCAACAGGTAATTTCAAGTTTACAAACACAAAAAAAGAAACTTATCCTGCTTGTGGACAACATCGATAGAGTCTTAGATAATCGTGGTAGCCAAGAGGACGCAGCATTGCTTCGTGAATTATTGATGAACTTCAAAGATATTAGAATTATTGGCAGTAGTACAGTTATGTCCGAACATTTCTGGAGATACGACATGCCATTCTATGAATTTTTTAGTATTAAAAGAATAGAGGCATTGACCCTCGATGAAGTAAAAAAACTAATGATTCACTGGAGTAATGTCAAAAACCTGCCAGAAATTGAAAATCTGATTACAA
The DNA here is from genome assembly GCA_017984135.1 of Chitinophagales bacterium. Taxonomy (GTDB): domain Bacteria; phylum Bacteroidota; class Bacteroidia; order Chitinophagales; family JADIYW01; genus JADJSS01. Next base: position 2,172 of record JAGNZZ010000064.1, on the reverse strand, counting down.
AATACCCAGGTAAGATTCAGAGTATCAGAATGCTCACCGATGGCATGCCACGAACGATGTTATTATTTGTTGATATGCTAATAAATCGACCTGAACAAAATGGCTATAATTACCTACAATTAATAGTAGATAGGGCTACACCCATTTATCAAGAAAGACTTTCCCAACTATCGCCAGCACAAAATAAAGTTTTAACAGAGTTGGCCTTTGTCTGGGATGCAGCATCAGTTGAGGAGCTCATTCCAAAGTGCAATATGGATGGCAAAACCATTTCTGCATTACTCAACCAGCTAAGCCAAAGCCGACATGTGGAAAAAATAAAAGGAAATACAAAAAATCTACTTTATAGACTGGAAGAACGATTTTTTAATCTTTGGTTTAATATGACACAGGGTGGGCCTCAGCAGCGGATAGAAGCAAAAGCGTTGACAGACTTTTTGGAAAAATGGTATAACGACTCAGAGTTAAAAAACATATGCGCTGATTTTGTTGGTTCAGTAAAAAATGGTTCATTAAAAAGAGACTATGCAGAATCGATGACTTTGGCACTGCTCCATAGTGAAAAGATTAATGATCAAGAAAAGGAAAATCTATATAAGACCATTTCAAAAAGCGGCTTAGTCGATATTAATGTATTAGGAGAGCCAAGTAAATATTACGGAAAAAAAGAAGATGAATTAAAAAAAATATCTGATGAAAAAGATTATAAAAAAATCATAGAATTATTACCTATATCAGATAAGGAAAAAGGAGTAAAATACTTTGGAATAGGTTATTTATATTACTTCTTAAATGATTTTTATAATGCTGAAAAATATTCATTATTAGCAATAGAAAAAGGTAACAAGGATTCTTTATTTTTTCTTGCCAATCTTTATAAAAAACAAGGGAAAGAAAAGGAAGCTAAACAATATTATTTATTAGCAATTGAAAAAGAAGATATTGGAGCCTTAGTTAATCTTGCCAATCTTTATAAAGAACAAGGAAAAGGAAAGGAAGCTGAACAATACTACTTGTTGGCAATAGAAAAAGGGGATTTAGATGCATTATTTAACCTTGCAAATCTTTATAAAGAACAAGGAAAAGAAAAGGAAGCTGAACAATATTATTTATTAGCAATTGAAAAAGAAGATATTGGAGCCTTAGTTAATCTTGCATTACTTTACCAAAAACAGGGAAAAGAAAAAGAAGCTGAACTATATTATTTATTGGCAATAAAAAAAGAAAATATATATGCATTAAATAATCTTGCATTACTTTATGAAAAACAAGGAAAAGAAAAGGATGCAGAAAAATATTTTATTTTGGCATTAGAAAAAGGCAATATTGATGCTTTCTATAATTTAACTCTAAAATATTATCAACAAAACAATAAACAAAAACTAAGAAATCTTATCGAAAGGCTGCAAGAAAAAGATCTCAATTTATTTAAAGAAAAATATTCGCAATTTTTATCATTCATTTTTTTATATCTGGGTGAAATGGATGATTTTAAAAAAATATCAGATCGATTTCTTGTTCAAACAGAAACACTCGTGTCAAGTATGTTTTTAAACTCCTTACTCATCCACAAACAAACCAATTGGGTCATCAATTATTTCAAAATCAATAATACTGCCCTCGAACAATACAAACCACTCTATTATGCTACCTTAACTTTGGCAGGCAATAATGACCAAGAACTCCTAAAAATGCCTCCTGAAATTGAAGAAAACGTAACTGATATTATCGCTTCTATCAAAAAAGAGCAACAATTCTATTATGGCCAAATATTCACTTTATAAAAAAAGGAAATAGTGTGACCAATTAAAAAAACAAAAACAAGGAAGGTATTTCAATTTAATGGATTAATCAAATGTACTAGGTTTGACAAGTACTCCTAACAACCTATGGCCTCAAAAGCATCAAACATGCAGGAGGATTTGAAAAAGTGATGACAATGGATATTTTGAGTGAAAACATAAAGGAAATTTGAATTAAACAAAATCAGAAAATAAAAAAAATTGGATGGGAATTTTGGATGTGGGAAATTTGGATTCAGCGAAAAAAAAACACCAAACGCAACTACAAAATAATTGCGTTTGTTAATAAAAAATAATTGTATTTTTTTTATATTTATGCCTCTTCGTTTTCGACTAGTTTGTAGCCCAAACCGTGTACGTTTATGATTTG
>JAGNZZ010000043.1 GCA_017984135.1 Chitinophagales bacterium | reverse complement strand
ATATTAATTCAACACTTCTAATCCGGCTTTGATATAATTCCTAATGTCTTCATTTTGATATTTCGGATCAGCATCATCTTTTTCAATTTTTTTACCTAAACGCACTATGACCGCATTTTTATCTGGCATCACAAAAATAAATTGACCTAAAATACCTCTAAAATATGGTATTTGATGATTTTCATAATTAATCATCCAAGTTTGGTAACCATACCAATCCACTGTATGATTATTAACATCTTTTAAATAGCTGGCTGGTGTAGTGAGTGCTTTAATAAAATCAGCAGCAATAATTTGTGTAGAATCCCATTTCCCATTTTGCAAAACCATTTGTCCTAATTTAGCAAAATCTCGAGCAGTAGCATTTAAGCAGCAAAATGATTTTTCCATGCCATTTTTATCGGTGCTCCATAAGGCATCGCTCTCCGCTCCTAATGGTTGCCACAAGTATTCATTGGCATTTTCGGCCACCGATTTTTTTGTTACATTTCTAATAACATAGCCCAAAATTTGGGTACAACAACTTTGATATTCCCATAATTTACCTTGTTGGTTGCCATCTCTTAGCGTCAATTTTCCCATTAATTTATCTAAATCATTACCGTAATAAGATTCAGCAGTCATAGAGAAAATATTCCAATACGATTCATGCCAATCTATATCAGCACTCATGGTAATCACCTCTTTTATAGTTAATTTTCCGGAAGGAATTTGAGTAAGTTCTGGAACATATTTCTTCACGTCATCCTCTAAGGATTGTATTTTTCCAAGTTCAATCAACTTTCCAATCAATAAAGCATTTACTGTTTTTGCCATGGAAAATGAACCAGAAATAGTTTCCTTTGTATAATTTTGCATATAATGTTCATATACAATTTTTCCATCTTGAATAACTAAAAAAGCACAGGTTTTACGCTCATTAAAAAAATCCAATAATTCTTGTGATGGTGCTTTTTTATTATAGTTATCACTTAACAACCAAGCTTTTGGTGATGAAGATTTATTTAATTTATGTTCTGAAAACAGTTTATAATCATCCACATTGGCAAAATTATGTTTCAAGCCCATTTGAACATGATATGGTAAAAGAAAGTAAATAATTGCGAATACTAGAACCGCAAGGAAGATTTTTTTGATAGATTGCATAATTTAAAATTAAGAAAATCAAATAACAATACAAATCAAAATCATTAAAAACAATATTACTAAAGATGGTATTATAACAAACCGCGACCGGTTTTATTCAATTGATTGTTCTTTTTCAAATCTTTCATAATTGCATCTAAAACGCCATTAATAAAATCTTTACTTTTTGTGGTACTATATTCTTTGGCAATATCAAGGTATTCATTAATGGTCACTTTGGTTGGGATACTTGGAAATACTAAAAATTCAGTGACCGCCATTCGTATTAAAATGATATCAATAATAGCCAAACGATCTGCATCCCAATTTTTAAGTTTAGGCGTTATTAATGTGCTATGTGCTACTTTACTTTGGGTAGTTTCAGTAAATAAATCTATTCCAAATTGCGTTAATTCTTTAAATTTTTCTTGCAAACTGCCTTTTTCTAAATGTAATTTAAGTTCATTTTTGCTTTTCTGAATAACTTCTTGAACTGCTTCCACTACATATTCTGCATCATCAATCCAATTCGTAAAAATTTCTTCCATGTTGGAATTGAAAATATCGTCTTCTAACAAAATTGTGTTTAAAATAAAGGAAACTATTTTTTTGTCTTCCTCTACATTAAATTCTTTTCCGTTCGATAAGTAATCTTGATAATTGGAAGAAGCGAATAAATTTTTATATAAACGTCGTATTTCTTCTTCTTCCAGCAATGTAGCCGTTTTTGCTTTACTAAGCTCATTTTCAAATTCTTTATTATTATTCAAAAATTGAATAAGCACATTACTAAGTAACTTCGTATTGAAATTTTTATCCTTGTCTGTTTTAATGTATTTAGATGCTTTTATCTTTGCATCCTGTTCCACATAATTAGCTATTTCTCTAATTTGTAATAACAGAAAAAGATATTGTTCTTTTACCGATAAAATACTTTTCTCTAAATGAGAAATGAAATGCGAAGGCGGTAGTTGTTGAGTCGTTTCATGTGCATAAATATATTGCATTGTTTTAATTCGTACACTTCTTCTAGTAATCATGCTTGGTAATGAACTTTTATGCAACAAAGATACGCTATTTTAAAAAAAATAAAAGTTAGGAAATTGCAAATGAGATTAATTTAATATAAAGTGACACTAATAAACAAATTAATAGAATGAGTGTTAACAGATAAATTAATTCCAATTTAGTATTTTCGTTTCGTGAAAGAATTAAAAGCAGTTAATAAATATTTTATTAAATATAAGTACTTACTTATTCTTGGTTTCTTTTTTGTTATTACATCCAATATTTTTGGTTTATTTACGCCGGAATACATTCGTTATTCTATCGACATATTAGAAGAAAATTTAGCCATCTATCACTTAGCCGATGGATTTCAATTACAAGCATTATTTGAACAAAAGGTGGGTTTTTTCATCTTGTTTTTTGCAGGAATCATCCTCACAACCTCTTTAATTAAGGGCATTCTTATGTTTTTTATGCGACAAACACTCATTGTGATGTCTCGAAAAGTTGAATATGATCAAAAAAATGAACTTTATCAACATTACCAACGCTTAAACACCACTTTTTACAAGCGCAACAATACGGGCGATTTAATGAGTAGAATTAGCGAAGATGTATCACGTGTGCGCATGTATATTGGTCCAGCTGTGATGTATCTCATAAATACAACAGCATTATTTGCCATGGTAATTTATGTCATGTTTGACATCAATTTTTTCCTAAGTTTACTCGTGTTGTTGCCACTACCTATTTTAGTTTTTTCCATTTATAAAACAAGTAATATCATCAACATAAAAAGTGAACGTATTTCAATTGCACTTTCCAACCTAACCTCACGCGCACAAGAAGTATTTTCAGGCATTCGTGTTATTCAATCCTTTGCTATTGACAAACAAATACAGGAAGAATTTCACCAAGCCAGCGAAGCATATAAAAAACAAAACATATCATTAGCAAAAACCGATTCTTTTTTTATGCCATTAATGGTTTTATTAATTGGATTAAGTATGCTATTGGTTATTTACATTGGTGGCATCGAAATACAAAATGGAAGTTTTACCACAGGAAACATTGCTGAATTTGTTTTCTATATAAATATGTTGACTTGGCCAGTGGCTTCTTTAGGTTGGTGTGTTTCATTAATTCAACGAGCAGAAGCATCTCAAAAGAGAATAAATCAATTTTTACAAGATAAAAATGAGATAAAATATAATTCAGAAATTTTACTAAATGAAATTAAATCCATTCAATTTAAAGACGTTACATTTATATATCCTGACACTGGCATACAAGCTTTAAGCAATATTAATTTAACGATTCAAAAAGGCGAAAAAGTGGCTATCATCGGAAAAACAGGTAGTGGCAAATCTACGATTGCGGAATTAATCTTACGTACGTATGATATAGAATATGGTGAAATAAAGATAAACCAACACGCATTAAGTAAAATAAATTTGGAAGATTATCGCGCTAAAATTGGATATACACCACAAGACATTTTCTTATTTTCAGATACAATTAACAACAATATTTCATTCGGTAGCGAACAAACATCCGAAGAAAAAATTATAGAATATGCCAAAGTAGCTCATGTGCACAATGACATTCAACAATTAACAAATAAATATAAAACCATAGTTGGCGAACGTGGAGTAATGCTTTCTGGCGGACAAAAACAACGTATTTCAATCGCTCGCTCCTTATTTAGAAATCCCGAATTTATTTTACTGGACGATTGCCTTTCGGCGGTAGATGCTCATACCGAAAAAACAATTTTAACGAATTTAAACAAAACGTTACTTAACAAAACTGTTGTATTTATTACGCATCGAATTTTTGCCATCATGAATTTTGATAAAATTTTAGTACTAGATGATGGAAAAATTGTGGAACAAGGCAAACACCAAGAATTATTAAACTTGCGTGGTATTTATTACGATTTATATCAATTACAACAAGCAGAAAATGTAGAAGTATAATTTTTTATTTCAGGTTATTAACATCATTTTTCAACTGTTAGCTATTTCATTTCTTCAATAATATTTTTTGAAATATTTTGTGTTCAATTAAAATCGAATAAAGTGGAGAACGAAAAAAATTTTGACAAAAATGGCGTTTACTCAAAACGAGTAAAAGCAGGAAAAAGAAGAACCTATTTCTTTGATGTACGCACAACAAGAGGCAATGATTACTACTTAACCATTACTGAAAGTAAAAAAAGAGCAGACGATGACAACTACGAACGTCATAAAATTTTTATTTACAAAGAAGATTTTGTGAAATTTGTAAATGCCATGCAAGAAACCGTTGATTATGTAAAATCAGAATTATTACCAGATTATGATTTTGATGCACACAATCATGATAATTATGATGAAAATTACAAGCAAGATGATAACGTTTCGCATGCTGAAGTAAAATCATCGGACAATTCATTTACTCCAAATACAACTTCTGATGAAGGTGAAAAATGGGATTAATTCAATCTAATTAACAAAAAAAAGTCCACCAATTGGTGGACTTTTTTTTAGATCAAAGTGTCTTTAAAAAAATAATTCTACCAAAAATATCAAAACTGCTCAGTAGAACTAAAAAAATAAAATTGTACATTTGTAAATATGGAAATAGCTAAAGGAGAATTGATTTTAGATGTTTTAAAACATGAAAATCCAAATTTTCAAGACTTTAGCACCACAGAACTTGTTGAATTTTTAGACGAATATCCTGAATATAGTCAAAAAATTATGCTGCATCTTGAACCGCATCGTGCAGTAAAAACGCTCAAATTCCTCGACCTTAAATTACAAAAAAAATTAATTCATTCTTTACCATCCAATCAAGTGGCTACCTTAATTCAAAATATGCATTTTGATGATAGAACGGCATTATTGAGTGAATTAACCAGTGAAACAGTAAAGAAATTAGTCCTGTTTCTGCCACATGAAGATCGAATTGAAACCCTAGCATTATTAGGTTATCCGGAAGACAGTGTTGGTCGATTGATGAATCCAGATTATATTGAAGTAAAAAGCCACCACACCGTTCAATTTGCCTTAGATAAAATTAGACGATTAGGCAGAAACATCGAAAATATCAATTTTATTTACATCATTGATGAATATGAAAAATTAATTGACGACGTCAACTTAAAAGAGTTATTAATCACTTCTCCTGATACTAAAATTAGTGCACTGATGGACACTAAATATACGGCTTTGCATGTGAATGATGATCAAGAAACAGCTGCTTCTGTTTTTAGAAAAAGTAATCGAGCCGTATTGCCCGTCATTGATGACAATAATGTGCTATTAGGCATTGTCACCATTGACGATATTCTGCGTGTTGAAAGCGAAGAAGCCACAGAAGACATCCATAAAATTGGAGGTACTGAAGCCTTGGATGAACCCTACATGAATACACCTTTTTTTGAACTTATCAAAAAAAGAGCCGGTTGGTTAGTTATATTATTTTTAGGCGAAATGCTCACCGCATCAGCCATGGCATTTTTTGAAGATGAAATTGCCAAAGCTGTGGTATTGGTTTTATTTATTCCATTAATTATTTCAAGTGGCGGAAATTCAGGTTCACAAGCATCCACATTAATTATTCGCGCCATGGCTTTGGGTGAAATAACTTTTGAAGATTGGTGGCGCGTGATGAAACGTGAAATTTTAAGTGGTTTAGCTTTAGGAAGCATTTTAGGTACCATCGGGTTCCTACGAATCGTTATTTGGAATTCATTTAGTCCCATTTATGGCGAGCATTATATATTAATTGGTATAACCATTTGGTTTACACTCTTATTTATTGTGCTTTGGGGAACACTTTGCGGTGCCATGTTGCCCATTTTACTTAAACGATTAGGCTTTGACCCAGCCACTTCATCAGCTCCATTTGTAGCCACTTTGGTGGATGTAACTGGTTTAGTCATTTATTTTGCGGTAGCAGCACTAATACTCACAGGAACACTTTTATAATTTTAGTGTTAAGATAAATATTATGGCACACGAACACCACCACGCACCTATAGAATTAAAACATATTAGCAACGCCTTTTTAATTGGAATTGTATTAAATATGCTTTTTGTAATCATACAAGCAAGCGTAGGTTTATATATTAATTCACTTTCCTTATTGTCGGATGCTGGGCATAATTTTGCCGATGTGGCTAGTTTAATTTTATCCTTGATTGCCTTTAAATTACACAAAATAAAAGCCACGAATAAATATACGTATGGCTATCGAAAAACATCCATTTTAGTGGCACTTACCAATGCGGTTATTTTATTAATTTCTATTGGTATTATTTGTTATGAAGCCATTTTTAGATTAATGAATCCTATTGCATTACCAGGAAAAACAATTGCCATCGTTGCCGTAGTTGGCACTATCATAAATGGTATTTCCGCATTTTTCTTTTTTAGAGATAAAGAAAAAGATTTAAATATAAAAAGCGCATTTTTACATTTAGTAGCAGATGCATTAATTTCCTTAGGAATAGTTATAGGTGGCATCATTATCTATTTTACTGAACTATACTGGATAGATCCAGCATTAAGTATTTTAATTGCTGTTGTTATTTTATTTGGAACATGGAATTTATTAAAAGATAGTCTAGTATTGTCCTTAGATGGAGTTCCAAAAAACATTGACTTAGACGAGATAAAAAAAGTAGCTTCCAACATTAATGGCATCAATAATATACATCACATACATATTTGGGCTATCAGCACTACTGAAAATGCACTTACTGCACATATTTCCTTAAATAAAGAAATTACTGTTGCAGATGAACAGCGAATAAAGGATGAACTTAAAGATACATTATTACATTTAAACATTCACCACATTACATTAGAAACAGAAAGAGGTGATTGCAATTGCCAAGAAACCGATTGTACTGTTTCCAAATAAAATGGATATTTAATTCTATTTAATATAAATACAATTTGCAAAAAATAAGATTGATTATTGAATTGAGTATCTTTGCCAACTAATTTTTATTCAAAACATAAAAAAAATAAATTATGGGATTACAGTGTGGAATTGTGGGATTGCCCAATGTAGGAAAATCAACCTTGTTTAATGCCGTTTCAAACAATGCAAAGGCACAAGCTAGTAATTATAGATTTTGTACTATTGAGCCAAATGTGGGATTAGTAGATGTTCCAGATAATCGATTAGATGCCTTAGCAGAAATTGTAATTCCAAACAGAACTGTTCCTACCACGATAGAGTTTGTGGATATTGCTGGCTTAGTAAAAGGTGCTTCAAAAGGCGAAGGATTAGGCAATAAATTCTTAGCAAACATTCGGGAAGTAGATGCCATTATTCACGTCATACGTTGCTTTGAAGATGATAATATTTTACGAGAAGAAGGCGCAATAAATCCAATTAGCGACAAAAATATAATTGACACTGAATTACAATTAAAAGATTTAGATAGTGTAGAAAAAAAGATTGGCAAAATTCAAAAACAAGCACGTGTTGGTGGCGACGTTAAAGCAAAACATGAATATGATATTTTAATGCAATGTCAGCAATGTTTGAGTGATGGTAAAAATATTCGTTCACTTAATTTCTCTAAAGAAGACAGAGCACTTTTTGCCGACTTGTGTTTTCTTACTGAAAAGCCTGTTTTATATGTTGCCAATGTAGATGAAGCATCTATTTTAACCGGAAATAAATATTCGGAAGCGTTGATAAAAATGGCTGCGGAGGAAAATGCTCAAGTAATAGTACTAAATAATTCTGTAGAAGCTCAAATTTCAGATATGGAAGAAGAGGATAAAGCACTTTTCCAATCAGAATATGGCTTGACAGAACCAGGACTAAATCGATTAATTCGATCTGCATATAAATTATTAAACCTAATCACCTATTTTACGGCAGGTGTTCAAGAGGTACGTGCTTGGACCATTCACGAAGGCTGGAAAGCACCTCAAGCGGCGAGCGTCATTCATACTGATTTTGAAAAAGGATTTATCAAAGCCGAAGTGATTGCTTATGATGATTTTATACAATACAAATCGGAAGCAGCTTGCCGTGAAAATGGAAAATTACGCATTGAAGGCAAAGAATATGTAGTAAAAGATGGCGACGTGATGCATTTTAGGTTTAACGTATAATCTATTGCATCAATCAAATAAAATAGTATCTTTGCAATTCAATAAAAAATAATTTTAAACTTAAATAATTAAAAAAAATGGGACGTGGTGATAAAAGATCAAGAAAAGGAAAAATCTTTGCAGGTTCATTCGGTAAATCAAGACCTCACAAAGTTAAATCTAAAGCAACACCTAAAAAAGAAAAAGTAGAAGCTAAACCTAAAAAAGGGCCAGCAAAAAAAACAAAAACGGTAGAACCAACTGCTGAATAGTTTTTTATAAAGAATACATACAAAATGCCTTCCAACAGGAAGGCATTTTGTATTTTTTTTTAATCATCCAGATTTAAATCATAAGTGGTAAAATGCTGATAAGTCAATGTTTATTTGACATGCATAAGTTTTCTTTTCGCTTGTGCATTTTCTGTATCTTTTATTTGAACGCCCAGCCCAAAACCCAACCAAGGTGTTTTATTATAAATCCAATGTTTTCCCATTTTGGTAGATAATATATCCCAACCAATACTAATACCAGCTAATAATTTTTTATATCCAATTAGCGCCACCATACTTGGTGTAAAAGCAGAAGTGGTAATATCTCCATTATAATAGCCATTCATTTCATCATTACTTACCTTTAGCGTTGTAATTGAAATTCCAAAAAGTGCGCTAAAATAAATATCTTTTTCTTCATTAAAGGTTGTTTTTAAACCACATACAGCACCAAGATTAAAATCCGGTGAAAATGAAAAATTTTTTTGTTTTTTATTTAAAGAGTCAACAGAATAGAACCGCAGTTTCAAAGGCATAGTGACAGAACCAAAATCAAAAGTAGTTTTAATAGATTTCTTGTAAAAATTTAGTTTTTTTTTCTCAATCAATTTTATTTTATCTGAGTTTAAAAATTGATTTCTTATGGTAGTATTTGTAGTGGGAATTTGATCTTCTTCTTTTTTTAAATTGAATTGATGTATCGTATTATATTTATCATTAAATGATACGTATTGAATAACATCATCTACATAATTAAGTATAATAATTAGAGAATCTGTATTACTATTTTTACCATTAAAAATAAAAGGTTTTAATGAATAGTTATTTTTGACATCACCCGTAGATGCATATCTGTGTAAAATGTAGTAATTCGAAAAATCATCTTTACTAAAAGAAAAAATTGAAGAAAAAAGTACATACAAAAGAAGTACTTGTTTAAGCTGGTTCATAGTATTGGTTTAATAGTTTAATGGTAATCTAAAATAATTAAAATTATTCAGAAATGGTATCCTCATTAAAACAAAGCCATACAGTGAAGAATAAGAACAGCATCATAAGTGTTTCGTGTAATTCCATAGTTTATAGTTTTAAGCTAAACTAAATGGAATAAAATGAGGCTAAATTAAAAATGCGTAAGCGGTCAAAATAGTACGTGAGCGGTTATTTATGTCGAAGTTTAATATCTCTAATAACACTTTTTACCATATTTTCAGAAGTAAAACTGCCGGCAGTTATTACTTTATAGTAATAATTTTCTTTCATATTCATTAACGCTAAAATTTCTTTAGAACGTTTTCCTTGTTGATAATGCTGCTCTACTTTTCCTACAAAATCTTCAAAGAATTGAAGTTTGTTATTCAATCGAATTTTTCCGTTTTCAACTTTTGGATTATGGGAACAAAAAAGCGAATCAAAATCTAATGTCAATAATTTTTTGATAGATTCGATTTGCGTATAAACACTTTCATTGCTTACAAAATATTTAATTTTATCCGCAACATATAAATCGCCGGAAAACAACCAACCATTATTTTTTTCATAATAACAATAATGATCATCACAATGACCAGGTGTGTATATAGGAAGAATGGTATAATTTTTTGTATCAATCTGCTCTCCTTCCGAAATAGGATGCAACAAAGCTTTATCGACACTTCCACTTATCATTTTTGATAAAGGCGACATTTTATAACCTCGTTTTAAAATTTTTACACAAATAGGATGCGCGTACGCATCTGCTTGTAAGGTTTGCATTAAATAACCTACATTTCCAGTATGATCTTCGTGGTGATGTGTAATCGCTATTTTTTTAATTTGATGTTCAAGTGCCACTTTCAACACATTTTCTCTATTAAAACGTTGTGCGGTATCTATCAATAAATCATCAATTATGAATGCATAAACCGTTTGAATATTGCTGCCTAAACTATAAATACTAAAACGGTAATAATGTACGCCATTAAACTCATAATTAAACTTTCTAACTGCCATAGTGCAAAAATAGATTTCTGCAATTTAAAATTAGTTTACGAAAGAAAACATTTTTTAAGAAAAACATTTCTATATTTATTGTTAATCAAATACAAAAATCATGAAGAAATATATAGTTGGTGGATTAATATTACTAGCATTAGTAGCAGGAATTACATTTTTTATAACAAAATCAGTAATGCAAATGCAAATAGACAAAGCTGTGCAAATTCATATTAAAGACCAGGTTCCATTAGAAGCAAAAATTGACAGTAGTATTTTAATTTCATTGATGAATGATTTACAAACAAAAATTAGTGTGAACGATGAATTAAAAATAAGACTAAATGAAACCTTTGATGTGCCATTAAAAATGAATCTAAAAGTTCCTTTAAATACAGAAGTATTTATGGATCAAGTGTTAGATTTAAAATTTGATTTACCGGTTGATATAAATTTAGATCAAACAGAAATGCCCTTAAAAAATTTGGTGATACCATTTAATAAAAAATTGAGAATTGAAGATTCTTTAGCAGTCGATTTTTCTATTCCATTAGATACTAAAATTCGCACCAACTTCAAACACTTTTTTAATATTTCATTACCTGTAAAAGCTAATATTCCTGTACAAGTAAAAATTCCAATAAATCAACCTTTGCAAGTAGTAGATACCTTAATTTTAAGCATGCAAGATTATAATATTCCATTAAGAACTACGATTCCAGTTGAGGCTAAAGTTCCTATCAAACAAATGGTAAAAATCCAAGGTGAACTGATTGTTCCAGTTGATCAAAAAATACAAATTCCTTTATCGAAAGTAATATCAACGCCTGTTTTAGAGCCATTTACAGCCAGTGTAAAAACAACCAACGATTTAGAAACCAGTTTTAAAACTTCCTTAAAAGCCAATGCGAGTTTTAGTGCGCCATTGCGAGTAGTCCAAATGGATTCACTACGTATAGAACCCAGTAAAATAAAATTCAATATAAAGAAATAGCTTCATTTTTAAAAAATAAAAAAAGTGGACATGGTCCACTTTTTTTATTGCATTTTATTATTTATATCGAATAGATTATCCAATTAATTGCAAACATTCATCTGCCATTTTTGCATTATATTCGTCGGCTAAATCTTTATGATTGATAATATCAATAATGGTACCAATGGCACACAAACCACCTGTAAAAAAATACAATAAACCCATACCAATTTGTCCTACTAAAAAACGTTGAATTCCAGCCACGCCAAAAAAACCGGCACAAGCTAAAATTAATAACAAATCCGATTCTCTTCTTTTGGAGATGTACGCCAAAGCAAAATCTTTCAATTGTAATTCTGTTAAATGTGCCGTCTTATTTTTTAAGTTTAGCATCTCCGTTGGAGTGATGGATTTGATTTGTAAAAATGGATTGGTACTCATTTATGTAATTTGTTTTAATTTTATTAATTGATACATTCTATAAACAAACATAAGCAAAACAAAAGTTCCCAAAAGATGATTTTGCAAAGAAGCTTGAATATTTCCGTGCAATAAAAATGAAATTGATTTTCCAAGTCCACAACCTATACATTGTTCCCATCCTATTAATTTAAACAAGCATATAGAAACATGTTTTTCATACGGATTGATAAAAAACAAATAGATGATGGAAGTACTTAAAAAAAGTAATTCGAGTGAATAATATTTTTTAAATACGTTCATTACACAAAGAAATCTGGTGTTAATTCAGTGCCAGGTTTTACAGCATATTGATCTAAATTTGTAATTCCTTCGCTTAATAAAACCTCATCATCCATAAAAAAGTTCCCACTCGTTGTTTTGGCATCGCGTTGTAAAATGTAATAAGCAGCATCAGCAATAATAGCAGGTTTTCTGGAAGAATTGGCAACCGATTCGCCACCTAATAGATTCATTACTGCTGCCGTGGCAATCGTCGTACGTGGCCAAAGTGCATTAATTCCAACTTTACCTTTATATTCACCGGCCAATCCTAATACCACTAAGCTCATTCCAAATTTTGCAATAGAATAGCCAGTATGACCTGCAAACCAACGTTCAGTTATCGAAGTCAATGGTGGTGACAACATTAAAATATGTGGATTTTCTGATTTTAGCAAATGCGGCAAGCACATTTTAGAACATAAAAATGTACCACGCGTATTAATATCTTGCATTAAATCATACCGTTTCATATCTAGATGATCAATTGGAGATAAATTAATGGCCGATGCATTATTAATCAAAATATCAATTCCTCCAAATGTATCAACGGTTTGTTGTACAGCAGCAGCCACTTCATCATCATTTCGGATATCGCATTTGATTGCCAAGCCTTTTCCACCTACCTTGTTCATATCTTCAGCTGCAGAAAAAATGGTTCCACCCAATTTTGGATGTACTTCTGTACTTTTTGCTGCAATGACAATATTTGCACCTTCTGCGGCTAATTTCATTCCAATAGCATGACCAATTCCGCGTGTTGCACCGGAAATAAATACGGTTTTGTTTTTAAATGACATATATTTTTATTATTTAAGTTGATATTCTGATTTTACAGTAATAGAAGCTGTTTTAATTTTACTGGATGTATTAAACGAACCACCATACGTATAATCTTCGTCCGTATTTTTTCCAGTAATTTGAAAAATGCCCATCGAGGATTTTACCAACCCTTTTAGTTTAGAAGTAGAATGTTGGGCTATCGTTTCCGCTCTTAATTTTGCATCTGCTGATGCTTTTGCCAATAATTCAATTTTTATATCTTTTAATTTCGTGTAATAATATCTTGGTGCTGAAGAATTTAATTCAATATTCTGATCAATCAACTGTGCAATATCTTTATAAATGTTATCTACTTTAGAAATCTCCTTTGATTCTATTGTTACATTTTGAGACAAAACATATCCATTGAACCGCTGATAATAACCACCATTTCCATTATTTTCGCTCACAAAATCTTTGTTAATGGCAACTGAAGTAAAAGCAATTTCTTTTGGATTAATTCCTTTCGACAATAAAAAATCAGTAATTTTTTTTTCATCATTTTTCAACTCTGAATAAGCAGATTTCATATCCATAGATTGTCTGCTATAACTACCATTCCAAACAATCAAATCACTTTCAAAATCTGTTTCAGCCAAACCTGTAACTATCACTGTTTGCTGTTTTCTAAATTTGTATTTGTATGCGTTTCCTACGAGGAATAATCCTATTATAAAGGATAAGCCAATAATTAGGGCAACTGTTGATTTATTTTGTGATTCCATAATTATCAAAAGTAAATAATTTTTTCCAATTCCACATTCAACAATAACTTAACTTTCAATTTACAATGCATGCATTGTAAATATGTATATTTACTTCAAAATAAAAGAATAATCAACATGAAAAAAGTAGTATTTATCGATGGTGTTCGAACACCTTTCTTAAAATCAGGTACGGATTATATGGACTTAATGTCTTACCAGTTAGGCCAATTTGCTATAAAAGGATTAGTAGATAAAACAGGAATTGATGTAAATGAAATTGACAGAGTAATATATGGAAATGTAATTTCGAATGTAAGAACAGAAAACGTAGCAAGAGAAGCTGCAGTTACAGCCGGAATTCCAGTAAAAGCAACTTGTAACACGGTAAAACAAGCATGTATTTCTGCCAACCAAGCAATTTGTAATGCAGTTGACACCATACAATTAGGTCGTTCTTCTGTTATTATTTCCGGTGGTACAGAATGTACATCCGATACACCAATTGGATATACGAAAGAAATGCGTAAGAAGTTATTTGCTGCGCAAAAATTGAGTACACCAATGGAGTATGCAAAATTTGCCACCACATTGCGTCCTGCGGATTTTTTACCAGATAGACCATCTGTTACAGAATTTATTACAGGCAGAACCATGGGTCAAGATTGCGAAATTTTAGCGCAAAAATTTGGTATAACTCGAGAAGAACAAGATGCATTTGCTGTAGCTTCACATCAAAATGGAGGTAAAGCTCAAGAGGCTGGCTTTTTAGACGATATTATAGATATCCAATTGCCACCCAACTTCACACCTATTACGAAAGATAATGGTGTACGTGGCGATACAACAATTGAAAAAATTTCAAAATTAAAACCAGCGTTTGATAAATATGTAGGAACAATTACAGCGGCGAATGCATCATTTTTAACCGATGGAGCAACTGCTGTATTATTAACTTCTGAAGATAAAGCAAAAGAATTAGGATTGAAACCTAAGGCAGAAATCGTTGACTATGCTTTTACTGGTGGTGATTTATACGAAGAATTATTATTAGGTCCAGCTTATTCAATTGCAGCTGTTTTAAAACAAACAGGTTTGTCAATTGAAGACATCGATGTTTTCGAAATTCACGAAGCATTTGCTGGTCAAGTATTAGCCAACTTAAATGCACTTAAATCTGCTGAATGGTGTAAAAAACAATTAGGATTAGACAAAGCAATAGGTCAAATTCCTTTGGAAAAGGTAAATACTTGGGGTGGTTCATTGTCTATTGGTCATCCTTTTGGTGCAACTGGAGGTCGATTGTTAACGATGGCAGCCAACCGTTTACAAAAAGGAAAAGGTAAATATGCATTATTAGCTGCTTGTGCTGCTGGTGCACATGGTCATGCTATGATTATTAAAAAATATTAATTTATTCACCGCTCAAATTGTTATGATGGTTGAAGTAAACCATCTTCAAATTGAACATATCAACTAAAATATGTCAACTTTAAAAAGAGAAGATTATATCAGTATTGAGAAAAATCCAAACGGAGTATGTACCATTTGGATGGATCAAAAAAATGAAAAAATAAATAAAATTGGTCCAGATTTAATCGGCTTATTTGAAAATATTTTTGCTGAATTAGACAAGGATGATTCCATAAAAGCATTTGTACTTACAAGTAAGAAAAAAGATTTTATTGCTGGTGCAGACATCGATGCATTTAAAAAAGTAAAAAATCCGGGTGATTGGAAACCAATCGCATCAAAAGGACATGACATTTTAAATAGTATCGAAAAATCAAAAAAACCAATCGTTGCTGCTATTCATGGTAATGCTTTAGGTGCTGGTTTAGAAATTGCTTTAGCCTGTCATGCACGCGTTTTATCAAATGATAAATCCACAAAAGTAGCACTTCCAGAAGTAAAACTAGGCTTACTTCCTGGTGGTGGTGGCACACAACGTTTACCACGATTAATTGGACTTCAAGCTGCATTAGATATGATGCTCACGGGAAAAAATGTATTTGCAAATCCTGCATTAAAATTAGGCTTAGCAGATAAAGTTGTACATGTTACTGCCTTGCAAAAAGTTGCTCAAAAATTAGCCTTAGAATTAATTGATAAACCAATTGTTCGCGAAAGAAATGAGTTTAATTTAAACACCTTAAAATCTGGTTTACCTGCCATTCAAAAAGCACTTACTGGAATGGTTTTAGAAGCGCCATTGGTAAATAAAATTGTGTTTGACCAAGCTAAAAAAATGGTGGACAAGCAAGCACATGGCAATTATCCTGCGCCTTATAGAATTATGGAATGTGTGGAAATTGGCTGGAATCAAGGTATTGAAAAAGGATATGCTGCTGAAGTGGAAAAATTTGAAGAACTCATTTTAACGCCTGTTTCTCGACAGTTGATTAATATTTTCTTTGCCATGACAGATAAGAAGAAAAATCCGTATGATGAAAAAATCATTAAAAAGGTTCATCGTATGGGTTTGATTGGTGCTGGCTTTATGGGTGCTGGCATTGCAGAAGTTTCCATGAATGATGAAATGCATGTTTTATTGAAAGATATCAATCAAGATATGATTTCTTCCGCATTTAAAACCATTTACAACAGTTATAATAAACTTGTTTCTAAAAAGGCCATGACCAAAATTGAAATGGAAGAAAAAATGGCTTTATTATCAGGAAGTTTACATTATGAAGACTTGGACAATCAAGAAATTATTATTGAAGCTGTTTTTGAAGATTTGAAACTAAAACAAAACATCTTAAAAGATGTAGAAAACAATGCAAAGCCAAATACCATTTTTGCAAGTAATACATCGGCGTTGCCATTAAGACATATTGCAGCGAATGCAAAAAATCCAGAATTGGTAATCGGTATGCATTACTTCTCTCCTGTTCCTAAAATGCCCTTATTAGAAATTGTAAAAACAGATAAAACAGCTGATTGGGTAATTGCTACTTGTTATGATGTTGGTGTTCGTCAGGGTAAAACGGTTATTGTAGTTAAAGATGGTCCAGGATTTTACACTACCCGTATTTTAGCACCATTAATGAACGAAGCACAACTCCTTTTAGATGAAGGTGGTGATATTTTGCAAATTGATAAAGAAATGAATTTATTCGGATTTCCAGTAGGTCCTATTACATTAGCCGATGAAGTAGGTATTGATGTAGGTGCCCATATTATGGGTGGCGAATTAATGGATGAATTATTGGCTTCTCGACCTAAATTTAAAGTAAGTAAAACGCTATTAGATGTATCAAAAGCTGGATATAAAGGCAGAAAAAACAAAAAAGGATTCTATAAATACGATGAAAAAGGAAAGAAAGTTTCCGGTCAAGTAGATGCTGAGATTTATTCATTTTATGGCGGAAATTCCAGAACAAAAATGGATGCCAACGACATACACATGCGTTGTGGTTTTGCAATGATCAATGAAGCAGCTTTGTGTTTACAAGAAGGCATTATTGAATCACCATTAGATGGCGATATCGGTGCTGTATTTGGCTTAGGCTTTCCTCCTTTCCGTGGAGGTCCATTCCGATACATTGATGAGCTTGGTGCACAAAAAGCAGTGGATATTTTAAACGACTTAACTGCAAGGTTTGGCGAACGTTTTGAGCCTGCACAAATCTTATTGGATTATGCTAAAAATGGCAAGAAATTTTATACCAATTAATTAAGATTAGAATCTAAAATTTTGAAGAAACACGCTGAAAAGCGTGTTTCTTTTTATATTTTATACGAAGATTAGAAAATAATAGAGCTTATTTAAAATATCCAAAATACGCAATGCGCATTTTAAATAGTCAAAAGTAATAAAACCATGATAATCAATATATTAATAATATATTTAAATAAATTTGGAAAATCAAAAACTTGCGTGTATTTTTGAGTTGTACGCTACATGACGTGTTGCGAAAAAATAAATTTTTGTTAGAGGCACTCATTTAAGTTTGATTTTATTTTTGAAGTATTTCGTATCGTTCTCACTTATTTTATTTTTTGCCAAACTATTGCAA
>JAGNZZ010000042.1 GCA_017984135.1 Chitinophagales bacterium | reverse complement strand
ATACTTATTTTCAAAACTTTTAAAATACTAATTCATGATTTTTGACTTAGAAATGATTAAAAAGGTTTACGCAGCATTTCCTGCGAAAGTGGACAACGCTAAAGCACTTTTGAATAGACCTTTAACTTTAGCAGAGAAAATTTTATTTGCACACTTGCATGAATCGCAGAATTTGGAAAATTTCCAACGAGGAAAATCGTATGTAGATTTTGCACCGGATCGTGTTGCTATGCAAGATGCAACAGCACAAATGGCTTTATTGCAGTTTATGCAGGCTGGCAGAAAAAAAGTAGCTGTTCCATCAACAGTTCACGCTGACCATTTAATTCAAGCAAAAATTGGTGCAGATAAAGATTTGCAGGATGCAATCAACACAAACAACGAAGTGTATAATTTCTTAGCGTCAGTTTCTAATAAATATGGTGTTGGTTTTTGGAAACCAGGCGCAGGCATCATTCATCAAGTAGTATTAGAAAATTATGCATTTCCTGGTGGAATGATGATTGGTACAGATTCACACACCGTAAATGCAGGTGGCTTAGGTATGATTGCGATTGGTGTTGGTGGTGCTGATGCTGTGGATGTAATGGCTGGTATGCCTTGGGAATTGAAATGGCCAAAATTAATTGGTGTAAAATTAACCGGCAAATTAAGTGGCTGGACATCACCAAAAGATGTAATATTAAAAGTAGCTGGTATATTGACAGTAAAAGGTGGAACAGGTGCTATTGTAGAATATTTTGGAGAAGGTGTAACTGCTATGTCTTGTACAGGAAAAGGTACAATAGCAAATATGGGTGCTGAAATAGGTGCAACCACCTCAACATTTGGTTACGATGATTCTATGTCGAGATATTTGGCAGGAACAGGACGTGCAGAAGTAGCAGCTTTAGCAGATACTATTAAATCTTATTTAAACGCAGATCCGGAATGTTATGTAGAACCGGAAAAATATTTTGACCAAGTAATTGAAATTAATTTGTCAGAATTGGAACCTCATTTGAATGGCCCGTTCACACCAGATTTAGCAACACCAATTTCTAAATTGAAAGAAGAAGCGGAGAAAAACGGTTGGCCATTAGATGTAAAAGTTGGATTAATTGGTTCTTGTACCAACTCATCTTATGAAGATATTTCTCGTGCTGCATCTTTAGCTAAACAGGTAAAAGAAAAAGGCTTAAAATCAAAAGCACAATTTACCATTACACCTGGTTCTGAGCAAGTTCGTTACACGATTGAAAGAGATGGATTTATAAAATTGTTTGATGAAATAGGTGCAAATGTTTTTGCAAACGCTTGTGGCCCTTGTATTGGACAATGGAGTCGTGAAGGTGCTGAAAAAGGAGAGAAAAACACCATCGTTCATTCCTTCAACAGAAACTTTGCAAAACGTGCCGATGGTAATCCAAATACGTATGCATTTGTTGGATCTCCTGAATTAGTAACTGCATTAGCCATTGCAGGTCGTTTAGATTTTAATCCGTTAACGGATACATTAACCAATGAAAAAGGTGAACAAGTAAAATTAGATGAACCAACTGGTTTTGAATTACCTCCATTAGGCTTTGCCGTAGAGGATGCAGGCTATCAAGCACCTGCAGAAGATGGTTCTTCTGTAGAAGTGGTGGTAAGTCCAACATCAGATCGTTTACAATTGTTAGCTGGCTTCCAACCTTGGGAAGGCATAGATTTAACTGGTTTGAAATTGTTGATTAAAGCAAAAGGAAAATGCACAACAGACCATATTTCTATGGCTGGTCCTTGGTTGAAATATCGTGGACACTTAGATAATATTTCTAATAACATGTTGATTGGTGCAGTGAATGCATTCAACGAAAAAACAGACAATGTATTAAACCAATTAAGTGGCGAATATGGCGCAGTGCCTGCAACGGCGCGTGCTTACAAAGCAGCCGGAATTGGTACTATTGTTTTTGGTGATGAAAATTACGGCGAAGGTTCATCAAGAGAACATGCTGCGATGGAACCGCGTCACTTAGGAGCGCGTGCAGTTGTAGTAAAATCATTCGCACGTATTCACGAAACCAACCTGAAAAAACAAGGTATGTTAGCGTTGACATTTATTGATAAAAATGATTACGAAAAAATACAAGAAAACGATACGATTGATGTTACAGGTTTAACCACATTTGCACCAGGTAAAAACTTAACGATTGTATTGCATCATAAAGATGGTTCTACAGATAGTTTTGAAGTAGCACATTCTTACAACGAGCAACAAATCGGTTGGTTTAAAGCAGGTTCAGCTTTGAACTTAATTAAACAACATGCTGGATAAAGATAAAACGTCATTCCGAGCGTAATGAAATGAAGCGACGGAATCTGTTGAAAATAAAGACAAAAAACCGCTAAGAATTCTTAGCGGTTTTTTTGTATATTATGTATAACTTTACAATACTATGCAATTACAACTCAGCAATACAGCATTTTGGGATGTAGATATGAATACATTCAATGATACACATCAAGATTTTATTATTGCACGCGTGTTTATGCATGGAAATTTAGATGACACAAGAGCAGTTATTCATCATTATAAAAAAGAAGAAATTAAACAAGCACTACAAAAATACAGAGGTTTAGACAAACACACTATTGCATTTGCACAAGTACTTGGTTGTATTGAATAGACAGTTTTCATAATTAAAATTGGAATAAACAAAATGTAAAAAGTCATTGCCTTGAAAAAGGCAATCTTAATAATTCAATAGATGTGATTGATTTCCAAGCAGAACCGAATATGCTAATAGAATTGGATTGGGAAAATGCTAAGAAAAAAATTACAGTTGCAGTTCAATCAATAATCTAAAACCGCCAAAAAATTCTTGGTGGTTTTTTAGTAATTTAGATGGAATATTATTTAAATTAACACATATGACAAATTTAAACATACCAGAATTGCATAAAAATGTAATAGAATTAATTGATTCTGGTGATTTAGAAAATGCAAAAAATATAATTGTTTCAGTTTTGAGTAAAAAGAATTTAAGTAAAACTTATGAACCTCAAATAAAATTCAACTTTGCAAGCTTATATATAGATATTGCAGACTATTATTCAAAAAATGCACAACATCTTGACGAAGCAGATTTAATTTTAAAGAAGACTTTAGATGTTTTTAAGAAAGTTGAAAAAAATATTCCTGAAGAACTTAGATTGAGTTTTAAACTGAATAACGCAAGAGTTTTCTTAATAAAATATGATGCTCTATATGCAAAGAAACAAATAACTAATAACAATTATAAGCTAACTTATTTTGAACTTGATTCAATCTATGATATTGAAGATTATTTACTTGACTCAATTAAATTATATAGAGAATGCCTTAAAATAAATCTAGCTGAAGAAGAAAAATACAATATTAAGAATAACACAGCAAACTGCTTAATTCGAACTGGTAGGTATATAGAAGCAATAGAATTATTAGAAGAGAATAAGAATATAAACTCTGAACGTTGGCAATCATATGCATCTTATGGAGATGCTTTATTTAATTTTCGAGAAACAGGATTATTGCCACTTACAATTTCATTTTATCTGAAAGTTATCGGCGCACAAACCAAAGCATTGTCATTAAATCCTTATGAGATTGCAAAAAATAATATTTTAAATAATTTTAATATTTGTATTAGAGATTTGAAGACATATGGATTTGACTTCAAGGAAGAATTTATTGAAAAAAATGATAAAGAAGAAATTGTTGAGTTTAAAACTTTAGATAAACTACGTCAATTTGTATTAAAGAATAACTTAGCTTTAAATGAACATTCAATTTACTGTAAATGCAAAGATGCTAAAATTGATAATTTGAAAATTGGAAGATTAAATGGTAGTGAACACAATATGTCAGATTATGACCTTTTAAAATTAGATGGTATAGTGAATAGGTTATTGTCAGAGTTTTCTTATGCAAGATTTTTATATTTCTTACATATTTCTGGAAAAACAAATACAACAGAGGATGTTGAATTTTCAAGTTTATCGAGTGAAAATGATTTATTAGGATATTGTAACGAACGATTGCGTACAAGTTACAGATTAGCTTACAGTTCATTAGATAAGATAATGAACGGTATAGTTGAACTATATAAATTAAATAAGTCCAAGAATACTTATTTTGAAAATTTTTTTTCAAAAAATCGAAGTGAATTAAAGAATAAAAATAACATTCATTTAGCTTCATTATTTTCTATTTCATCGGAGTTAAACATAGAAATCGGAAATCTTAAACACTACAAAAAATTAAGAAATGAAATAGAACACGATTACTTGCCAATTAATGCACAATCGATTTCATTAAATGAATTACAAGGCTTTACACTTTCATTATTACAATTGACAAGAAGTGCAATCTTTAGTTTTGTTTTTTTAATTAGAACAGAAACTATACTTAAATAATAATCAATTACAAAAATTGCTTCAGTTTCTCATGTCTGTTTTCAAAAACTCGTTTTATAATAGCTAAAAAAGTAGTTCCTAAAAAACGAATTCGTGGTGAAAAATGAACTTCATAGCGAACTAAGGTTTTTCCATTTTGTTCGGTTAATATTCGTGTATGCTTCCAATAATGATGTGTTAAAGACGTAGAATTTTCATAAAACGCAGTGCCAACATCAATCCTGTCTAATTTTAGAAAGTGTATGTCAACGGGAATAAACCCAAATAATAAAATAATGCTTTTAAAAAGTATTTCATTCAATGGAATATCAATATTTCCAATTTCACTTCTATTTTTTGGATATGTCATGCGTGCAAAAGGCATCAGTTCAGCATTCACATTTTTCATCTTCGTTACATGTTGCCAAACGGTGGTATTGTTAGCATTTATTAATGTTTCTATCGAAAAACTAAAATTTTTAATGACCATATATTTTAAAAACAGTTAAAATTTAATATTTTTACTAACCTTGAAAATTTCAAATGGCATTTGAAATTTTCAAGGTTACTTTATTTTAGGTAAGTATTTATTAATGAAGATTTGTAAGCCAACAATACGAATATTTTTCTTAAATAAATAATCTACATCATCAGGTATAATTACAAAATTATGCTTGCATTGTAAGTCTTCAATACATTGATAAAACCCTTTGGAAAGCGTAGGCGATGAACTGTATTTTATTTCTATACACGCATGTACAATATGTCCTCTACTTAGCACTAAGTCGCATTCTGCCCCAACATGTGTTCGATAGAAATAGGTATCTATACGATTGTATTTCGCATAGCTTATTTGGCTAATTACATACGTTTCCCAAGAAGCACCTAACGATGGATGATTGACTAATTGTTTAGCATCTGAAATGTTTAACAAAAAGTGTAAAATGCCAGTATCATTTATATATATCTTCGGCGATTTTACTAAGCGTTTACCAATATTTATAAAAAATGGCTGCAAACGCGTAATAATAAACGCACCTTCTAAATAATCTAAATATCGTTTTAGTGTAGTGCCAGTTATATCTAAAGACCTACCCAAATCTTCAGCATTTAATATTCCACTTTGTAGATGTGCGAGCATTGTCCATAGCTTACGCATAATCACTGTAGAAAATTTAATATCAAACAAAAAAGGTAAATCTCTTTCAATATACGTAGTGATAAAAGAATTCATCCATTCATTTCTAACAGTTGTATTTTTCAAAGTTAAATGTTGTGGAAATCCACCGCACACCCAATGTTGTTTCATAGAAATACTATCAGGTAATTCGTGCAACCCAACCGGATGGAGATAGCTATATGAAATTCTTCCTGCTAAACTTTCAGATGCACCACGCAGTAAATCCGGAGAAGCAGATCCCGTTAGAATAAATCTTGCTGGTACTCTTTTTTCATCTATTAATGCACGTAGTAATGGAAACAATTCCGGCAGTCGCTGAATTTCATCTAAGACAACACAATCATCTATGTATGTTTCTAAGTATTTTTCTGCATTTAATGCTAAATTATCAAACTGACTTTTTCGCTCTAAATCAATATACACTATTTCTTTTTTTAATTTTTTAGAAAGCGATTTAGCTAAAGTTGTTTTTCCTACTTGTCGTGGTCCTAATATTGCTACTGCGGGAAATTCCTTTAATAAGCGTAATATTTGCGGCTCTATTTTCCGTATAATCATACCTCAAATATATATCTTTACCTTGAAAAATTCAAATCGAATTTGAATTTTTCAAGGTTGTTCCTATCTAAACATAACAATTTAATGCCTTCATTTTTATTTAGTTATTTCTTTTTCCGCCACCTGTTTTTATTATTATTATATTGCCATAAAATGGTTTTACTAAGATGTGTTATTTGACAAATCTTAATTGTATGACATAAAATTGCTATCTTGCATTAAATTTATAAAAGATGATAATCCCTAAAAAAGTTGAAAAAGTGTTGAACGCACATTTAGAATTAGAAGCTGGCGCATTCTTTAGCTATTTATCCGTTGCAGCTTGGTGTGAGAAAGAAGGGTTGGAAGGATGTGCAAAATTTTTCAGAAAACAATCGGATGAAGAACATCTTCATTTTATGAAATTTTTTGATTATATTAATGAAGTCGGAGGTCATTCTATTGTTCCAGCTGTAAAACAACCTAAAGTTGATTTCAAGGATATTTTGGAAGTTTGTCAGCATGCACTAAACGGAGAGCAAAAAGTGACTAAGTCGATTTATAATATTTTAAAGGTTACTCAAGAAGAAGACGACCATGCTACAGAAGACTTCTTGCAGTTTTTTGTCTTGGAACAACGTGAAGAAGAGGTTCAATTTAATCGTATAATTGATAAAATTAAACTCATAGGAAAAGGGCCTCAAAGTTTATATTATATCGATAAAGAGTTTGAAAAATTAGTGGCTGTTGCCTCTAAAGATGCAAAAAAAAATAAAGAGTAGTATCTCCGTTTTTTTTTAACTTTATTTTTTTAAATATTATTACAGTTACGCAGAGATATTTTTTTTGATTTTTAGCAATAAATCTAACATAATTTACCTTTTTTTTACTTTATATTAAAGTTTAACATCTAAATTCCTTTTTTTTATTTAAATTTATGTTAAAATAAATATTTTTTAATATGAATATAAATATACATTTTTTAGCCATTTTAGTTGTAAATATTTTCTTTAGCCTTCCAATTGTTGCTCAAGATACTACTCAACAACATTTAGTGGTGACTCCAAATAATGGTTATTATCAATCCATAAATTTAGATAACGAATCACCTTGTAATTGTAATGCTAAAACACAAAGAACATTCGATTTAGCGAAAGGATTAAGGCCGAACGATGTACTTAATTACAAGTTATATGCATATAAATTTACATTTGGAAGTTCGACAAATGGTGTTTCTAAATTATTCAAGGCATTTGAAAGTGATAATTCCGTTTATAAAATATCTATGAAAGAATGGGATTCCTTTTTACTACTTACAAATGAAAATTTTAATGTCGCTTCATTTGAACAAGCAGCTAAAAGCGTTTTTGCAACTATTGAACCAATGTCTGCATTAGATTTTTTGAAGTCAAAAAATGCAATAGCATTCAATGAGTTGATAAAATATAATCAAGTAAATAGCGAAACCCAAATTAAATAATTCTATTTATTCAATGCTTATGAAAAATCATTACATAATTAAGGTTGTAACAGTCTTTATACTATTTCTATTTACTGTAAATCACGCAAATGCACAGAAAAATTTAAAACTTCGAATACTTACTATAAGTGCGTTGAATACTGCTGGTACTGACTGCGATGCCAATTGTTTAAGCACATCAGATAATCAATTAGATTGGGTTTGGGATATTGATGATGGAGGAACAGATGTTGACGAAGCCTGCTATAATCTTAGTGATGATGCAAATAGCAATTCCAGTACGCCCAATTTTGCAGTTTTTGATTATAATGCTGATTTTGCTTGTCAATGGCCCACAGGAAACATCGATTTCTATGTGGAAGGATGGGATGAGGATTGTGCAGATGCTTGTATTGGCGGTGGCTTTGGAAACGTTGTAAGTGAGCTTGCTTGTTCAGTAAATGTGAACAGTGCATATCCGGCAAATAATGCTACGAACGGAAATCATGGTCCTTATACGGCAACATGTAGTTATAATAGAGGATTTAATGGTGGTTGGAATTGTGCCGGCACCATTACTGTTACCTATCGTTGGGAAGTAAGTGGTAGCTATAGGTCTCAATCCAGCGATAATTATATTTGCGGAGCCTACGATATGGGAACGCTAAATACAGGAGGATCATTAAACAGAAATAATTTTTCAAATATAGGTTATTCCACTGAAGATATATGTTCCGCAAATGAGCCTAATAATGATTCAAACGATGAAACCGTTTGGTTAAAATACACAACAAGTGCTAATCCAGGAACAGCAATCACTGTTGATGTAGATGCAATAGGTGGCTCTGGTTCAGGTGGAGTGCTATGCATATCAGGTGGAACTGTTTTTGGTTGGACTCGAGTATATGAAGGCCCAACTACATTTACAGATTGTCCATTTACGTACTCCACCAATCCTTTTACACTAATTAATCAAGTGGGTTCAGTGGGTTCAGCAGGTACAGACAATAGTTTAATCGAAATTCGTTGTCCTAAACCTAACCAAACCTATTATATTCAAGTAGAAATGCAAGGTGTTGCCACATGTGATATGGGAAGATATAATGTTTCTGTATCGGATAATGGCAGACAAGCTGGTCCAGATAGAATTTGCAATGCATTAGACATAGGTCAGCCAGCTTATGGTGGTCCACTTTTAAATACAACCAATACGGATTTATTTATTAACAACCAATCTAATGCCTGCGCATCTACTGCTTCCGGTGAGCCAGATGCATTTCCAGTACAAGGCATAGATAGAACAGTTTGGTACAAGTTTACAACTCCATCAGCACCAGCTGGAAGTTCTACTTTACAACATACTTATGAAGTTTTTATAGATAGACTATCCAGTTCTGCATCCACTTCGTGGCCTACTTTTGCTGTCTATAAAGAAACAACGTCAACCACAAGAAACTGTAGCCCAGAAAATGGGGCAAGTTTTGCTAATCTATCCTTGATAGATTATACTCAAAATTTAGACTTTGGAGATGCAAGTGTAAATTTACTTTGCTTGGACCCAAGTAGTACCTATTATATTCAGGTAGATCATGCTTCAACACCATGGACAGAAGAATATGTTGATTTTTCAATTAGGGTACGAAAAGACGCTTTCCGGCCTTCTGATAATATTTGCGGTGCCACTGACTTAGGATATATCACTACTAATGGTCTCGCGAATGGACCTACTACCGGTGTAGGTTGGAATTTGGCCAATAAATTTACTGCAGCTCCATACTTTGGGTTACCTCATACCAACAAATGTGCCTCCGGTGAAGCCGGCGAACCCAGTGCATCACCTGGTGGTCCTAATCCAAATTCAGGTACACATTCTGCTACTGTTTGGTACAAATTTACTACTGGAAGTAATATTCCACCAGATTGGATTTATTGGTATCAAGATGATAATACATTTAATAATGCGAATCGAGGATCTGTTTGTATTGGAACTCTTTTCCAAAGTAAAGTTACATTTTACAAAAATGCAACTAGTTATACATGTCCAGTAGGTGGCAACTTAGTAGAATCTGCAGAAATGAATATTCCTGGAGATTTGTGTGATGTTACCACAGGCATAGGTTTTGGTGCACCATGCTATCAAGATATGTTCCGATTAAAATGCCCAGAACCCAATACCACTTATTACGTTCAAGTAAAAGATGCCAGTATAAGTGTATGCTATGAAGGGCAATGGAGTTTTGATAATGGTTCACATACAATTGCAACTGCACCAACGTTAGGCGGTGCACCCATAAATGATACTATTTGTGGCGCTATTAATTTAGGCACGGTACCAAATGGTGGACAAATTAATAATGGTGTAATTTATGATAATTTCTGTGCCACACCTGATATGCCTTGGCGTGCAGACTTTACCCAGTCATTAGATGCCGATGTATGGTTCAGGTTCCAACCACCTGCTTCCGGTTCTGTGCGCATTACTGCTCAATCTGCACCACCAGGTTCTCCTGGAATTGATGATGATTTAGATATACAAGCAGCAATTTGGGAACCTATCTTGGGTGATGG
Source organism: Chitinophagales bacterium (assembly GCA_017984135.1). GTDB lineage: Bacteria > Bacteroidota > Bacteroidia > Chitinophagales > JADIYW01 > JADJSS01. Next base: position 8,410 of record JAGNZZ010000042.1, on the reverse strand, counting down.
AACAAATGCACATTGCTCAGATCCACGTTTCTTGTGGACACCAATTATTGCTCAAGATCATGGCATACAAGAGGCAACAGAAGCAGGAGTAGTAACCGTTTCATATTACGATATTTATAACACATGTGGAAATAGTGCATTTTGTAATGAAGGCAATAGCTTGATAGCCACATGTCTTGATCCTAATAAATATTATTATCTTCAGATAGATGGTGGTAGTTATGCCACTTGTGATTTTATAGATGCTGGCGATTGTATTATGGGATATTTTAGGTTACAAGTGACAGATGCCGGATTGGGATTATATAACAATGCAAGTCCAGGTGATGTAGGAACACCATATACTGCATTAGGTGTGCCAAATGCTAATTTAAAACACGATGAACCATGTTTTGCTCAACCATTAACAATGAATAATGCAGCTACCAGCTATGGTTCACTTTCTTGGGCGAATATGACAAATAGATGTGCTACATCCATCAATGATCCGGTTCCTTCAGAGTGGTTAGGTAAAAATTCATCAACCGACAAAACGGTTTGGGCGAGATTTGTGGCGCCTCCAAGTGGTAAAGTGAAAATACGAGCGGAAAATCGTTCCCAATTAAAAGGAGATGGCGATTATCACGAAAATATTAATATACAATTAGCCCTTTATCAAACTTCTAATTGCTTTGATAAATGGCGATTAGCAGAAGTGGGCAATGGAAATGGTTTTGATGGAGGCGCTGTTGAAATTGACTTATTAAATGATGATGATTATGTTAGTTTTTGTGCTTTATGTTTAGGTACTTGTGGTTTTGATGAATATTATGTAGGAAGATGTTTAATTCCTGGACAAACTTATTATGTTATGATTGATGGTGAAGCAGGATATACATGTGCCGCGGATGTAGAAGATATTGAAGGTGATTTTAGAATATCTGTTCAAGAATTAAATGGTATTCCAGCATCTACCAACGATTCTATTTGTAATGCCTATTTAATGTCTCCGATATCTAATACTGTTGGTGCTGTTTACAATACACCTATAGCCTTCAATAATGAATGTGCTTCCATTGATTTATCTTATGAAGGTAATGGACAAATTGCTGATGAAATTGAAGGTACATTATTTGATTTCGATGTAGAACATACTTTATGGTTCAGATTCGTTGCACCATCCACCGGTAAAGTACGAATAGATGCAATCGAAGATGGCGGAATCGATGACATAGATTTAGGTATTGCCATTTTTGATATTCCCACACAAAATTGTGCCAATATTCAATCAAACGGATTTAAATTTGATGATGATTATGATCCAGCTGTTTTTGGAATAGGAAGTTCAGATGACGAAGAAATTACCGTTTCTTGCTTAGTTCCAGGAAGAACCTATTGGGTGCAAGTAGATGGAACAACTAATATGACAACGTGTGGGCCGGCTTTCTCCGGAACAGATTGTGAAACGGGTCAGTTTAGATTGCGAGTTACCACTTTGGCTGCTGATCAAACGTATGCATCGAATGTAACATATACATCACCGGCAACATCATCTGCAGGTGGTAATGATATGTTCTGTCAAGCGCATCAAGTGATAAATGCAGGTGGAACTTATAACCCATTAAACCAAAATACATACTTACATCCCGGCGAAACCATTAATTTTAACCATAATAACAGATGTGCCACTTCTGAATTCAATGAACCAGAGGCAAATGGTTGGGATTTAAATCCATTTAATACCAACTCTGATCCAACAGTTTGGTACACCTTTAATACAGGTCCGGCATTAGGCCCATTACGTCCTGGAGATATCACCATTCGTGTGACCAATCCATCTGGCGTTTGCTTTGACCCAGATTTAGATTTATACGAATATAATGGTATATTTTCTGCTGCAACATGTAATGCACAAGCAGCAACTAGTTCTCAGTTTAATCCTATTTTAAGAGTAGGGGAAGGTCAGGTTTTTAATGTATTGTATCCTCGCGAAGAAGAAATTAAAATAACATGTCCTAAACCAAACACACGCTACTTATTAAGAGTTTTGGGCTCGAGTACTTGTCCGCTGTTTGGTTCAGATCAAGGTGATTTTTCAGTTTCTATTTCTATGAGTAACATTAATATTAATTTCCAAACAAATGATAATATTTGTGGTGCTACAGATGTGGGAAGTGGCGTGTTGTCCAGTGGAGGATCTTTAAATTTAGCAGCTCAAAATAATATATGCGCTACTCAAGAAATAAATGAACCCAATACATCACAAAATTGTGTTCAAAATGAACCTTGCTACGATGAAACCATGTGGCATAAATTCACCACAGGGCCAAATCCTGGAGCAGTAGAAGTGGAAATCACTTCTTTGATAGGCATAGGTGGATTCTTTACAGTTCCTTCAGTGGCTGTTTACAAATATGTTCCTTCAGGAAGTCCATGTTCTACTACGCCTTTTGCTAATCTTGCTTCTTTAGATGATGATATTGGATTTGCTACTTTATTAGGAGGCATCATTGACCCTACCGCAAAAGTTACGTTGCCATGTGTTTCACCAAATACTACTTATTACATTCAAGTAGATGGTGCAGATGTAAGTTTATTTGGATTTACTTTCCCTGGATTCACAGATAATTATTATTACAATGTCGATGTAAGAGATTTAGGTGCTGGAACAGGAAGAGCACCAAACGATAATTTAGTGAATGCACTTCCTGCTGATAATGTGGCTCCAATTGACGGCTTGTTGACTGCTGGTGGTACTTTAAACGTTGCCGGACACAACAGATGTGCTACTTGTGAAAATGGTGAAAATGGTGATTATTGTGGCAGCAATACAACGGATCATACCGCAGCATTTGGGGCAGAAGACGAAACCGTTTGGTATTATTTTACAACACCAGCCACTCCAGGAACCATTTCTATCACGGTTGCTGACGATCCAGCAGTTGGTGGAACTTTTAGTCCTAATTTTACATTGTATTATAATGATGGTGCTTCTCCAATTTATAGAACTACTTCTGCTATAAGTAATCGCATCATCCAAGAAGGTCCAACACGTACCGCTGCGATTAGTTCTGTTTCTGGTAGTTACACTTGTTTATTGCCAAATACAAGATACTATATTCAAATTGATGGTAATGATAATGTGCCAGCAACAGACGACCAAAATAATTTTGTTGTAACGATTACAGATGATGGCTCCGGAACACCTGGGCCAACATCTCCAACTAATTACGACCTTATTTGCTCAGCAGATGTACTATCCATCCCAACGAATGGAACAACCGGTTCTTTATCAAGAACGAACAGATGCGCTTGGGAAGAAACAGGTGAGCCAAATACAAGTAATAACATGGGAAATACCGGCGATGATGTAACGTCTAATGATTACGATGAAACGGTTTGGTTTACATTCATTCCTCCAACGGATGGAGATGTAACCATGCAATTAGAACCTACTAGTGGAATAACTGGTGGTGTAAATTATGTCTTATATCAAATGCCGAATACTTCGAATATTTCTTGTTCCGGTTCGCCATCAAATATTCCCAATTGGAGCCAACTTACTGAATTAGCGCGTGGAACAGGATTGGCATTAAATAACGCTGGAACTACAGACAGAATTACGGAAACTTGGCCTTGCTTACTTTCCGGAAGACGTTATTATATTCAAGTAGATGGCAATGATTGGCCTGCTACATCAGATGTGGGCAATTTCAATATCCAATTAACACATGCTTCTAAAGTTACACCTGTTAATGATGATGTTTGTGGAATAGGAGCAACTGCAGCTAATGGAAATTTGGGAACTTTCTCAACATCTAATACCGTTACAGCTACCAATCAAGATAATAGATGTGCTACGCAAGAAATAAATGAATCAAATATCAATGGTCCTTTTAATGATATTACCGATGCATCTTACGACCATACCTTATGGTACCGATTTACATCAAGCAGTACTGATGGAACATATAATGTTTCTGTTACGAACATTAGTGGGGATGCCATAAATGCGTCCATCGTTTTATACAGACAAGATGGAACAGTTTGTCCTGCTTCTAATTTCTCTAATTTAACAGAAGTGAAAGCTTCTCCTACAACAGGAAGTGTTACGAATGATGAAACCTTATCGTTAGAATGTTGGGAAATAGAAGAAAGCAGAACGTATTATATTCAAGTTCAAGGTTGGGATGGTCTATTAGGTGGCGATGTGGGTGAAAATTTTAATGTTTCTGTTCAATTTGTGAGTGGTACTACTGTGCCTGCTGATAATATTTGTACAGCTCCTACCGTTGTAGTAGGTGCTGGAAATGTAAGCGCTGACAATAGATGTGCCACCACACAAGCCGGAGAACCTAATATTTCGCCAGTTCCACAAACACCTGCAAATGGAAATGATTATGATGAGACATTATGGTATCAATTTATTGCACCTGCATCTGGTGAAGTTCGACTAACAACCTCATCTTATAGTCCGGCTACAATGACCTTAAACGCCGATTTATATAGTGTTCCAGCTGGATACAATTGTGCCGTTTCAGGGTTTACTGGATTAACAAGAGATGATAATGATGCATTTATTACTTCAGTACTCAATACTTGGGATATGCGTTGCTTAGTTCCAGGGAATAAATACTATTTAAGATTTGATGGAAATGATGGTGCTTTAGGAATACCACCAGATAGAGGAACATGGAATTTTAATTTGACCAACATTGATAATACAACCGTTTATCCTACTGTAGTGAACGATGAACCTTGTGGTGCTATTGATGTAACTCAGTTTGTTCGCACTACGCCATGTACAAGTGACAATCAGTATTATAATAATGTTTATAGTATATTAGATGCAGCAATAGATGTAGATAGAGCAACACGTTCGGTACAAGCTATTGGTTGTAATGGAGAATCTAATTGTAACGATTATTGGTTTAAGTTTGATGTTCCTTTAGATGCGACTGGTATTCGAATTCAAGGAAATGATGAATATCCAATTGGATCTGTAACAAATAATTCACATGAACATATTGCTATTTATAGAACTATTGGCGGTTGTGGAGGAACGTTGCAACAAATTAATTGTGCAGATGGTGGATTTGGAAATGATGTAGATTATTCGTTAGCGGCATTTCCAGGTGAAACTTTATATATTCAAGTATTTAATGAAAATGCACCAACATCTCCATCAAACCCAACTTTTGGTTTCTGTGTTTCGGTAGATTGCCCTCCCAAACAAACGTGTACACCAAATAATATTGTGTATGGTCAAGCTCAATGTTGGAATATGAATACGAATGGTGTCAATCTATCTCCGAATTATTATGACTGCTTGCCAGGAAGTAATAACTCAGTCAATTATGTGTCCTTCACTACCGATTGCGATGGAACACCTGTGGATACCGTTACTGTAATTTTCTCTGTATCAGAAATTGGTTGTGGTTCAACTGCGATGTCTATATTCTTAGATCAAACACCTTGTGTCGCTCCATTAAGTCAATACGATGATATCTTAGTAAACTGTGCAGTATTTGAAAAAGTAACAGGTGGTACAACAGCCACTAATTTCTCTTCTACATTTATCTTACCTGCTTGTGCAACGTATGTATTACAAATTATTAGTGATGAAAATACAGCAGGTTGTGCTTCTGCCGGACAAGTATTGATTATTAAATCAACCTTGCCGCCAACTACAGTATTGCCGGTAGAATTGACCAAGTTTACTGGCTATAATGATGGTGATGTAAATGTATTAAATTGGACGACTGCCTCTGAATTAAACTCCTTAAAATTCGAAGTTGAAAAGAGTTTAGATGCTATTAATTTTACGTACATAGGTGAACGTCCTGCTGCAGGAAATAGCTCATTGCCACTAAATTATTCTCTAGTAGATGAACATCCGATTGTAGGGAATAACTACTATCGTTTGAAGATGATAGACATGGATGGGAAATATGAATATTCAAAAATTATTATCATTAAGGTAAATGAAATTTCAACCAGCAATGATGGTATAGTACAAGTGTATCCAAATCCTACAAATGGCCAGTTGAATATTGTATATCAGGCATCAAAAGACCAAAAAATCATATTGGATGTATTGAATGCGATTGGACAACAAATGCAAACTACCAACTATCAATTAAGTCCTGGATTGCATACATTAACTTTAGATGTCAATGAATTTGCGAAAGGAATGTATATTCTAGATTTGAAAAATACATCAAGTGGAAATAGATATCAAACTAAGTTTGTAAAAGATTAATCAGCTACAAATTATAAATAATTAATCCCGATTTTTATCGGGATTTTTTATTGCAAAAAATTTGGAACACCTTGTTTATTCATGCCATGTCGAACCGCAAAATCAAAATATTTTTTGGCAGACATTGAATCATTTTTTAAAAGATAAAAATAGCCAAGATTTTCGAATGCAGCAAAGTTTGCGCTATCTTGCTCAATTAATCGAATATTATAATCAATCACTTTTTCCTTTAAACCTTGTTCATAATATACTGTTGATAGGTTGTTTATTAATACTTGCTTTTGTAATTCTTTTGCAAGTGAATATGCTTTTTGATAATTTTTTTCAGCACGAGTATAATCTAATTTTGTAAAATAAACATCACCTAAATATTGAAATACAGTAGCATTTGTGGTGTCAACTTTTGATGCTTTTAACAAATATGCTTCTGCTTGTTTTAAGTCGTTTTTTATAAAATAATATTGTCCTAATTGCGTATTCATAAGTAGATTTTCGGGGTATGTTTTATTGGCTTGTAATGCAGCATGAATGGCTTTTTCTAAATAAGATGAATCTTGTGTAGTATTAAATGCTTCATAAAAAACACTCGATGCGATGCGCATACCTTCATACGAATTTTGAAGCTTTGGTGCATCTGTTTCTATGGTGGTGAGGAGGTCTTTCCAAGCCTTCGTTCTGTTGTACGAATGAAATGTAAATAGTAGAATAATCGCACTTAGTAAAATTATCGTTGATTTTTTTTGAATGGACGAGAAGTATGTTAAAGTCAAAACAAAGCACATACAAAACCAAAGTAAACTCATAAATGCATATCGGTCAGCAACAATTCCTGCAACGGGTGTCATAAAATTTAAAGCAAAAAATATAAATACAAATGAGCCGATGCTTGCAATTAATATTTTATTATTTTTCTTTGAAAGAAAATAAATCCCAGCAGCGCAACTCGTTAATGATAAAAATTGGATTATAACTTTTAAGTCTATTTTGGTATTCAGTTGATAAAAATTATAACCATAATAAAAGTGTAAATCAGTGGGTAAAATAATTTTTTGTATATATATCACCCATGTCTGAATTAGACCCAAAATGGCACTAAATAATCCCGTTACTTCTGCTAACGGATTTTCTGTAAATGTAGTGATAGCAAGGGTTGAATCTGAGCTGGAATCAATGGGTAAAAAATAATTTACGAGCATTTCACGCAGGAAAGTATAGGTAAGCATAAATCCGCCAAAAAGTAAAACAGCCTTTAAACCATCTTTTAATGTAAATCGAATAAAATATAGAGCCGACACAAAAAGTGCCATGCCAACGATATCAATTTTTGCAAATAAACCAATGGCGTAAATTATCCAACAAAGGAACAAGTTTTTATAAAATTGAATGCCACGATAGGCTTTTATGAAAAAATAGATACTCCAAATACAACACAGCATACTAATTAAGCCATCTCTTGATTTTATGTTGGCTACCACTTCAGTACAAAGTGGGTGCACGGCAAATAAGGCTACAATAAATAAGGATTCAATTTGGAAGGATTCACCTAAATAAAATCGTGTAAAAAAATAAGAAGAAACGATAAGCAGTGCAAATAAAAGCACATTTATAAAATGAGAAATTGCTGGATGAATGCCACCGGAAAAATAGGCCTCTAACGCAAACGTAAGCATACTCAGCGGTCGATAATCTACACGATTGTAGCGATGCTTAAAAACATCAAAGATATCCGCTATTCGAAGTATTTTCCCGTCAATATTTTCTTTAATTAAATCATCATCAATCGAAAACCCAAACTGAAAAGTTTGCATATAAATCAATAAAACAAGAAAAAGTAAAATTGCGAAATTGAAATAATAGGATGTGTAGAATTGCTTTTTCATACGATGTAAATCTACCTAAAAAAGCATTAGTTTTTTAGCCGAATATTTAAGTATAAATAGATTTGTGTTGTATTTTACTTTACATATAATTTGTATTACAAATAATATCTTTTTTTATGTGTTAAAAAATGAGATAGATGTTGTTAGTTTGTTTTTTTAGTATTAAATTTACTTAACCGTAAAACGAAGAATACATTTCTTTAACCATAACTTATTTGTATGAATAAAATTTACATTATTCTTGTAATGCTTTTGTTTTGTTGTTTCTCACTTTTTTCTAATACTAAAA
>JAGNZZ010000011.1:53923-71597 GCA_017984135.1 Chitinophagales bacterium | reverse complement strand
TACTTTTGACTATTTAAAATGCGCATTGCGTATTTTAAATAGTCAATTTATAATTTCTCATTGATGCGGTCAAGTGGACTTTTTATCGCATTTATATCTTTTTTACTCACGTGTGCATATATTAAGGTTGTTTTTATGTCGTTATGTCCCAATAGTTTTTGTATATAACTAATGTCCGTTCCTTGCTCAAGTAGGTGGGTGGCATAGCTATGTCGAAGTCCATGAATCCCTATTTTTTTATTAATATTTGCTCTTCGCAAACTTTGCTGAAATACATTTTGCGCACTTCTTATACTGTATTGTTCGCCGGCTTGTCCTTCAAATAAATATACTTTCGGTTGGTATATTTTGTAATAATCACGAAGGTAGGGCAGTACCTTTTCCGGTAGATTCACGTATCTATCCTTTTTCCCCTTGGCGCATCGTATATGTATCTGCATTCTTTTGCTGTCAATGTCATTTATTTTTAATTGAGTTATCTCACTTACACGTAATCCCATTCCGTAAACAAGCATTAGGATGGTTTTGTGTTTTAGATTCTCTGTTTTTTGAATCATTAATGCAATATCTTCTATTGAAATTACTTTTGGTAGTAATAATGGCTTTTTGGGACGTGGAATTTCCATTACAATTTTGGGTTGATTGATGACTTTTTCAAAATAGAATTTAATGGCATTCATTCTGCTGTGTATATAGTTCGCACTTAATTTTAATACTTGAATACAATACAATAAATAACTTTTTAACTGTTCTGTCGTTAAAGTGCTTACTGGTTTGTTTTTTATTAAAACTAATAATTGTGCAAATTCTACAGTGTAAGTTCTAATAGTATTTTTGCTATATCCCATTAAATACAATGTTTCAATATATTTTTGATATTCAATTTGATTATTTTCATGGATATACATGAAGGCATTTTTTCCTATCACATTTTCTTCCAATCCTAATTTTTCTCTATTGATTGAGTTGTCGATTAAATACCATGCACGTTTTGTGTAACTCCATTTTATACCTTTTATTTTTTTAAATTTTTCTATTAAATCTTTATTGTAATTGAATTTAATAAGTATCACATTTTGCTGGTTGTGTTTGTCAAATTCGTAAATAATTTGGTTTTCCATAATGATGCTTTTACTATAAAGAATCAAAAACCACCTAAATTCCATAAAATTTTAGTCAAAAAATGAAAAAATTAACATATCAATTATGTTATATGCACAAGAAATAAGTATTTGAGCCTTAATTTTGCGCCATAAAATTTAACCGGTGAAAAAAATAAAATCAGCCTTAATTTCTGTGTATTATAAAGATGGATTAGATATTTTAATTCATACCTTGGCAAAACAAAATGTCACTTTTTATTCTACAGGCGGCACACAAGCTTTTATCGAGAAATTAGGTTACAAGGTAGTGCCTGTTGAGGAACTTACTTCTTATCCAAGTATTTTAGGAGGAAGAGTAAAAACCTTGCACCCAAAAGTGTTTGGTGGTATTTTAGCACGACGAGAAAATGAGGAAGATGTACAGCAATTAAAACAATTTGAAATTCCGGAATTGGATGTAGTCGTGGTGGATTTATATCCTTTTGAAGAAACCGTGAAAAATCAATCGAGTTTGTTTGACGAAGAAATTACATCTGAAATTATTGAAAAAATAGATATAGGTGGAATATCCTTAATTCGGGCAGCCGCAAAAAATTTTAATGATACCGTCATTGTATCTCAAAAAAGTCAATATACAGTATTGGCTGACTATTTAGAACAGCATAACGGCGAAACCAACTTGTCATTTAGACGTGAGTTTGCTAAGCAAGCATTTGCCGTAAGCTCGCATTACGATACCTTAATTCATCGCTATTTTTCCATGGCTACACCATACGAAACATTTAAAGAAAGTTATTTAAATGCAGATGTGTTGCGTTATGGTGAAAATCCACATCAACAAGGATTTTATTTCGGTGACATCACTGAAGTATTCGATATATTAAACGGGAAACAATTGTCCTATAATAACTTGGTTGATATTGATGCTGCCATACATTTAATGAATGAATTTTCTGAGCCAACCTTTGCCGTGCTTAAACATACGAATGCATGTGGCGTGGCAACAAAATCTACGGTTTTGGAAGCTTGGAAAGCAGCGTTAGCGGCTGATGCCATTTCCGCTTTTGGAGGTGTTTTAATTACTAATGTTACTATTGATGAAGCCACTGCCGCAGAAATTGATAAATTGTTTTTTGAAGTATTGATTGCTCCAAATTTTGATAAAAATGCATTACAATTATTAATGAAAAAGAAGAATAGAATTTTGCTAAAACAAAAATTATTCTCATTTCCAAATAAACAATTTAAGTCCTTATTAAATGGTGTAATTGTTCAAGAATTTGATAAAAAAATTGAACAACAAAATGAACTTAAATGTGTAACAAAACGAATACCTACAGCCACTCAAATGGATGATTTATTGTTTGCCAATAAAATTGCAAAACATTTAAAATCGAATACCATTGTTTTAGTAAAAGACAAACAATTACTAGCGATGGGATGTGGTCAAACTTCACGTGTTGATGCATTAAAACAAGCGATACATAAAGCAATTATTTTTGGATTTGATTTAAAGGGTTCAGTGATGGCGAGCGATGCATTCTTCCCTTTTCCTGATTGCGTAGAAATAGCAGATAATGCAGGTGTTTCAGCGGTTATACATCCTGGTGGAAGTATAAAAGATCAGGATTCCATTGACTACTGTGATGCGCATAATATGGCAATGGTATTGACTGGAACCAGACACTTTAAGCATTAAATTTTAAATATTAATTTTAAATATTTAAATATTAATTTCCTATTTACTTTTCGTTATTAAAAATTAAATTTCTGTATCTTTTGTACAATATCATTTATAAATCTTACTTTTGCTTGGTATATTAAGCAATAGTTAAACTATAGAAAAATGGGATTATTTAGCTTCCTAAATAAAGAAATTGCGATTGACCTTGGAACGGCCAATACGCTTATCATATATAAAGATCAAGTAGTGGTGGATGAACCATCCATTGTTGCCATTGATAAAAAAACGAATCAAGTAATTGCGGTTGGGCAAAGAGCCATGTTGATGCATGAAAAAACACATGCTAACATTGAAACCATTCGCCCGTTGAAAGATGGTGTAATTGCCGATTTTACAGCTGCTGAATATATGATTCGTGGTTTTATAGATATGATCAATGAAGGGAATCGCTGGTTTAAACCATCCTTAACTATGGTGATTTGTATTCCATCAGGTGTTACAGAAGTGGAGAAACGTGCCGTGATTGAAAGTGCCGAACATGCGAATGCACGTGAGCGTTATTTAATTCATGAGCCGATGGCTGGTGCTTTGGGAATTGGATTAGACGTGGAACTTCCAGAAGGAAATATGATTATTGATATAGGTGGTGGAACAACGGATATTGCTGTTATTGCATTATCAGGCATTGTAACCGACCAATCAATACGTGTGGCTGGCGATGATTTTACCATGGATATTGTGGAGTACATTAAACGTCAACACAATATTTTAATTGGCGAACGAACAGCTGAAATGGTGAAAATTAATGTAGGTTCTGCCTTGCAAGACTTAGAAAGTCCGCCGGATGATTATGCCGTTCATGGGCGAGATTTATTAACCGGTATTCCTAAACAAGTAACGGTTGCCTATACCGAAATTGCCGGTTGTTTGGATAAATCAATTTCTAAAATTGAAGAAGCCATTATGAAAGCCTTAGAATCAACACCACCAGAATTAGCCTCCGATATTTATAGAAAAGGAATTTATTTAACGGGTGGAGGTGCGTTACTAAGAGGTTTAGATAAACGTATTGCTATGAAAACTAAATTGCCGGTAAAAGTAGCCGATGATCCACTTCGTGCAGTGGTTAGAGGAACAGGAATTGCACTTAAAAATAGACATCGTTATACGTTTTTGATGAGTTAAAATTATGCGTGGCATATATTATCTATTAACTCGGTTCTATGTACTTATTTTATTTGTATTGTTAGAATTTTTTGCCATTTCATTAATTTATCATTCCCATAAATATCAAGAAATAAAATTCTTAAATACTTCAGGTACTATTTCCGGAACTTTTTTGTCTTATTTTAATAATATAAATTCATTCATTCATTTAGGAACAAATAATAATGTATTATTAGAGGAGAATACATTGTTGAAACAACAGATAGAATATCAAAATTTATATCCAAAAGATTCTTTGCTTCCTAGAAATTCATTGACCTTTAAATTTAATTATACAGCAGCTAAAATAGTAAACAATACCATTAATAAAAGTATAAACTATATTACGTTAGATAAAGGTAGTAAAGATGGCATTCAAAAAGGAATGGGTGTAGTAAGTAGCAATGGCGTAGTGGGAATTATTACCAATGTTTCTGAAAATTTCTCTTTGGTAATGTCCGTTATTAGTGTGAAAACTCAAATTAGTGTGCGCCATAAAAAATCAAACACTTTAGGTAATTTGTATTGGAATGGCGAAAATCCGTTTGAGTTGCAAGTAGATGGATTTAGTAAAACATTGCCCATTAAAAGTAATGACACTTTAGTAACTGCCGGTTTTTCATCTATATTTCCACCTGATATTCCAGTGGCAAAAATTAAACGATTTGATAAGGATGAAAGTACGAGTTTTTATAATGTAGATGTTACTCTCACCAATACTATTAATAGCATTAGCTATGTATATATTGTAAAAAATGAAAAAAGAAAAGAAATTGATTCTTTAGAGCTTCAAATGTTTAATGAATAATAAATTTTTCATATCAAACAGCATCCGTTTTGTATTGTTAATGGCATTACAAGTATTGTTGTTAAATCAATTGCCTTTTGGAGGAATGTATATAATGGTATATCCTTTGTTTATTTTACTACTTCCGGTTTTTACGCCAAGAGTAGCGGTGGTTTTATTGGCATTTTTTACCGGCTTATTGGTGGATTGGCTCAGCAATGGTGGTGGTTTGCACACCGCTTCATTAACAGCAATTGGTTTTTTTAGGAGTTATATTTTAGATACCTTTCAGCCGCGTTCCGGTTGGGATAAATTAGCTGTTCCAACTATTTCGCAACAAGGTTATACTTGGTTCTTTTATTATTCATTAATTCTGTTTTCTTTTCATCATTTATTATATTTTTTCTTGGAAGTTTTCTCCCTTTCTAATTTTTTCTCTACTATATTTAAATTAATATTTAGCCTCTTAGGCTCATTATTAGTAGTATGGATGATTAGTTTGTTTTTTATGAGAACAAAAAGAGATTAACAAGTTTTCTTTATGCAACGTGGCAACGAAAGTGGAATATTGGAAAAGGCAATAATTATTGCTGCTGTTGCGCTTATTCTTAAACTTTTCTTTTTACAAGTATTAACACCTGGATACAAATTAAAGGCAAGAGATAATGTAATTAAAAAAGTAACCGTTTATCCGTCTCGTGGTTTAATTATTGATAGAAAAGGTGATGTAATGGTATATAATGGCGCGGTATATGATATAATGGTGCAATGGAATATTACTAAAAATTTAGATACTATTAAATTGTGTAATGTATTGAACACCGATATAGCATACGTTCGAAAAAAATTAGATGAAATAAAACGTACAACACCTAATAAACCAACTCCATTTGTTAAATTACTAGATCCTCAATCATTTGCACGCTTTCAAGAACATTTATATGAGTTTCCATCTTTCTCATATATAACGCGTACGGTTCGAAGATATCCATACCAAAGTGGTGCAGCAGTATTTGGTTATTTAAGTGAAGTAACCGAAAACAACATTGCACAATCCAGTGGATTTTACGAATTAGGCGATTATATTGGTACTACAGGTATTGAACAATTTTATGATAGCTTATTACGTGGTGAAAAAGGATACAACTACCAAGTAGTCGATGTAAAAAATACATATAAAGGGAAATATAAAGAGGGAAAAGAAGACGTGGTTCCTGTTGCCGGTTGGGATATGGTTTCTGGTTTAGATGCAGAATTGCAAGCGTATGGCGAAAAATTGATGCAAGGAAAAGTAGGTGGCATAGTTGCCATTGATCCTTCCACCGGTGAAATACTGGCTTATGTGAGTAGTCCTAGTTATGACCCAAATTTATTGACTGGAAGATATCGTCGCCATAATTTTAATGTATTGTTTAAAGATTTTTATAAACCATTATTAAATCGACCAATACAAGCGATGTATCCACCAGGTTCCACATTTAAAGCGGCTGTCGCATTGGCAATGTTGGAACAAAAAATTCATCCATACAATTGGCATTGGTTTTGTCCAGGAGGTTACAGAGTAGGAAGTCACACCGTAAATTGTCATGGTTCACATGCCATTCCTGATGTGCAAACTGCATTACAACATTCTTGTAACTCTTATTTTTGTAAAGTCTACAATGATTTTATTATGGATTCAACCTTTAAAGCTCCTTCTATAGGCTATCAAAAATGGTGGGATTTAATGAGCCGATTTGGATATGGAAAAAAATTAGGCATTGACATAAAAGGTGAGAAAAAAGCGAACTTACCTACCGTAAAATATTATAATAAAATATTTGGTGAAGGTAAATGGAAAGCTTCTACGGTTATTTCTAACTCCATCGGTCAAGGTGAAGTATTGTCCACACCATTGCAAATTGCCAATGTAATGGCATTGATTGCAAATAAAGGGTTTTATTATACACCAAAAGTATGTCGTTATCTTATAAAAGGGAATCAAAAACGTATTCCAATAATTGAAAAACATGAAACCGGAATTGATACGATGTATTATAGATTTGTGATAGATGGATTAGAAAAAGTAGTACAAGCCGGAACCGCAAGAATTGCTCAAATTCCAGATATTACTTTTTGTGGAAAAACGGGTACAGCTCAAAATCCACATGGTAAAGATCATTCTATTTTTGCCGGATTCGCACCAAAGGAAAATGCAAAAATAGCAATTGCCGTTTTTGTAGAAAATGCAGGATTTGGCGCCACTTATGCCGCTCCAATTGCATCTTTAATGGTAGAGAAATACTTAAATGATACAATAGCAAAAAAACGAATTCCACTACAAGAGAGGATGTTTAATTCCAAATTAATGAAATCAGTGGTTGAATTAGAATATGAAAAATCTCAAAAAGAAATTTTGTTAGATTCATTGGCAAAAGTAAAGGCAAAAAAAGATTCCATCGAAAAAGTGAAATTTAAAAAAGATTCTATTCAACAAGCAAAAACCAAACAAAACAGTAACCACAAAACAGATTCCATCTCTAAAACAAAAATGCAACCGTAGATGTCGAATAAACGAGCATACGATCCAATTGATAGTACAGTTTTATTCTGTTACCTATTCCTAGTAATATTAGGTATTATGTCTGTTTTTGCAACAGAATATAATGGCAAATTCTCAGCCTCTTTTTTTAGCTTGAGTCATAGTTATATGCGACAGGCAATGTTTGCAGTAGTTTCGGCAATTATGTTTTTTACCATACTTGGCTTTGATAGAAGATTGTTGCAATTTATTTCGTATCCAATGTATGCAATTTTAATGGTGTTGTTGATGTCTGTTTTTGTATTAGGTGAGCGAACAAAAGGCGACCAAAACTGGATTAATTTAGGCTTTTTCAAGTTACAACCTTCCGAGTTTGCTAAATTTGCAACAGCCATGGCGTTGGCAAAATATTTTGATTCATCCAGTATGCGCTTCGTAACTTTTAAAGAACATTTTACAGCTTATGCCATTATTGGTTTTCCATTGTTAATGGTAGCAGCACAAGGTGATGCTGGTTCTTGCTTGGTGTTTGCAGCATTTGTTTTTGTGTTGAATAGAGAAGGTATGTCAGATTTGTTTATTTATTTAGGCTTGTTTTTAATTGCAATTTCAGTACTTTCTTTAATTATTAACCCATATATTATTATTGCCATTAGTTTAGTTTTGTTTAGTATTTTGATTTATTGGAATTGGTTAAATAAACAACTCGTAAAAATTTTAGCTATCATAATGATTGGCACTTGCTTTTATACATTTTCAGTAAACTATTTATTCAACAATGTTTTAGAGAAACACCAACGCGATAGAATAAATGTAATACTCGGTAAAGAATTAACAAAAGAAGCAAAACGTGGGATAGCCTATAATTTAAATCAATCAAAAATATCTATAGGATCAGGTGGCTTTTTTGGAAAAGGTTATTTGCAAGGCACACAAACTCGATATAATTATGTGCCTGAAACTAGTACCGATTTTATTTTTTCTGCAGTAGGCGAAGAATGGGGTTTTGTAGGTTCTGTAATTTTGATTCTTGTATATGTAACAATGTTGCTGCGCCTCTTATTACTTGCAGAACGACAACGAAGTCCTTATGGTCGAGTATATATTTATTCAGTAGTAGCCATTATATTTATGCATGTATTTATAAATATAGGAATGACGATTGGTTTGTTGCCCGTAATTGGAATACCATTGCCCTTTTTAAGCTATGGTGGTTCTTCTTTAATCTCCTTTACTTTTATGATTGCCACCGCACTCAAATTAGATAGTGAACGCAGAATGACTATGCGCTAAACTAATTTTCTATTTTATTGTTTATCTTTAGATATGGAAATTTTAGCTCTTTTTAATGAAATATTTGAACCAGCCTTAATTAAAGAATTAAAAAGTAAGTCCACCTTTTTAACCGCCAATGCGGGCGATATAATTTTAGATTATGGCGATACTGTTCGGCAAATTCCTATTATTCTAAAAGGTTCCATTAAAGTTTCCAGAACGGATGATGATGGTAGAGAATTGTTGTTGTATTATGTAAACCCAAAAGAAAGTTGTGCTATGACATTTACCTGTTGCATGCAACAGCATGCCAGCGAAATTAAAGCAGTAGCAGAAGACGATGTGGAAATGTTGGCGGTTCCTATTTCTGTGATGGACCAATGGTTAGTGAAATTTCCTAGTTGGAAAAGCTTTGTGATGCGTACCATCCAACATCGTTTCAATGAACTACTAAAAGCAATTGACCAAATTGCTTTTCAAAAATTAGATGAACGTTTAATTACGTATCTTAAAGAAAAATCAAAAGCAACCAGTTCTTCATTAATTAACCTTTCTCACCAACAAATAGCAGATGATTTAGCCACTTCACGAGTGGTAGTTTCCAGATTACTAAAAAACTTGGAAAACGAAAATAAACTACTCTTATATAGAAATCAAATCAAGCTATTAAAAGCATTGTAACTTTTGTAACTGACATTCTTAAATTTGTCAATTAATTTTGCTTCATAAATTTTTACGTATGAAACAAAATATTGGAACAATAGATAAGTTAATTAGAATACTAATCGCAATCATTATTGCTGTACTTTATTTTACACAAATGATTAGTGGCACATTTGCAATTGTTTTATTGGCGCTCGCTTTTGTTTTTATTGCAACCAGCGCCGTAGGAACTTGTCCACTGTATCTGCCATTTAATTTTTCCACTAAAGAAAAATAATAATTAATCCGATTTTTAATTTTTTAAATACACTATTATGTTAGATCAAATGAAGAGCTTATTAGGTTTTGGACCAAAAGTAGATTACAAACAACTGCTTCAAGAAGGTGCTGTTATTATTGATGTACGCACCAAAGCAGAATACCAAAGTGGACATATAAAGGGATCCATGAACATTCCTTTGAATAATTTGTCTAATCATTATGCAAAATTAAATAAAGCAAAACCTATCATTACGTGTTGTGCTTCAGGAATGCGCAGTGCACAAGCGAAAAGTATTTTGCAATCCAATGGTTTTGCAGAAGTGCACAATGGTGGTGGTTGGTATGGTTTAAATCAAAAAATAAATTAACTATGTTAGAAACATTTAAGTTTAATTTACTAAACAATTGGACAATTATGCGATGGATACGATTCGCATTAAGTATCATTATTTTAGTGCAAGCTATACAATTGCACGATGCGTTATTTGGTGTATTGGGTTTGTTTTTTTTGTATCAAGCAGTAAGTAATACTGGTTGTTGTGCAACAAGTAATTGTGCGGCACCCATCCATACCACAAAAAACAATTCTGACATTGAATTTGAAGAAGTAAAAAATAAATAAATGGAGAACAAATCCTTTCAAGAGTATATAAAAGAAGATAAACCTGTTTTGGTTGATTTTTATGCCGATTGGTGCGGACCATGTAAAGTAATGCATCCTATTCTTAAAGAATTGAAAGAAAAAATAAACAATGATGCAAGCATTTTGAAAATAAATATCGATAAAAATGCACGAATGGCCTCTAAGTACCAAATACAAAGCGTGCCAACATTACTTCTCTTTAAAAATGGAAACATCGTGTGGAGGCAATCTGGCGTGGTGCCAACCAATCAATTAATGCAAATAATTAAAAAGTTCAGTTAAATTTTAATTTTAATATGAAAGTATGTTTCATTCTATATTAATTTTGAAATAAAAGTAGTTCATTTGATTTTTATCTTTTAAAATAAATAACGATTATATTATGAATAAAAAAAATTTCTTTATAGTGTTGTTTTCTATTATGATAGCAACAGCTTGTAATTCACAAACGTCGAATCAATCATTAACAGCAACAGCGTTTAATGAGAAAATAAAGGAACAAAATAACTCAATGGTGTTAGATGTGCGTACTCCGGAAGAATATGCCGATGGATATATTGCCAATGCAATGAATATTGATTATAGAAACGCTTCCTTTGAGCAGGAAATTTCTAAATTAGATAAGGATAAAACATATTATGTGTATTGCCTTTCCGGTAAAAGAAGTGCATCTGCCAAAGATATTATGCTTAAAAATGGGTTTAAAAATGTGGTTAATTTAGAAGGTGGAATTCTAGCTTGGCAAGCTGCTAATTTGCCATTGACTGCAACAAATACAACTGCAACAACGGATGAAATTTCTATGGATATGTACAAACAAATGATAACTTCGGATACATTAGTTTTAGTAGATTTTTATGCACCTTGGTGTGGTCCATGTATTAAAATGAAACCTATGTTGGAAGAAATTTCTACGGATTATATAGGAAAAGTAAAAGTGATTCGTTTAAACATTGATGAAAATAAACAATTGGCAAAAGATTTACAAATTGTAGAAATTCCAGTGTTAAAAACATATTTAAAAGGATCTGAAACATGGATGCACAAAGGATATATTGAAAAAGCGGATTTAGTAAAACACTTTTAAATAAAAATATCAGTTGGTTTATTCGGAAGATCTTTGTTATTTGTAACAGCCTTTGCGTAGTCAACTACAATTTTTATAATAGCAAACAAACTTACGCAAGCCACAATTGCTGAAGTATGTTCAATATTCATTTTTTCTGTTAATCCTTTGTATAAAAATACAGATAAAACGATGACTATGTGAACTACCAAAATATGTGCATCTAAAAAAATAAATTCTTTTTGTGCGGTGGTGTTTTTGTATTTATTAGATGCAATAAATGAAAAATAAAAATCAATTGTGTGAGAAATGAAAACACTAAGTAACGTTATTTTGTAAAAGGTGCTCTTTAAAAATAATGCATCTGCCATCGTCACCAAATCTTTAACATCTTCATTTTTAGCACTGAGCATAATGCCAATAAACGTGATTAGAAAAGTTAGGTAGAAAAAGAAAATTCCTACTCGAATTAAAATTAATTTACCACCCAAAACTAACTTCATCCAATTTGTAGAATCATCACCATTGGCAGAAACAATTTTTAAAAAATCAAAGAATGTGATGATGAGCAATTCCAACCAATAAATATATAAAACTGAAAATAAAGTCCAACCAAAATTTAAAACACCATAAATGGGCATTAAATTGGCAAATAAAATAAAAGGCAAAATGTAATTTATTTTGTTTGGTGCTGTGTTGCTTAATTTGTTAATATTCATTTGACAATATTGGTTTTTGTTTGTCGCAATTTAATTACTAATTTTAATTATGGCAAATCGAGATTTAAACAATATGCGTGAAAGTTACGACGCTTTTTCTTTACTGGAACACGATTGTAATTCCAATCCATTTAAACAATTTGATAAATGGTTTCAACATGCCATTGATGCAAAAGAATATGAACCCAATGCCATGCAATTGGCAACAGTTGGCGCTGATGGGCAACCAAGCATTCGCACTGTTTTATTGAAAAGTTTTGATATCAATGGGTTTGTTTTTTTTACCAATTATAACAGTAGGAAAGGACAACAAATTCAAGAGAATGCTAAAGTAACTTTACTATTTTGGTATCGTGAGCAGCAACGACAAATTAGAGTGGAAGGTATTGCCACCAAAACTTCACTAAACGAGAATGATATTTATTTTCATTCACGACCACGCGAAAGTCAAATTGCTGCTTATGTTTCCAAGCAAAGCCAAGTGGTAGAGAATAGAACAGTTTTAGATGATTTATTTACCACTAAAGAAATTGAATTTAAAAATCAAGAAGTGCCGATGCTAGAAAATTGGGGCGGATTTAAAGTAACACCTACCTTGTTTGAGTTTTGGCAAGGTCGTGTCAGTCGGTTGCATGATAGAATACAATATACTAAAATAGAGGACACATGGAAGATGGAACGACTCATGCCTTAACCATAGTTTTGAAAATAAAAAAAGCCTCAACAGAATTGAGGCTTACATTTTCTTAATTATCTTATTTGCCTTTATTCACAACTTCAGATAATTCTTTACCTGCTTTAAATTTCACTAACGTTTTAGCAGGAATTTTAATTTTTGCACCTGTAGATGGGTTTCTTCCTTCTCTTTTTGCTCTTTTAGCAGTACTAAATGTACCGAAACCAATCAATGTAACTTTGTCACCTTTTTTCAATGTTTTACGAATGCTTTCTAATACAGCATTCAATGTGTCGTTTGCAGTTGCGTTAGTTACACCAGCTGCATCAGCGATTACTTTTACTAAATCTCCTTTGTTCATTTTTATTTGTTTGTAAGTTAAAAAAACATTATGCTACAAAGTTATATTCTTTATCGAATTTTCCAAATAATAATAAGAAAATGTTAGTAAAAATGGGATTCTGTGTAAAATTATCCTTTAAAACACTTGATAACACTACTGTTTACGCAGAAAATGAAGTACCACAGCCGCATGTACTCGTTGCATTCGGATTGTTAAAAATGAATCCACGATTGTCTAATCCGCTTTTAAAATCTACTTCGCAATCGTGTAAGTAAATTTCTTGTACCTTATCTATGTAAACTAAAATACCTTCCAGCTCGTACACCACATCGTTTTCTTTTTGTTGGTCAAACTCAAGTACATAGCTGAAACCGGCACAGCCACCACCTCGAACACCTAAGCGTAACCCAAAGCCGACAGCATAATTTCCTTTCTGTAATAAGTCCTTTACTTCTTTCATTGCAGATGCAGTTAATCGAATAGGAATTGTGTTAGTTGATATCGGATGATTCATAGTATAAATAACATTAAAACACAAAGTTAGTTCAATTCTTTTTCTTTGATGTAAATTATGAATTAAAAATGCTTATTTAATTGGATATTAAATCTCAAAAAAAAATCTAATTTTATAGCATCAAATATTTAAACAAAATGAATTTTTCCGATATCCTAGAAATTTTAAAATATACTATACCATCTCTAGTTACCTTAGGTGGAGTTTATATGTTGGTACGTCTTTTTATTGATGATGAAAATAAAAGAAGAAATCAAGAAATAAATAAAACACTTTTATATGAACAAAGAAAGGTATCACAACCATTGCGATTGCAAGCATACGAACGAATTATCGTTTTATTGGAACGTATTCATCCTGTAAGTTTGTTGCAACGAGTTTATCAACCTAATATGCTGTTGCCCGAATTTCAATTAGAACTTATCAAAACCATTCGATTGGAATACGAGTATAACTTATCTCAACAAATGTATATTAATGATGACGCTTGGCAAATGGTAGCAACAGCAAAAGAAGAAACCATCAAAATCATCAATACCTTTGCTTCAAAACTTCCTGACGAATCAGATGGCATTGAATTAAGTAAAGCCATCCTAAATTATTATATGCAAACACAACAAGAAGTGCCTGTACAAATTGCTATTAATTTTGCAAAAAGCGATGTTAAAAACTTATTCTAAAATAACACTCTTATTCAGTGTCGTTTTATATGCTACCGCATGTAAAACATATTATCCTATTTCTTATCAAAGTTCTTTAGAGAAAGTCACCCAATCTGTACAATCAGATACTTCTATTAAAGCTTATTATTTGCCCTTCAAAGATTCTTTAGATAAAATAATGAAAATCCCAATTGCAGAACTTAAGGAAGATATAGTAAAGAAAATGCCGGAAAGTACATTGGGAAATTTAATGGCTGATATATTAAAAATAAAAACACAAGCTTACTTAAATACGCCAATTGATTTTTCTGTTTTAAATTATGGTGGCATTCGCATGGGTTCACTTACTAAAGGAACATTAAATATTGAACATGCTTATTTGCTAATGCCATTTGATAACTACTTGGTAGCACAAAATTTAACCGGACAACAAGTGCAGTTTTTTTGTGATTCTATTGCTACAGTAGGTGGTTGGCCAGTGTCAGGAATTTCTTTCCAAATAAAAGATAAAAAAGCTATCCAGATTTTAATTAATGATGTACCATTAGAAGCATCCAAAACATATAACATGGCAACCAACGATTATTTGGCAAATGGAGGTGATGGAATGACAATATTAAAATCAATTCCTCAAATCCAAACCGGTAAACTTTATCGAGATGCAATTATAGAATATTTTAAAGAACAAACAAAGGCGGGAAAATTTATTTCTTCTTCACTTGAAAATAGAATCACCTATGCAAAATAGAAGAGAATTTTTAAAAACATCCATGCTGTTGAGTGCCGGAATAAGCACAATGGCATCGCCGCAAATATTGTTTGCAAATGAGGTTAAAAACCAATTAACGATTTTACATACCAATGATGTACATAGCCATATTGAGCCATTTTCAGAAGTGGATAAAAAATATCCAGGATTAGGCGGTGCAGAATACAGAGCTACCATCATTGAAAATATTAGAAAAAAGAAAGAACACGTATTGCTGTTTGATGCCGGCGATATATTTCAAGGAACCCCATATTTTAATTTCTTTCATGGCGATTTAGAAATTGACTTAATGAATAAAATGGGATACGATGCCGCCACCATAGGCAACCACGACTTTGATGGTGGCATGGAAAGCTTGGCACGGCAAATTACACGTGCTCATTTTCCATTTGTTAATTGCAATTATGATTTTTCTAACACACCGATAGACGGAAAAGTACACAAGCATATTATCCTAAATAAAGGTAAATTAAGAATCGGTGTAACCGGTTGTGGCGTAGAATTAAATGGTTTAGTGCCCGATGCTTTATATACTTCTACACAGTATTTAGATCCAATAAAAAGTGTACAAGAACAAGTTAATATGCTCAAACAAAAAAAATGTCATTTCATCATTTGTTTATCACATTTAGGATATAAATACAATACAGCCAAAGTATCCGATATTGTATTAGCCAATAATACATTTGATATAGATTTAATTATTGGAGGCCACACACATACCTTCTTAGAGGCACCAGTAAAAGAAAAAAACAGTATCGGAAAAGATGTTTTAATTAATCAAGTAGGTTGGGCTGGTGTACAAATAGGACAGCTAAATTATCTTTTTGAAAAATCTTTCAGAAAAAAGTTATCAAACTCTCAAACTGTAATTGTTGATAAAAAGTCAATAGAAAAATAATTTTTTTTATAAGGAAATTTTCCTCATCTTAGTTTCATCGATTAGTTGTCATTTTTAATTTATTAAAAACCGTAAGAGTGTATGAAAAACAAGCATGAACTTGTGTGGGAAAATTGTCTCAAAATAATTAAAGATAACATAAATGTACAAAGCTTCAAAACTTGGTTTGAACCAGTTAAGCCCGTTAAGTTGGATGGGAATAGTTTAACCATTCAGGTGCCAAGTCAATTCTTTTATGAATGGCTAGAAGAACATTATGTTACTTTATTGCGCAAAACAATTAAACGCGAATTGGGAGATGATGCAAAACTTGAATATAGAATATTAGTAGATGCATCTAGTGGAGCAAAAGCAGATTCAAAAACAGTAGATATACCAAATTATAGAGAAGGTGTTTATGGTAGTAATGAGATTTCTATGCCAGCAGTATTTTCAAGTCCAATGGTAAAAAATCCATTTGTTATTCCTGGCCTGAAAAAAATTCATGTAGATTCACAATTAAATCCCAATTATTCATTTGATTCATTTATAGAAGGTGATTGCAATAAATTTGCAAGAAGTGCAGGTATGGCAGTAGCAAAAACACCAGGCGGCACAGCTTTTAATCCTTTAGTCATATATGGTGGTGTGGGTTTAGGAAAATCACACTTAGCACAAGCTATCGGAAATTTTATAAAAGTAAATACGTCCAATAAAACGGTATTATATGTTGGCTCTGAAAAATTTACTAGCCAATTCTTAACAGCCGTAAAAGATAATAGCACTAATGATTTTATTCATTTCTATCAACAAATAGATGTATTAATTATTGATGATATACAATTCTTTGCCAACAAACAAAAAACACAAGATATTTTCTTCCATATTTTTAATCACTTACATCAAAATGGTAAGCAATTAATTCTAACTTCGGACAGAGCACCTAAGGATTTAGAAAACATGGAAGAGCGTTTGTTGTCTAGATTTAAATGGGGCTTAACTACCGATTTACAAACACCTGATTATGATACACGTGTTACTATTCTTCAGAAAAAATTACACGCCGATGGAATTGAAATGAATGAAGATGTAGTGCGATTTATTGCTACAAACATCAAAACAAATGTGCGTGAATTAGAAGGTGTTCTGACCTCTATTTTAGCACAAGCCACTTTAAATAAACAAGATATTACTTTAGATTTAGCAAAACGTACTGTAATAAATTTTGTAAAACATGCTACTAAAGAAATTTCTTTAGATATGATACAAAAAACGGTATGCGATTATTTTGAAGTGCCAGTTGAAAAATTAAAAGAACCTACACGTAAACGTCAGTTTGTACAAGCTCGACAATTATCAATGTTTTTTGCTAAAGAATACACTAAAGCCTCATTGAAATCAATTGGACAACAATTCGGTGGCCGAGATCACAGCACTGTAATCCATTCATGTCAAGCGGTTAGAAACCTAATTGATACAGATGATGAGTTTAGAGATTCTGTAGATGAACTAAAAAAACGAATTGAATTAAGTTTATAAACGAAAAAAAATCCTACATTATTTAGTAGGATTTTTTATTAAAAAAATATTAGCAATTAATTAAACCAAATTTTCTTGAGAATTTTTGAATTATATTTGCAAAGTTCTTTAAAAAACCTATCTTTGCCGACCCAAAGTTCTTATAAAGAAAAAGGAGGTGAGGTGGGTGAGTGGCTTAAACCACCAGTTTGCTAAACTGACGTACGGGAAACTGTACCGAGGGTTCGAATCCCTCCCTCACCGCAGCAAACAATCAAACCATCATCGGGATGTAGTTCAGTCCGGTTAGAATGCCTGGTTTGGGACCAGGAGGTCGTTGGTTCGAATCCAGCCATCCCGACTAACCAAGAAAAAGCTTCACAG
>JAGNZZ010000011.1:0-53823 GCA_017984135.1 Chitinophagales bacterium | reverse complement strand
TCATTTGTATTTTGGAATAAATCTAAGTAGTCTTTAAATAAATATAATCTACCTCTTTGTCCACCTGTTACTTCTTTTAAAATCTGTAATCTTTCTAAATCAGAGATTAGTTTATAAGATGATACATTAGATTTATTAATTAGCTTCTCTACTTGTGCAACATCAATTATAGGTTTTGTATATAGATAATCAATAATCTTTTTGGCATCAGTGTTTCTACTTTTTAATGATTTTGACTTTACTTCAATATTCTTTTGTAATTGTAAGATCCCATCAAAAGTAGTAACACCATTTTTTGCAGTTTCTATTACACCTGTCAAGAAAAATTTAAACCATTGATTTAAATCATTATGTGTTCTTACTCGCATTAAGTTATCATAGTAAAGAGTTCTGTTTCTTTCAAAGAAATCAGATAAATATAGAATTGGTCTCTTTAATATACCTTTACTTACTAAATACAATGTGATTAGCAATCTACCTACTCTTCCATTGCCATCTAAGAAAGGATGTATAGTTTCAAACTGATAATGTATTAAAGCTATTTTTAGTAAATCAGGTAATTGATTTAATTCATCATTAGCAAATTTTTCTATATCAGACATGTAATCCAAAACAGTATGATGTGTAGGTGGTACAAATACTGCATCATTTATAGAAGCACCACCAATCCAATTTTGACTTGTTCTATAATTACCTGGCATCTTATGTTTGCCACGCACACCATGTAATAATATTTTATGAGTTTGCTTTATAAGGCGTGAAGAAAATGGAATAGTATGCAATTGCACTACAGCTTGATTCATAGCTGCAATATAATTTTGTACTTCTTCCCAATCATCTCTTTTTTCAATAGAGATTTCTTCTTTTCTTAAAAAGGCTTCTTCTATATTGGTTTGTGTGCCTTCTATTTTTGAAGATTGTGTAGCTTCTTTTGCAATATGCAAACTGATAAACAAATCAATATTTACATATTCAGAATACATATCTAATCTACCTAAATGTCTATCTGCCTTACTTAGTAAATTTAGTACAATCATATCATCTACTACCCAATTTCTATGAATAGTATTAGGTTGAAAACTTTTGTATAAACCTTGATTGATATATTTTCCTGCTTCAAACTTATTCATATTAGATAATTACTTAAATAAACACCTGCTAATTTAAGAAAAAATGTTAAAATCTTAAATAAATATTCTTTTATTTAAGCTAATTCAAGATAATCTTAATTAACTCTTAATATCATAAAATTAAAATCACACAATATGAAAGGAAATAACAAAGGTATTTCCTTTGTATTAAAGAAAGGAATAAGGCAAAAGACGTTGAAAATATTTCATTCTACATTAGTTTAATCATTAATAAGCACAGATTGGAAATTTCTACAAAAATGTACATAAATGCTATTTATTGTGATTCAAATAAATTAAATACAAATATGGATAAAGACCTATTCATTTATGATTTTTTAAATTCTGATTTAAACAAAAATTCAGGAACTCAAATATCCATAAAAATGAATCGGGATTTCTCAATTAATAAAATAATTTATGTTGTTAATGTTAATGGAAACATTCTTCATTTTCAGATGTACTAATAAACAAAAGACACTTATAAGGATACCTGACAAAACCAGTAGTCTTTAGACTTTACATAACTTATTGATTTAGAATGCTTGGTTTGGGATCAGTAGTTCGTTGGTTCTCCCGACACATCGGGACAGCCATCCCGACTAACCGAATAATGCCTTACAGAAATGTGAGGCATTTCTTTATTTTTTCATCGCTCATTTTTAGTAGAATGATATTGACTTTTTTATAGCTTATCTCGTTTTCATTTGAAATTTAGAAAACGATGCCAATAATTTCATATCAATAAAAATAGATACTTGATATTAAAATTAAGTTGGATTGTTTTATCTGTTAAAATGTCTATTCTCTGACAAAATTACATTTATTTTTAAATGGCATGAAAATAGACTACTTTTGCAAAAAAAATTAAACAATTAAATTTATAAATAGTATGGCAAAAAGTAAAGTTAGTATTCAGCCTTTAGCTGACAGAGTAGTAGTTAAAGCAGCTGAAGCAGAAACAAAAACAAAATCGGGTATTATTATTCCTGATTCAGCAAAAGAAAAACCACAAAAAGGGGAAGTAGTTGCAGTTGGTCCAGGAAAAAAAGATGAACCAACTACTGTAAAAATTGGAGATACTGTTTTGTATGGTAAATACGGTGGAACAGAAATAAATATAGACGGAACAGACTATTTAATTATGCGTGAGGCTGATATTTTGGCAATCGTTTAGTTAATTATAGTGTAGATTCAAATAAATAAAATCATTCAAATAAATAAAATTTAAAAATGAGCGCGAAACAAATTAGTTACAGCACAGAATCGAGAGATAAATTAAAAGCTGGTGTGGATGCATTGGCAAATGCTGTTAAAGTTACATTAGGACCTAAAGGAAGAAATGTAATTATAGAAAAAAAATTCGGAGCACCAGCTATTACCAAAGATGGTGTTACCGTTGCAAAAGAAGTAGAATTAGAAGATCCATTTGAAAACATGGGCGCACAATTAGTAAAAGATGTAGCGTCTAAAACGAACGATGTTGCCGGTGATGGTACTACCACTGCAACTGTGTTAGCACAAGCAATCATTGCTCCAGGTTTAAAATCAATTACGGCTGGTGCCAATCCAATGGATTTAAAACGTGGGATAGATAAAGCAGTTCAAGCTGTAGTAAAAGAATTGAAATCAATTTCTGAAAAAGTAGGAAAAGATTTCTCTAAAATAAAACAAGTTGGTTCTATTTCTGCTAATAATGATGAAGAAATTGGTGCTTTAATTGCTCAAGCAATGGAAAAAGTAACTACAGAAGGCGTTATTACTGTTGAAGAAGCTAAAGGAACGGATACTTATGTAGAGGTGGTAGAAGGAATGCAGTTCGATAGAGGCTATATTTCCCCATACTTTGTTACCAATGCGGATAACATGGAATGCGAAATGGAAAAACCTTTCATCTTAATATACGACAAGAAAGTTTCTACAATGAAAGATTTGTTGCCTATTTTAGAAAAGGTGGTACAAACAGGTCGTGGTTTATTAATTATTGCTGAAGATGTAGAAAGTGAAGCTTTAGCTACATTGGTGGTAAATAGATTAAGAGGTTCATTGAAAATTGCAGCAGTAAAAGCACCTGGCTTTGGCGATAGAAGAAAAGCGATGTTGCAAGATATTGCAATCTTAACGGCTGGCGAAGTCATCTCTGATGAATTAGGCTTTAAATTAGAAGACACCCAAATAAATCAATTAGGGGTTGCTGAGAAAGTGGTCATTGATAAAGATAACACAACTATCATCAATGGTTCCGGTAAAAAAGGAGATATCCAAGCAAGGGTAAATCAAATTAAAGCTCAAATTGAAACAACAACATCTGATTATGATAGAGAAAAATTACAAGAACGTTTAGCTAAATTATCAGGTGGCGTTGCAGTATTGTACGTAGGTGCACCCTCAGAAGTGGAAATGAAAGAGAAAAAAGATCGTGTAGATGATGCATTACATGCCACTCGTGCAGCAGTGGAAGAAGGTATTGTGCCTGGTGGAGGTGTTGCTTTAATTAGAGCAAGCGTTGCTTTAGATAAATTAAAAGGTGCAAATGAAGATGAGCAAACAGGAATCGAAATTATTAAAATAGCATTAGAATCTCCTTTGCGTCAAATTTCTGAAAATGCAGGTGTAGAAGGTTCAATAGTTGTTCATAATGTGAAAAATGGTAAAAAAGATTATGGCTACAATGCAAAAACAGAAGTGTATGAAAACTTATACAAAGCAGGCGTTATCGATCCAGCAAAAGTAACACGCGTTGCTTTAGAAAATGCTGCATCCATCGCATCTATGATTTTAACAACAGAATGTGCAATCGTTGAAAAACCAAGCAAAGATGCACCGGCGATGCCTGGAGGTGGAATGCCTGGCGGAATGGGTGGAATGATGTAATAGAACATTATACTTAATACTACAACCGAAAGCAATTGCTTTCGGTTTTTTTTTGATTTTTTGATGAAATATGATTCCCTAATACTTCCTTAAAAATAAAATTCAAATCAGATTTATTTTCCTATAAAAAATTCATATCTTACAATACTTTAAATAGTACATTATGAAGAAATTTTTGCTGAGTGTCTCCGCTTGTTTATTTGCAACTTTTAACTTAAAAGCCGATCCAATTATAAATTTAAATTTACTTTCACCCACGTCTATTTGTGCCACTGGAAATGATTCCGTGAGTTATTCCATTTCTGCATCTAGTATTCCTGCGAACACAAACGTAGTTATCTATCAAAGCATGGATAGTACTTTTAATCCTTACTTAAATCAAGGAGATAGCATTGCTTTCATTCCTGGTAATTCAATTCCTCGTGATACGATTAATTTTGGGTCATGTGTAAAAACCTTAGGTATTTTTATTGATGCATGTGGTGCATCTGGCAAAGAAGGTCGAAATGAATACATTATATTGACATCTGGAAATGGAATTAAAGTAAGTAACTTAGGAATAAATTTTTCTTCTCAAAATAATACAGGTGGAGCTTCTAATGCAGACATAAATATAGGTTCAAATGCATGTAGCTATAAAACACCATCAGCCACTTTAATTAATAATTTGAGAGTTGGTTCTTGTAACGCATCTAATGTTATACCAGCGTCACCTACAGATTCTATTCCACCAAATGCCATTATACTTTGTTTTACAAGCGATAGTGTTTCCGCAAATTATAGTATAAACGGCTTGTGCAATTTAGGATATCCAATCTATGTAATTCAAAACGCATGTACTAGAACAATAGGTGCATTTACCAATGACTCAAGATGCGATGCGCCAGCAAGATATAGAAGTACATTTGCCGTAGATAAACGCTTGAATTGTTCTGATAATTTTACGTATGATTTGTGTAATATTTTTGATTTAGATGGCACGTATGCCATTCGTCAAACAGGAACAGATACCGCACGTGTTTCTAACAATGGTATCAGAATAAATGCCATCGACTCATGTGGTGGAATAGATTATGCTCAGCTTAATTTTTCCACTGATACCATTTTGAAATTTAGAATTTCACCC
Organism: Chitinophagales bacterium; assembly: GCA_017984135.1. Classification (GTDB taxonomy): domain Bacteria; phylum Bacteroidota; class Bacteroidia; order Chitinophagales; family JADIYW01; genus JADJSS01. The sequence continues at coordinate 48,693 of JAGNZZ010000011.1, read as the reverse complement.
AATGCTTGTAATCAAGGATATTTTTATTTAAAAGCTATTACGCATCCAAATGGAACACAGCCTATTTCGAATACTATAAAATATAAATTAGTTTGCAACAATGTAAATGCTATTGCTCAACAACGAATTGTTTGCAGCGGCGATACAACACTCATTAATATTTCAAGCACAAACACCAATTCTATCTTTAATTGGTCAATTGGTGGAACTACTACGATACAAGGCGCATTTGCCGGTTCTGGAAATATAATTAAACAATCTCTTTTCAACAATAATACCATCATCGATAGTGTTTCTTATTTAATAAATTCTACGGATGGAAATTGTGTAGAAAGAACCAGCGTGAATATTGTTGTCAATCCATCTCTAAAACCTAAAATAGATGGCAAATTAATATTATGCAACAATCAAACAACTGTACTAACTGTTCGAGGTGATTATGATTCTATTCGATGGAGTATAAATGAAACAACAGCATCAATAGATATCACACAAGAAGGTACTTATTCCGTGACTGTATTTAAAGATGGATGTTCAGCAACAACAAGTGAAACGGTAACAGCCGTAAACGTAATCATCAATATTGACGGAAATACGGAAGTATGCAACAATCAACCTGCCGTAATTAGAGCACTCGGAACATTCGATTCCGTGAGATGGAGCAATGGCACATTTGGCAGCCAAGCTACATTTGTAGCAGCTGGTAGTTATTCTGTTACTGGTTATTTAAATAATTGTGCAGTAACATACGATTTTAGAATTACAAATTGTCAAGCACAAGAATGTAATCCAACCATTAAAGGGAATTTTACTTTCTGTCAAGGTGATTCCACTATATTAGATGCAGGTAACGGTTTTGCTTCTTACGCATGGAACACAGGTGAATCTACTCAAACTATAAAAGTAAAAACTGCCGGAAAATATATTGTCAACGTAACCGGAAATAATTGTACCGGAAAAGATTCAATTCAAGTGGTAGTGAATGAATTACCACAATTAAGAATAGATGGTATAAATCTTATTTGTCCAAATACACAGACCAACTTAACGGCCATTGTTCAAGCAGATTCTATTCGCTGGAATACTGGAGCGACAACAAATGTAATTACCATTTCAACACCTCAAACGTATACTGTAACTGCTTATACAAACGGTTGCTCTAATACGGCTTCATTGCAAGTGCTTTTCCAACAGGTAAGTTCACCATTTAATCTTGGAAACGATACTACATTTTGTCAAAATGAATCATTCATATTAGCCACTGGAAACATTAAAACAGTTTGGAGCAACGGAGAAGTAGGAGCACATATAAATGTTACTACAGCAGGAACCTATATCGCAACTATTACTGAAAAATGTGCGACACTTTCTGACACAATCACTTTAACAACAACAGATTGTTCCGGTGATATTTGGTTGCCAAATGCATTTTCACCTAATGGCGATGGCGTAAACGATGTTTATATGGTTCGTGCAAATACTACTGTCACTATTGAATCCTTTATGATTTACAATCGTTGGGGAAATCGTGTGTTTGAAGCTAATAATAGTGTACCTAATGATGCCACTAAAGGTTGGGATGGAACATTTAAAGGAGAACAAGCACAGGCAGAAGTATATGGCTATCACGTAGTTGCTCGTTTTAAAGATGGATCAAAAAAGATATTAAAAGGCAATGTTACCTTGTTGAAATAATAATAATCTTGTTTTTTCTGCTTACATTTATTGGTTGTACTTTTGTACTCGAATCAATAATATGAAACCACTCTATTTTACATTAATGTTTGTTTGTTGCTTGTTGCTTGCTAAAGCACAGACTTTACAATTGACACCAATTACTTCTGAAAACTTTTGTGCGAGCGGAAAAGATACTGTTCGTTTTTCATTGAACTATTCCAATATTCCAGCAGGAAGTAATATCGTTTTTTATCAATCTACAAATCCAAATTTTAATCCTTACTTAGGTCAAGGTGATAGCATAGGATTTATAAATATAGGTTCTAATACTAATCAAACTGGAAATCAAATTATTACAGATTGTCCACATATAGTAGGTATTTTTATTGATGCTTGTAATGATAATGGTCGCTCTGAGCCTGCCAATGAATATATATTAATAACTTCAGGCAAAGGATTTTTAGTCAATAATTTAAAAATAGATTTGCCGGCAAATAAAGACATTAACTTAGGTTCCAATCCATGTACTTTCGGCACACCTTCAGCAGCATTAATGACGTTGTTAAGAATTGGTACTTGTAATTCCACAAATCTAATACCAGCATCTCCTGGAGATTCCATTCCACCGAATGCATTAGTTGTTATTTTTACCGGCAACGGAACCGATCAGCCGTATGATTTCAGTGATTTATGTAATACAGGGCAAGATGTTTATATTCTACAAAACAATTGTACGCTACCCATAAATAGTGGATCATTTGCCAATAATGGTCCAGTACAACCTTGCTCTCAAAATTTGCGTACAACCATCATCTACAATAGAAGTTGTATGGATATATTGAGTTATGATAGATGTGGCTTGTCAGTTTTTGATAATGCAAATCCGAATGCCGGTGATGGTAATTATGTCATACACCTGGATAATACGGATATTTCAACTGTTGGAAATGGTGGAATTTTAAACAATAATGCCAATAAATGCAATGGTGTAGAAATTGATTCAATAGTTGGAAGCCAAATTATTAAGTACGCAATTCCAAATGATGGATCCAATAATGGTGGCACAGCAAGTAATTTTTGTAATGATGGTTTACATTATATCAAAGCAATAACCAATCCCAAAGCAAGTCAACCTATTTCTAATGCGATTCAGTTTAATTTAACGTGTTTAGATATTGCAACCAATGTAAATAGCCTTTCTATTTGTTCTGGTTCAAATGCTGCTATTACTATTTCTAGTTCAGATCCAAATGCAACATTTAGTTGGGTGGTAAGTGGAGGCAATTCGATCACTGGAGCAACTGCAGGAAGTGGCAATACCATCAATCAAGTTTTAACGTATTCAGGTAATACGAAAGATAGCATTACTTATATTATTACGGCAAAAGATGGAAATTGTACTGTTACTAAAAATGTAAAAGTAGTAGTGAGTAAGTGTTCCACTTGTACAATAAATTTTGATTTTGGCGCTGAATCTACGATCATTTGTGTTGGTAAAACAATATCATTAGATGCAAGTACTGCTTATGATTCATATATATGGAGTACTGGTGCAATTACGCACGATATAACCATTACACAACCCGGAAAATATTGGGTAGAAGTTACAAAAAATAATTGTAAAGGCGCTGATACTATTTTAGTATTACAAGTAGATAAACCTTTGAAACCAAACATTGGAAGAGATACTTCTTTTTGTGGTGCGTTTGCATTAAATCTTTCAGTTTCTAATCCAAATAACAATACAGTGGAATGGTTCAGAAATCAAACATTAGTTGGAACTGCAAATACTTTTGTTGCTAATCAAGCAGGAACATACATAGTTAAAGTAAGTAATGGTTGCGGTAGTGTAGCAGATACCATGGTGATTACAAGTAGCGGTTCATTGACGCTGAATTTAGGAAATGATACCACATTATGTAATGGAAAAACAATTCAACTGAATGCATCAGTCAGTGGCAATAATATTACGTATCAATGGAGCACTGGTGAGCAAACTCCAAGTATTTTAGTTTCACAATTTGATAGATACGATGTAATAGTGTCGAATGGAAATTGTACTGTATTTGATACTATTTTAGTTGATTTTATCAACCAGCCTACTATTAACCATTTGGGGAATGACACAATGATTTGCGGTGATTTTTTGATGCAATTATTTACTGGAGATGCCAATACTCATTGGAATACAAACGCAAACGGACCTCAAATACAAGTAACAAAAGGTGGTACATATATTGCTGAAAATAAAAACCAATGTGGACAAATTAGTGATACCATTGTTATTACTCAATTTACTAAACCATCAGTAAACATTGGCAGTGATACCACATTTTGTGACAGCATTCAATTGACAGTAGGTAATGGCAATTTTACTACCATAAGATGGAGCACTGGTGATTCATTGCGTTCTATTATGGTGACAAATTCAGGATTGTTTTCAGTTAAAGTGTCAAATACAAATTGCCTCACCGTTGATTCCATTTCTTTAAATAAAGCGTGTTTGTATGAAGTGTATATACCAACTGCCTTTACTCCAAATGGCGATGGTTCCAATGATTATATTGCTCCTTTATCATTCAGAAAAGAGGTTGAGATATTGCAATTTCTAGTGTACAATCGTTGGGGTGAATTGGTGTATGAACAATCTAATTTTACGCCAAATTCATTGTATCATGGTTGGGATGGATCGTTTAAAGGAGCACCTGCACAAATGGATACGTATGTGTATATTTATAAAGCTAAATTACCGGATAATACAATTAAATCCTATAATGGTGTTTTTACTTTAATGAGATAGCAAAGTATGGTAACTGTTCTTTTTTTATTTTTTGTGAAACCATACATTTGAAATTAGTTTGCTAAAAAAATATAAAATATTTGTTTTATTTCCTTGCATAGGATAATATGGGTTTCTCTCTATTGAGGTATTTTGTGATGTATTGTTTACAATTTATATTTCTTCAAAATGCGTGAAGGATGGGAGCGGAAATACTTTTTTGGTTGGCTGGGTGTGTTGGCAAAAAGATTGTAGCGTACAGCCTGACGGCATGAGTAGGCATGGTGCGTAGGCAATGCCGGCACGCTCTATTTTAATTTATTTTCAATAAAAAAACGTGGTAAAAAATTACCACGTTTCTATTTTTATCAAGCGCAATTTTTACTTCTCAATACTCACATCTATTTCACTTCTTCTACTACTTCTGCATCTTGTACATCATCAGTAGCGTTTGTATTTTGTTGTCCGTTTGTAGATGCATCTTGTTGTGCGCCACCTTGGTTAGAGGCGTTATACATATCTTGCGAAGCTGCTTGCCATGCATTGTTCAACTCTGCAAGGCTAGCATCAATGGCTACAATATCTTGAGCCTTGTGCGCTTCTTTTAATTTTTCTACGGCACTTTCAATAGTAGCTTTTTTGTCAGCAGGTAATTTGTCGCCAAATTCTTTTAATTGCTTTTCGCTTTGGAAAATTAAGGTATCTGCTTCGTTTAATTTATCTACTTTTTCACGAGCTTCTTTGTCGGCAGCTTCATTGGCTTTTGCTTCGGCTTTCATTTTTTCAATTTCTTCTTTGCTTAAGCCGGTTGATGCGGTGATGCGAATATTTTGTTCTTTGCCTGTTCCTTTATCTTTTGCCGTTACACTTAAAATACCATTGGCATCAATATCGAAAATTACTTCGATTTGCGGAACGCCACGTGGTGCAGGTGGAATACCATCTAAGTGGAAGCGACCAATTGATTTATTGTCTTTTGCCATCGGACGTTCACCTTGTAAAACGTTTAGCTCTACAGAAGGTTGATTGTCTGCGGCTGTAGAAAATGTTTCAGATTTTTTGGTAGGAATAGTAGTGTTTGATTCAATTAATTTTGTGAAAACACCACCGTAAGTTTCAATTCCTAATGATAATGGCGTTACGTCTAATAATAAAACGTCTTTTACATCACCAGTTAAAACACCACCTTGTATGGCAGCACCTACGGCAACTACTTCATCCGGATTTACACCTTTTGATGGTTTTTTACCAAAGAATTTTTCTACTACTTCTTGTATTTTAGGCATTCGTGTGGAGCCTCCAACTAAAATAACTTCGTCGATTTGACCAGCTGAAATTCCAGCATCTTTCAACGCTTTACGACATGGTTCTAAGGTGCGTTCTACTAATGTTTCTGTTAATTGGTCAAACTTAGCACGAGATATTTTTTTTACTAAATGCTTTGGAACACCATCCACTGCAGTGATGTAAGGTAAGTTGATTTCCGTTTCAGAGGTGGCAGATAATTCAATTTTAGCTTTTTCTGCAGCTTCTTTTAAGCGTTGTAAAGCCATTGGATCTTTACGTAAGTCGATGCGTTCTTCATTTTGAAATTCAGAAGCTAACCAATCAATAATGGCTTGGTCGAAATCGTCACCACCTAAGTGTACATCACCATTGGTTGATTTTACTTCAAAAACGCCATCGCCTAATTCTAAAACAGATACGTCGAATGTACCACCGCCTAAGTCGTACACTGCAATTTTCATATCTTTTCCACCTTTATCTAGACCATACGCTAATGCAGCTGCAGTAGGTTCGTTGATGATACGCTTTACATCTAATCCAGCAATTAAACCTGCTTCTTTTGTAGCTTGGCGTTCTGAGTCGTTAAAGTATGCAGGTACTGTAATCACAGCTTCTGTTATGGTTTGACCTAAATAGTCTTCTGCCATTTTTTTACATTTTTGTAAAACGATAGCTGAAATTTCTTGTGGTGTGTACAATCTGTCATGCAAACGAATTCGAACAGTATCGTTGTCACCTTTTTCTACTTTGTAGGATACGTATTTTTGTTCTTTCTCCGTATCGCTGTGGTGTTTACCCATAAAACGTTTAATAGATGAAACCGTATTCAACGGATTCGTAATTGCTTGTCGTTTTGCTGGAGCACCTACTTTTCGTTCGCCATTTTCTAAAAAACCTACTATAGATGGAAGTGTGCGTTGTCCTTCATCTGTTGTAATTACTACCGGTTCATTGCCTTCCATTACGGCAACGCAAGAGTTGGTAGTGCCTAAGTCAATTCCTATTATTTTTCCCATAATTGTTATTTTTCTTTTTTAATGTTGAAACCTAAATGTCAAGTATTATGCCAATGGCACTAGTATGACAAAATGACAATGTAATAATACTTAATAGAATGTACAGGAATTTTTGGCTGTGTATTTAGCGTAATGCACTTAACTACAAATGACAATTTTTTTTGTCTCAAAGAATTCTTCTGAATAGAATTCATGAATATCGATAATTCGAATGTTCTTTTTTATATTATTCAATTCGTCTTTTAAATCTCCACCTTTCAAGGCAATTATTTTTTTTGGATTTTTATTTTTACTCCAAAAAATGAGATCACTCATTTTTGCCACAGCACGTGTAACAACGTAATCAACGTTTAGATTGATATTTTCAGCTCGTTCTATTTTTGTGCTTACATTTTTTAAATCTAATGCTTTTACTACTTCATTTACAACCGTAATTTTTTTTGCAACGGAATCGGTTAAAATAAATGTTACTTCCGGAAAATAAATTGCTAAAGGAATGCCCGGAAAACCACCACCAGTACCAATATCTAATACAATGCTCTTGTTTTCAAAAGAATTAATTTTTGCAATTGCTAATGAATGTAATACATGGCGTTCAAAAAAATTATCCATATCTTTTCTCGATATCACATTTATTTTCTCATTCCATTGAGCATACAATGAAAAAAGTAATTCAAATTTATTTAATTGTTGCGCTGTTAATTCAGGAAAATATTTTTTTATGGTATTCATAAGTGCAATGAATGGTTTATGTTTTATAGCGTGTAAACAAGTATATTATAATTAGAAGAAACAAAATCTTGATAACATCGTATTAATTCGTTTTTTGAAAGTTCAATCATCTCAAAAGTAGAAGGGAAAAGTCGTGGTGCGTTACCCAATTTATTCAGTGTAGCTTGACTTAAAGCTTCTTTATTTCCATTGTATTGAAAATAAGAATATTCAAAAGATGTATTTCCAATGCATTTTTGATTTTTGATATAGTTTTTGTTGCTTGCATCGTAAATGGTTATGTCACCTAGTATTTGTGCGGTTTTGCTCATTCTTGTTTCGCGTACCTGACAGCTTATTTTTTTGAACTTTTGAATTTTAATATCATTTCCTAATGAATCTTTTTTTACATTACCTCTTTCATCCAGAACATAATTCCAGCCATCGTTTATTGTTTTATCTTCCGTTGTGTTATATTCTTTTAAAATATCCGGTGAGATTTTTATGTCGTACAAGTTTAGTTTAACGACATAGTCGTATTGAATATTTTCTCTTGTTTTATAATCAATAGAAAGCCAACTGTTTTTTTTCGTGAGTTTTATATTTTCTAAAATATGTTGTTCAAATGTATGTGGTAAAAGGAGAGATGGGTTTTTATCAACAATAAGTAATACATAATTTTTCCCTTTTATTTCTGCTTGGTCAATCAATTCATTTACATCTTTATAGTTGATATAGAATTTTTTGGAAGCAATAAAATAATCAACGGATTGCCTAATGGCACTTTTGTTTTCGGAGTTTAATAATTTCCATCCTTGATCATAATAAAATTGTGCTGAATTTTGCCGTGATTCTTCTAGCGCAGCGGTCAAATCAAAGGTTTCAATTGCTGCTATCGAGCCATCATTATGGTAAAGTGGTAAAAGTGGAACTATTTTATTTTGTCTGTTTTCAATCTTGGAATAGATATTGAAAATTTGTTCCCATTTGTCACCGCTATTAATTGATTTTAAGGTAATGATTTGATGCTTGTCTTTTTCTAATTCTTTATGAAATGCTTTTTCAAATAGTTGAAGTTCTTCTTGTTTATTTTTATATTTTTCATTTTTTTGAATAAATAGATTAACTACTTTTTCATAGTCTTGATTTTCAAAACTCTTTTTTATATTTTGACATGAAAATGTAATTATTGCTAGTAGAAAGATGAATAAAATACGCATACGAAAATGAAATAAAAATAACCAAATGACTTCCTATTTATAGGGTATAAAAATTTGTGCCAAATTACTTATTTTGATTGTACTTCCAACATTTTTTTAAAAAAGTTCCCAATCATTGTTAGAAAATGTCAATAAATGTTATCTGTATATTAAATTCTATTTTTTTTAGTAGCTATTGAATTTCATATTTCTTGATTATCAATTGCATACGAGTTATTTAAATTGATTCTAAATAGCAATTTATCAACAATTTATACAATTTAACGGCTGAATGTTATATTTGCAACCGAGAAAAATTAATCAAATAATGCATTCTTGTAATCCAACCAAAAAGATCCTCGTTTTAATAGCGCTCGTATTATCACTAACTTTTACTACCCATTCGGTTTTTGCAGGCTTTGCTGTTCCCGATGTTGCCGCATCAGATGCAGCAGGTGTAACTAAGGTTAAAGAAGGGATGACGTTATTCAAAACGAATTGCACCTCTTGTCATGCAATTGATAAAAAAGTAATCGGACCAGCATTAGGTGGTATATGGGAACACTGGGAAAGTGAATCGAAGTTTGTTGACTGGGTGCACAATCCATCTAAATTTTTAGAATCCGGAGATCCATACGCAGCGGTATTAAAAGGAAATGATAACACGTTTATCATGACTCCTTTTCCACAATTAACTGCAGAGCAAATTAACAGTATATTACTTTATTTAAAAAACCCAAATGCCGGTGAAGCACCTGCAGCTGCAGCTCCAGCTACTGCTACAAGTTCAAGCGCTGATTCAGGTAGTTCTACATGGTATTTATGGGCATTAATAGCATTTTTGTTGACCTTAGCAGTATTATTGTGGAACGTAACCAATAAATTAGATAAAGTAGTTAAAGAAAGTGAAGGAGAAAAAGTAGAAGAAGTTCCTTTGTCTAAAAAAATATTTAGCAAAAAAACATTCTCTGTAGTTGGTTTAATACTTTCAGTACTATTAGTGGTAAATATTTTTGGTGGCGCTATTGATTTAGGACGCTCTCAAGGATATGCACCCGATCAACCGATTCGTTTTTCACATGCCTTGCACGTGGGACAAAATAAAATTGAATGTCAATATTGCCATACAGGAGTAGAAAAAAGTAAACACGCAAGCATACCTGGAACTCAAATTTGTATGAATTGTCACAAATATGTTCAAGAAGGACCTAAATACGGAAAAGATGAGATTGCAAAAATTTATGAATATTCAGGTTGGGATCCAGATAAAAGTAAATTTGTAAGAGCACCTAAAAATATCGAATGGGTGAAAATCCATAATCTACCCGATCATGTTTATTTTAATCACTCTCAACACGTAAAAGTGGGTGGTGTAAAATGTGAAACTTGCCACGGTAAAGTAGATGAATATGAAGTTATGAAACAATTTGCACCGCTTTCAATGGGATGGTGTATTAACTGCCATAGACAAACTGAAGTGAAATTTGCTGAAAATAAATACTATTCTGTTTTTCAAAAATATCAAGATGAATTGAAAAAAGGAACGAAAGCAAAAATAACAGTAGAAGATATAGGTGGAACAGATTGTCAAAAATGTCACTATTAATATAATTTAACGAACGTTATCAATATATACTAAATGAGTAATAAAAAATATTGGTCGAGCTTGGATGAGTTAAATGAAACTCCTCAATACAAAGAACAAGCTTCGAAAGAATTTAATTACATGGAAGAAACAGATGCAGATGCCTCTGAAAGCGGAACAAATCGCCGTGATTTCTTAAAGGTGATGGGATTTAGCATCTCTGCGGCTGCTATTGCTACAGCATGTAAGATACCTACACACAAAGCAATTCCTTATACTATCGACTTGAGAAAACAAGTGCCGGAAGTAGTTCCTGGAGTAGCAGATTATTTCGCTTCTACATTTACAGATGGGAATGATTTTGTGAATATTTTAGTGAAAACTCGTGAAGGTCGTCCAATTAAATTTGAACCCAACACAGAATCTCCTTTTGGTGGTGCAACGGCGCACTCTGAGGCTTCCGTTTTAGGGTTGTATGATACAACGAGATTGGCGGTTCCTACCTCAAAAAATACAAAATCTACTTGGAAAAAAGTAGATGCAGATATTAATAGCAAATTGAATGCAATTGCAGGAAATGGCGGAAAAATAGCTTTAGTTACAGGCACAGTTTCTTCTGTAATTACTAAAAAAGCAATAGAAAAATTTGTAGCGAAATATCCAACAACAACAGTTGTTGCTTATGATGCTGTTTCTGCTTATGCTACTCGTAAAGCAAATCAAATTACTTTAGGAGCAGCAATTTTACCGGTCATTCATTATAATTTAGCAGATGTTATTGTTGGCTTTAATGCAGATTTCTTGGGAACAGGTGTCGCTGTATTAGCAAACACAAAAAGTTATATTACCAATAGAGTGCCTTCGAAGGAAAATCCTAAGATGTCACGTCATCATCAATTTCAATCTAATGTTACCATTACAGGTGCCAATGCAGATTACAAATACCCAATTAAACCTTCAGAAGAAAAACAAGCATTAATTAATCTGTTTTCTGAAATAGGTGGAAATATTTCAGGTGTTCAAGCTTTAAGCGGTAAAGATGCTAATGAAGGAATAAAAAAAGTAGCTAAAGAGTTATTAGCATCAAAAGGCAAGTCAGTAGTCGTTTCAGATACGAATGACCTTGACGTGCAATTATTAGTAAATGCAATTAACTCTACTTTAGGAAACTATGGTACGGTTATAGATACCAACAATACGTATAATTTTAAAACAGGAAATGATGAAGCATTAGCAACATTGGTAACGGATTTAAAAGCCGGTGTTTATAAAGGTATTATCTTTTTAAATTCAAATCCTGTTTATAATACCACTTATTCCGAAGTATTTAAAGACGCTATTAAAAAAGCTGAATTGTCTATTTCTACTGCAGATAGAGCGGATGAAACAGCGCAATTCTGTCAATTTGTTTGTCCTGATTCACATTTTCTTGAATCATGGGATGTTATTCAACCATTCTCAAATTTCTATGGTTTTGTACAACCTGCCATTGTTCCATTATTTGAAACAAGACAAGTTGCTGCTTCTTTGCTAACTTGGTCTGGTGATACTACTGAGATTGCTCAAGTGGTTCAAAATGAAATAGGAGTAATAACAGGTGGAAATTATCAATCAGCAGTTCAATCAGGTTATTTTGGAAATAAACCTGTACCAAGCGGTTCATCTGCAAATGTAGGTACAGCTTTAGCTGCATTAACACCTGCTACTGCAGCATCAAAAGGTTTTGAAGTAGTATTCTACGAAAAATCTGGTGTAGGTGATGGTAGTTTTGCTAACAATCCATTCTTGCAAGAAATGCCGGATCCATTAACAAAAGTTACTTGGGATAACTACGTTTGTGTACCATATTCATTTGCAAAAGAACAAGGAATTGATGCTCAACCTGCACAAAAAAAAGTACCGATTGCAAAAGTTACAATGAACGGTAAATCTATCGAATTGCCAGTAGTTGTTCAATTTGGTCAAGCTCAAAATACATTAGCAATTGCCGTTGGTTATGGTCGTGAAAAATCAGGTCCAGCAGGCGACGCAGTAGGTAAAAACATGTATGCATTCTTATCTGCAAAAAATGGTGTTACTTCCTATTCAACCAGTGGTGCAACGTTCGAGTTAACAGGTAAAACTTATGAATTAGGATTAAATCAAACATATCATACATTAATGGAAGATAATGCACTTCCGTTAAGATCAAAAAAATATAGAGGCTCTATCGTTAAAGAAACTACATTAACTGATTATTCAAAAAATGAACATGCAGGAAATGAAGATAGAGAAAAAATAAAAGAAGAATTTAGCCATTCTTTATACGACGGTTATAAACCTCATGATTACAAACAAGGTCATCATTGGGGAATGGTTGTTGATTTAAATGCATGTATCGGTTGTGGTGCTTGCGTGGTTGCATGTAGTATTGAAAACAATGTTCCAGTTGTAGGAAGACGTCAAGTTTACCGTTCTCAAGAAATGCATTGGTTGCGTATCGATAGATACTATAATGGAAATCCAGACAATCCAGATGTATCCTTCCAACCTATGATGTGCCAACATTGTAATAATGCACCATGTGAGAACGTTTGTCCAGTAAATGCAACGAACCACAGTTCAGAAGGCTTGAATCAAATGGCATATAATAGATGTATCGGTACTAGATATTGTGCCAATAACTGTCCATATAAAGTACGTCGTTTTAACTGGTTAGATTATCAAGCTGCGGATGCCTTTGGTAAATTTAACGATGGTAAAATGTCATTCACAGATAAAGAAGCTCAATCTTACATGTTTGAAGACTTGACAAGAATGGTATTAAATCCGGATGTGGTAACACGTTCTCGTGGTGTAATCGAAAAATGTTCTTTCTGTGTTCAACGTATTCAAGAAGGCAAATTGCAAGCTAAAAAAGAAAGTCGTCCGTTAAAAGACGGTGAAGTAAAAACAGCTTGTCAAACAGCATGTTCAACTAACGCAATTATCTTCGGAGATCAAAATAATAAAGAAAGTGTAGTGGCAAAAACATTTGATACAAGTGGAAGAAACTACTTCGTGTTAGAAGAACAACATTTCTTACCAGCTGTTGGCTATCAAGTGAAAGTTCGAAATAAAGATGAGCAACCGGCAAGATATTTTATTTATAAACCGAACGAAGCATAATTAAAATTAAGTAAACAATTTAAAAGTAGTAAAGCAAGATATAATGGCAAGTCATTTTGAATCACCACTACGCGAACCGTTAATAAACGGTAATAAGACCTACAAGGATATTACGAGAGATATCGTAGCTCCAACAACAGGTAAAATACAACCAAAATGGGCATTTTGGACAGCTGTTTCTGCTGTTTTCGCAGGTTTATTTGTATTTTGTATCGCATGGGAAGTAATGTTCGGTATTGGTACTTGGGGTGCCAATAAAACAGTAGGTTGGGCATGGGATATCACCAACTTCGTGTGGTGGATTGGTATCGGTCATGCTGGTACATTAATCTCAGCTATCTTATTGTTGTTCCGTCAAAAATGGCGTACAGGTGTAAACAGAGCCGCAGAAGCGATGACCATATTTGCAGTAATTTGCGCTGGTCAATTTCCAATATTTCACATGGGTCGTGTTTGGGATGCATTCTTTATTTTCCCTTATCCAAATACACGTGGTCCACTTTGGGTGAACTTTACTTCTCCATTATTATGGGACGTATTTGCAATTTCTACCTATTTCACCGTATCCTTATTATTTTGGTACACAGGTTTAGTTCCAGACTTTGGAACGATGCGTGACCAATCTAAAACTCCAGGAAGATGGAAATTTTATAACTTCTTAAGTTTTGGTTGGATAGGATCTGCGAAACATTGGGAACGTTGGGAATCATTATCATTAATCTTAGCTGGGTTATCAACTCCGTTAGTATTATCTGTTCATACCATTGTATCCTTTGACTTTGCTACTTCAGTAGTGCCAGGTTGGCATACCACTATCATGCCTCCTTATTTCGTAGCAGGTGCTATTTTCTCAGGTTTTGCAATGGTATTGACATTAATGATAATAGCCAGACAAATCATGAACTTACAGGATTATATTACGCTGGCACACATGGAATCCATGAATAAAGTAATGTTATTAACAGGCACCATGGTTGGTATAGCCTACTTAACCGAGTTATTCGTAGCATGGTATTCTGGTAATATGTATGAATCGTATGCATTTGCCAATAGAGCTTCTGGGCCTTATTGGTGGGCTTATTGGTCAATGATGTTCTGTAACTTAGTTTCGCCACAAGTATTTTGGTTCAAAAAATTAAGAAGAAATATTGCTGTTACATTCTTTATGTCAATTTTAATTAATATTGGCATGTGGTTCGAGCGATTTGTGATTATCGTAATTTCATTACATAGAGATTATTTACCTTCAAGTTGGTTGTATTATTCACCATCTTGGGTTGAAATGGGAATTTTTATTGGTTCTATCGGTTTATTTATGACATTATTCTTATTATTCTGTAGATTCTTCCCAGCAATTGCTATTGCAGAAGTTAAATCTATCTTGAAAATATCAGGTAATCAATATAGAGATAAACAATTAGAAGAAGTAAAAGGAATGGAAGTGTATAAAGATACTTCTGTGGCAAAAGGCTCTTGGGATTAACATTTTTAAAAAATTTGAATAAAAGTATCAATTACAGCTTAACTATATAAATATGAGCGACACAAAAAAATACTTAGTAGGAATATTTGATGACGATGATGTATTAATGCACGCCGTAAAGGATATTCGTAAATCGGGTTATGAAATTACAGATGCTTATACTCCTTTTCCTGTTCATGGATTAGAACATGCATTGGGTTTAGAGCCTACTAAAATCCATACTGCTGGTTTTGTCTTCGGCGCAACTGGTTTTACCGTTGCATTAAGTATGATTACTTTCATAAATTTATTTAATTATCCAACCGATTTTGGTGGCAAACCTTACTGGGCAATTTTATCGTATGTACCAATTACTTTCGAACATACCGTATTGTTTTCAGCAATAGGTATGACCGTTTCTTTTTATTATTTATGCAAATTGTGGCCAGGTAAAACACCAAAAATTATTGATGAAAGAACCACCGATCATTTGTTTGCCTTAACTTTTGAATTAGACAGTACAAAGGATGCTAATTATATAAATAGCGTTTCAGATTTATTAAAAAAAGAAGGAGCCATTGAAGTTTATCAAAAAGAAGTTTAATTTACCATGTTGAAAAGATATCATATCATACTATTAGTATTAGTTTTTGGCTTCACTTCTTGTATTAGAAGTGAAAAGAAGCCAGGTAGAGAGTATATGCCAGAAATGTCACGACATATTGCCTACGAAGCAGGCTCAGATAATCCCATCTTTAAAGATGGAAAAACCAATCAACTAGCTCCGGAAGGTAGTGTGGCAAGAGATAAATATATTTATCCTTTATCTGATTCTGATTATGAAAAATCAGCATTACTCATTAAAAATCCATTTAACTTCACAAAGGATGAAGTTTCTGGAGAAGGCAAACACCTATATAAAATTAATTGTGATATTTGTCATGGCGAAAAAGGCGATGGACAAGGTCATCTTGTACAAATTAATAAATTTCCACCACCACCATCTTACTTAAATGAACCATTATTGTCATTGGCAGATGGTAAAAGATATCATACTGTAATGTTCGGAAAAGGAATGATGGGCTCTTATGCTTCTCAATTAAATCATAGAGAACGTTGGTTAGTATTAAGCTATGTAAGAACTTTACAAGGGACAACAGCAAGCCCAACTACAACAACAAACGATTCAACAACAATAAAATAATTAATTCTAAATAGACACTCGCAATGAATACATACGTTTTTGATTCGAGCACCAAAAAAAATATTTTTATCACATTAGGCATCGGTGTCTTAATGTTGATTTTAGGTGTTTTGTTTTTTGATAGTGGTAGCCATGAAAAAGAAGCATCCCATTCTGCTACTCATACTGCCGTAACAACGGATAAGCATACAACGGCTGATGAACATACAGCTACGGCTGATCATGGACATGCAGCACCTACTGTAAAAACATCTTTAATTGCTAATACCCACAATGTTTTATATTTCTTTTTCTACATTGCATTAGCATCTATTTTCTTTTTAGCAGCCACAAATATTGCTTGGGGTGGATGGCAAATCCAAATTCAAAAAATTGCGTTGGCAATGTCTGTTCCCATTGTTTTGTTTATTATATTACTATTTGTAGTATTTGGATTGTTTAATCATGATATTTTCCATTGGACACATGAGTCTTTATATGCAAAAGGTACTGCTACGTTTGATGAAATATTGAATACCAAAAGTGATTTCTTAAACATGAAAACGTTTTGGGGTTTTTCTGTAGTAATTGCAATTTTATGTGTATTTATGGTGATGAAGTTTTGGAATGTTTTAACAAAAATGGACGTAAATCCTACAAGAAAACTATTCTCAAGTAGCCGTGTTATCGCAGCCGTTTCTATAGTGGTTATCTCTTTTCTAATTAATACGTTTGCAACATGGTTGTGGTCAATGTCTATTCAGCCACACTGGTACAGTACCATGTTTACATGGAATACAATGGCTGGTGCATGTGTTACCATGCTTTCTATTTTACTTTTATTTATGCATTACTTAAAATCTAAAGGATACTTGCCGAATGTAAATCAAAATCATGAGCACGATGTTGCAAAATTGATGTTTGCTATTAGTATCTTTTGGTGTTATACTTGGTTCTCACAATATATGTTAATCTGGTATGCGAACATTCCAGAAGAAACGGAGTATTTCCGTTTAAGAAGAAATATGGATAATTATGGTATTTTATTCCATGCCTCATTCGTTTTTAATTTTGTATTGCCGTTTTTTATCTTATTAACGAGAAATTCTAAAAGAAGTACAAAAATAACTATCGTTACAGCCATTATTATTATATTAGGTCAATATGCAGCATTCTTCATAATGAATTGCCCGCCATTATTACCTAAAAACGGATTTGGTTTAATTAGCCTTGGTTTGTTATTGATATTTGGTAGTATATTTACCTATGTCACACTGGTTATGTTAGCTAAAGTAAAAGATTTATCTTCTAGTACGCATCCTTATTTTAAAGAAAGTTATAATCATCATATTTAAAAAATAGTCAGAAATGTCAATTATATTAGGCTTATTAACATTGGTATTATTGTACATCGTAATTGTACAAATAAGTAAGGCATCCGATTTAATTAAAACATTGCGTTCAGGTGTTGAACAAGAACAATCTCATGAAAAGAGTGCATTGTTTATTTCCATTTTAGGTTTTGCTATTTTAATTTACTCATTGGTATCGAGTTATATCTATGCGCCTACCTTACTCCCAAAACCAGCATCAGAACAAGGTGAATGGATTAATAACTTAATGAATATTACTTTATTACTAACAGGTATTGTATTTATCCTAACACATATTGTTTTATTTTGGTTCGTTTATAAATATCATTATAGAAAAGATAGAAAAGCTTATTTCTATTCTCACAATAATAAGTTAGAAATCATTTGGACAGTTGCTCCATCTGCCGTGCTAACTCTTTTAATCGTTTTTGGTATTCAAAAATGGTTTAAAATATTTTCACCAGCACCCAAAGATGCAATCGTAATTGAAGTTACTGGAAAACAATATTCATGGATGGTACGTTATGCCGGAAGAGATAAAATTTTAGGACCTAGAGATTTTACTTTGGTAAAAGGAGATAATGAATTAGGTGTAAATTGGAACGACAAAAAAAGTCAAGATGACATCATGGCTGATGAAATAGTGATTCCTGTAAACAAACCGGTTTCAGTTAATATTGGAGCTTTAGATGTAATTCATAATTTTTATATTCCACATTTTAGATTAATGATGTCTGCAGTTCCTGGAGTTCCAACACATCTTTGGTTTAGACCTACCATAACTACGGAAGAAATGAGAAAAGAATTAAATAATCCTAAATTTGACTATGTAGTAGCATGCAACAAATTATGTGGTTCAGGTCATTATAACATGCAGAAAAAATTAGTAGTAGTAACAGAAGCTGAATATGAAAAATGGATTAAATCACAACGTTCATACTATTATTCAGTAGTTAAACCAGGAATGAAAGATGGAAGCTTTGTATTATCAACTCCTATTTCTGAAGCTAAATCTAAATTGAACTCAGCGCCAAGTAAAAAACATTAATAACTACAAGCATTTATAAGCGATTATAAACTAAAATATTTAAATCTAAAAGGAAATATATGCAAACGACAGCAGTAATGGAATCAAATGTAGATGCACATACTCATAGTCATGGAAATGGCGCTGGACATCATCATACAGAAACATTCATTTCAAAATATATATTCAGTACCGATCATAAAACTATCGGTAAGCAATTTCTTACATTAGGTATGATATGGGCGATTATTGGCGGTGGAATGTCTGTTTTATTTAGAGTTCAATTGGGTTGGCCAGATGAAACATTCCCTTTCTTAGAGCAAATTTTCTCTACATGGTTTACCGATGGAAAATTAAATCCGGAAGCATACTATTCCTTAGTAACCATGCACGGAACAATTATGGTTTTCTTCGTATTGACAGCAAGTTTAAGTGGTACGTTTGCAAATGTTTTACTTCCGTTACAAATTGGTGCTAGAGACATGGCTTCTCCTTTAATGAACGCACTATCGTTTTGGATATTTGCATTAGCGAGTGTTGTTATGTTTTCTTCTTTGTTTTTGCCTACGGGCGCACCTTCTGCAGGCTGGACAATTTATCCACCTTTAAGTGCATTGCCACAAGCATCTCCAGGATCAGGAACAGGTATGACGGTTTGGTTGTTTGCTATGGTCTTATTTGTTGTATCTACCTTGTTAGGTGGTCTTAATTATGTTTCAACTATTTTAAATCTTCGTACAAAAGGAATGTCAATGTTTAAATTACCATTGACTGTTTGGGCATTGTTCTTCACGGCAATTATTGGTATTTTATCGTTCCCTGTTTTAGTAGCTTGCGTTGTTTTATTAATATTTGATAGAAGTTTAGGAACTAGTTTCTATTTATCAAATATTGTAATCGGTGGTAAAGCATTGCCTTTTGCGGGCGGCTCACCAATTCTATTTCAACATTTATTTTGGTTCTTAGGACATCCGGAAGTTTATATCGTAATATTGCCAGCAATGGGAATGGTATCTGAGATTCTAGCAATTAACTCACGTAAACCAATATTTGGTTATAAAGCGATGGTTTTCTCACTTTTGGGAATTACGGTACTTAGCTTTATTGTTTGGGCTCACCACATGTTTTTGTCAGGAATGAATCCATTCTTAGGCTCAATGTTTACGTTATTTACCTTGCTAATTGCTATCCCATCTTCTGTAAAAGTATTTAACTGGATAACGACGCTTTGGAGAGGAAATATTCGCATTAATGCACCATCTATATTCTCAATAGGATTTGTTTCTCTCTTTATTTCAGGTGGTTTAACAGGCATTTGGCTAGGAAACTCCACTGTTGATATTCAATTACATGATACTTACTTTGTCGTAGCACATTTCCATATAGTAATGGGTGTAGCAGCCTTCTTTGGTATGTTTGCAGGTGTGTATCATTGGTTCCCACGTATGTTTGGCAGAATGATGAATGAAACATTAGGTTATATCCATTTCACCATTACATTTATAGGAGCATATTTAATTTTCTGGCCAATGCATTTCTTAGGAATGGCTGGTGTACCTAGAAGATATTATTCTTTCAATGAAATTGAAGCTTTTTCCCAATATGCTTATTTGAATAAATTGATTAGTGCAGCTGTTATTGTAACATTTCTTGCCCAATTTATCTTTTTAATAAACTTCTTTTGGAGTATGTATAGAGGCAAGAAAGCTTCTCAAAATCCTTGGGGCGCAACTACTTTAGAGTGGACATCACCTATTGAAGGCGTTCACGGAAACTGGGAAGGTGAGTTGCCAGAAGTACATCGTTGGGCATACGATTATAGCCGTTACCCTAATAGTGAAGATGACTTTATTATGCAAACTACTCCAATCTCTGAAGAAGAAAAGAAAAATTATCATAATCATTAATTTGGTAAAAATAGAGCGTTTTGAATTCTGAAAAGATACATATTGAAAATCAATCGTTAGGTAAAATTATTTATCTTAAGTTGAAAGATATTATGTTATTGACTAAATTCCGCCTTTCATCATTGGTAGTTTTCTCTGCAGTTATGTCGTATTTAATTGCCGTACATTCTATACATATTGATGGAATTAAAATTATATTACTTGCACTTGGTGGTTTTCTTGTAACTGCTTCCTCTAACACGTTTAATCAAATAATTGAAAAAGATACCGATAGATTAATGGAACGTACAAAAGATCGTCCATTACCTGCCGGTAGAATGAAATTAATTGAAGCCTATTTAATAGGAGGCATTAGTGGTGTAACAGGTATCGCAATTTTAGGTGTAATGTTTAATCCTATTAGTGGATTTTTGGGCGCATTAGCCTTAATCTCTTATGCATTTATCTACACACCATTTAAGAAAATTAGCCCAATTGCCGTTTTTATTGGAGCGGTTCCTGGTTCAATGCCTTTATTAATCGGCTGGACGGCTGCAACAGGAACTGTTGATTTAGGTGGTTTGGCATTATTTGCTGTTCAATTTTTTTGGCAAATACCTCACTTTTGGTCAATTGCTTGGTTGTTAAATGATGATTATAAAAAAGCAGGATATTATTTATTACCATCCGTACAAGGTGTTAAAAATCGCGGCGCTGCATTTCAAAATATCCCTTATTTAATATGCCTAATTGCAATCAGTGCGTTGCCGTATATTTTGGGTATCACTGGATTGATTTCTTTATTCATTGCTTTAATTACAGGTGTCTTGTTTTTAATTCAAGGAATTCAACTTACTATCGACTTGACAGATAAGAGTGCGAAAAAATTAATGTTTGCTTCTTTCTTTTATATCCCGATTGTTTTTATTGCTTATGTTTTTGATAAAATTTAACCATGAATACAGGTACATTAAAATATAAATCGAATACACAAGGAGCACATCGCTTCACAATGTATTTATTTATTATCACCACATCAATGACATTCGCTGGATTTACAAGTGCTTTCATCGTTCAGAAAGGTAAAGGCGGAGCATGGACTTCTTTTAATATTCCAATAGAATTTTTATTCTCAACAATTACTATTATCCTTAGTAGTATTTGTTTGCATTATGCGCATAAAGCAAATTTAGCCGGCAATAAACCCAAAACTACTTACGGATTATTAGCAACAGTTGTGTTGGGAATTGTGTTCTGTATGTTGCAATTTTTAGGTTGGAATGAATTAAATAATGCAGGTATTTATTTGTCTTTTAATCCAAATCCTGCAGGTCCATATTTTTTAGTGATTACATTTATGCATGCATTACATGTTATAGTAGCAATTATATTTTTATTAATTGCATTTTTTCACGCTGTAGTAATATATAAAAATCCAACAGATAGTACCATTTTGGAAGATATCGAATCCAATGAAAGCGGACTGCTTAAAATTAGAACAGATTTATTGTCCTTATTTTGGCATTATATGGGCATTCTTTGGATATATTTGTACATCTTTTTAACGTTTAATTTAAAATAGGTAAAAAATAGTTAGTAATGGCAGAAATACTAGACATACAAGAACAAAAAGCGAATGAGCATTTACAATTACCTACTCCTGATAATGGCGAAGGTGGTGAAAAGACAGTAATGAATATGAGTTATGGTAAAACCATGATGTGGTATTTCTTATTGTCAGATGCGTTTACATTCTCTGCATTTTTAATTGCTTATGCAGCAATTCGTTTAGGCCAACCTTGGTGGCCAGATCCTAACAAAGTATTTAATGCATTCCCATTTTTAGCCGATGCCAACGTTCCTTTAGGATTCGTTTCTGTTATGACTTTCGTTTTAATTTTAAGTTCGGTAGCCGTAGTTCGAGCCGTACAAGAAGGACATAGGATGAATCAAAAAGGTGTAGCACTTTGGATGTTAGGCGGTATTGTGGGTGGTTTATTTTTCTTAGGCTGTCAAGCTTGGGAGTGGTCACATTTGATTCATGAAGGATTAAGACCATTTTATAATCCATTCGGACCTGATGCAAACGGAATTACCCATTTAGTTCATGAAAATTCTTTAATTTCACCCGGACCAATCGCTTTTGGCGCGTTGTTCTTCGGCATTACCGGATTTCACGGATTCCACGTATTTACAGGTGTTTGTATTAATATTTGGGCATATTTTGCAACTATCAATGGCACATTCCAACGTCGTGGTCATTATGAAATGATTGAGAAAGTAGGCTTATATTGGCACTTTGTAGATTTAGTTTGGGTATTTGTATTCCTAGCTTTTTACTTAATGTAATTCAATTAATTTAAAAAATCTCTAAATTTTATTATCATGGCGAATCATATGTCTGACGAACAATACAACTCATCGGTAAAGGCCGTTTGGAGTGCAACCGCAATTTTGAGTGTAGTAACGGTGGTAGAAGTGATTGTTGCTTTAACAGTAGGTCATTTAATGCCTAAAGTATTATTGAATTCATTTTTTGTGATTGCGAGCGTAGCTAAAGCTTTTTTCATTATAGGTGAATTTATGCATCTTAAATACGAAAAAAGAGTGTTTATGTTGTCTTTAGGATTGCCATTAGCTTTCTTAATTTGGACGCTAATTGCATTAACGATTGAAGGTAATTACTGGCAATCTTTGAATTTCCCAAAATAATTACTCTTGTCAACTAAAAATAAAAACGGTTTTATTGCTGCTATAACTGTAGTGGTCGTATTTCCAATTCTTTTTTTTCTTGTTTTCTATTATTTAAATAACCATCGTCCTCAATTAAAAACGGATACTTGTTTGCCTATTTATGGGCCAAAAGAACCATTCGAATCAATAGATGAAAATGGCAATAAAGTCATTGATACAGCCTATTTTAAAATTCCTGATTTTTCATTTGTCAATCAAAATGGCATCACGATAACTCAAGATAGTATGAAAGGAATGGTGACAGTCGTGGATTTCTTCTTTACCACTTGTAAAACAATATGCATCGACATGACCAGTAATTTACATCTCATACAGCAGAAATATGTAAATGATCGTGATGTTCGGATTCTGTCGCATACGGTTGATCCAGATGCCGATTCTGTTGCACAGTTGTTTCAATATGCTGTTGAAAAAGATGTCAATTCTAAAATGTGGCATTTGCTCACCGGCGAGAAGAAAGCATTATACCATCAAGCTCGATATGGTTATTTTATTACTGCCGATAAAGGTGATGGTGGACCGAATGATTTTATACATTCACAACATGTAGTTTTAGTGGATAAAGATTTAAGAATTAGAGGTTACTATGATGGAACAGATAAAATAGCTGTCAAACAATTAACGAAAGATATCGAAAAACTATTGGTGAGTTATATTGTTCCTAAATCAAAAAAATAAGGCCATTAAATTTGAATATTCAAACAAATTCAAATTAATTTTGTTATTCTTTATTATCTATCCTTCAAAACATTTCCATGTCGAATAAAGATATTTTTAAACCAATCATTGTTAAAAATGATAAAATGGCTTATTGGTGTATAGGCATTTTTTCAGCAATTATTTTTTTTGCAATTACAGCCTTAGCAAGAGTGAAACTTGAGTTAAACCTTGGATTTGACCCACATATTTTTGCTTTTATTAATGCCTCCATCAATTCAAGTGTTTCTGTGTTATTGCCTTTAGGAATATTTTTTGCAAAAAATAAAAACTATGTCATGCATAAACGAATCATGAGTTTAGCCATTATATTGTCATCTTTGTTTTTAATCAGTTATGTTTTGCATCATTTATTAACCGATTCTACCTCGTTTCCAAAAGATGCTGGAAACATCAAATATTTCTATTACTTTATTTTATTTACGCATATTCCATTGGCTGGAATTATATTGCCATTTATTTTATGGACAGCATATCGTGCAATGACTGCAGAATTTAACAAACATAAAAAAATTGCACGTATTGCATTTCCAATTTGGTGGTATGTGAGTATCACTGGTGTAATAGTATATTGGATGATATCGCCTTATTATTAACTCTAAGTTTAATTATATCAAAAGAATTTTCAGTATATTTATATTATGAAACGTACTAACTATATTTCATTATTTTTGATACTCTTTTTTTTAAGTGTATCTATCGGTACTCAAGCTCAATGTGCTATGTGTAAAGGTTCTGTACAAACCTCTGAATATGCCAAAAGTATCAATAATGGAATATTATACCTTCTTGGATTTCCCATTTTATTAGTAGGTGGTATTATTTTTATCTGGATAAAAAAACGGAAAGAATTTTCTCAAACACATTAAGAATTCTTCATACCAAGTCTATTATTAATCCCATTTTTATTTGTACTATTGTAGTATGTCTGTTTATTTAGTCAAGAAGCCAATCGTTAATACAATTCAAGCATCCATTCAATTAAATGGTTCAAAAAGTATAAGTAATCGTGTGCTGATTATTGATGCTTTATCTAATAATCAAATAAGGATTGATAATTTATCGAATGCGGATGATACCATTTTTTTACAGCAAATTTTACAATCTAAAGAAGCTGTTTTAGACGCTGGAGCAGGTGGCACTACGTTCCGTTTTCTAACTGCATTTTTGGCCACACAAGAAGGAAGAGAATGTGTGCTTACAGGAAGTGAACGGATGCAACAACGCCCAATAAAAATTTTAGTAGAAGCGTTACGAAAATTAGGCGCAGACATCACGTATGAAAATCAAGAAGGATTTCCGCCTTTACGAATAAAAGGTAAGCAATTAAAAGGTGGAAAAATTGCATTGCCTGCCGATACTTCCTCCCAATTTATTACTGCTTTATTATTGATTGCTCCAACATTAGAAGATGGTTTAGAGTTGGAATTAGTAGGCACAATCGTATCCGTTCCATATATCAAAATGACTTTGAAAATGATGGAATATTTTGGCGTAGAAACCAGCTTCAATGGAAATCGTATCGTCGTTAAAAATGGTTCATATCAACCCAAATCATTTTTTGTGGAAGGCGATTGGAGTGCAGCTTCTTATTTTTATTCAATTGCGGCTTTAGCGGAATCTGCACACATTGAATTAATTGGATTGACCAATCAACAGATACAAGGCGATGCAGTAATTGCAGACATTTCAACACATTTTGGTGTACAAACTATTTACAAAGAAAATAAAATTGAACTTATTAAAACAAGCCCAATAAATTTAAGCTCATTTTCTTTCGATTTTTTGGAATGTCCGGATTTAGCACAAACAGTAGTTGCCTTTTGTGCAGCTTTAGGCGTTGAATTGCAGTGCTCTGGCTTACAAACATTGCGCATTAAAGAAACGGATCGTATCGCTGCATTAGATATGGAATTGCAGAAATTAGGCATCGCTTCTTTTAAAGAGATGGATTCAAATACTTGGAAAATAATACTGAAAGAACAGGCACCTATTAACACAAGTTCTGTTGTCATTTCTACGTATGAAGACCATAGAATGGCGATGTCTTTTGCACCACTATCGATGAAACTAAACACCATAATGATAGAAGAACCCAATGTGGTAACTAAATCTTATCCCATGTTTTGGGATGATTTGAGAAAAATTGGATTTGAAATTACAACAGTTCTCTAATTTTTGTGAACATAGAATATGGACAATCTACAGATGACATGTTCACTAATGCATCTGGAATATTTCCACCAGGCGAACTCAATGCTTGATGCACCAATTCAACTTTCCCATTGCTTAATGGAATTATCTTAAAATAAGCTTGCATTTTATTGATGCGTACAAAATTATCGTTTTTAGGAAGTAAATTAGGCGTACCTTCTAGCGTAATCAGGATAACTCCATTGTTGTCTGCCGGCTGAAAAGTCATGTGTGTAATGGCTTCTCGAGTTTTGATAAATGGAGCGGAAATTGTCATATAAGTATAATAATCATTCTCGTTATTTCGCTTAATAACTTTCACGCTTCCTTTATTTACTTTGTACATCCATTGGTCGTATTGAGTTGTTTTCTTTAAAAACGTAACTATTGTTTCTGGTGTAGTATTCAAAATCATAGAAACTTTGAATTCTTTTAATATTGAACCATCTGATTTTCTATTCCAGATTTTAATGCCTTCTTTATTTTTTTCTAACTGCCACGTATTTTGTGCAAATGATAAATTAATAAACAGAAAGGATAAAAGTGTAATTAAATAATTATTCATAAATTAAATCTTGCATTCCTTAAATCAAAGAATATGCCACAAAAATAAGAATATCACTTTCAAGAGAAAGGTAATAAATGTTTAAGAAATGCTAAATATTCTTTATGTAATATTTCCTTAAAGTTTAGTAGTAGGTTTGTCTTTCCCTTTTTTTAATGATTTTTTATCTTTATAAGATTTGCCAAATCCTACATTAAAATAAAAATCTAAACCAGTAAATTTCTTTTTAGCAAAAGAAGTAATAATGGTACTGCTACCAAACGTAAACTGTCCGATTCGCATACCTGCACCCATATTGAAACCACTATATTGATTGTAATTAATAGGAGCGTACACAGAAAAAATTCTATGCTCAAATCGAGGTGTAATTGTTACGTCGTAAGGTAAATTGGCAATTGCCATTCCTCGTTTAAATGAATACGGATTTACTTGAATATTGGCGTTGATATAAAACATCTTCACCACTCGAATGTCAGCAAAAATATTTAGTGCTGCTGGTAATTTTATTTTATTGCTTCCAGTTGGAACGGTTCGCGTTCCTAAGGAATCTAAAACTTCATCGATATTATTGGTGTTTCCTGAGCCATCTACTAAATGTTGTGCCGGTATATCTCTTCCATTTCCAATAAATGAACGACTGTTTTTGCCTAGTTTATATTTGTTAAATCCTAAATCATTTATAGAAGCACCTACCATTACAAAATGTTCTTTGCTGTCTTTTAATTTATATTCATAAATTAATCCAACATCCACACCAAAACCATTGATGCCAAATTTATACTTAAATCCATCATCAATGGCATCAGATACGTGTAAATCAAATTTTGAATTTCCTACATTAATAAAACTGTCAGTAGCACTTGCATAAATTTTATTAAAGTCAATATCATTTGCCACAAATTGTGCATTAAAAATATTGGATGTCATTTTTGCAGTCAATCCAACATGTAACGCATGTCTTTCTCCAAAATTAAATGACCTCGCATAACCGGCATAAATTTCAGAATAGACATTGACAGCCGCAGTGGCACGTTCGTCATTAAAATTGGGCAACCAAAGTAAGATGTCTTCGAAATGATTGTATAATGAATACACAAAATCTTCATTAATGTCATTTACAGTAGTTACGGCTCGTGCTCGAATACCAAAACTAAGGGCATTTTTTTTCTTAATTCGGATAAAAGCACTTGGTCCTAAAACGGATAAATTTACATGTGCTTGTTTGCGTTTCCCATTTAAATTTTGTCCAACATATTTGTCTTTATCCCAATTCTTTGCAATGCCAATTAGTTTGCCATTAATAGAAAAGTAATTGTTGCCTACTTCTGTGTTTAATCCTAAAAAATTGACTTGCCATTTCATTTCACCGGCTATTCCTGCTGCCGGATTTAGTGTGTTGCTTAAGATGGCTTCTTTGGTAGAGAAATGACCACCTAGATAATTTTGTGCATGAGCAACAGTTTGGAAAAACATTGAAAACAGAAGGATGAATTTTATTTTTCTCATAGTCTTGGTTTTAATATAAAATAATCTCAAAAAATCTTAAGATAGATATCTTCGTAAATTTATAAAATAAATG
The DNA here is from genome assembly GCA_017984135.1 of Chitinophagales bacterium. Lineage (GTDB taxonomy): Bacteria > Bacteroidota > Bacteroidia > Chitinophagales > JADIYW01 > JADJSS01. Next base: position 20,553 of record JAGNZZ010000011.1, on the reverse strand, counting down.
CTATAATAAGAAGATTATTATACGATTGTAGTATGTTTCCCTAACCAAGCAATTTGAGCATTTTGTTGTTGTTCACTGAGCGAATGAAGCCATTGGAATTTAATTTTATAACGTTTATCTTCCGTTAATACGATTGATTTATTTTGAAGTATTCCGTTCCTAGAAATTGTAACGATAATGGTATCGTTTATTTTTTTATGTGCAAATAATTTATTGAAATCATTTTGTACTCTAAATCCATCAATAGCTATAATTTCATCATGTACATTTAAACCATCTTTATAGGCGCCATAATTTTTATCTAATTGAGTAATCAATAACCTTCCATTTTCCAATTTTGTAGTAATTCCTAAATATTTACCTCCAGAAATAAGTTGATTGGTTAACTCAATGCCCACCATTTTAAAAAACGGATCAATGCCTTTAAATGATGTTATCGATTCTATAAATAAGGTATAAAATTCATCAAAATTACTATTTGTAAAGGATGTAATTATTTGTATTATATCCTCTTTGGTAATACCTTTATTTGGATTGGAAAGATATGCATCGTACATTTTCTTCAATACATCTTCAAATTTTTTTTCTCCATTTGAATCATAAATGATATAAAAATTAAAAAGCATAGTAACCACAGCTCCATGCGTATAGTAATTAATTTGAGCATTTGAACTGTTCTCATTTTTTCTATAATATTTTAGCCATGTATCATAACTGGCTTCAGCTAATGTTTGTGTGTCTTTGCCGGCAGTATTCAATACTTCATTCAAATTATTTTCCACTATTTCAATGTATTTTTCTTTTGAAGTAACTCCGGCTTTATAACATACATAATCATCATAAAAACTGGTAACGCCTTCAAAAAACCAAAGTAAATCAGTATAATTTTCTTTTTCATAATTGTATGGAATTAATGAAGCAGGTTTAATGCGTTTCACATTCCATAAATGAAAATATTCATGAGCTAACAAACTAATTGCTCTTTGATAATTAGTGTCGTCATAACTCCAACGAGGAATATGATTGACGGATGAATTCTTGTGCTCTAAACCGCCATAGCTCGTGTCTGTATTATGTATTATAAACACATAGTTTTTACAAGGATGTGAACCAAATATGGCTGTTTCAACTTCAATAATCTTTATTAAATCTTCCATTAATTTTAGGATATTGCAATTGCTTGTTCCATATATTGCTAATTCATGTGGTACATTTGCTGCTTCAAAAAAATACGTTTCATGATTTCCAATTTCAATAGGAGAATCAATTAAATCATCTAAATTTTCGGCAATTCGTTGCCATTTATTCCCATTTTTTATGGCTAATGAGGTGGAGATTTTATCCCATTTTTCAAAAGGATTGATATTAATTTCTATTTCATCTTTCTCAAATCCTTCTACATAAATAAATGTTCCTGCTCCATTTAAAAGCGCATGACTATCATCAACCAAATTAGTACGCACTGAATATTCAAAACAATAAATTTTATATTTTACAACGAGTTCTTTTTCTTGTTTTGTATCTAGCGTCCAAGTGTTTTTATTAATTTTTTCTAAGCGTTTATTTTCATTATTTGGATAAAATACCACCACATTATCAATGTTTTTTTGGAACTCACGAATTAAATAACTTCCTGGTGTCCAAACGGCCATTTTTAAATTTAAAGAGGCTTGTTCTACATCACTTAAGTGCATCTCCACTTCTAAATAATGAGTATCCGGATTTGGAAATGATAAAACGTATTTTATATTCATCTAAACTTGTTTACCAGCTTGTTTGCTTCTATATTAATGCCTGTAAAATTACAATCTAATTTGGATTTGTTTGGTTAAATTTTTCATCGCATATAATAGATTTGCTAAAACATAATTGCATTTAAATTTGTTTTATTCATAAATCTAATAAATAATTAGTTGTCAAGACAACTATCTTTAATCTGAATGAAATAGTATATTTGTTATCTAAATTAAAAACTATGAGCTCTTTATCATCACAACAATTAATAGCTTTAGAAGAAAAATATGGTGCACATAATTACCATCCATTACCAGTTGTTTTGTCAAAAGGAAAAGGAGTGCACGTTTGGGATGTAGAAGGTAAGCAATATCTTGATTTTTTGTCGGCATATTCTGCAGTAAACCAAGGACATTGTCATCCTAAAATAGTGAAAGCAATGCAAGCGCAAGCTGAAGTTTTGACGCTTACCTCACGTGCGTTTCACAATGATTTATTAGGTGTTTTTGCAGCGTATATTACTAAGTTATTTGGGTATGATAAAGTATTGCCCATGAACACAGGCGTGGAAGCTTGTGAAACGGCTTTTAAATTAGCACGACGTTGGGGATATGATGTCAAAGGCATTGAAAATGACAAAGCTGTAATTGTAGTATGCGAACATAATTTTTGGGGAAGATCGATTGCGGCCATTTCTTCTTCCACCGATCCATCATCGTATCATGGTTTTGGTCCTTTTGTTCCAGGAATTGTAAAAATTCCATACAACGATATTACTGCTTTAGAGGAAAGTTTGCAAGATAAAAATGTAGCGGCATTTATGGTAGAACCTATACAAGGCGAAGCAGGTGTAGTAGTGCCGGACGATGATTATTTAAAACAGGTTCGTGCAGTCTGTACAAAAAATAAAGTATTGCTTATTGCCGATGAAGTACAAACAGGAATTGCGCGCACCGGCAAACTATTAGCGTGCGATTATGCCAACATTCAGCCTGATATTTTAATTCTTGGTAAGGCACTAAGCGGCGGAACAATGCCGGTAAGCGCAGTGTTGTGCAGCGATGAGATTATGTTATGTATAAAACCTGGTGAACACGGTTCTACCTTTGGAGGAAATCCGTTAGCATGCGCCGTAGCAACAGCAAGTTTGCAAGTTGTGATAGATGAGAAGTTAGCAGATAATGCACATGAAATGGGAGAACTATTTAGAAATGGACTGCGTTCTTTAAATCATCCAATCATTGAATCGGTACGTGGTAAAGGGTTACTCAATGCAATGATAATTAAAGATAGCCACGAAACAGAACATAATTGGAATACGGATGGAGAAATTGCCTGGAATTTATGTTTAAAAATGCGTGATAATGGATTATTAGCCAAACCAACACATGGCAATATTATTCGCTTTGCTCCACCTTTGGTGATAACTAAAAATCAAATCGAAGATGCCGTTCAAATCATCCGAAAATCATTAGAAGACATAGCACCATTGAAAAATTAAGAAGTAGCCATAAACACATCAAACTTGTTGTAAATCTTTACTGTCATGTTTAAATGTGCCTTGCTTATTTTGTTTTGAATAATGCACCATTGCTTTTGCAATCTGTTCGGCTTTTATAGATTTATATTTTGATAAATAACCTACTAAAACACCATCTAAAATGGGAGATATTTTTTGAGCAATTCCTTCCGTAAACCTTGCTTCTTTTCGCTCACCAATAATTAAACTCGGTTGTAAAATATGAAAAGCATCAAATTGCAATTGTTGAATGGCATTCTCCACTTCACCTTTCACTTGATTATAAAAAACAATCGAACTTTTTGAAGCACCTAACGCAGAAATTAACAGATAGGATTTTGCACCATTTTGTTTGGCAATTTCGGCAACTTTCAATGGATATTCATAGTCCACTTTTTTAAAGGCTTCTTTTGAGCCTGCTTTTGAAATAGTTGTACCTAAGCAACAAAAGACTACATCTGCTTTTAGCTCATTTTTATGCTGTTCCAATTCATCAAAATTGATGATTAATTCCTGTTTTTTGGGATGAGGTTGATTGCTGTTTTTACGACTTAAGACAATGACTTTTTCATAAGTATCATCATTTAAAAGATATTCTAAAACATAACCGCCAACTAAACCTGAAGCGCCCAATAATATTGCTGTTTTCATACTAAATAATTAGATTTAAATATAGGCATTCTAAATGGAAATCGTAACTTGCAAATAAAATAAAACAAAATTAAATGACACTTTTTGCAGATAGTGGTTCCACTAAAACTTCATGGTTGTTGTACGACAATGCAACAGGCTCAAAAGAATATTTTACTACTTTAGGAATTTACCCAACAATTCATAGTAAAGAGGAGATTATTCAAAAAATTTTCAGTAATCCTGATTTAATTAAAAAAATTGATAATGTAAATGAGATTAAATATTTTGGTGCCGGTTGCTCCAGTGCTGAAAGAATTGCATTGGTAGAATCTGCGTTGCGTGATGTATTTCCTAAAGTGACTTCCGTTTCCGTAGAGCACGACATGAAAGCTGCCGCCATTGCAGCTTGCGGCACACAACCCGGAATCGCATGCATTATTGGTACAGGTTCTAATTCTGTTTTTTATGATGGTGTTCACTTAACTGAATCGTATGCTGGAATTGGCTATGTACTTGGCGATGAAGCCAGTGGTGCTTATTTTGGCAAAATTATCCTTCGAGATTTCTTATATCACCTATTACCTCAGGAAATTGAATCTTATTTGTTGTCAGAATACAAATTGGAGAAAAACATGATTTTCCATTTAGTGTATAAAGAAGCTTCACCGAACAGATATTTAGCGAGTTTTGCTCCTATACTCTCAAAATTCAGAGAAACAGATTATGTGCAAGTTTTATTGCAACGCGGTTTTACTGAATTTTTTGATTTCCATATTACTTGTTTTGAAAATTACCAAGATTATCCAATTGGATTTGTTGGCTCAATTGCCACCATATTTAAAAATGAGTTAGAAAAAGTAGCAGATGATTTTGAATGTGCATTGGGTAAATTTGTTACTAATCCTATTGATGAAATTGCTAATTGTTATATAGCACAACGCTAAATATTTTTTTTTAAAAAAATAATATCATGCATACAATTGAACCTTTTTGGAAATGGCGTGATTTTTATAAAGCAGAAGAAGATGAAAAATCTCCCTTCTATGGTAAAGAATACAGCGAGTTTGAATTTGTAGATACAATTTATAACTACTACATTCATCCACAATGGGATTATTTTGGTTCTGAAACCTTATACTTAAAACTCTTGTACGTTAACTATAACAAAGGCGTTGCCATCATTGAATTTATTGGTGAATGGAATGATTGTAGAGAAAATGATATTGAGTTTTTAAAAAGAGACATCGTGGACGGTTTAATTCAACATGGTATTTTTAAGTTTGTTTTGATAGGCGATAATTTATTGGAGTTTTTCAGCGATAGCCATGATTATTATGAAGAATGGTACGATGATATTAAAGAAAAAAATGGTTGGATTATTGCGCTTAATTTTAGAGAACATATCATTTCCGAAATGCAACAGGCTAATATTCACTACTATATTTCCACATTATTCTTTAGCGAAGATTTAAATTGGAGAAAATTTAAACCTTTACATTTAATTTCTTTTTTAGAAGACAAACAATTAAAAATTCTTGAATGAAAATTAGATGAATACCTGTTTTAGTTGCTTACACATAATTTATTAATTTTACTGCATGGCAAAACTGTATATCGTTCCCACACCAATTGGTAATTTGCGAGACATGACGTTTCGTGCAGTAGATGTATTAAAGTCAGTTCAATTAATTTTGGCTGAAGATACACGTACTTCAAAGTTTTTATGTCAACATTATTCCATTGAAACGCCTTTGCAAGCTTATCATAAAGACAATGAACATAAAGCAGTAGAAAATATAATTCAGAAAATAAAATCCGGAATAACAATGGCATTGGTTTCGGATGCAGGCACGCCCGGAATTTCCGACCCAGGCTTTTTAATCGTACGTGAATGTTTGAAAAATGAAATTGAAGTTGAATGTTTACCAGGTGCAACAGCATTGGTGCCGGCTTTAGTTCATTCAGGTTTCCCGTTGGATAGGTTTGTGTTTGAAGGTTTTTTACCACATCAAAAAGGAAGACAAAAACGTTTAGTAGCTTTGCAAAATGAGGAACGTACCGTTGTTCTTTACGAATCGCCCTATCGTATTTTAAAATTATTGCATGAACTTCAAGAATATTTTGGTGCACAACATTATGTTTCTATAAGTAGAGAATTAACCAAAAAATTTGAAGAAACATTTAGAGGTACTGTTGAAAATGCGATAAATCATTTTACGCTAAAAGAACCGAAAGGTGAATTTGTTGTTGTGCTTGAAGGTAAAGTCAAAGAAAAAAATGCAAGTAAAACGAATAAAGAAAAATACCAACTGAAATAAATAATTATGCAAGATTTAATTCAGATTCAAACTCAAACTATTTACGCAGTGCAACTAGCGGCTCAGTTTATTCAAAAGGAGATGGGTAAAATTAATCAAGCGCATATCGAAACAAAATCATTAAATAGTTTGGTGACGTATGTTGATAAAGAAGCTGAAAAAATATTGGTTAGCGAATTAAAAAAAATAATAAACATAGCTACTTTCTTAACGGAAGAAAATACCATTGAAGCTGCGCAAGGTGAGTGGCAATGGATTGTTGATCCATTAGATGGTACTACTAATTTTATTCATCAAATTCCAGTGTTTGCAATTTCAGTGGCATTGAAATACAAAGATGTAATTGTGGTAGGTGTTGTTTTTGAAATTAATAGAAATGAATTATTTTATGCGACTAAAAATAATGGAGCCTATTTAAATGGAAGTAAAATCCATGTGTCGTCCACATCTTTATTGTCAGATAGTTTAGTCGCTACCGGTTTTCCTTATTATGATTTTGATGTATTAGAAAAATACATTTCATTTTTAAAATTTTTAATGTCGCATACTCGTGGCATACGTCGTTTAGGTGCTGCATCTGTAGATTTATGTTATACAGCATGTGGAAGATTTGATGCATTTTTCGAACATTCCTTAGCTCCTTGGGATGTGGCTGCCGGTGCATTAATAGTACAAGAAGCAGGTGGTATAGTTTTAGATTTTAATAGTGGCAATAATTGGCTTTTTGGTAGAGAAATGATTAGTGTGAATCCTAATATTTCGGAAGAATTTTTAGCGGCTTTTAGAAGTCATTTTTAATTCCATTTGGTTTCATTTTTAATTATTTAATGGCATTTATTTTTTTAGCAACTGTGTTGCCCTTTTTTTGTTGATGTTTTTATATGCTTGATATTTTCATTTTTGTAAATTTAATCTCATTTATTTTCTTGTTGAGTTGAAAAAAAATAGCAATCCGTAGATTGCTATAAAATAAAATATTAAGTTATTTTGTTTATTGTGCAAAAGATGCTCTTGGTCCGCCGGAAGCAAACGTAGCCAACACTCTTGATTTTTGTCCATTGGAGAACATATACATACAAGCATCATCTGTATAATCCATAAAATTCATCCACATTTCCAATGGCGTGCCTGAGCAAGTAGATTTATGGCTAGCAGCTGGGCAACCATAATTAGCGGTGTTGTGTGTTGGTGTGTCACTTACTAAGTCAGAGCCACAAGTGGCATCGCCCCAAATATGACGTAAGTTTAACCAATGGCCAACTTCATGCGTAGCCGTTCTGCCTTTGTTAAATGGTGCGGAAGCTGTTCCTACTCTTCCAAATGCTGTAGATAAAATAACTACGCCATCTGTTGAGGATGCTCCGCCTGGAAATTGAGCGTATCCTAAAACACCACCACTTAAATTACAAACCCAAATATTCAATTTTGTAGTTGGAGTGGTTGCGCTAATTCCACCTGAAGATGATTTTTTCATTGCATCATTGGTACTCCATGATGTTTTAGATGTTTTCTTGCGAACCACTTTGTCTAAAACAAAACGAATACCAACATTTGCTTTTACGTTTTGAAAGTTAGATGGTACTTTGTAGGAATCCGCATTGGTTGCATTAAAGTCTTCATTTAATACATCAATTTGTGATTGGATTTGAGTGGTAGAAATATTTTGTGCCGTTGATTTGTATAACACATTTACCACCACCGGAATTTCGATTACACCATTTACTAAACGAGCAGATGCATTATTTTTTATATTGTTTTCTATAATTTTTTCAAAATTAGACATGCGTTGTTCTAACTCAGGATCTGCTTTTATTTGTGCTTCTAACACTTCTTGTGAGGCACAGTTTCTGTGTAAGATGGGTGATGTATTTTCATCATCAGTTAAGTTGTTTTTTTGACAAGATGCCATGATTATGGCAACCGCAAAACTCAATAAAGTAATTTTTTTCATTCGTTTGATTTTATCAATCTAATTTAGAAAAAAATTGACTTATGTTAATTATTTGCGTTAATTTATTTGTTAAAAATTAGAATATTTTATCATTTAAACATGGAGCTAACTATTAATTCTTTATTTCCAGCTTCGTATTTATAAAAACCTTCCCCACTTTTAGCACCTAAATAACCAGCAGTAACCATATTTACCAATAGTGGACATGGTGCGTATTTGGGATTGCCAAAACCATCGTGTAATACTTTAAGTATGGCTAAGCAAACATCTAAGCCAATAAAATCAGCCAACTGTAATGGACCCATTGGATGTGCCATGCCTAATTTCATTACGGTATCAATTTCATGCACACCAGCAACACCTTCAAATAATGTGTAAATGGCTTCGTTTATCATTGGCATTAAAATTCTATTAGCCACGAATCCGGGATAATCATTAACTTCTACTGGAATTTTTTGTAATTTTTTAGATACTTCAAAAACTAAATTATTTGTTTCGTTAGACGTGGCATACCCACGAATCACTTCCACTAATTTCATCAATGGAACCGGATTCATGAAATGCATACCAATAACTTTATCGGCACGTTTGGTGCAAGCACCAATCTTAGTGATAGATATGGAAGAAGTATTGCTTGCTAAAATACAATGTGGTGCACAAAGTTCATCTAACTCACGAAATATTTTTTCTTTTATATTGAAGTTTTCTGATGCTGCTTCAATAACTAAGTCGGCATTGGTAACACCTTCTTTTAATACGGTAAATGTTTTTATGTTTTGTAACGTTTGAGTTTTTATATCTTCTGTAATACTGCCTTTTTGGATCTGTCTGTCTAAGTTTTTTGTAACAGTTATTAATGCTTTGTCTAATGCAGCTTGTGCAATATCTACTAATGCCACTTGAAAACCATATTGTGCACAAACGTGTGCAATTCCATTTCCCATGGTTCCAGAGCCAATAACTGTAATGTTTTTAATTCCCATTTTTGTATTTATTTAAGTTGATTTTTTTAGTTAGAATTTCATGGTTCTAATTTTTTTATGCATTTCTAATTTATGTAAGTCCATTAAAAAAGTAATTCGTTGTCCAAATTTTGGTGCATTGGATTTAATGTATGTTTTATATTCTTTACTGTAAAATAATGGAAAATATATTTCAAAGCCTTCCTCAAAAAAGCTCAACATAAAACCACCATCATATTGAAATCCTTTAATTGGTAACAAGTTGTTTGGGTTCAAATGATTATCAAATGAATAGCCTAAATCTAAAAATAATTTTAGAGGCACATATTTAATTGGGAAATCAATTTTTAAATTAAATGCCAGTAACCAATCTACTGTTTGTCCGGTTTCTATAGCATTAAATGGTGTTGTTACTTTAAAGAATCCATCACTTTTTGTAATCTGTCTTCCGCTAAAATTGGCTTGTTCATTTCTTCCTAAATAGATATCATTATAAAGGTAATCTTGTTCACCACGTTTGCCATTCAAATTAAAGCCAACATCTGGATGTAAACGAAAACGAAAATTATTACTTCGCCATAAAAAACCACCTACAAACATTCGAAGATGAACACCCGTTTTGTAATCTTTAAGTTGATATCTAATAAATGAATTTGCTTCAAAATAGGTTTTAACGAAATGTTTAGTTTGTTCTATATTTAAACTTGCAGATACTGGAAAATTTTCATCATTTCGTTTAAAAGTATAACGTAATGTATTGGCATAAAAACGTGTAAGTGTATCTTTATTTAATTGATTAAAAGCATCTAAAGTTAAATCTTTTAGTAATACGGTATTATTTTTAAATAATAATTGATGTTCAATTTTTTCTAGCTTTTCTGTTTTATGATTGAGTTGTAAAAGTATTTCTGGTGATAATACATAGTACTTTAATGGCTGAGAGAAATTAGCATAAGTGAAAGATTGGAATTTTAATCCGGGCTTAATTAATGTAACGGCACTTTTTTTTATTCGTGCATAATAATCTATTTTGGCAGTTCCGTTTGCCTTTCTTGATTTTATTCCATAAAAAAGAGTTGCTGTAAAATCAACATTTTTAATTGGTTGTTTTAAGTTGATAAGCGCCGCACCAACTTGAACGCCATCGTATTTATTGTAAGCAATTGCTGGTACTGCAAATGGAAACTCTCTGTTTTTTTTGTCAATCCAATGCAGATATTTTGTTTGGATTTTTTGCAATTTATGATACTGCCGTGGAGCCTTTTTCTTAATTACGTAATCGGATTGAATGGTTTTGTTATTGGCTTTGGTTTCCACTAAAGTATCGGTATTCTGTTGACCATAAACAGAACGATACATAATTACTATTAAAATGTTAATAACTATTGAAGTTAATCTCATTTTTTACATTTAACTTTTCTAATAAAATAGAATACAATATTAAGTATTAACTTTGAAATATAGAAAGTATTATTAACCCGATTATAAGAAAAGTCTATGGGTAATTATGATTTTAATAACGAGGAAGAAGAAGAAAGCATCAATATTATTGAATTGGTAGATAAATATGAAAAATCTATTTTTGGAGCTCAACATTTATTTTTTGAGTTAGACGACTACGAGGCAATAATAGATTATTACCAGCAAATGGGTCGTTCGGAAGATGCATTAGCTGTAACTGAACAATCTTTGGAACAATATCCTTATTCGGCAGGTTTGCTAACTCGAAAAGCACAATTTTTGTTTGAAAAAAAGCAAATAGAATTGGCATTGCAATTATTAGATACTGCAGAAATGTATGAAAGTTCAGAAACAGGAATATATATTTTAAGAGCAGAAATTTTTGCATATCAATCTCGATACGAAGATGCTATCGATATTTTAAAAAATCTATTATTAATAAGCAGTCAAGAGGATTTACCAGATGTGTATTTGCAAATGTGTGATGTGTATGAAGATTGGGAAAAGTATTTTGAAGTGTATGATTGCTTGGTCGCTTGTTTAGACATTGATCCAATGAATGAAGAAGCCTTGAATAGGTTTAATTTTTGTATTGAAATAACAGATAGATATGAAGATAGTTTGCCTATCCACTTAAACATGATTGATGAAAATCCATATAATTATTTAGCATGGTATAACTTAGCAAGTACGTATCGTGGAATGAATTTGTATGAAAAATCAGTGGATGCATTTGAATATGCATTGGCAATTAATGATGATGATGATTTCATGTTTCAAGAATTGGCAGAATTGCATTTTAAAAATGGACAATATCAAAAATCATTAGATGTAATAAAAGATTTATGTGAAACATTTGAAGCAGATGATGAAATTTATTTTTTACAAGGGAAATGTCATGAAGCATTAGGAAACAACAAGATGGCACGTTATTGCTTTCGAAAAGCAGTACATGATAATCCAGCGATGTCTGAGGCTTATTTTAGAATTGGTGAAACTTATAAAATTGAAGGTTTGTGGGAACAAGCATATAAATCATTTCAGAAAGCCAATGAGTTGGAAAAAGAGCAATATGAATTTTGCTTAGCAATGGCTGAAGCTGCTTTAGAAATTGGTGAGTCAGATGTAGCTTTGGATGCCTGTGAAACGGCTATCGATTTATTTATGAATCGCTATGAAGCTTATTTTGTGATGGCAAAAATTATGGCAATGTATAGTGATACAGAAAATGCACGTGAAATTATTTTTACTGGTCTTAAAATCTGTAAATCAACAATAGAATTAAACTATGCTCGTTGTGCGATAGAATTTATGGATAATAGAAATAAAGAAGCAGAAATATTATTGCGTCAATTGCTTCAAGAAAATTTTGATTTACATGAATTGTTATATGATTTTTGTGCGTATTTAAAAGACGACAATTTAATTCAACAAATTTTAGCGGAATAAAAATCAACAAAAAAATCCGATACTTATTTAATCAACAAAATTATTTTTTTGCATTTTTCATGAAACAATACGGATTAATTGGCTATCCTTTATCTCATTCTTTCTCAAAAGGATATTTTGCCAAAAAATTTAAGGAGGAATTAATTACAGATGCTGTATATGATGTTTTTCCTTTAGAAACCATATCCCATTTTTTGGGTTTGTGTAAACAATACCCAAATTTAAAAGGTTTGAATGTCACCATTCCATATAAAGAACAAGTGATAGCCTATTTAGATAAATTAGATGATGAAGCTCAAACTATTGGTGCTGTAAATACCATTAAATTTTTTAATGGAAAAAAAATAGGATATAATTCCGACTGTTATGGTTTTGAAATGAGTTTGCGACCATTGTTGCAAGCGCATCATAAAAGTGCACTTATACTTGGAACCGGTGGAGCATCGAAAGCAGTAGAATATGTATTAAAGAAATTGCAAATAACATTTCAATATGTATCCCGAACAAGAACACCTTCTTCTATTTTATACCAAGATGTATTACTTGCAAATGAGCTTCCCTATTTAATCATAAATACAACACCTTTAGGTATGTATCCGAATGTGGATGCAGCACCGGAAATTCCATATTCACTGATTACGGATAAACATTTATTGTATGATTTGGTTTATAATCCAGAAGAAACATCATTCTTAAAAAATGGTAAATTTCAAGGAGCACAAATAAAAAACGGATTGGAAATGTTGCACCTACAAGCAGAACGTAGTTGGCAAATTTGGAATATGTAAAATTAAGAAACTGACATTTTTTTTAAAAACATAAATAATTCAAAATGGATAATTTGAATTTTAATAATACACAAACTGCATTTGCCTATAAAAGCAATAGTGAGCTATTGAGAGATTATCGTATATTTCAATTAATTAATCAAAGTTGGTTGGTAAAATATGGAACTCAAGTAGCTGCGTCATTAATTCAATTTGGTATAAAAACGCCTGTTGCAATGGGTATGAAACCTACTGTATATGCTACATTTTGCGGTGGAAATAATTTGAATGAAGCATCATCTAAAATTAATAAGCTAGAACGCTATCATGTAAGAACAGTGTTAGATTATGGTGTGGAAGGAAAGGAACGCGAAGAAGATTTTCAGCGAACGGAATCCGCCATTAAACAAGCTATTTTATTTGCAAAAGATAAGGATGCCGTACATATTGTAAGTTCTAAATTTACCGGTTTAATTCCATTTTCTATTTTAGAAAAACTACATGCAAAAAATACACTTTCAGATGAAGAAAATTCCATTTATGAAAAATCAAAATCAAGAATAAACTCGATTGCTCAACTTGCATTTGAAAATGACATAAGTTTATTTGTTGATGCAGAAGAAACATGGATACAACAACCTTTAGATGATTTAACGTATGAGTTGATGTTGAAATACAATAAAGAGAAACCAATTATATATAACACCATTCAATTGTATCGAAAAGATAGATTAGACGTTTTAAAAAAATACATTAAACAAGCACAAAGTGACAACATCATTTATGCAGTTAAATTGGTTCGTGGTGCTTACATGGAAAAAGAAGCAGCGCGAGCACTAACATTAAATTATGAAAATCCGATTCAATCTTCCAAAGAAAATACGGATAATGACTACAACGAGGCACTTAAAGTGGCAGTTAAAAATATAAAAAACACGGCTATTTGTGTAGCCACACATAATGAGGAAAGCTCCATCTTGGCAACTCAATTAATGCAAGCATATCAATTGCCCAATAATCATGAGCATATACAATTTTCTCAGTTGTTTGGAATGAGTGATAATATCACATTTAATTTAGGATTAGCAGGTTATAATGTACATAAGTATATGCCTTACGGACCTGTTAAAGATGTTATTCCTTATTTAATACGTAGAGCACAAGAAAATACGAGTGTTTCCGGACAAATGGGCCGCGAATTGAAACTCTTAAAAGAAGAAGTAAAGAGAAGAAAGCTTTCTTTGATTTTTTAGCATGCTCCGCATAAGTCCATATAGTATGTTTTTTTTGAGTACGCATGCAATGCGTACTAACTTATGCGTGTAAGCTATCTACTTTTTTGGCAATTTTATTTCGTAAATCAGCATTAATCGGCATTAAAGGTAAGCGAACAAAATCATCGCAAACGCCTAGATGTTTCATGGTTGCTTTTACGCCAGCCGGATTGCCTTGCTCAAACAGATACGTGATTAATTCGTCTAATTCATAAACTGTTTTTCGTGCAGAAGCGAAATCGCCGTTTAATGCTTGGTGAACCATTGTCGAAAAATGTTTGGGTAATGCATTGGCGATTACAGAAATAACACCATCATATCCAATAGAAATTTGTGGTACAATTAAGTCGTCATTTCCACTGATTAATAAGAAATCGGATGGTTTTTCGCGTGCCAACCAGAATATTTGTTGCCAATCATTGCTTGCTTCTTTGATGGCAACGATATTTTTAAATTCATGTGCCAAAGTTAGTGTTGTAGTGGCACGTATATTCGAAGCTGTTCTACCAGGAACATTATATAAAATAATTGGTAAGTTGGTATTGCAGGCAATTGTTTTATAGTGTTCGTAAATGCCTTCCTGTGTTGGTTTATTATAATAAGGGGAAACCGATAAAATGCCATCTACGCCATCTAATTCAAAATGATTGATGTCATATATAGTGCTACGAGTATCATTGCCACCAAACCCAGCAATTACAGGAACGCGCTTTTGTGTTGCATGCACACAAGCCTTTATTAAATCTTGTTTTTCTTGCTTATTTAAGGTGACAGATTCACCAGTAGTTCCTAATACTACAACGTAATCAACGCCACCTTCAATTACATAATTGACTACTTTCTCAAACTCGTTAAAGTTTATTTCTTTGTTCTCATTAAATGGAGTGACCAATGCTACTCCAACGCCTTTCAAATTCATCATTTTACTTTGTTTAGTATGCGTATTGCGTTATTCGTATGGTATTATTTTAATAAAAATGATACTGAGTTTAATTCGATGTAAGCAATACTACTTCAAATAATTCTCTAAGTTCGAAATTAATTTAGAAATATTCGATTTTTCATTTGAAATCAATATTAAATCATAGTTAGTATTGTGAATATCTTTATTAAAACCTACTCTAAATTTTGCCATAGAATTTGCAGAAATATACTCTAAAGGCAAACAATCATCGGCACAAAAGTTAATCATTAAATCGAACGTATCTCTGGTGAAAAAACCCGACGTTCCACCTCCAGGTTTGCCGTACCAAGTGGTATCTTTATTGGATATAAATGGAAATGGGTACTGAAATCCGAATTCTCGTTTTGGAAGATATCCAAGTAATTGCACATCTTTATGGATAGATTTCAAGTGCTTAACGAATGCTAAAATTGTGTCATTTTGTCGAACGTCTTCACCATGAAAAATAATTCCGATTTTATTAGCTGCTTGCAGAGAAATAGGAATACGTGAAATAACTTTCTTATTTTTAAAACGCAAATAAATTTTTAAAATGATATTTTTTAGCTGATTAAACACCCTACAAAGTTACGGATTAAGCTTTATACAAACTCTAAAAAAATGCAATTAATTGAACAATTAAAATTAAAACTGGAAGATAATTCGCTTGCAGTGCAAGAAAAGATTTCTATTTGGATTGAATTATCATCTAACTTAATGCCATTTAATGTAGATGAAGCTTTAACGTATAATAAGCTTGCCGATGATCATTTTGTTGCAACCGATAACAACCAAATCCAATACGGTTTGATTTTGAATAATTTTGGAGTGTACTATTACATGAAAAACTTAAATGAACTAGCATTGGAGAAGTTCATTGCCGCCGATAAAATTTTATCCAAAAGTGCCAATAAAGAACATCATATTTTAGCAAAAGCAGATATAGCATTAATTTATACAAGAACAGAGCAATACCAACAAGCATTGGATATTTATCTTCAAATTGAAAGTGAATTGAAAGGAATACCTGTTGGCATTCGTCATGCTCAAATTTATATAAATATAGATGCTGCGTATGTTTACGTAAAAGATTTTGAAAATGCACTTCGATATTCATTAAAAGCCTTAGAAATTGTAGAGCATTTACAACATCCATTTGGTCGTGCAATTAGTTACGTCAATACTGGTGGAAATTATTTACAATTAGGTGATACAGAAAAAGCAAAAACATGCATTGATAAAGCACATGAACTTGCGCTGCAACATAAAATTGAAAGTTTAAATTGTAGTATTTATTTAAAGTATGCAGAATACTTTTCTAAAATGCATGAATACACAAAAGCTGTTGAATTTGGGATGCAATCATTAGCAGCTGCTGAAGAAAAAAAATCAGATGAACAAGCCATGTTTGTTTGTGGAAGATTGATAGAATTTTATGAACAAATTGAAGATTATAAGCAAGCTTTGCAAATGTCAAAGCAATTTAACAACATGAAGCAATCTGCATTGGCAAATGATAAAATGCAAATGATAAATGCTATGCAATTGCAATATAACACGGAAAAAAAAGAATTAGAATTAAGCGAATTAAAAGTAAAGCAACAACAACTCGAAATTGAAAAAAGAGATAGTGAATTGGCTGCACTAAAATCGCAGATGAATCCACATTTTATTTTCAATGCCTTAAATTCAATTCAGGAATTATATATGATAGGCGATAAGCGAATTGCTAATGAACAAATGGGCAATTTTGCTATGTTGACACGTAAAATTTTAAATGTTTCAGGTAAACAAAAAATAGATTTATCGGAAGAAATTGACATACTTTCCAAATATTTGGAGCTAGAAAGTATGCGTTTTGAAAATGATTTTTTTTATTCTATTGATTTTTCAAACAAGTTGGATGAAGATTATGTACAATTGCCACCAATGCTGATACAACCGTATGTGGAAAATGCCATTAAACATGGTTTGTTGCATAAAAATGGACCTAAAAATCTTACTATTTTTTTTGATATCAATAATGATGAAACAATGCTGATTTGCACCATAGAAGATAATGGAATTGGTAGAAATGCTTCAGCAGAAATAAATAAATATAGACACGAAAGCCATCAGTCGTTTGCTACTTCTGCTACGGAGAAACGTTTGAATTTATTGAATAATAAAAATGATTTTGTATCTGTTTCATTTGATGATAAATATGATGAACATCATGTTGGAATTGGCACAATAGTTAGTATTTCTATTTTATTATAACAAAAAAAAACAGCGATAAAGCCGCTGTTTTTTTACTATATAATATTGTTTATTTTTCGCAATAATTTATGGTTACTGTTTTTGAAGTAATGGATGATTTTCCATTTTTAGATGCGGTTAAAGTAACCGTATAACTTGAAAGGCATCCAGTTGTTCTTTTAGGATCTTTAGTAGGAACTTCGGCGGCTTTTGAAGCATACGTTTTAGTTGGATTTTTTTCAGTACTTGTTGTCTCATCTCCGAAATTCCACAAATACGTATCGGCATCAGTGGATGTATTCGTAAAAGTCAATTCTGTACTTGCATCAACAGTATCATTTGGAGAAATACTAAAGCTTGCAACCGGCAGATTAGATTCTTTTGTGCATGATGCGAAGAATACAGTAAATAATACAGCGATAAAGGTGAAAAGGTTGAATGTTTTTTTCATTTTGAATTTGTTTTTAGTTGTTAATAATTTGATACTGCAAATATCTATAATGAATCGAGTTATTAATTTCACAATTCACGAACGGTTGTTTTGAGTTTATAAACGGATATTTTTTATAAAAAATAACGATTGAGTGTATTAATAAAGTAGTTTGATTGTCAAAAAAAAGCGATGCCTTTCAGCATCGCCCAAAACAATTGTCTTAATGAAAAAAAACAATTTATTTTGCGAACATGGTTTTTGATTTAATCTGTATCGATAACATTCATTTTTAAAATACAGATTCTATAATTTGCTTAATAATTGTACTTTTCCGTCCATTTCTGATGAAGCAACTAATAGTAGTGCGCCTTTCTTTCCTTTTTCATAGATGAATAATTTATCGCCTTCGTCCATTTTTATGGTGGTTACGATATTCTTTTGTAAACGATACGTGCCACCACTTCCAGCATTGATTACAGATATTTCATCATCACCATCATTTTTTAATTTAATGCTGATAGCGTTACTTGTAGCAATAGTAGTTTTTGTTTTTGCAATTGCATTAGAAGTGATCGCAGTACATACAGACAATGCAAGTAGTACAATAATGATTTTTAATTTCATGCTTTAATTTTTATTTTAATAAAAGAATAAATAAATACATTAACAATTCAACTATTTTGCGCCTGGTATTCCTACAGAAGGAACCAAATGTCTGTTAATAAAAATTACTTCAAAAGGTGATGTGTCAAAACCAGATCCATTGTATTTGTAATGTGGTTCAATTTTGCAAGACCAGAAACTACCATCACTTTTTGCTTTCATTAAAACTCTTGCTTTTATCCATTGGTATACTGGGCCATAAGTGTTGCTTTTTGTTGTAAAATCTGAATAAAATTGTACTTTATATACTTCTGCAATTTCATTTGCATACAACATTTTCAATGCCTTTTGTAAAGTTGCATTTAATGCTGGTTTGTTCATATAATCATCATCTTCAAAACGATATACATTATTGTTTAGTTTTGTTGTATTTGCAGTAATTTTAATAGTGTGTGTGCCTTCTGCTAATACAGTTTTTTCTACATCTGTTGCTTTCCAACCATCTGCTGCAGCATCACTAATACCCATAAATTGTATTTTTATTGTTAATGATTTTCCAACTGCAATTTTTGAACTTAATTTATTTAAGAAAAATCGAAATGTATTTTCAACTGGATAATATTGATATTGCATTGCATCATATTCAGAATCTTCTTTTTTAGGTAACAAACCTGTGCTAAATATTTTTTCGTTTTTCCAAAACTTATCATATCTCAAGTCACCCATATTGCCATACAAAGCTAATACACCTGGCATTTTTCCAGTTGGTCCACCAGTTTTTAAGAAAAACTGATTCGAGTGCGCTCTTAAACTATTCGTAGATACTGTTACATCTTCGCAAGAAAACACAATATCATATCCATTTTTGTACGTATCTCTTACATTTTTATCAAAGTAGGCACGCATAATAAAATGGTTAGCTAATTCTGTAAAACTTGCAACGTCTGCACTTGTTTCGTCAAAACGGTTGCCTAAATAATCATTAAAAACAACTACTTTTCCTGCGTTCGTTTTTTGAAAATCTGTTAGTACATAAGTATTCACAATTTCTTTTGGTTTTTCTGCTACTGGAACATCTTGTTTGGTTTCTGTTGTAGCTGATTTTCCTGTTAATGCTTCTTTTAATTTTTTACCAAATTGAGCATTAGCATCATGATTACTAATTAGCAAAATGCTAATAGCTAATAAAGTTGTTTTGATTGTTTGATTCATTTGTTTTTTTCTGCAAAAATTGAAAATGTATGTTTATTTGTTTTAGATATTTTATAAATAGTTCGTTTCGGTTTATGAACGGTAAATTAATGGTAGTATTTTTTTATTTTCGCTTAAAATTTTTTAGATGTATAAAGCCATTATTATTGATGATGAAGCAAAAGCGCGACGTTTATTGCAGACATTAATTGAAGAAAATTGCCCTGAACTGGAAATTGTAGCACAAGCGGAAGATGTACCAAATGGAGTGAAAGCCATTCATCAACACCAACCTGATATCGTTTTTTCTGATATTGATATGCCTGTTTACAATGGTTTTCAATTGCTTGATTTTGTAGATAAAACAGACTTTGAACTTATCTACTGTACAGCACATAATGATTTTGCACTCAAAGCATTTGAAGTTTCAGCTGTAGATTATTTAGTAAAACCAATACAAATTTCTTTATTGGTAAAAGCAGTAGAGAAAGCCATTCGCTTGCGCAATGCTACACCAACTATTACACAGCGATTAGATATATTAAAAGAAAATATTAAAGAAAATACGTTTAAAAAAATTGCGTTACCTGTTAGTGATGGGTTACGCTTTTTAGATATTGTGGATATAATTTACTTTGAAGCTGATGGCGCATATACCACTATTTTTCTAAAGGATAACAGCAAATTGCTAATTAGTAAAAAGCTAAAAGATTTTGAAACAATTTTAACGGATAATATAAATTTCTTTCGTTCGCATCGTTCATATATAATAAACACAGAACATATTAAACAATATATAAAATCTGATGGTGGAAGTATTTTAATGGCAAATAATGCTACTATTCCAGTGGCTCGCGAGCGTAAAGATGATTTTCAAAAATTATTTTCGGCTATTAAATTATGACTATTTCATGTTAGTTTATTATTAGGATTAATAATTTTCAATAAACAACTTGCAGAAACAAAAAAAAACACTATATTTGCACTCGCTTAAAAAAGCAAGGTTCGGTAGTTCAGTTGGTTAGAATACGTGCCTGTCACGCACGGGGTCGCGGGTTCGAGTCCCGTCCGGACCGC
>JAGNZZ010000041.1:17843-19851 GCA_017984135.1 Chitinophagales bacterium | reverse complement strand
TTACTTAATGAACTAACTAATATGGAATCTCTCTTTTCAATTAGTATAATTTTATGTAAATTATTTTTACTAAAATATTTTGGTATTATTACTTGTGGTTCGCCAGTACAGTTACACGTCTTGTTTGAAAGCAAGAATACTAATTGGTTATCGTTAGATAAATCAATACCATGTACTTTTGTCATATAATCCTTTAGTTCAACTTCTCTATCAAATTTTTCAATACAACGATTACATTGTATGCATACCAATATGAGAAACAAAAGTATAGCGGTTACTGAAATTTTACTAAAAAATATCTTGGCCCTTTCCATTGATTAAATTCATTATATTTTAACACATACAATCCTTCTCTTGTAATATAATAGACAGGCATTACTTTTGAAGGAAATTTTATCTCATTTAATAGTTCAAATTTATCATTAAATACCATTAAGATTCGTTCTTTATCAGACATTGAATTATAGGTACCATTTTGATTCTTTTTTGGTGTTTCTAATTCAAAAAATCTAAGATATAGATTTCTATATGCGTCGTATTGAACTTTGTGATACCAAAAATCATATTTAATATCAATTAATTTCCGTTCGGAATTATTTTTATCTTTTAAATTAATTGGCTTTGCAGGGTTGTATTGATATTTACTACGACCACCCACTATTTTTTGAACTTTTGTATGGTTGTTTATTACATAGATGTTAGGGTCGATTATATAAGAGATTAATGTGTAATTATTATTATGGCTCATTAATAATTTGCTTTTGAATCCATAATAATTGTCAAAATAGAGTTTTGAATATCCAATTTCTGGAGTTGTAATATTTTTATTGACTAAATTAAAATATGCAATCGGTGATGTGTTAAAATACTCAGTTGAATCTGTTGTACACCAACAACAACCATGTTGCATAACTATACTATTATTAGTTGCATTATAACTAAATGGATTGTCATCAAATAAAAATAAGCACATAGAATCATTTTCATTGTTTATCTTCCACTCGTTAATAAAAATATCATCTTTCCACAAAGAGATTCGATAATTTTGCACAATAAACAAACTGTCAAAATTATGAAAATATAATCCTGTTATATCACCGAACGAGTCAGTTTCCATTCTCATCTTATTTAGTTTCAAGCTCTTTGAAATTGTCTTTTCATCTAAATTAAATAATTCGATTGTCGAGTCAGATAAATTAATACGTGATGTGTAATTTTTTCCATCAATAAAATTTACTGGATTGTAATAGGAAACGTTTATTTGAAGGATAGTATCAAATAAAAAACAATTATCAGTTATAGTGTACTTTAAACTATCACCATATTCAGTAGAAATCTCTTTGTATGTTGATTGATTAGCACATGAAACGACGAAGATTGATAATGTAATTAATTTTATTAGCCAATTAAAATGCATCTATCTAAAATATTTTTCTTTATATTCTTCAAATTCATTTTTATTTTCAAAAACTATTACATTCATTTCTGCTGGAATTGGCATTGAAGGATCTCTAAAATTAATACAATGGCAAGGAGAAACAAAACACTCACCCAATAATTGTTGATGACACATAGTACCAGCACAAATTGGTTTGCCGTTTTGATCAGTTTTAATACAAGCCACTTCTGCTCCTCTAGGTCTAGATTGTGGTGTCACACCGTTACCTCTATTGGTTGATGTTATAGTAGCTTTTTCATTCTCTTTTGGCAAAATATTTTCTACTTTATTACAACTAACAATTGATAGTGCTATTACTAAAATAGTTATTATTATTTTCACACTTATTTTTTAAACAATAATGAAAGATAAGTAAAAATTTTAAACACCACAAGATATTCTTCGCCAATGGCAGGTGTTATCACCTGCCATACACCATACTGTTATATTTATTCATCATCGTTAGCCATAAAGTTCCATTTGCTTGTATTTCTTGCCGTTGATTTCTATAACAACAAACGATTTGCCGCAATAAACGCTATCATAAATCATTTTTCATATTGTGGTTGG
>JAGNZZ010000041.1:15889-17743 GCA_017984135.1 Chitinophagales bacterium | reverse complement strand
AAAATATCGTAAAATCAACGATATTGTTTTTTTATAGTTTATCGTTTTCCCATTTTATTTAAAACTTCTTCGCCTTTGGCAGCAGCAATCTAGTTTCTTTTAAAATTACAAGAATTAAAAACGAACATCAATACTATAACTTCCTTGTATTTTTACAAATGCAATATAACCACCATCAGTTTTAACCAATTTATCAATAGCGACATTTACTCCCGAAATTATCGGTTCTCCAAATCTATCTGGTATCCATACTGTAGTGACACCTTGTGTTGTGCCTATTGCCTCAAGGTGCATTTCGCCATTATCAGAATTACTACGCATTATTTTTGGTGTACCAAATATTGCCATCGGTCTTGTACGGCTTAATACATTCAAATAGTATTCATTCTTTTCACCTGTAAAATTACCATTTTTATCTAGTTCAATTAAATGCATAGATGTATTTTCATATTGCGTACCGTCCCAACTTATCGCATGTGGGTCTCCTGGAGCTTGTGCCCATTGCCACCAAGTAGAAGAAATAAAGGCTGCGTCTTCTTTCTGCGCAAACCGTTTATATTTATTGACATCCGAAGCAGGATTACCAAAGAAACCAAACTCACCAATAAAAGTGGCGGTTTTAAAAAGAGAGGACAATCCCATCAGTAAATCCACACCCTGTTCTATCGATAGTAAATTAGATATAGATTCAAAATAATGGTGCGGTGCAAAAATGATATTGTCGTCAGATGTAAAATTAGGCATAGGAATAAAAGGGATTGGCTTTCCGTTCCACGTTACCGACATTTCGAAAAAAATAATATGCGGGTAAGCATTCGCTTCTTGCTCTGCACTGCGGATTGTATTTATCATTTTTTTATAAAATTTAGCTAATTTGTCCGCTTCTTGAAGGATAGGTTTATACCCTAAACTCGGTTCATTTATTAAATCATATCCCACCACATTGCTATATTTCGCTGTTTGTGCTGTCAAGACCTTCCATGAATTTATATATGCATCTTGAATACCGTTTTTATTATCCCAAAAGTTTTGCCATGCATGTACTACTGCAGGCGCACTTTCACGAGAACCGTCCGTAGTGCAAGTAGATGCCCCGTCCGTAAAAGTTGCCCATTGTGGCGCACCATCCCAGCCTTTATTAGGTTTGTCGCAATTAGTAGTGAGTGGAGAAACAACATATTTACCCCATGCATCTTGGTGCATATCCAACAAAATATAGATATTATACTTTCCTGCTAATTCTATAGCATTTCTTATTTGTTGAATATATTGTTGATTGTATTCACCTCGTTGTGGTTCCAGCTTACTCCAACTAAATAGCAATCGAACACAATTAACACCATAAGATGCCATTAATTTAAAGTCATTCTCATCAAATTCTTTAGTAGTCGGGATGGACAGATTTCCATGCCAATAATCTCCTAACACATTATAATTTATGCCTCTCAACAAAATAAAACGACCAGACTGATCATATATACCAGTTTTATTTCCAACTTGTGCACGTAATAAATTTTCAGGAACAACATGACACTTGTCTTTCTTACAAGCTGTAAAAAAAAGTAATACCAGAAAAGTAACCCAATTTAATTGTAACATTATTAATACTCGATTTTAAAAAATGAATTAAACCTGTTTTTTTAGCTGAATTCAATAAATAAATATACTTTTATTTAAGTAGATAAATTATTATAAATTATAGAAGATATTTATTTTTATTCATAAATAAACAGCAAAAATTATTGTTGAATTTAATCAAAAATGAAATAATTTATCAACTTTTGGGGATATAAAATAAAGCTGGAAATGTTAAATCTAAAAATGGTAGTGTGCAAGTAGGAAAAGACTATAATA
>JAGNZZ010000041.1:0-15789 GCA_017984135.1 Chitinophagales bacterium | reverse complement strand
AATACGAGCAATGTCTGTAAGAATAGCAATTGCTAAAGGTACGGCACGAGAAGCCAACGCACCAATCTACGCCTCATTCTCGCGCCAGTTTGGTTTTCAAGAGGTAGGGTATTGCGAACACTTGCCTAAAGTAAAATATAGTAAAATCAACGATATTGTTTTTTTATAGTTTATCGTTTTCCCATTTTATTTAAAACTTCTAAAAAGTTAACCAACTTTACTAAGCCCTTTCCGGGAGCCATAAAATTGTCAGGAATAATTGTTTTGTCGCTTACCGGTTTAGAATAAGGAATAAAAGTGCCATCCATACAAGTACTCGTAACTTTATCCAATGACCGATTGATTTCAGCGCTGTTTGGATTTTGTGTATAGCATTTTGCTGCTTTATCAATACTCAACTTTCCAATACTATATTGGTAAAAAATAGTGTTTTGAATGCACTTGGGTTCCACATAATTCACTGAAGAATTTGGAACAGAATTAGTAGCAATGGCATTGAAATAGGTAGCTGTCATTTTTCCGGCTTCATGCATTTGAGTATTCTCATATTGGTACATCAATAAATTAATTAAGTTGGCTTTAGCGTAGCTGTCGGTTCGGTTAGCCGCTATTTTTTCATTTTCAGTATTACTACTTCTCAAATTGGGTAAACTTCCCCAAGTTTGTTTGAAAGATGGTGTTTGAAATACGTGTGTGCCATACGCATTAATATAAATGGAATATGGAATATTATTTGCATCCATGGAACTTTTTAGTGCCAATGGACCCCAATTTTCCGGACCTAAAATGGTGGTCTTATTTGGATTAACCACCCAGTCTAATGCACCGCTGAAAAAGAAAGCAGGCGTTTTATCTTGTTGGTTTATGATTTCACCTACACCTTCGTTTGGGCCAGGTAATCCACCACCAAAAGCAGCCACACCAATAATTCCATTATTGTTAAAAGCTTGGTTGAAATTCAATTTATTTCTTACGCCTGCATACAATGGATGTTTAAAATTATTGTCATCTGCATAAGTAAAAAACAAAGAAGCATTTGCCCCTAAACTTCCACCTACTGTAAACATTTTAGTAGTATCTACCGACAAGCGTGCACTATGCTCTACCACAAATTTTCGAGCAGCGTTGGTTAAGAATAAATTGACGTACATGGTTGCTAAGAACTTATCTTTGGCAGTAAAAGCATTCACTTGATTGATGACTTTATTGGTATAAAAATTTACGGTATTGCCTTTGCCGTCAAATCTTTTTGCTACACTTCCTGCATTTTCATAATACGCTACTACGTAACCACGCAATGCATAATCAATCGCTGTTCGGTTGGATTGCGACCAACTGAAATTTTCGCCATTTCCATTGGTTAAAAAAATACATCTTTTTCTATCGCTTGCAAACATGGGTTCTATAATCAACATCTGGCTATTGTCCGGCGAATAAGCCGCTTTTGTTACTTGAATGAAGTTATTAATCTGGTACGTTTTGTTACTTTCTCCATTTTTAAACACATCACTCAATCGTTGTGCCATATCCATCACCGATAAATTATAGGCATTAAAATAATTACCACCGGTTTGTGAAAGCGGAACGGTTAAGGCATCTTGGTTAATATCTACATAATTAAAGGAGGAAACACCTTGTGCTTTTGAAACCGTCAATATTCCTATACTCAGAAAAAGCAAAAATATTTTATTCATAATCTAATTTATTAAATCTATTTTTTTAATAACAACAATAACTATACCATAAAAATAAGCTAAAATCGTTAAATCCTATTTTTTTTTAAGTCATTCTATTCATTTTCTTATCTTTGCCATGTGGAAGAAATACAAAAAAATATAGAAGCCATCATTTTTGTCGCAGAAAGTCCAATTAAGACCGCAGAACTACTCCAATATTTAAACAAAACGAATGAAACGCCGTTTACAATAGAAGAAGTAGATGGAATGATTGCGGTGATTAAGGATAAATACAACAATGATTTATTTCCATTTGAGTTAGGTGAAACAGGTGGTGGTTATCAATTTCTGACAAAAGCAGCATACCACGTGGCAGTTTCTGCGTTTTTAAATAGAAATACCGTAAAACGACTCACCAATGCAGCGTTAGAGTCTTTGGCGATAATTGCGTACAAACAACCGGTTACCAAAAGTATTATTGAAACCATTCGTGGAGTCAATGCGGATTATACCATCCAAAAATTAGTAGAAAAAGAATTAATTGAAATTGCAGGCAGAAGTGAAGAGCCTGGAAAACCATTATTGTATAAAACTACGCAGCAGTTTTTAGACTATTTTGGGATTAATTCATTGGATGAGTTACCAAAATTAAAAGAATTTGAAGAACTTCAAAACCAAATAGGTGAGAAAGAGAATATCGAAAATGCCGATACAATCGGTGACATCAGCCAACAAAACTAACTTCCATAACAAGAAGAAACAGGCTGGAACAAAAAATGATCCATTTGCTTACAAAATTGAGCAAGTTGTAAAAAATTTTACGCCACCAAAAGAGATGGCCTCTTTGGACGAAACCAGATTGAACAAGTTTATTTCGAATGCCGGCGTTTGTTCTAGACGTCAAGCAGATGAATACATAAAAGCTGGTTACGTTACCGTAAATGATGAAGTGGTAATAGAAATGGGTTATAAAGTAAAACCAAACGATACCATTAAGTTTAAGAATAAAAAAGTTCAAAACGATAAGAAAGTTTATATTTTATTGAATAAACCAAAAGGTTACTTAACAACTGTTTCAGACGATAGAGAACGTAAAACGGTGATGGAATTGGTCAATACGGTAAAAGATGCACGCATTTATCCGGTAGGTCGTTTGGATAGAAATTCAAGTGGTATTTTATTGTTGACCAATGATGGTGAATTGGCTCAAAAATTATCACATCCAAGTGGTGAAGTAACAAAAGTATATCAAGTGGAATTGGATAAACCGTTAGAGTCAAAAGATTTATTAAAAATTCGGGAAGGTGTGGTTTTGGAAGATGGCAAAGCCAATGTGGATCAAGTGGATTATACATTGCCTCGTGGCGATGACAAATACGTAGGTGTGGAATTGCATAGTGGAAAAAACAGAATTGTGCGCCGTATTTTTGAGAGCTTAGGTTATGAAGTACAGAAATTAGATAGAGTATTATATGCTGGTTTAACCAAGAAAAATTTACCACGTGGAAAATGGCGTTTCCTAACAGAGAAAGAAGTAATTTTCTTGAAATATTTTACTGCGAATAAAAAAGAGAAGAAACCTAAAGAATAATGTCATTTCGAGCAGAGCGAGAGAACTTTGTAAAATTATTTGGTAGTTCAAACAAGATTTCTTATTTCGCTCGAAATAGCAAAAAAGAGTGCTACCAAAATTTTATTTTTCCGGCTGCAAACCAGCACATTCTTAAAAGCATAAATCCATTGGTGAAGCGCGAAATATTGGTATCGCCATACGTACGTTCGCGGTAGCGAATGGGCAAATCTATAATTTTTAAGTTGAGCTTATACGCACCAAACAATAAATCGAAATCGCCAAATGGATCGAAATCGCCAAAGAATTTTCGATTTTCTATTAATTTCAAATAATCTTCTCTAAACATTACTTTCGTGCCACACAAACTATCCTTTATTGGCTGCTCCAATAACCATGAAAATACCCATGAGAAAAATTTATTTCCCAATGTATTTAAAAAACGCATGGCTTCTTTTTCCATTGGATAAACTAAGCGCGAACCATTAATAAATTCGCCTTTTCCGGTGGCAATGGCATTGTAAAATTTAGGCAATTCTTCCGGAGGCATCGTTAAATCAGCATCTAAAATCATTAAAATATCACCATTAGCCATGGCATAGCCTTTGCGCACAGCATCGCCTTTACCTTTGCCGCTTTGTTGTCCAATTTTTATATCGTGCGTGTCTTTGTACTTTTGTTGTATGTCTTGAATTTTTTGCCAAGTATCATCACTTGAGTTGCCTTCTATAAAAATAATTTCTTGGTGTTTTCCAAATTTGGGTAATCGCAAAATGGCATTTTCAATATTGCCACTTTCGTTGCGTGCTGGAATACAAATGCTTACGGAATATTTTTGTGCTACATCTTTTTCTGAATAATTTAATTGAGGTCGAGCAAATGTAAATTGGTTTAAACACATCGACTTAAATAAGGGCAACTTGGCGATGTATTTATTTATCAGCCAAGATAATATGGGCAAATATATTGGTAATAGTAAGCGTTTATTGGTTCGGTAAGTTTCAAAACCTGAAAGATAAAGTAGATTCGAAATATCTTTAGTATCTAACCAATTTTGTTGTGGTGATTTCTTTTTATAGCCAATGGTTTCTCCCAAATTTAAAAGCGGTTGCCAGTAGTGATTGTAGTAGGAAATAATTACGCGTGTGTGTTCGTGGCAATTTTTTTTAATAGCATAAAAAACATCTTGTACATTCTCTAAGTAGCCAATAATATTATTAAAAATAATGACATCAAATTTTTTTTCTAATTTAATGTTTTCGGCATCCATTACCAAAAAATCAACATCACTGAAATTGGCTTTAGCTACTTCAATCATCTTGGGTGAAAAATCGATACCTGTTTTTTCTTTTCCTTTTAAATGATGAATAGTGTCACCATTTCCACATCCAATTTCTAATACGGTATCTGATTCAGAAATAAAAAAATTTAAATAATTGATGATGTCTTTTCCATAATACGAAAAACGCTTACGATACTGCAAATAATCACCGGCATTTTGTTCAAAATGCGCATATATTTCTTGTTTTCTGTTGGATTGCATACCTTATTTACTTACAAAAGTAGCTTTTAAACTATCGATATAAGCATAATTTATTTTATATAATTGAGATTTTTCTAAGTCACCTTCTTGATGTATCAAGGAAAATGCACCTGGATATTTTTGTTGGATATAATATGCATATCGATGCATTGTACCAATAATTTGACCTTCTACATACATGCTAGGCATTGCTCTAAGTTCTGCTAATACCATGTAGTTTACGTTTTCTTTGCGCAATGGCATCAGTAAAGAATCGGCATCTGTAGTAGGCGTTCCATAAATTGGATAAAATTCTTTTCCATCAGAAAAAATAAATGACATTGGTGCTTTGCGCACAGCGATTGATTTAGTTTCGTTTGGAAATTGTTGTGCACACCATTTCGACATTTTTATATAATTCTGCCAATCTGGTGTAAATCCATAAGTGGCATCACCGCTAATATTTTCTTTAAATATGGGAAAGCGCTCGCCAATTTGCTTGGTGGTTGCACTTAAACTGGTTAGCAATAAAATAAAAAAAACAAACGGCAAGGCTACTTGTATGATACTAAATTGTTCACCATAATAATAGAATAAGTAAAAAACACTAAATAAAATAAAAGGTAAATAAAGCATAATTAAGCGTGTTTGTCCCCAAGTAGTATGCAAGGATATAAAAGTAGCTGCTAACAATACTACATAAAATACAGTAGTGAATAGTAGAACATAATGTTTCTTTTTATGCATGAGCCATAACGACCAAGTAATAATGGCGATAGAAAATAGCGTAAGTGCAATGTTGTTTGGTGACATTTCTTCGGGTCGAAATCCTAAAGTATAATACAAACGTGAGGAAATATAGATTTGACAATTTTCCCAAAATCGAACGAGTAATCCTACCATTGTTTCTTTGCCTGCTTGTGGATTGTAGGCATCTTTGTTTAACATTTTATTGCCTTGTGAAGTGAATTGCGAAGCATCTAAATGCCAAACTACTTTTAGCATTAATTTATACAAATAGAAAAATACGATAAAACTGCTGGTGACAATAATTGGTTCAATGTATTTTTTTCTATAAAT
This sequence comes from Chitinophagales bacterium, assembly GCA_017984135.1. Classification (GTDB taxonomy): domain Bacteria; phylum Bacteroidota; class Bacteroidia; order Chitinophagales; family JADIYW01; genus JADJSS01. The sequence continues at coordinate 9,941 of JAGNZZ010000041.1, read as the reverse complement.
AAAAAATACAGCTACCACGCCGACCATTGCCAAGGCTACATTCCTAGAAATCATTAAGAGCAAACAAATGAAACCAAATAAGATTAAAAATGGAATATTGGGCTTTAATGTGTAATCTTCTTTCTCCATTCTATCCATATATTTGAAGAATAACATCAAGGCTAAGCTAAATACCATTAGCGAAAATGTTTCAGTGTAAGTTAAACTGGCATATACTAAGAATTGGAAATTGATGGCTGTTAGCAGTAAACTTGGAAATAAAATTAAATAAGAGATTCTTTCTTTAAATGCTTTGTAAATAAAATACAATGCCAGTACAAAAAATAAAATAGAGGTGCACTTTAGCCACATCAATTTAATGCCAAATATTTTTATAAAAAGGGAAAGAATTATTGGATAAAGTGGTGCTGTTTCTAAATAATAATACCCAAAAAAATCTTTGGCATAATTGTATCCAGCTTCGATGTATAAGGCATCATCGTTGGCTAATGAAATTTTATTATCGAAACTTAAAAATGAAAAAAGAGCAGCGATTAATAATATCGAAGAAATAATTACAACGTGATGTTTGTTTAAAAAGTTTTCTAAAATTGAAAACATAGAAACGGATGAAGTTTTATTTTCCAAACGTCTTTTCGCCGGATTTGCTTGTTTGTTTTCCGGTGTTTTAATAGGTTGACTTTTCTTTATTGGTTTGGCCATTTTATTACTTTTCTATAAACAGATTAAAATATTCATCTTTTTGTAGGTTCTTATATTTTGCTGCATCTTGGATACATAAAGTGGTTTTAATTCCATTTTCAAATAAATAAATCTTAAATCCTTGATCAATAAAGATAGACAAGAAATCTTCTATTTGTACGTTGGATTCTTTTAAACCATACGGATAAAACTCTGAAATTATTTTCAAATTTTCATTGGCAGAAAGTATCGTTTGCATTCCTTTAAAGGCAAAATATTCAAATCCTTGAATATCAATTTTAATAAAATCTACTTTGTGGTTTGGAATAATATCATCCATGGCAACACATTCAATTTCGGTGGTAGAAGTGTAGTTTTCGGTGGCATACGTTTTATGATCTACGTTCAGTAAATTGGAATGATACAATGTAAGGTTGCCGGTTTTGTTGCTAACGGCTTTATGGAAAAACGCCACATTTTTTAATTGTCCAGTGTTTTGCTGAAGATAAGAATAGTTTTTTTTGTCGGGTTCAAAAGCATACACTTTTCCGTTTTCGCCCACTAAATCGGAAAGTAGTTGCGTGTAAAAACCAATGTTGGCACCGATATCTAACACTATATCGCCTTTCCTAATATTTTTATGTAGTAATTCAATTTCATGTTTATCTTGTTTTCTTTTAAAAACAGGATAAAGTATATTGTAAACGGGAAACGCATTCTTGTATAAGAAGTCACCTAATTTTATTGATAGAGCTGATGGCATTGTTCAATTTTTCTTCGCAGCACGAAGTAATCTGTTTTTATATTTATGAGATTTCTTTTTCGTCGAAAGGACGATATTTATATCGTTCTATTTTTTTAATCCTATTTCTCTCAAGCGTTCATCCAAATATTCGCCGGCAGTTGTTGGTGGATAAGCAATTGGATGTTCGGTATCAATACAATTTTCTAAACAATCTAATTTTACTTCACTACGTGGATGTAAGAAAAAAGGAATAGAATAGCGATGAGTTCCCCATTTTTCACGAGGTGGATTTACGACGCGATGTGTAGTAGATTTTAGTTTGTTGTTGCATAAACGTTGCAACATATCTCCTACGTTTACCATAATTTGCTGAGGCTCAGCTTTGGCGTCGTGCCAGTTGCCATCTACATCCATTACTTGCAATCCATCTGCACTGGCACCTACTAACAAGGTAATTAAATTAATATCTTCATGTGCTTCTGCACGAATGGCCGATTTTGGTTCTTCTAAAATGGGTGGATAATGGATGGCACGCAATATGCTATTTCCGTTGTGTATTTTGTCATCGAAGTAATGTACATCCAAGCCTAAATATTCAGCAACGGCACGCAATAAATGTCGTCCACTGGCTTCAAAACTTTTATAAAGTTGTCTGCCTGTTTCATTAAAATCCGGTAATTCCGTCACTTCTAAATTGTCCGGATAATCTTCAGTCGGCATGACTTCTCCATCTTCGATGTATTGCCCAACTTGCCAAAATTCTTTCAAATCGGCTACGTCACTTTGTTTGGCTTTTTCTCTGCCAAACGATGTGTAGCCACGCTGTCCGGCATACTCTATTTTTTCATAACTTCTTTTAGTGTCCAAAGGCAAGGCATAAAATTGCTCTACTAAACCATAATATTTATCTATAATTGCTTGTGGAATGCCATGGTTTTCAATAGCTGCAAAACCTATTTCTGAGTATGCTTTGCCAAATCCTTGTATAAATTTTTGTCTTCTCGCTTCATCGCCAGATAAATAATCAGCTAAATCTAATACCGGAATATAACTCATAATCTATTTTTTGATGTAAATATAAATATTTATTGCGAGTAAAATAGTAGTCTTTCCTCTTAGAATACCAAGCCATAATTTAAATTATTAATTATGCTTTAGATTTTCGATATTCGTACGTAATAATTTTAATATGGAATTCTTTCACAATCTTATTCTTGACTTTAAAGCACATTGGTACATCTATATATCCATGCCAATTATTGCAGCACTAATTGGTTACGTGACCAAAATTGTAGCAATTGAAATGATGTTTCGCCCTTTAGAATTTTTTGGAATTAAACCCTTTTTGGGTTGGCAAGGAATCATTCCGAGAAAAGCAGCCATTATGAGCACCATTGCTTGTGATACGTTAACCTCTAGATTGGTGAAACCCGAAGAAATTTTTGCTCGATTAGATCCAAATCGTATTGCACAAGAATTAGAAAAACCCATGTTGCCTATTGTAGAAAAAATTACACACGATGTGATGTCGCATCATCAACCTGGCTTATGGGAAAGCATTCCTGAAAATTTAAAAAAGTTATTAATTAAACGCATCCAACAACAATCGCCAGATATGGTGCGCCAGTTGATGCAACAAACTAAAGATAACCTCAATGAAGTTTTTGATTTAAAGGATATGGTGGTTACTAATCTTACCAAAGACAAAGAATTATTAAATAAAATATTTTTAGAAAGCGGAAAAAAAGAATTTCAATTTATACGCAATTCAGGCATTTATTTTGGTTTTGCCATAGGTTTAGTACAATTAATTGTATGGTTGCTCACGCACAATGTTTGGGTAATGCCTTTGTTTGGCTTATTTACAGGTTGGTTCACCGATTGGTTGGCATTAAAAATGATTTTCGCACCCAAAGAACCCAAAAAATATTTAGGTTTGTTTACTTGGCATGGCTTATTTTTTAAGCGTCAACAAGAAGTAGCCTCAGCTTATGGAGCATTAATTGCTAAAGAAGTATTAACACCCAGCAATATGATAGAGTCTATTTTAACCGGAAAAATGTCGGATAATCTATTTAATATGATTCAGAAAAATGTGCAACAAATGGTCGATGAACAAGCCGGTGTTTTAAAGCCTGTTGTAATATTTACTGTTGGTACTGAGAAATATAAAGACATGAAAAACGCTATTACCGGCAATATGGTGAAACAACTACCTGTTGCGCTTCGCCATATTGAAAAATATGCAGAAGATGCCATGGATATACAAAACACTTTAGTTTCGAAAATGCAAGAACTAACTCCCGAAGAATTTGAAGGTGTGTTGCGTCCAGCATTTAAACAAGACGAATGGATATTAATAACGGTAGGTGCTGTATTGGGTTTCTTGGTTGGTGAATTGCAAGTGCTACTCATGGAACATTTTGTACTGTAATTAAGCATTAGGAGAATTAGATTCATTTAAACAATTCTTAACTTCATGCTAGTGAGCGACACCAATCCTTTTTTGTAATTTTATTGTTATACTTTTTTAGGATAGGCTTATTTTATCTAAATATCTCTTTTTTTTAAGATATTTTTAGTTCATTTGATGTTTATCCCCAAATTTTAATTAACAATAATAATGAGCAATAACAAAGTCTTTATCTTCGACACAACACTACGCGACGGCGAGCAAGTTCCAGGCTGCCAATTAAATACCATTGAAAAAATTGAAGTAGGTTTAGCTTTAGAAGAATTAGGCGTTGATGTTTTAGAAGCAGGTTTTCCAATTTCTTCACCTGGCGACTTTCAATCAGTTGTAGAAATTACTAAAAATATTACTCGTCCAACCATTTGTGCATTAACACGTGCCGTGGCTGCCGATATTGATTGTGCAGCGGAAGCATTAAAACACGCCAAACGTGGACGAATTCACACAGGAATTGGTTCTTCAGATATCCATATCTTAAATAAATTAAAAACCACCCGCGAAAACATTTTAGAAAAAGCAGCTTGGGCTACAAAATATGCACGAAACTATGTGGATGATGTAGAATTTTTTTGCGAAGATGCAGGTCGTGCCGATTTACAATTCTTAGCAAAGATGGTAGAAACCGTTATTGCAGCTGGCGCTACAGTGGTAAATATTCCGGATACCACAGGTTATTGCTTGCCCGAACAGTATGGTGCTAAAATTGCCTATTTAATGAATAATGTTCCAAATATAGATAAAGCAATCCTATCGGCACATTGTCATAATGATTTAGGTATGGCAACCGCGAACTCCATGGCAGCTTTGCAAAATGGTGCTAGGCAAGTGGAAGTTACCATGAATGGAATTGGTGAACGTGCCGGAAATACCTCTTTAGAAGAAATTGCCATGATATTGAAATCGCACGAAGCTAATTTGAAATTACAATGCGACATAAATGTCAAAAAAATATATCCAACATCTCGTTTAATTACTCGATTAATGCGCATGCCGGTGCAACCGAACAAAGCCATCGTCGGACGAAATGCATTTGCACATTCATCAGGCATCCACCAAGATGGCGTTTTGAAAAATAGAGAAAATTACGAAATCATCGACCCTAAGGATGTTGGCGTTCCTGAATCCTTAATTGTGTTGACAGCAAGAAGTGGACGTGCCGCTTTAAAACATCGTTTAGAAATTATAGGATACAAATTAGACCAACAAGAATTAGACGAAACCTATAAAAAATTCTTAGATCTTGCCGATAAACGAAAAGAAATTTTCGATGAAGATTTGATGGAAATAATGGGTCAAAGTCGCGAAGGACGAATATTTACCATCGATTATTTAGAAGTACATTGTGGAAAACGTTTAACGGCAACGGCAACAGTTGCGTTGGTAAAAAATGGAGTGAGAACGGTAGAAATTGCTGAAGGTTGTGGTCCAGTAGATGCTACCTTAAAAGCTATCGACAAAATAATTAATAAAGATGTACGCTTAGAAGAATATTTGGTACAAGCCGTAACCGGTGGAAGTGATGATACCGGAAAAGTACACATTCAAGTATCCAAAGATGGTGTATTCTATTACGGATTTGGAAACGATACAGATGTTATTTATGCCACAGCAAAAGCGTATGTGGATGCTTTAAATAAATTATAATTCATTCAAAATATCTGCTGCGTTCATCCAGTACAAATTGCCTTTGCCATTTTGAATTTGACCTATTTCCTTAATTAAGGAATCAATGTTCAATTTTTGAGAAAACTTCTTTTGTAGTTTTGAACGATTACTGGTAAAAACAAAAAGGCTATTATCTGCACTGATAAATGGACAATAATCCAAAGCAGTAGAATTAATTGAAGCTCCGATATTTTTTGCCGGTTTCCAATTCCCATTTGAATCTTTTTTACTGATGTATAAATCACATCCACCAAAATCATCTGCACGACCGCAAGAAGTGAACACTATTAGATTTTCATCTTTATTTACAAAAGCATTAAATTCATATTTTTCAGTATTAATAGAATCTGAAATTGAAACTGGAGTGGAATAATTCCCATTTATTTTTTCACTTTTCCAAATGTCTTCTTTACCTTTAGAATGTTTATATTGAGCTGTGAAATAAAGTGTGCCATCGGCACTCACACTTGGATAGAATTCATCGGCACTTGTATTAACAACCTCGCTTAAACGCGTCGGATTTTGCCAAATTCCATTTATTTTTTCTGTTTGCCAAATATCAAAATCTTTTAGGGTACTGTCTGGATGTAAAGGCCTATTGGAAACAAAATAAAGATGATTTCCATCAGGTGAGAATTGAGCTTCAAGGTCATAATAGATACCCGAAAAAGGAGCAATTTCCATCTTCCACTTTTTCTTTATTTTTTTAAATTGGAGTATGGTAGCAATGGTATTTTTATTGCTCTCTAACGTAATAAAAATTTCGTCTTTGTTTGGCGATAGGGTGAAATCTCGGACAGAAAAAGCTTGTATTTTTTTCGGAAGTTTTAGTAACGAAATGGTGTCTTTGGCGCTTGGTTTTGGTAAATTAAATATTTTTTCATCTTTTGCCTCCACATTAGAAATGGAAAAAAATAAAAGTAAGAGATAAAATAGAATCTGCTTCATTGGAATAAATATAAACTAAAATCTTGCTAAATTAGCATACTTATGTTTCAAAAAATACTAATCGCTAATCGTGGGGAAATTGCCTTGCGTATCATTCGTACGTGTAAAGAAATGAATATTAAAACAGTAGCGGTATTTTCTACTGCAGATAAGGACAGTTTACATGTAAAATTAGCAGATGAACGTTTTTGTATTGGTCCACCAGCCAGCAAAGATTCCTATTTAAAAATGGATAGTATTTTAATAGCAGCAGAAATTACTAAAGCAGATGCAATTCATCCTGGATATGGTTTTTTAGCAGAGAACGAGACATTTGCCAAAAAATGTGCGGAGAAAGGAATCAAATTTATTGGACCCACTCCGGAGCAAATCCATGCTATGGGCGATAAAATTACAGCGAAAGCAACCATGATAAATGCCAAAGTACCTGTGATTCCAGGTTCTGAAGATTTAATTACAGATATTAATAAAGGCAAAAAATTAGCGCATGAAATAGGCTATCCCGTTATTTTAAAAGCAACTGCCGGTGGTGGAGGCAAAGGCATGCGCATTGTATGGACAGAAGAGGAATTTCAATCAAACTTAGAAAATGCGCAAGCAGAAGCTGGCGCAGCGTTTGGCAATTCAGGTATGTATTTAGAAAAATATATTGAAGAACCACGTCACATTGAAGTGCAAGTTGCCGGAGATCAATTTGGAAATGCGGCTCATTTTTCAGAACGAGATTGTTCCATACAACGCCGGCATCAAAAATTAGTAGAAGAAAGTCCAAGCCCATTTGTAGATGATACTTTGCGTAAAAAATTAGGAGATGCAGCTACGAAAGCAGTGAAAGCCATAAAGTATGAAGGTGTAGGAACCGTAGAGTTTTTAGTAGATAAACACCGCAATTTTTATTTTATGGAAATGAATACACGGATTCAAGTAGAGCATCCAGTAACAGAAGAAGTAATAGGCGTAGATTTAATTCGTTTACAAATTGAATTAGCAGCCGGAAAAAAATTGGAGCAGACAGAATATCTTCCGAATGGCTGTGCCATAGAATGTAGAATCAATGCAGAAAATCCATACGATAATTTTAAACCATCTCCAGGAAAAATTTTAAATTACCATCCTAGTGGCGGTTATGGTGTGCGAATGGATTCGCATGTGTATAATGGATACATCATTCCACCGTTTTATGATTCTATGATTGCGAAATTAATTGTGAAAGGAGCTACTCGCCTTGAGGCTATAAACAGAATGAAACGTGCTTTACAGGAATTAAAAATTGAAGGTATAAAAACGACCATTCCGTTCCATCTGCAATTAATGGATAACGAAGATTTCCGCAGTGGAAATTTTACCACAAAATTCTTGGATGATTTTGAGATGGATGAAGATGTTTAAGTTCAATTATTTCACTACAGACAGTCGTTTATTTTTGGCTTTTCTGAAAGAATAATATTTTAATTCAAATCATTTTCAATAAACAACCTAAAACATTAATAAATATTGATACCTTACACTAAATTACCAACTATTTTTCAGTATTATTCCTTAATCTAAATTATGAAAATAAAATACCTTTTACCATTAATTACTTGGATTGTACCTACTGTAATTATTTCTGCTATTATGTTTAAACTCGATGCGCCTTTAACAGATACACAATTTGGCGGATTTGTGGCACTTTTAGTTTCTGCTTGTATTACTTATGTTGTAGGTATTAAAATTACTTTGAAAGATAAAGAATAAATAGAATTGGCTATAATTTTTTATTCGGTTAAAGGAATAAGTCGTGTGCTACTTAAATACGCGTTGTTTTCTTCTGCTGCATTCTAATTGTTTTTTGATTATTTTTTTTGTACTAAAACGGCTTCTGTTTTTGGAATTCTCTTTTTAAAATATCGAATGACAAAAAACAACAATACCACAATAAGCAAACAAACAACGGCAGCAATTACGAATGGAATAATGAGGCTAAAAATACTTCCTACAATTGCTAAAATGTGCTCAATCGTTGCTACAATAGGATTAGCCGTTCCGGCAGTAGTAGCTGTTGAAGTAGCGCGCGTTAAGGCTGTTCCTGCTTGTATGATGCCTGCACTTCCGCCACCTACAATGATGCCTAAACCCCATTTTAACATGGGATCTATATCGGGCAAAATAGCGGATGCGGTTAATAATGTTCCGGCAATAACTGAAGCCGGCGTCATGATAGTATCTAAAATATTATCTACAAAAGGAATATAATAACCTCCAATTTCAAATAATGTAGCTGCTCCAAAACAAATAATAGCGGTCGTACTACTCATCCATTGAAAGCTATCTCCTAAATGCAAAACACCCATTTTAGAGGCAATGCTGGCAGCCAATAAAGGCACAAAAACTCTAAATCCGCAACTGGCACTCAATCCTAATCCCATTACTAAACTGAGTAAAACTTTATTGTCGCTAAAAAAATGTAACGCATCTTTAGAAACAAATTGCATAAACGTTGTATCCATAGTTAAATTTAGTATTTAATCTCAGTATAACATCAAAAACAATTCCAAAATTCCATGATTTGAGAATTTAATATAGAACTAGAAAGCGTGTAAGAGGTAAAAAATGTTGAGAACACTAAATACGTGTATAAATTTCTAACTTTTCTTATTAATGGCTCAACTGTATTTTTTATTTTTACAAAAAAATAGAATATGGAGATTAGCGGAAAAATTTTTAAAGTATTACCTAAAGAAACTGGTGAAGGTAAAAATGGAACTTGGACAAAACAATCTATCGTAATTGAAACGCCACATGAGCGTTATCCTAAAAAAGTATGCGTGGCACTTTGGGGCGATTTAGTAACCAACAATACCTTTACTGAAGGTGTGGACATCTCTCTTGAGTTTGATATTGAAAGTCGAGAGTTTAATGGAAAGTGGTACACCGATGTTAAAGCTTGGCGCATTAACAAGCAAGCAAATACTACGAGTAACGCGCAATCTTCATCGACTACGTCAGCTTCTAAAAATGAGGTGCCTGCATATACAGAAGAAGATGCGCCGGCAGCCATAGAAGATGATTTACCATTTTAATCGAATCATGGATTTTTTTGGAAAATAAGTAACCTACGATTTTTCATCAATTACAATTTTAGAATCACCTGTTTTCGGGTGATTTTTTTTTGGAAAACATAAAAGTTGTGCACCATTGATATTGGATTTCTATTGATGGGCTTTAATCTATAGTATTCCAAGTTCCCAAAATAAATTTTGAACAAACAATTGAATGGAAGAAAACAAGATTATTCCCAATAAATTAGCTTTCAAGCTTCATTTAAAGCAAAAGATTATGGAGTGAATAGGAGAAATCCAGTTAGTAGATAGGATAAAATAAAAGAACGCTTGTCATCCTCTGATAATCAAGCGTTCGTGGTTTGGCACCTGTGATCCCGCTGGGATT
>JAGNZZ010000063.1 GCA_017984135.1 Chitinophagales bacterium | reverse complement strand
CTCATTTACTTTGACGGCAATCATTCTAAACTAGCAACTTTAAATTATTTTGAATCATTACTTCCAACAATTACAAATGAATCGGTTTGGATTTTTGATGACATTCATTGGTCGCCAGAAATGGAAGAGGCTTGGGAAATCATTAAAAATCACCCACAAGTAACTGTTAGTATCGATACTTTTCTATGGGGTATCGTATTTTTTAGAACAGAACAGGAAAAGGAGCACTTTGTCATTCGAATCTAACATTCATCTGTAACAAAAAGGAAGTTTTTTCTACAAATATTTTAAATCGAATAAATTATGGAAACTCACAACTTCTTCAAATCAAAAGAATTTAAAATTCTGTTACCATTCATACTAATTTTAGGCATCATTAGTATTGCTAAAGCAGGGTATCATTTTGGTCAATGGCTATATCAAGTCGTGAATTAAACCGTATCTTTGTTTCTTAAAACTTCAATTCTAAATTTGTCATTTTCGATGGACAATCCCCTAATCAAAATAACCAACATTAAACGAGATTTTATTCTTGGCAACGAAACCGTTTATGTACTCAAAGGAATAGATTTACAGATAAATAAAGGCGAATATGTAGCACTCATGGGGCCTTCGGGTTCAGGAAAATCTACTTTAATGAATATTTTGGGTTGCTTGGACACGCCAACTTCTGGCACTTATATTTTGAATAACAAGGATGTGAGCCAAATGCATGATGATGAACTAGCAGAAATTAGAAACAAAGAAATAGGATTTGTTTTTCAAACCTTTAATCTTATGCCAAGAACAACGGCTTTAAATAATGTGGCGTTACCAATGATTTATGCAGGATATTCAAAATCAGACAGAAACAAGCGAGCCAAAGAAGTTTTGGAACAAGTAAATTTAGCCGACAGAATGGACCACCAACCCAACCAACTTTCTGGTGGTCAACGACAAAGAGTCGCCATTGCCAGAGCTCTGGTAAACAAACCTTCTATAATTCTTGCTGATGAACCTACTGGAAATCTAGATAGTAAAACCTCGACTGAGATTATGAAATTATTTGGTGATATTCATAAATTGGGCAATACCGTAATTCTGGTTACACATGAAGAAGAAATTGCATCCTATGCTAACAGAGTGATACGACTGCGAGACGGAATGATTGAAAGTGATACAACTAAGTAAACAATTCAGATTTAAGTAAAATCTATTTACCTCCGAACTACATTTGTTTAAAAAACATAATAAAATAAAAAAAAGTAGTGTAGAATTAAATTATTATCGTAATATTGCAATATTAATATATTTAAAATGGGAGCAACTAAAACCGAATACTTTACAGACCAACAAAACCAAATTGCTACAATTGCAAAAGCAATGGGACATCCAGCAAGAATTGCAATTATTGAATATTTAATGAAAGCAAATGAATGTATTTGTGGTGACATTGTAAACGAACTTCCGTTGGCTCAACCAACAGTTTCACAACATCTTAAGGAATTAAAAAACGCAGGAATTATAAAAGGAAACGTCGAAGGAAATTCGATTTGCTATTGTATTGACGAAAAAACAATTAACATTCTCAACACCTATTTTTCAAAAATCATACAAACTGTTTTAAAGTCCAAGTGTTGTTAAAATATTTTTTTAATAAATATATCGCAATATTGCATTAAACCAATAAATAAAAAATGAGACTATCTAATATCAAGGAAATTTTACCAACATTGGAAAATGTTGAATTTCAACTCGAAAACGGAACTTTTGTACCCGAACATTTTCACGTTACAGAAGTAGGACAAATTACCAAAAACTTCATTGATTGTGGCGGTAGAATTCGTTCTGAAAAAGTAGTAAACTTTCAATTGTGGAATGCAAATGATTTTGAACATCGTTTAAAACCAAACAAACTACTTAATATCATCAAACTATCTGAAGAAAAATTAAGTATTGAAGATGCGGAAATTGAAGTAGAATATCAAAATGATACTATCGGCAAATATGACATAGAATTTAACGGAAAAACATTTGTATTGATAAGCAAAACAACTGCTTGTTTGGCTCAAGATGCTTGTGGAATTCAATCAGATAAAGAAAATAAAAAATTAGTAGAATTAACCGCTAACTCAACTAATGCTTGCAAACCAGGCGGAGGCTGTTGCTAAAAAATATAACTATGTATTCAGTATTAAAAAAAACAACCGAACAACTACAACTTCAAACCATTAGTGAAGAACGTAAAAGAATTTTACAACCTTTGATTAATTTTATACAGCAAAAAAATAATAATAAGGAACCGATTAATATCAATTTCATTTGCACACACAATTCTCGAAGAAGCCATTTGTCACAAGTTTGGGCTCAAGTAGCAGCAACACATTTTAATATTCCAAATGTTACTTGTTATTCGGGAGGTACAGAAGAAACAGCGCTATTTCCCAAAGTTGTAGAAACTCTAACCAATCAAGGTTTCATTGTTTTAAAATTATCGGAAACAGCTAATCCTATTTATGCTATAAAATACAGCGACAATATTTTGCCTGTAATTGGTTTCTCTAAAAAATACGATAACCTATTTAATCCGATTTCTAAGTTTGCAGCCATCATGACTTGTTCACAGGCAGATAATGGTTGTCCTTTTATAGCAGGAGCAGAAGAGAGAATTCCAATCACATTTGAAGATCCAAAAATATCGGATAATACAGCCGAACAGACGAAAATATATTCAGAAAGAAGCTTGCAAATTGCAACTGAAATGTTTTATGTTTTTTCAAAAATAGAATTGTAAACGATGCAAATAAAACTAAAATTTCTTGACAGATACTTGACACTTTGGATATTCTTAGCGATGCTTTTTGGAGTTGGTCTAGGGTATTTTTTTCCTGATATTCCAAACGTTACTAATTCTCTTTCGATTGGAACAACCAATATTCCACTAGCTATTGGACTGATTTTGATGATGTATCCGCCATTGGCAAAAGTAAATTATTCATTATTACCAATGGCGTTTAAAGACAAAAAAATATTGTCGGTTTCGCTAGTACTCAATTGGATAATTAGTCCGATTTTAATGTTTGTATTAGCAATTATTTTCCTCAAAAACGAACCAGATTATATGGTGGGTTTAATTTTAATTGGCTTGGCAAGATGCATTGCAATGGTTATTGTATGGAACGATTTGGCTAAAGGAAACAGGGAATATGCAGCATTGTTGGTCGCATTAAACAGTATTTTTCAATTATTATTTTATAGTTTTTATGCCTGGCTCTTCATTAATGTATTACCACAAAAATTAGGTTTAGGACACTTCAATATTTCCGTTCCACTGAAAGATGTAGCCGAAAGTGTTTTTATATATTTGGGTATTCCGTTTCTGGCTGGTCTCACAAGCCGTTACTTTTTAATACGTTCAAAAGGTCTTGAATGGTTCAATAGAAAATTTATTCCAACCATTTCACCAATTACTTTATACGCTTTGCTCTTTACCATTGTATTGATGTTCAGCCTAAAAGGCGATAAAATTTTAGAATTACCCTTAGATGTTGTAAAAGTTGCTCTTCCACTTGTCATTTATTTTGTATTGACATTTTTCGTTAGTTTCTTCATAAGCAAAGCACTAAAAGTAGCTTACGACAAAAATGCATCTGTTGCATTTACAGCCACAGGAAACAATTTTGAATTAGCTATTGCGGTTGCTATTGCAGTTTTTGGTTTACACTCACCACAAGCATTTGTGGGTGTCATCGGCCCATTGGTAGAAGTTCCGGTTTTAATTTTGTTAGTTAGAGTAAGCTTGTGGATGAAGAAAAAATATTATTAAAAATTACAAAAAAGTATTTATAACACCCACTTAGAAGCTGTTGTAAAACATCATAAAATTTCTCACCTATTTATTTGAAAAAACCTACTAAAACCCATTCGAATAAATACTATATTTGAAAATTAAATTTGATTTTTGATTACGGATAAAAATCCCATAATCCTAAATCCCAATTGCTGAATCTATAATGAAAATATACACAAAAACTGGAGACAATGGAACTACGGCACTTTTTGGAGGAACAAGAGTACCCAAAGATCATATCCGTATTGAGAGTTATGGAACTGTTGACGAATTAAATTCTCACATTGGATTAATTCGCGATCAAGAGATAGAAACGCATCACAAGGAAATTCTCATCGAAATTCAAGATAGATTATTCACCATTGGTGCTATACTTGCCACTCCACCAGAGAAAGAAGTAAAGAAAAATGGAGAATTACGTTTGAAAAAACTTGGAATTATCGATAGTGACATCGAATTATTAGAGAAAGAAATGGATGCGATGGAGGAAGCTTTGCCTCAAATGACTCATTTTATTTTACCAGGTGGGCATAGTTCAGTGTCATATTGTCATATCGCCCGATGTGTTTGTCGTCGTGCCGAGCGATTAGCTGTTCATCTCGACCATAATGAACCTGTTGCTGAGAACGCAATTAAGTACCTCAACCGACTTTCTGACTATCTTTTTGTACTGGCACGAAAGTTGTCCAGTGAATTAAAAGCTGATGAAGTGAAGTGGATTCCAAGAAAATAAATTCTACTTAACATTTTTATTTTTTTAGTATCTAAATCTTATATTTTATTGTAAAATTCAGATTAAAAACAAAGAATCAGCTATAAATAAAAACACGTTCTTAACTTTTTTTAAAATAAATTGAATTTTACTTGACTTTTTCAGTAAAAAATTTATTTTTGCATAAATTAAAATCGAAATAAGATGTATTGGACATTAGAATTAGCATCCTATTTAAGCGATGCGCCCTGGCCGGCTAACAAAGATGAGCTTATCGACTACGCAATTAGAGCAGGAGCGCCGCTAGAAGTAGTGGAGAACTTGCAATCTATAGAAGACGAAGGCGAAATTTATGAATCAATGGAGGAAATTTGGCCCGACTATCCAACAGACGAAGATTATCTTTGGAACGAGGATGAATATTAAAAAAATGATAAAACCAATAAAAAGTCTCAGCTGAGGCTTTTTTTTTGCTTAAATTTGCACACTTTATAAATTAAGAAATTACACAAACACTATGAGTTTCATAAATAGTATCCTGAAAATTTTTGTTGGAGATAAATCTGAAAAAGACGTTAAAGCGTTACAAGGCAATGTCGCTAAAATCAAAGCAATTGGTGTTACCTTAGAAAGTTTATCAAATGATGATTTGAGAGCAAAAACGGTTGTCTTCAAAGAAAAAATTAAAGAGGCACGTGCTGAAAAAGATGCTAAAATAA